>JBMTQX010000052.1:0-20428 GCA_049446715.1 Pseudohongiellaceae bacterium
TCCATTCGAGTTTGGTAAATCCTCGTGAGACGTTGACAGGCACATTTTAGGGCGAACCCTATTTTTGCCTCTTGCCTCTTGCCTCTTTTAATCAAAAATCCCCAGTTCATTCCAAAGACTATCCACCTTCTGTTTCACGTCGTCTGACATGCTGATTGGCTGTCCCCACTCGCGGGTGGTTTCGCCGTCGAATTTGGTGGTGGCATCGAAGCCGATTTTGGAGCCCAGACCTGAGACCGGCGAGGCAAAGTCCAGGTAATCAATGGGGGTGTTCTCGACCATCACGGTATCCCTGGCCGGGTCCATGCGGGTTGTCATGGCCCAGATTACATCCTGCCAGTTGCGGACATCGACATCGTCATCGGTGACAATGATGAACTTGGTGTACATGAACTGGCGCAGGAACGACCAGATGCCGAACATCACGCGCTTGGCGTGACCGGGGTACTGCTTCTTCATGCTGACCACCGCCATGCGGTAGGAGCAGCCTTCCGGAGGCAGGTAAAAATCGACGATTTCCGGATACTGTTTTTGCAGGATGGGCACAAAGACCTCGTTCAGTGCCACGCCGAGCACGGCCGGTTCATCCGGTGGTCTGCCGGTATAGGTGCTGTGGTAGATGGGATCCTTGCGGTGCGTGATTTTCGTCACCGTGAAGACCGGGAAGTGTTCCACTTCGTTGTAGTAGCCGGTGTGATCGCCAAAGGGACCTTCAGGTGCCATGTCTCCCGGGGCGATGTGTCCTTCCAGGACAAACTCGGCAGACGCCGGAACCTGCAGGTCATTATCGAGGGATTTCGCCACCTCGGTTTTCGCGCCCCGCAGCAAACCGGCAAAGCCGTATTCGGACAGGGTGTCGGGAACCGGTGTCACCGTCGCTAGGATAGTGGCCGGGTCGGCCCCAATGGCGACAGACACGGGAAAAGGTTCGCCCGGATGGGCCTGCTGCCATTCCCGAAAATCTAGGGCGCCGCCGCGATGGGCGAGCCAGCGCATGATCAGGCGGCTCTTGCCGATCAGCTGCATGCGGTAGATGCCCAGATTCTGGCGTGCCTTGTGCGGACCCCGTGTGATCACCAGTGGCCAGGTCACCAGCGGGCCGGCATCTTCCGGCCAGCAGGTCTGGATAGGCAATTTCGTCAGGTCGACATCGTCTTCCTCGATGACCACGTCCTGGCAGGCCGGTTTCCTCACTTCCTTCGGCGACAGGTAAAGGGCGTTTTTGAATTTTGGCGCTTTTTCCAGTAGGTCCCTCCAGCCGGCGGGTGGTTCCGGTTCTTTCAGGAAGGCCAGCAGCTTGCCGACATCGCGCAGGGCGTTTACATCATCCTGGCCCATGGCCATGGCGACGCGTTTGGGTGTGCCGAACAGATTGCCCAGCACGGGTATGTCGGAACCCACCGGATTTTCAAACAGCAGTGCCGGACCGCCGCGCTTGAGCGTGCGGTCGCAGATTTCTGTCATTTCCAGATTGGGATCGACAGGCGTGGTGATGCGTTTCAGCTCACCTGCCTGTTCCAGGTAGCTGATGAAGTCACGTAAATCGTTGAAATCAGCCATGGCCTCGAACGCTGGTAGGCGGGGCTTCAGCCCCGCATGAATTTACACAAGAAACAGATCAGGAATTATTTCCGTTTCATTGCCTGGAAGAACTCGTCGTTGGTCTTGGTGTCCTTCAACTTGTCGAGAATGAACTCTGTCGCCGGCACGTCTTCCATGGACGTCAGCAGCTTGCGCAGAATCCATACGCGCTGCAATTCTTCCTCGGTCATCAGTTTGTCTTCGCGACGGGTGCCTGAGCGGCGCACGTTGATGGCCGGGTAAACACGCTTTTCCGCCATCTTGCGGTCCAGGTGCAGTTCCATGTTGCCGGTGCCCTTGAATTCTTCATAGATAACTTCATCCATCTTCGAGCCGGTCTCGATCAGACAGGTCGAGATGATGGTCAGGCTGCCGCCTTCTTCCACGTTACGCGCGGCACCGAAGAAACGTTTCGGACGCTCCAGGGCGTGGGCATCGACACCACCGGTCAGTACTTTGCCGGACGACGGGATGATCGTGTTGTAGGCTCTGGCCAGACGGGTCATGGAGTCGAGCAGAATGACCACGTCCTTCTTGTGTTCAACCAGGCGCTTGGCTTTTTCGATGACCATTTCGGCCACCTGCACGTGACGGGCGGGCGGCTCGTCGAAAGTACTGGCCACCACTTCACCGCGCACGGAGCGTTTCATTTCCGTCACTTCCTCGGGACGTTCATCGATCAGCAGCACGATCAGTGTACATTCCGGCGAGTTGCGCGTGATGGACTGCGCGATGTTCTGCATGATCAGGGTCTTGCCGGCTTTCGGCGGTGATACGATCAGGCCGCGCTGGCCTTTACCGATGGGGGCGACCAGGTCGATGACGCGGGCACTGAGATCTTCGGTGCTGCCGTTACCGGCTTCCAGGGGCAGGCGTTCGTCGGGAAAGAGGGGAGTGAGGTTTTCGAAAAGGATTTTCTGTTTGGCGTTTTCAGGTTTGTCGTGATTGATTTCGTTAACCTTGAGGAGGGCAAAATAACGTTCGCCTTCCTTGGGTGGGCGGATCTTGCCGGAGATCGTATCGCCCGTGCGCAGGTTGAAGCGCCTGATCTGGCTGGGAGACACATAGATGTCATCGGGACCGGCCAGGTAAGAGGCATCGGCTGACCTCAGGAAGCCAAAACCGTCCTGCAGGATTTCCAGGACACCATCTCCATAAATGTCCTCACCGTTCTTCGCATGCCGCTTGAGCATCTGGAAGATGACATCCTGCTTGCGAGTTCGGGAGACATTGTCGAGGCCCATTTCATGGGCGGTTTCAAGGAGTTCTGAGATGGGTTTGGTTTTTAATTCGGATAAATTCATGGTCAGGATGCTGTCATAAGATGAGATAGGCACAAGTGCTTATTGTTGTTTTTGTGGCTGCGGGGATCGTGTCAAATTCGTTCAGGGAGTTTGCAGGGCGTACGGACGGAGTCCGAGAAGGTTAAAGGTCTAAAAAAGGTTTAGTAAAACTGGTCTGGTAAAAGAAAGCTGGACGCTTGATTACAGTAGTTAATTAAGAATTATGTCAGTAAAACTTCGGGTTATGATTTGTTATTTTAGTTATTGCTTTGCTAGTGGGACTTGCAGATTCTGCTCGTGGAAATGGGGTGGATCACTGAGCAGGCAGCTAATCTATCACCCCCTTTTGGGAGTGTCCAGAAAAAACTTGTGGTTTTCGCAGGGTAAAAATTTGGGAATTTCAGTGAGTTAATGCAACTGGCCTGCTTGCGAAAGGGCCTGGTACGAGCAGTATTAGGATAGACATTCGGGTCTTGCCGAAAGCGTCGGCGGGCGGGATGTTGCCACTCATGTCATCTGATAGCAGCAGCATGCTGCCACCAGATAACGCGAGCCTGGCTGGCCGGTCAGATCGAGCTGTCGAGGAATGCCGCCAGCTGTGACTTGGACAGGGCGCCGACTTTTTTCGCCTCGGCACTGCCGTTCTTGAACAGGATCAGCGTTGGAATACCCTTGACGTTATACTTCGGCGCGGTCTGCGGATTGGCTTCCACATCCAGCTTCACGACCTTCACCTTGCCGGCATATTCGTCGGCGACTTCATCCAGCACCGGGGCAATCATTTTGCAGGGACCGCACCACTCAGCCCAGAAATCGACCAGCACAGGGCCGCTGGCATTGAGTACTTCTTCTTCAAAGTTGTCGTCTGTTACGTGGGTGAGGTTCTCGCTCATGATATTAATCCTTGGGCAGTATAAAAGTAGAACGGGTAGCGATTATTCGTAATAAGCGTTGCGGTTAACAATAGTCTTTAACAATCGAGGTTATGGGATTAAACAATAGTCGTTAATCACCGGCGTTAACAACAAATTTCAAACAACCGTGATAGGCGTTGTCGCGGCAGGAGAGCACCGTTCAAGCACGTAATGATAAGGGCAAATGGCCAGTATTCAAGATCACTGTGAAAAATAGCCCCGGATCACCGAAAGCTGAGCGCCCGGCTCTGTCAGGCCGAGAGCGATTCTGCCGCTGTGACGGCAAAATAGGTCAGGATGCCGTCGGCACCGGCGCGCTTGATGCCGGTTAGGGACTCCAGGATGATCTTGTCTGGGTCGAGCCAGCCATTGGCAAAGGCGGCGTTGAGCATGGCGTATTCACCGCTCACCTGATAGGCAAAGGTCGGAACCCCGAACTCGTCTTTCACCCGGCGAATGATGTCCTGGTAGGGCATGGCAGGTTTCACCATGATCATGTCGGCACCCTCGGCCAGGTCCAGCGCCACTTCGTGCAGGGCCTCGTCACTGTTGGCCGGGTCCATCTGGTAATTGTCCTTGCCGGAGCCGCCCAAGTTGCCTGCCGATCCCACCGCATCGCGGAAAGGGCCATAAAAGGCTGACGCGTACTTGGCGGAATAGGCCAAGATGCGGGTATTGATGTGGCCGCTGCTTTCCAGGGCCTCGCGTATCGCGCCGATGCGCCCATCCATCATGTCGGATGGGGCAACAACGTCGGCACCGGCTCCAGCATGGGACAGGGCCTGCTTGACCAGGGTGTCCACGGTGACGTCATTGAGGACATAACCGGTGTCATCAATGATGCCGTCCTGGCCATGGGTGGTGAACGGGTCCAGTGCGACATCGGTAATCACACCCAGCTCGGGACAGGCGTCCTTGATGGCTTTGACCGCACGTTGGGCCAGGCCGTCGGGGTTATAAGCCTCGTCACCGGATTCGGTTTTCGTGGCAGGGTCAGGTACGGGAAACAGCGCCAGGGCCGGAATGCCCAGGCTCTCGGCATGGACCGCCGCCTTGACCAGTTCATCCACGGACAGGCGTTCCACCCCAGGCATTGATGGCACTGCTTCACGGGCGCCTCGGCCTTCTATGACAAACACCGGAAAAATCAGGTCGGCCGGCGTCAGCACGGTTTCCCGCATCAACCGGCGGCTGAAATCATCACGGCGCATGCGACGCATACGGGTGGTGGGAAATTGTCGGTTGAAACGGTTAGCTGACACGCCTTTGCTCCGGAATTCGGCTACACTCTGGCAGCGGGGTAGTCGCAGAAGGCGCAGAATATACCATGAGTAAGCTTTCCCGGCATCAGCGGTCCCTTTTCAGACAACACGGTGCGCGACTCATACCCTGTGAACATTCTTCACGGTTAAAGCCGCTCCTGCATGATTTGACTGTATCTGAAAGTGCAGTGGAACAGGCAGGAGCGGTTTTAGCCGCGAACATACCCTGACCTGAAGACAATAACCTGAATTCGATCGCCATGACCCCCAAGAAAATCATCCTGCTGCTGGTCGTGCTGTCTCTGATTGCGCTGTTCTTTGCCTTTGACCTGCAGCAGGTCTTCAACCTGGAAAATTTCCAGGCACAACGCGACGACATCATTGCCTACAAGGAAACACATTTCTGGCAGGCAAGCCTGGGCTATTTCCTGCTGTATGTGCTGGTTGCAGCGCTGTCGCTTCCCGCGGCAGCCATTCTCACCATAGCCGGCGGCGCCATCTACGGCCTGGCCTGGGGGCTGGTGCTGGTGTCGTTTGCCAGCACCATCGGCGCCACCCTGGCGTTCCTGATTGCCCGGACTCTGCTGCGCGACTGGGTGCAGTTACGCTTCGGCAAATCCCTACAGACAATCAATGACGGCATCGAACGCGACGGGGTGTTTTACCTGTTCACCCTGCGCATGATTCCGGCGTTCCCGTTTTTCCTGGTCAATGTGGTCATGGCGCTGACTCCGATTTCAGCGGGTGCGTTCTATCTGGTCAGCCAGTTGGGCATGCTGTTTGGCACGGTGCTGTACGTGAATGTCGGTGCTGAGCTTGGCCTGGCCACGTCCTTGCCGGATGTGTTCAACATCGGTGTCATTCGCGCCATCGTTGTGCTGGCGATTTTTCCCTGGCTGGCCAAGGCCGCGATCGGCTTCCTGCGCACCCGGCGCAAGCTGGCCCCCTGGCAGGCATGCAAGCCGAAAGTGTTTGATACCAACATGGTCGTGATCGGTGCGGGTTCGGCCGGACTGGTTACGGCTTATATCGCCGCCCTGGCCAAAGCCAAAGTGACGCTAATCGAAAAGCACCGGATGGGGGGTGACTGTCTCAACACCGGCTGTGTGCCGAGCAAGACCCTGATCCGCAGTGCCAATGTCAGGCACCTGATCAGTCGTGCCGGTGAATTTGGTTTGCAGGCAGAACCGGCTACGGTGGATTTTGCCACGGTCATGCAACGTGTGCAGGATGTGGTGGAAACAATTGCGCCACACGATTCCGTGGCCCGCTATACCGGTCTCGGGGTGGACTGTGTTGCCGGCGAAGCGACCATCACCTCGCCCTGGACGGTGCAGGTCAATGGCGAGGAAATCCGCACGCGCCATATCGTCATCGCCACCGGAGCGCGGCCACTCGTGCCGCCCATTCCCGGCCTGGCCGAATGCGACTACCTGACATCTGACACCGTTTGGGGATTACGCACCCTGCCGGAACGTCTGCTGGTCATGGGCGCCGGTCCCATCGGCTGTGAACTGGCACAGGCCTTTGCCCGCTTCGGTTCACAGGTGACCCTGGTGGACATGGCAGAAACGATCCTTCCGCGGGAGGACGCTGATGTGTCGGCAGAAGTGGCACGCAGCATGACCCATGATGGCGTCACCCTGATGACCGGCAGCAAGGTCGTGCGGTTTGAACCCGATGCCGGCGATCACGTGGCGATCATCGATACACCGAACGGCCAGCAACGTGTCGTTTTCGATAACGTGCTGGTTGCCGTGGGGCGCCAGGCCAATACAGAGAACCTCGGGCTTGAAGCCCTGGAGCTGGTCCGCAACGACAACGGAACGCTCAGGGTGAATGAATACCTGCAAACCGCTTACCCGAATATTTTTGCCTGCGGCGATGTTGCCGGGCCGTACCAGTTCACACACATGGCCTCATTCCAGGCCTGGTTTGCGGCGGTGAACAGCCTGTTCGGGGGGGTCAAAAAATTTCGCGTGCATTACGACGCCGTTCCCTGGGCCACCTTTACTGATCCGGAAGTAGGGCGCGTCGGGCTTAGTGAACGGGAAGCCCAGAAGAAAGGCATCGATGTCGAGGTGACGTGTTATGCCCTGGATGATCATGACCGCGCCATCGCTGACGGTGAGGCCCGCGGTTTCGTCAAGGTGCTGACCGTACCGGGCAAGGACCGCATCCTGGGCGCCACCATTGTCGGCGCGCATGCCAGTGAGTTGATCAACGAATTCATTCTGGCCATAACCCACGGTATCGGCCTGAAAAAAATCATGGCCGCCATTCACATTTATCCGACGCTATCGGAAAGCAACAAGTTTGCTGCCGGTGAATGGCGCCGGAAACACGCGCCGGCGTGGCTCTATCCCGCCCTGGAAAAATATCATCGCTGGAAGCGCGGATAAGCGTACCCGTACGGACATCCTCAAGGCGAAACGCCCTGCCGGGTGCAGGCGTGAAATGCAGGTGAAGTATTGACGTTGACGTGCAGGGGCGGCCCGGGACAGAGGCCCATCGGGCCGGCCATGACGAGGAGAATCATACCGGGAGCTGCTGTTGTGCCAGCGTCCCGGTAGTAATGGGAGGTTATGCCTTGCGCAGCGCTTGCCAGACGCAGACACCGGCCAGCGCGATAAAGCCGACTAGGCTCCACTGTGGAATGCTCATGCCGATGATCGGATCCTGCCAGGCAATCTCGGCACAGTTGCCGTCACCGGTAAACATCGTCGCCAGGGCTTCGGTGAGCGGAAACTCCTGGAACATGTAGGCCACGCTCGGGCCGCACGCCGGCACCTGGTCTTTGGGCAGATGCTGCAGCCAGATCTGGCGAATCGCAAAGCCGCCACCGGCCACGGCAAACAGTGCGGCCAAAAAACCGTAGATGAGCTTGCCGGTGCCCTTGGGGTGATGAATAAAGGCCATCAGAGAGGTCAGGCCGGCCAGGACAAAAAAGAAGCGCTGGGTCATGCACAGAGGACAGGGTTCCAGCATCATGACCTTTTCCATGTACATGGCGATGCCCAGCAGGGTGACGCAGAACAGGAAGATGTACAGGTAAATAAGACGGGTTTGCAGCAGCTTGTTGAGAGTCGGGTTGTTCATAGTGTTTCTTTTTGTCAGTCAATCTGTGTTAAATGATTAGCCTGGTCTGGCGATGGCGTAAAACCCTGGGTCAGGACGCATTCGCCCTGGCCAGGAAGGTGTCGAAATCGATGTCATCGGCACGTTCAATGGCTTCCCTATCCAGATTGGATTGTTCCACCATTTCTTTCATGCGGGCGAGCATTTTGTCGTCGAGCGTTTTGCCGCGGAAATAATCACTGTTGGCCAGTGACTGGTTCATGGCAAAGGTAAAGTAAGGAGTCTCCAGCTCGTCCATTCTGTGCAGCACTTTTGCCGATGGCGTGAGATTGCTGTCAGCCACCTTGGCCAGCTGGGCATCCGTGGCGCTGACATGGACATCCTGGCCGGTGACGTTGTCGAGCATGACGGCGATGGCACGCGCTTCCTGCAGGATTTCACCGGCCCAGTCAGTGAGTGCGATGGGCGTGCCCTGCTGGTTCAGGCTGAGGCCGGGCTCGCGCCCGCGATTGACCACGGTTTTCAGGTTGCGATCAATCTCACCGGATACCTCCCGGTCTTCGGGCGGACTGTTGCGCAGCAGGCAAAATAGCAGAAAGGCCTTTAGAAAATTGATTTCTTCCTCATCGATGCCTACGGGCAGGAAGGGATTCAGGTCGAGACAGCGCACTTCAATATATTGCACGCCTTCCGCCATCAGTACCTTGACCGGACGCAGGCCGGAAGAGGACTCCCGTTTCGGCCGGATAGTGCTGTAAAACTCGTTTTCGATCTGCAGCACGCTGTCGTTAAGCTGCTTGTACTTGCCATCCTCCGGTGCGAACTCGCCGTAGGGCGGATAGGGTGTATGGATGGCTTTGGTCAGATCGTGGGCATATTCCTCGAGGCTGTTGTAGCTCACATACAGGTCGGTCTGCGCGGCGCTTGTATAGCCGAGATCACCCATACGCAGGCAGGTGCCAAAGGGTTTGTGCAGCGTGTACTCATCGTATTCATCAAGCCCGTGATCGGGGTTGTTGCGGACAAAGCTCTTGCATACTGCCGGCGAGGCACCGAACAGATACAGCAGCAGCCACGAATAGCGGCGGAAATTGCGGATCAGGCTGAAATACTGTTCTGTCTTGAAATCCTGCAGGCTCAGTGGGGATTGCTGCATGTCCTGGTACTGGGACCAGAAACTGTCCGGCAGGGAGAAATTGAAATGAATGCCGGCAATGGTTTGCATGGCCCGGCCGTAGCGGTAGCTGAGGCCGGAGCGGTACAGCGTCTTGAGTTTGCCGATATTGGAATAGCCGTAACGGGCCAGCGGGATGCGGCTGTCATCATCGAGCACGCAGGGCATGCTGGAGGTCCAGATCAACTCTTCCCGGTCCATCACGGAGAACAGGAAGGTGTGCAGATCAGCGAGGTAGTCTAGGCATTTTTCCGGATCATGGAATACCGGTGTGATGAACTCCAGCAATGCTTCAGAAAAGTCGGTGGTGATGCTCGGGTGTGTCAGCGGTGAGCCGAGTCCGGCCGGATGCTGCGTCATGGCGATGTGGCCATGGGGATCGATGCGCAGGCTTTCCTTTTCAATACCGTGCGCGATATCAACCAGGCAGTCTGCAGCAGAAGAGCCTTCGAGCTGGGCAAGACGTTGCTTTAAAAGTTCCGACAAAGCAAAAATTCCTGTGCTGCTACCTGGCTCACCTCCAGGCGGCCTCTCTGCAGTAGACGATTTTCGGGTAACAGAATGATTACAGTAAGATGTTGTTATTCTTAGGAAATACTTCCGGAAAACAGCCCCTTGGTTTGTGGCAGGGGATTATGCCACAGATGTCATAATCACGATAATTCATTTTCACGGTTACCCGGGAAGGGTAATTGGGTCTTTCGCGGTTATGGCTGGAGTTGTGTCTCAATAAGGCCGATCAGTTCAGCAATGGTTGTTTTGGCTGTCATCAACTCGTCGTTCTGGGCGCCGGTCACTGCTTGCATCAGCAAAGGTGTTTCCTGGAACTCAGCATCCTGGTATGGCACCACCTCGGACTTGGATCGTAACCCCGGAATGTGGAAGGCAAACAACCCGGAAGTTTCTAAATTGTGTGTAAGTCCGCTTGTCAGGAAGTGGGTAATGCGCCTTGTGATCTGGGCCACTCTTTCGTCAGTACCCTTGAGCGGTGAGACGCCACTGTAATGGTTAGACAGGGCCAGACGCAATTCACGGTTGGTGACCAGTTCTATGCTTTCAGCCGATACCATGTTGTCAAAGGCAACCCGATTGGGCTGCAGTACCTCAAAAGTACCCAGGATGAAGCCCTGCTCATTGAGCAGACCTGCGACCGTTTCATTGTTCTAGCCGGAGAAAAATGACTGCAGTATAGCGTCGATTGTGACCATTTTTGCCGTGTTGAAATCCAGGATAGTCTCGATATTATCTTGATCCGCCCGCAAGCCATTCCGGATTGACACCAGGTACTGAAGCTCCTTAATTCTCAGTTTCCGCAAGTCATTCCAGTTGTCGATCAGAAAGGCAATAGGATACCCAGAACGACGAGCGCGACTTCCGCGACAGCATGCTTGAGAAATTTTATGGGCGAACCCTTTGGTGTTGGATTAACAAGGGGAAGTGTTATTTGTCCTGGTGCTCCTGTTTGAAACGATGAATCTTGCGCCGGTCCTGTTTGGTAGGGCGGCCCTCGGCAAACGGGTTGCTGGCTCGCTGGGCCTTGCGCAGTGCTGCCTCCCTTTCACGTTTCTCAATACTTTCTGGCGTCTCTTCATACAACAGCGCTGCCTGCGGTGCACTGCCGCGCTTGTCAGATAACGCAGTAACAATGACGGTTTTCTCATCCCAGCCCTGGCGAATTTCCAGTGTGGTGCCGACCTCGATTTCACGACTGCTTTTGCAGCGGGCGCCGTTGCAATGCACCTTGCCGCCATCGATGGCCTGTTTGGCCATGGAACGGGTCTTAAAAAAGCGCGCCGCCCACAGCCACTTGTCGATCCTGACTTTCTGCTTTTCGGAACCGTCCATGTTCAGGCCATCTGCATCAGTTCATTGAGGTGGACAATGCCCAGGAAGTGGCTAGGTTCCCTGGGTTGTGCGCGCAGGTCAGGGTACAGCACCTGCACCACGCAGCCCAGGCCGCTGCGACTGGCACATTCCAGGACCGGCAGGCTGTCGTCAATGAACAGCGCACGGGACAGGTCGATCTGTTCACGTGTTTCCAGGCGTTCCCAGAAGCCGTCGTTTTCCTTGGCCAGGTCAAATGCGTGTGAGGTCACCATCTCCTGGAGGTGGCGGTCGAGACCGGATGCCGCCACCTTGATGGCCAGCGCTTTCGGGTGGGCATTGGTCACCAGCATCACGCGCTTTCTGCTGATGCGCAGCCAGGACAGGAATTCGGCACAGTGCGGACGCATGCGAATGAGATGGCGAACTTCCTTCTTCAGGGCTTCCACATCCATGTCGAGCTGCTCGGACCAGTGGTCAAGGCAATACCACATGAGGCTGCCATAGGTGGATTCAGACAGCGTTGTCAGATACGCCCGGGCATCCTCCAGTGACATGGCCTTGTGCTCGGCGACTTTGCCGGGCAGGTATTCCAGCCAGAAAAAATTATCAAAGCTCAGGTCCAGCAGGGTGCCGTCCATATCGAGCAGCACGGTGTCGATGTTATCCCAGTCAATCATTTGTCAGCGGGTTGGCATGCAAGGGGTGTGGAAGTTCCATTATAATGGAGCGGCGTCAGGATTACGCGTGTTCCCGGCCGCAAGTTCACATTCATCACGAGCAGGTACAGGTCATGAACTACCAGGCACTCCTCAATGCCGTGAAAGACATCAGTGTCGAAGCCGGCAATGCCATCCTGACCATCTATGATCGCGACGGCGATCTCGATATCACCCCCAAGGAAAACGATTCGCCACTGACCGAAGCGGACCTTGCGGCACATCGCATCATTGTCGATGCCCTGCGTGAGCTGACGCCGGCCTTGCCCATTCTGTCCGAGGAGTCCAGGGCGGTGTCCTGGCAGGAACGCCAGTCCTGGCAGACCTACTGGCTGGTGGACCCCCTCGATGGCACGAAGGAATTCATCAGTCGCAATGGCGAGTTCACGGTCAACATTGCCCTCATCGACCAGGGCCGTCCGGCTCTGGGTGTGGTGTATGTGCCGGTAAAGGGCATTGTTTATCTCGGCAGCCCCGAAGGCGCGTTCAAGGAAGAGGACGGCAAGCGGGAAAGTATCCAGACGGCGAAGATCGAGGACAACCAGCACACCATTGCTGTGGTGGCCAGTCGCAGCCACAAGGGTGAGGAACTGGAGAACTGGCTTGAACGTGCGGCGGTGAAGTTTCCGCAAATGAAACTCGTCAGCATGGGCAGCTCACTGAAAATCTGCCTGGTGGCCGAAGGTCTTGCTGATATCTACCCGCGCCTGGCATTGACCTCGGAGTGGGATACGGCCGCTGCCCAGGCCGTGCTGGAAGCTGCCGGCGGCATCCTCACCGACACCGATTTCAACATTTACCGCTACAACAAGAAGGAAGATATTCTGAATCCCTTCTTCTTTGCCATCGGCGATCGCACCTACGACTGGCAGTCCATTTAAGCCTCTGCCGGGCTTTTTACCTGCGCCATAACCTCTGTTTTTTCGGGCTATTCCGGCTTTCAGGCCGATTCTGTGTGAACCGCTTCACGAATTCTGCTAATTGCAGGATGGCGTAAAATCCGTGTGCCGTACACTGGCGTAACAATATTTTGAACATTTTTATCCTCGACAAAGACATTGAGACCTGTGCCCGGAATCACTGCGATCAGCACGTGGGCAAGATGATCCTGAAAAGTACGCAGATCCTGTGTGCCGCCCTGGACAAGCGCGGCTTTGAAACCCCGTACCGTTCAACGCACATGAATCATCCCTGCGTGAAATGGGTTGAAAAGTCCGCCGACAATTTTCGCTGGCTGGTGCAGCTCGCCTGTGCCCTGAACACGGAGTTCAGGTGACGGCACGAGCGTGAGCGTGATCATGCCTGCATCAACGTGCTGCGGGAAATCGAGTACACCCGGTTACCCAGTCGTGGCCTCACCCCGTTTGCCCAGGCCATGCCTGACCAATACAAGGTGCTAGGAGACCCTGTTACGGCTTACCGGGCATTTTATATCGGGGAAAAACGCGGATTGCCACCTGGAAGCGGCGTGTCGTACCGCAATGGCACAGGCGCGGCCTGAAACTCATGAAGCAGGCCAGCTAGCTTTTCAGGAACTGGGTCAGACTAGCGGGCCGCCATTTGCATGACGAACTTGGTGGCTAGTTCACAGCCTTTCATTTCAATTTCGAAATCGTTGTTGAAGTACGACCCGGCCTCGTTGTAATTGTCTTCCAGCCACTGGTTGTAAACCCCCAGCATTCCTTTTACCGCGTTCACGGCGTTGTCTGACAGGGCATCCAGGTCAGGTTCGATGCCGGTGCGCAGCATCTCCGAGTTCATCTCGATCATGATACCGTTCTGGATCAGTTGCAGGGCCTGGTTCTCGTAGCCCTTCGAGACTTCCGGGGATTCGGTCGCGGTCAGGCCGGATAGGGTCATGTTGAGTGCGGTACAGCGATTCATCACTTCGGCCATCTGGTGGGCGTCGGAATTGCCCATGCTGCCCAGCAGGAGTTCGGCAACAGGAACCCATTGCGGGCCGGCCATGGCGCCAGGTGTGGCCAGTAAGGCTGACAGACACAG
Source organism: Pseudohongiellaceae bacterium (assembly GCA_049446715.1). Taxonomy (GTDB): domain Bacteria; phylum Pseudomonadota; class Gammaproteobacteria; order Pseudomonadales; family Pseudohongiellaceae; genus Eutrophocola. The sequence goes on from JBMTQX010000052.1 coordinate 13,840, forward strand.
AGCGGGTTTACCGGGAAGGCGAAAGGAAATTGTCATGCTGCACTCCGTGGTGGTTGCCACCGCAGAAGTCACGGCAGTGCCTCTATTAGGCTCCTATGCCATGGCAAAGTCAAAACGCAAGATACGGTTTTCATCATCTTTCCGGTTTTCCCCAAGGAATGCAAAACAGGGTGTTGATGGTTTTCAGGGACTGGATTACTCTCAATACATCTGTCCTAGCTTACTGAAAAAAGCAAAAAATATGTGCGCGTCGCTGAAAAGCGGTTGAAGGCATTAAGAAAAATGCTGATCCAGAAGCGTTAATCGCACCAACATAAAACACAAAAGCGACTTTGCACCTTCCTGGGTTTTGTGTTGCGCCAAAGTAAACAGCTGCATCGTGATAAGCGGTACGGCAAAAGGCGGGAAGCTTTCAGTCAATATAAAGACAACCTAGGAACGGCTGAAAGTAAGAGAGGAAATCTAAGGCAATCCAAGGGAATAAAAAGGGGAAGTTACTGCAACCGGAATCCGGATCTTCAGAAATCATGCCATCGGAATCACGCTGAACTTGCAGAACACTCTAAACAACAAAAGCGCAAAAAAGCGCTATTGGCGAATCCGGCCGGTGTATGCCGGCCGTGTCAAAATGATCAAGTCAGCTGACCTGGATAGTCGGAAAGATAGTCGTAAAGATTGTCGGGAAGGCTGACCTGCTTTTTTTATTATTTATCCTGTTATCTTACATGGTCATGGTCATGGTTATGGTTATGGCTGGAATGCGGGATGCGTGATGCGAAAAACTACCTTTCCGTATGTTCCAGTCATAATCGGAGCATTACTGATCACTGCAACCCATTAGTCGCTGTTGGTTAGTGACTGGGTTTCAGACGGGCGTATCCGCTTCTGGTTTGGCCGGTTTGCGCATGGTGCGGCAGGGATTCTCGTTCATGTGCCAGGCTGCCTTCCAGGCCATGCCGGTCATGTAATTGATCTCATCCACTTTCAGGCGGCAGCCTTCCTGAATGGTTTCGATGGTCAGGTATTTACCCAGGTTGTTGATGTCGTTGTTGCTGGACGAATACAGCGCTACCCAGTGATTGTTGTACAGCGCTGACAGGGACACGCCCTGGATAACACCGTCAATACGAATGGTCAGGGTCTTCAGGTAACCCAGGTCTTTCAGTTCACGCACCACGCGCCGGACTTCCTGCTTTCCTTCCTCGATGGCGTAGTCGGACTCCTCGCCAAAGTTTTTCACATTCAGTGCAATGAAGGCCTCGGTTTCGTCGGCATCGTCCCAGGTCAGTACCGGCTGCCGGGCTTCCACCATCTTGCGCAGGTCGCGCTCGATGTTTTTGCGCTTGTCCTTGGAGAAGGTTTTCAGCATGTGGTTGCTGAAGTCGAAATCCATGTCGGCAGGCACCAGGTAATACTGGCTGTCCTTTTCGACAAAATTGGGGGCATATTCCGGGTACTGCGCCAACACGCTGTCGACCCAGGTGCCGCGCAGGTCAAAGAATGCGGTATTGTCGGGCAGGGCATCGAAGCATTCCCGGAAATCGGCAATGTTGATCCAGAGGATTCGGCTGTCAGCATAGCAGCCACCGAACAGCTCGTAGCTGCTGTCCTTGGTATCTTCAACCAGCGGGATCAGGCCATCAATAACGTCATCCGTGTCGTGCACCATAAAGTTGAGGTGGTACCGGGCTTCATCATGGAAGGCATACATCAGCTCCCATTCGTCCCACACGCGCTCACGCGGGGAGAACTGCTCCCACAGGGCCTCGCATTCGGCCTGGTCAGTGACAAAGCGGATCATACTTCTCTCAGGTAGCCCCAGTTGTGGAGTTTGTCGCTGTCCTCAAACCAGCGGTCGCCGATATCCACGCGGTAGTACATGTGCGGGATGATCAGGTTCTTGATGCGCGCGTAGGCCTGCTTCTGGGCCTGCTTCATGGTCTGGCCCATGCCAACCACGACCAGGATGACACCGGACTCGCCGGTGATGAGCCATTCGTCATTGACCAGCTTCACGTCCTCGAAGTGCACACCTTCCTTGCTCTTGCGGAAGTGGATGATGGTGTCCTTGGATTTCACGCGGAAGGTTTCCGGGTCGGAGAAGGGGAACGGCGGTACCACGATACGCACACCAATCTGGAAACCGGAACGGGTCTTGAACGTGTTGCGGGTACCGGCTGCCAGGCCATGCAGGAATTCACCGATGGGCGTGATGATGCCTTCCTGCTGGATAAAGATGGTCGGGTAGCCGAAGCGGGCAGTGAACTCCAGCGGGTAGATATGCTGGCCACTGACGATGCAGTTCAGGTCGAGATAGCCGACATAGCCTTCCTCGGCGAGCTTGCCTTCCAGCTTTTTCAAGGTCTGGTTGAAGATGCGGTTGGGGCCTGACCAGAACATGGCTGTGCCCATCTCGCCGGTGGACGGACCCAGGTCGCCGGGAAACAGTTTCTTGTGCTCGAAGTTGACGTTGATGGGGTAGGCAAACTGCTTGCCGTTGAAAAAGGCGCCCACGGCCACTTCCACACCTTCGACACGGCGCTGCAGCTGGAAGCTGGGAATCTTGTCGGCCCAGGCCTGCTGGTAGTCTTCCAGCACCTGCAGCACGTCCGAACCGTCTTCTTCCTCGCCGATGAACAGCAGGCCTTTCAGGTTCTGCGCCTCGCCGGACGGCTTGATCACATAACGACCCTTATTTTCACGCACGAAGGCGATGGCATCATCGAAGCTTTCAAAATGCTTGTAGGGAATGATGGAGATACCATGTTTCTTCAGCTCTTCCTGGCCGAAGGAACGGTCGTCTTCCAGCATGTCGGTATAGGGCGTGCCGCCCACGACCAGCTTGCCGGCGTCGCGCAGTTTTTTGGCCTCGGTGCCCATGCCGAGCACGTCATCGAAAATGATCACGTCCGCCCAGTCCACCTCGGCTTTCCAGTCATCAACCATGGGCACGAAACCGGCACCGACTTCGCGGTCGGCCGGGTTGGAGATGGCGTACTTGACCTCGTGGCCTTCCTTGAGCACGTTCCAGGCGAGGTCGCCGATCAGACCGTCATACGACACAAACAGAAATTTCATGTTTTTCTTTTCCTTGGTTACCAGCCGGTGGTGAAAATGGCGCGCGATATTAGGGTAAAGCCTGATGCTTCACAAGCAATTTATAGAGCCGGGACCCATACTGATAAGCCTTTTTACAAGTGACCGAATTTCTGCATAATCAACACCCCTCGCTCGTGTCTCTTTCATCCAGGATATTTGTTGTATGTGGTTCAAAAATCTTCGTCTCTACTGTCTCGCCCAGCCTTTTGACCTGACCCAGGAAGAGCTCGAAGCCCAGCTTGGCGAAAACCTGTTCACCCCCTGTGCCAGCTACGACAAGAGCAAACTCGGCTGGGTGAACCCGCTGGGAGATGCCGCCCCGGAACCTGCGGAAGGGGAAGACGGCGAGACCGGTGATGAGTCGCTGTCCCATGTGGTCGGGGATTACATTATGCTGTGCGCCAAGCGCCAGGACAAACTGCTGCCGGCGGCCGTCGTGCGGGAAGCTACGGCTGAGAAGGTAGCCGAAATCCAGGAGCGCCAGGCGCGTAAGGTCTATCGCAAGGAAAAGCGGGAAATCCAGGATGATGTCTATGCCTCCCTGCTGCCGCGCGCCTTTACCCGTTCCACCCGGGTCTATGCCTATATCTCACGGAGGGACAATCTGCTGGTGGTGGATACCCCTAGTGCCCCCAAGGCGGAGGAGTTTTTGAACTTGCTGCGTGACACGCTGGGCTCTTTCCCGGTGGCGCTGCCGGACCCGAAGTCGGCACCTTCCGCCGTCATGACACGGTGGCTCAAGGAAGGTCATGCCGCCGAAGGTTTCCAGATCAATGATGATTGCGAACTGGTCAGTGCCCGTGATGCCAGCAACGTGGTGCGCCTGAAAGGCCAGGAACTCGATGGCGAGGAAATCCAGGCTCACCTGGAGGCCGGCAAGCAGGCCCGCCACCTGGGCGTGGTGTGGAAAGGCCACCTGAGCTGCAACATCATGGAAGACCTGAGCATCAAGCGCCTGAAGTTCGAGAACATGAAAGAAGAGTCCGATGGCATGGATGCCGAAACACCGGCGCAGAAATTCGACCAGGAGTTTGCCCTAATGACCCTGGAGCTGAGTGCCTTTTTCCAGGACCTGTTCAACGCCTTTGGTGGCCTGGAAGATCCGAAGAAGAAACTGTTGCCGGACAACCGCAACAAGGAAGATTAAAAGATCGGGGAAAGTTTACTTAATTCACCAACGCGTGTGCCGCTCACTCTTTGTAGGGTTGGTATTAAGTAAACTGTCCTCGAACTGTTGGCTTCAATTGATGATCTGGTCCGGAAACAATGAGTGAACTGACCGAGATTCTCCTGCTCACCATCCTCGCTGGCCTGGCCATGCCCGTCAGGGCAGCCCTGTCCTTTGCCCCGACATTTGCAGTGACTGGCTGGAAACCGAGTTCCGCCACAGTGTCATGGCCTTTGGTGGCGGCGTGCTGTTGCCGGCAGTGGCGCGCAATGTGGGTGTGTTCGCCATTTCATTCTGGTTCCTGGCCGGCGGCATCCGCTTCATGGCACTGGACTGGTTGCTGAGCCGTTACCGGTCTTCCATGGCCCAGCTGGTGGCGATGCTGTCAGACTTCATTCTGGATGCGCTGGCGCTGGGCGCGGCCCTGGCATTCGGCAGGCGTCGGCTTTTCTGCTGGCAGGCCTCATGGCTTTGCATAACCTGCCTGAAGGTTTCAATTACTCACGGGAAATCCAGAACGCTCTGGCGATCAGCAACACCAGGATGATCAGCCTGTTTCTCGCCTTGCCCATGCTCGGTCCGGTCTGCGGCATCGCCGGTTACTACTGGCTGGCCAGCTACCCGGATTCGGTGTCGGCAGTCATGCTCTTTGCCTCGGGCGGCATGCTCTACATCACCTTTACCGATATTGCCCCAGGCGAAACTGGAAAATCACTGGTGGCCGGCTATCGGGGTCTTACTGGGATTCCAGCTGGGTGTGATCGGGCATCAAATGATCCATCCCTGAATCCGGTTAATCTCCACGCAAAAGAAAAGGCAGGGATTAACCTGCCTTTCTTTTACCCTGATGGATCCGAAATATCTTACCGACCGGTGGCAGCCCAGAGCTCGTCCTTGGTCTGCGGTTCGGCGCTGGAGTGGACGTTGATGTAACGGTCAAACTCAGTTACGCCCAGCTCAATCAATGCTGGCACCAGGGCCTGCACGTGGTCGTTGCCCGGCTGGCCCGGCGCAGGCAGGGAGAAGTCACCCTGGAACAGCACGCGCTCCTGTGGGAAGAATGCCACCATCAGGCCGTTGGAATGCGGCGCCGGGTAAATGTGGTACAGCTCGACCCGGTGTTCGCCATCGGTGTACACCGCTCTGGTGCCGACACCTTCCACCCAGACCTGATGCGGGTTCTGCGCCAGGGCATCGTCCAGCAGGGTGCGCGGTGTGTTCAGGGCGCGTTCGAAAAATTCGACATTGTTGTTATGGGTAATGACGGTTGCACCTTCAGCCACAACCACTGGCAGGCCGGCAGTGTGGTCGGCATGGGGGTGCGTGTTGAAGACATAGCGGATGGGCTTGCCGGGCATGAGACGCTTGGCCTCTTCGATGTAGGCGGCAATAGCGGCATGGTTGGCGCCGGCCTCGAACATCATGATGTGGTCATCAAATTCGTAAACCAGGGAGTCGTAGCTGCCGCCACCGCCAGTGGACAGCCGGTACAGGTCGTTACCCAGGTCTTCCACGATGACATTGACCGGACCACCGCCACCGCCGCCAAAGCCACCACCGTTGCTGGCCGGTGCCGGCAACAGTGCCGCGACATTGTTCATGTTGGCGCGGGCGTGGGTCACAGAGACCTGGAAGAACGGCCAGCCACCGCGGTGCTCCTCGATCAGGGTCGGGGCCATGAAGCCGCCGAAGTCGCGCCAGCCCTGATAGGAGGCCATGATGTGCATGTCACCCATGATGTTTTCACCCAGCCAGGTTTCCACGTACTCGATCAGGTTGTCGTCATTGACGTAGCCATTGATGACATAGCTGGCTCCGGAAGGAGCCTTCACGTCAGGGCTCCAGCTCAGCACGGTATAGCTTTCACCATGCAGCGAACGGCGATTGATGGTGACACCCTGTTTTTCCGCGCCATCCAGGAAACCCCACGGCGTAAGGTAGTAGGCCAGGGAGTCGCCCCAGGCCGAGGACAGGCTGGCCTGCTCGGCAGTGACCTGCTGGAAGAAAGTGCCGGAGCTCACCGTGGTGGATCCGCCGGGACCGATGTTGCGTGTGTTGCCGGCATGGCGCATGGCCGGTGCTTCCAGATCGATGACGCGCTCGTACTCCATGATCGGCCGCATGGGGTCGTGGGTGCCGTGGCAGATCATGGCTGTGGCATTGGCACCGCACTGCTGGAATGACACGTTCTGTGCCGAGCCGGACAACATCACAGCATCGACATCCCCCAGTGCATCCTTTGCAGCATTGATCAGCCTGCCGCTGTACTGGGCTGTGGCGGCACAGCTATAGCCGAGAAATATCAGTAGTGTTATCGCGAAT
>JBMTQX010000053.1:0-20374 GCA_049446715.1 Pseudohongiellaceae bacterium
AAATCCTGCCCCCGCTACCAATTTCCCGGACTTCGTTAAGGGCTTATGCAAGAGCCACCAGCCGGACTCTGCATAAACCGCGGGAACAATGAAGGTAATGGCCTGCTCCCGCCGTAAACTTTCGGAAGCTGTGAAGACACCGGTTTCCAGATTTTTAAAGCCCCTATATGGGGCTTTTTAGTAGGTGTAAAGCAGTAGATGGAAGTGGGCCTTGGGCCCATTTTTTGTTTAATGCGCGAGTGAACTGGGATGAGCAGGCGGACAACAGAACTGGGTAACTTGCTGGAACCCGCCATCAAGGCCCTGGGCTTCAGGCTCTGGGGGATTGAGTACATTCCGCAAGGCAGACACTCGCTGTTGCGGGTGTACCTCGATAAGGAAGGTGGCATTGATATCGAGGATTGCGCGATTGCCAGCCGGCAGATCAGCAGCATCCTGGATGTCGAGGATCCCATCACCGGTGAATACACCCTGGAGGTGTCGTCACCGGGCCTGGACAGAACACTGTTCACACTGGACCAGTTCAATGAATACCTGGGCTGGCATGTGACATTAAGGCTGACCGAGAACTTCGAGAACAGACGCAAGTTCACAGGGCAGCTGAAAGCGGTTGTTGATGATGAGATTGTCATCATCATCGGCGATGAGGAATACACCATTCCTTATGAATTAATAGAGAAGGCTAGCCTGGTCAGTCAGGTATAGAACGACAGTACTAGAGCAAGAGTGATTTTAGGTTTTCCCGACAGGGATCTTGATAGGTAGCTTCGAAATGATGAACAAAGAAATTTTGATGGTGGCAGATGCCGTCTCTAACGAGAAGGGTGTTTCCAGGGATGTGATTTTCAGTGCCATCGAATCGGCACTGGCTTCCGCCACCAAAAAACGCTACGTGGATGAAGAGATTGATTGCGAAGTCATCATCGACCGCGATACCGGTGATTATGAAACTTACCGTATCTGGACTGTAGTGCCTGATGACGAACTGGCCCTGCTGGGATCCCAGTTCACTATCGAAGAAGCGCACGAGGTTGATTCCAACCTTCAACCGGGCGATGTGCATCGCGAAAAAATCGAGAATGTCGAGTTCGGCCGCATCGCGGCCCAGACTGCCAAGCAGGTTATCGTACAGAAAGTGCGTGAGGCTGAGCGTGAAATCGTGGTCGCGGAATACGAAGACAAAGTTGGCCAGCTGGTTTCCGGCACAGTCAAGAAAGTCACCCGCGACAATGTCATCGTGGACCTGGGCAACAACGCCGAAGGCCTGTTGCCGCGTGAGAACCTGATTCCAAGGGAAACCTTCCGTATCAATGATCGCCTGCGTGCCCTGTTGCTTGAGGTGCGTACAGAACTGCGCGGACCCCAACTGCTGTTGAGCCGCACAGCACCGGAAATGCTGGTTGAGCTGTTCAAGATTGAAGTTCCGGAAATCTCCGAGGAAATTATCGAGATCAAGGCAGCGGCCAGGGATCCCGGTTCCCGTGCCAAGCTGGCGGTAAAGACCAATGATGGCCGTATCGACCCGGTAGGCGCCTGTGTCGGTATGCGCGGCTCCCGTGTCCAGGTGGTTTCCAACGAGCTCGCCAACGAGCGTATAGACATCATCCTGTGGGATGACAACCCGGCCCAGCTGGTCATTAACGCCATGGCGCCGGCGGAAGTGGCTTCCATCGTGGTGGACGAAGATACCCACACCATGGACGTGGCCGTTGCCGAAGAAAACCTGGCCCAGGCCATCGGTCGTAATGGCCAGAATGTGCGCCTGTCCAGTGAACTGACCGGCTGGACCATTAATGTGATGAGTGAGGAAAGCGCCGCGGACAAACTCCAGCAGGAGTCTGCCGGCACCATCAAGATCTTCATGGACAGCCTGGATGTGGACGAAGATGTTGCCGAAATCCTGGTCCAGGAAGGCTTCACGACCCTGGAAGAGATTGCCTATGTGCCACTCGAGGAGATCTCCAGCATCCAGGATTTTGATGAAGAAATCGCCAATGAATTACGTGCCCGCGCCAAGGACGCCCTGCTGACCCGCGCAATCGCCTCCGAAGAGGATATCAGCAAGGCCGGCATTCAGGACGACCTCCTTAACATGGAAGGGATGGACAATGAACTGGCGCTGGCCCTGTCCGGCATCAGTGTACTGTCCATGGAAGACCTGGCGGAACAGTCCATCGATGAGTTGATGGAAATTGAAGGTATGGACGAAGAACGTGCTGGTCAGTTGATCATGACCGCCAGGGCCCCCTGGTTTGCCGACGAAGAAGAAACGTCGGATGAAACCGCTGAAGGGTCCGCGGAGGAAAATTCCTGAGTTTTTATCGCAGTATCAAAAACAGTTTCAGGATTTTCACAAGCAGTAATTTCGGGAGAGTTGAATGGCAGATATAACAATCAGTGAACTGGCCACGATGGTGGGTGTTCCGGTTGAACGCTTACTTGAGCAGGTCAAGGAAGCCGACCTGCCGCAGAAAAAAGCGGATGACACGATCTCCAATGATGAGCGGGCAAAACTGCTCATGTCTCTCAAGAGCAAACACGGTGAGGATACCTCCGGTGGTGCAACACCGCGCCGTATTACCCTGAAGCGCAAAACCGTCGACACGCTGAAAACCACCGACAACCAGGGCCGCAGCAAAGCGGTAAATGTGGAAGTCCGCCGCAAGCGCACTTACGTGAAGCGCAGCGTGGAAGAAGCCCAGATCGAAGCCGATCGCAAGGAAGCCGAACGTCGCGAGAAGGAAGCCAAGGAGCAAGCTGAACGCGAAGCCCGCGAGAAAGCCCGGCAGGCAGAAGAAGCGAAAGCGGCAGAAAAGGATGGTTCTCCGGCCAAGTCCACGGTCAGCCTGAAGCGTGAAGCACCCCGTGTTGCTGCCGAAGTGCCGGTAGACGATAAAACCGAAGTTCGTCGTGACCATAAAAAAGGCACGGCACGCAAGGAAGTCAAACGCGAAGAACCGGACGCGCCTGAGAAGAAAAAAGGCCTGCGTCGTCGTGATCAGGAAGAAAGCAAATTCCAGCCGATCCGCTCCACCGATGATTTCATTCTCGATGATGATGACGATTTCGGTGAAGGTGCCCGTCGCAGAAGGCGTCGCAAGCTGGCCCATGGCCAGAAAGAACACAAGTTCGAGAAGCCTACCGAATTCATCTCCCGTGAAATCGAAGTCCCGGAAGCCATTTCCGTGTCCGACCTTGCCCAGCGCATGTCGCTCAAGAGCGGCGAACTGGTCAAGACCCTGATGGGTATGGGGGTCATGGCCACCCTGAACCATATGCTCGACCAGGACACTTCTGTGCTGCTGGTGGAGGAACTGGGTCACAAGGCCAAGCCGGTTTCTGATGATGCCCTGGAAGAAAGCCTGGCTGAATCGGTGAAATACGATGGTGAGGAAGTCACCCGTGCACCAGTGGTTACCGTCATGGGTCATGTCGACCATGGCAAGACCTCACTGCTGGACTATATCCGTAAAACCGCCGTCACCGAAGGTGAGGCCGGTGGCATCACCCAACACATCGGTGCGTACAGTGTTGATAGCGATCACGGCAAGATTACGTTCCTGGATACCCCGGGTCATGCGGCCTTCAGTGCCATGCGTTCCCGCGGTGCCAAGGCAACCGACATTGTGATCCTGGTCGTGGCTGGTGATGACGGTGTGAAACCGCAGACCGAAGAAGCGGTTCAGCATTCCCAGGCAGCGGGCGTCCCCATCGTGGTTGCCATCAACAAGATGGACAAGGAGGGCGTTGATCCTGATCGCGTCAAGAACGAGCTCGCCGCCAAGGGCCTGACCCCGGAAGAGTGGGGCGGTGATACCCAGTTCCTGGAAGTTTCTGCCCACACCGGCCAGGGCATCAAGGAATTGCTAGATGCGGTGCTGCTGCAGTCAGAACTGCTTGAACTGAAAGCGATCCAGGACTGTCCTGCCAAGGGCGTTGTAATTGAATCCCGCCTCGACAAGGGCCGGGGTCCGGTCGCAACCGTGCTGGTCCAGAACGGTACCCTGAAGATGTCCGATATCATTCTGGCCGGCCATGAATATGGCAAGGTCCGTGCGATGATCGACGAAAACGGCAATCAGGTGAAAACCGCCGGCCCGTCCATGCCGGTGGAGATTCTCGGTCTGAACGGCACGCCGGATGCCGGTGATGAGTTCCTGGTAGTCCAGGACGAGAAGAAAGCTAAGGAAGTGGCGGAATTCAGGCTCAACAAGTTCCGCGAAACCCAGGTGGCCAAGCAGCAGGCGGCGAAGATGGAAAGCATGTTCGCCACCATGGGCAGTGAGGACAAACAGGTGCTCAATGTCGTGCTCAAGACCGACGTGCGCGGTTCCCTGGAAGCCATTACCTCGGCCCTGATGAACCTGGGCAACGAGGAAGTTTCCGTCGCCATCATTTCGTCCGGTGTCGGTGGTATTTCCGAGACTGACGTCCAGCTGGCCAACACCTCCAAGGCCACCATCATTGGTTTTAATGTGCGTGCCGACAAGGCAGCCAGGACCCTGGTTGAGAACGAAGGTCTTGAACTGCGTTACTACAGCGTCATTTACGACCTGATCGATGACGTCAAAGCGGTCATGAGCGGCATGCTGGCGCCGGAACTGCAGGAAGAGATCCTGGGTGTGGCGGAAGTGCGCGATATCTTCATGTCACCCAAGTTCGGCTCCATTGCCGGCAGCATGGTGATCGAAGGCACCGTTTACCGGAGCAAACCGATTCGTGTTCTACGCGATAACGTTGTGATCTACGAAGGTGAGTTGGAATCGCTGCGCAGGTTCAAGGACGAAGCCCAAGAAGTCAGGAATGGCATGGAGTGTGGTATCGGTGTGAAGAATTACACCGACGTGCGCGTCGGCGACAAGATCGAAGTGTACGAGCGCAAGGAAGTGGCGAGAACTCTCGAGTAATCGGGCACAGCGCCTGCGACAAAAACCATGGCCAGAGTCTCTAATCGTGTGGACAAGGTAGCCGATCTCCTGAAAAAGGAGATCGCCCTGCTGATCCAGAATGAAGTACGCGACCCTCGTGTCGGCATGGCTTCGGTCACTGGCGTGAGCGTCAGCAAGGATCTCAGCTACGCCAGTGTCTATGTCACGTTTCTCGGGAAATCGTCAGCCGAAGAAGTTGAGGAGGGCCTGGAAGCCCTGAACAAGGCGGCCGGATTTCTGCGTACCCTGCTGTCGAAGACTATCAGTCTGCGTACCACGCCCCGGCTGAAGTTTCACTACGACGATACCCTGGTCAAGGGACAGCATCTCACCAGCCTGATTGATGAGGCGCTGGCCCGCGACAAGCGTGATCATCAGCTTGATGATGACGAAGAGTCCTGATAACTGATCGTTTCATCTGACGATCATTCCTAACTGCAACGGACCTAAGTCTTGGCAAGAAAAAACAGGGGCAGGCCGGTCAGCGGCATCATCGTACTGGACAAGCCCGCGGGTGAATCCTCCAACCGCAGCCTGCAGCGGGCGAAACGGCTTTTCGATGCGGCCAAGGCCGGGCATACCGGCAGTCTCGATCCACTCGCCACCGGCGTCCTGCCACTCTGCTTTGGTGAAGCCACTAAGGTGTCTCAGTTCCTGCTCGATGCCGACAAGCGTTATCAGACCACCATCCGGCTCGGCATCAAAACCGCCAGCGGCGATTCGCAGTCGGAGACCATCAGCACCAGTGACAAACCGGTGAGCCGTGAGGATGTCGAGTCTCATCTCGATGCCTTTCGCGGTGATATCCGCCAGATACCCTCCATGTACTCCGCCCTGAAACACCAGGGTGTCCCTCTCTACAAACTCGCCAGAAAAGGCCAGGAAGTCGAGCGCAAGGTGCGCGAGGTGACGGTCTACCAGCTCGACCTGCTGGATTTTCGCGGCAATGAGATTGATCTGGATATCCGCTGCTCCAAGGGCACCTATATCCGCACGATTGCCGATGATCTCGGCGATGCCCTGGGTACGGGTGGTCATGTAACAGCGTTGCGACGGCTGGCTTCGGGACCGTTTACCCTGGCGCAATCGGTAACTTTTGCGCAACTGGAGCATGAAGCCGAAGCCCATGGTCCGGCATACCTTGATCGTAACCTGCAGCCAGCTGATCTGGCCATCACCCACCTGGAGAAAGTGGTTATGCCTACCGCTACCGCCGATTTCATGCGCCAGGGGCAGGCCGTGATCGTCAGCAACCTGCCGACCAGCGGACAGGTCAGGCTCTACGATGGCGATGCATTTTTTGGCATCGGCAAGATTCTCGACGATGGCCGTGTTTCACCGGTGCGATTGCTGAAAATCCCTTGAAATTCACACGCTTGGACTGATTCCAGGCAGCCAGAAAAGCTGTATCCAGGCCAGGATGTGTGGTATGGTACGCAGCCCTCGCCAGCCGGACCTTCTGGTAACCGGTGAGGACAGCAGGAAGCAAGTCAGGTAACTATAAATATGCATGGTTACGCTGATTGAAACGGAAGTTCATTATTTAACGCATATTCACAGGAGAAAATCTGATGGCTTTAACTGCCGAACAGAAAGCTGAGATCGTTGCCGAGTACGCCCTGTCCGAAGGCGACACTGGTTCCCCCGAAGTACAGGTCGCCCTGCTCACCACCAACATCAACCAGCTGCAAGACCATTTCAAAGAGCACAATCAGGACCACCATTCCCGTCGCGGTCTGATCCGCATGGTGAATACCCGTCGCAAGCTGCTCGATTACCTGAAAAGAAAGGATGTCAATCGTTACGCTGATCTGATCAAGCGTCTCGGTCTGCGTCGCTAATACAGGTAGTAAATCTTTTTCCTGGCCGGCATGGGGCTGGCCAGGAAATGACCGTTCAAGAGAAAGTAAAGAGAAGAAAATATGTTTAATCCGATAAGGAAAGAGTTCCAATATGGCAATGACACGGTAATCCTGGAAACAGGCAAGGTTGCCCGCCAGGCTACCGGAGCTGTGTTAGTCACTATCGGCAACACTGTTGTGCTTGCCACCGTCGTAGGAAGAAAGAACGCCAACCCCGATGCTGACTTCTTCCCCCTCACCGTTAACTATCAGGAAAAGACTTACGCTGCCGGCAAAATCCCCGGTGGATTTTTCAAGCGTGAAGGTCGTCCCACCGAAAAGGAAACCCTGACATCCCGCCTGATCGACAGGCCGATTCGTCCGCTGTTTCCGAAAGGTTTCATGAACGAAGTACAGGTGATCATTACTGTCGTTTCTTCAGACAAGAATGTGGATCCTGATATTGCCGGCATGATCGGGGCCTCTGCTGCCCTGGCCATTTCCGGCATTCCGTTTGCCGGCCCGCTGGGTGCTGGCCGTGTTGGTTACAACAGCAATGACGGTTACCTGCTGAACCCGACTAATGACGTACTGGCATCTTCAGACCTCGACATGGTTGTTGCCGGTACGGAATCTGCTGTCCTGATGGTGGAATCCGAAGCCAAGGAGCTCAGCGAAGACCTGATGCTGGGTGCGGTACTTTTTGCCCACCAGGAAATGCAGGTTGTCATCCAGGCGATCAACGACTTTGCAGCCCAGGCTGGCAAACCGGCCTGGGAATGGACGCCGCCGGCGACCAACGTAGTCCTGACTGATGCCATTACTGCCAGCTTTGGCGAAGGTATCAAGGCTGCCTACCAGATTTCCGACAAGATGCAGCGCCAGGACAAACTGGCTGAACTGCGTGACCAGGCTGTCGGCCAGTTTGCAAACGAAGGTGTTGAGCCGCCGGTCACGGATAAGGAAGTCAGTGGTATATTCTCCAAGCTGGAGAAAACCATTGTGCGCCAGAACATCATTGCCGGTCAGCCGCGTATTGATGGTCGTGACACCAGGACCGTACGCCCGATCGAAGTGGAAACCGGTGTGCTGAACAAGACCCATGGTTCTGCGCTCTTCACTCGTGGTGAAACTCAGGCGCTTGTAGTGGCAACGCTTGGCGCCCTGCGTGATGCCCAGATCATTGAAGATCTTGGCGGCACCCGCAAGGATCACTTCATGCTGCATTACAACTTCCCGCCGTTCAGCGTCGGTGAAACCGGTTTCATGAGCGGCCCGAAACGTCGCGAAATCGGTCATGGTCGCCTGGCACGTCGTGGTGTGGCTGCTGTCCTGCCGAGTGAAGACGAGTTTCCGTATGCTATTCGTGTTGTGTCCGAGATCACTGAATCCAACGGTTCCAGTTCCATGGCTTCTGTTTGTGGTACCTCGCTGGCCCTGATGGATGCCGGTGTACCCGTCAAGGCGCCGGTTGCCGGTATCGCCATGGGTCTGATCAAGGAAGACAACGGTGTTGCTGTGCTGACCGACATCCTAGGTGACGAAGACCACCTGGGTGACATGGACTTCAAAGTGGCGGGTTCCGCCAATGGCGTGACCGCCCTGCAGATGGACATCAAGATCCAGGGTATCACTGAAGAAATCATGGAAACTGCTCTGGACCAGGCCTATGAGGCTCGCATGCATATCTTGGGTGAAATGAACAAGGTGATTTCTGCACCGGGTGAAATTTCCCAGTATGCCCCGAGCATGGCCAACATCAAGATCCATCCGGACAAGATCCGTGACGTGATCGGTAAAGGCGGCGCTGTGATCCGTTCCATCACCGAAGAGACTGGTGCTTCCATCGATATCGATGATGACGGCAACGTCCGTATCTACGGTGAAGACGCCACCTCACGCGACGCGGCGGTGGCTAAGATCGAAGAGATCACAGCCGAAGCCGAGATTGGCAAGCTCTACAAGGGTATTGTTTCCAAGATCGTTGATTTCGGTGCTTTCGTCACTATCCTGCCTGGCAAGGATGGTCTTGTGCATATTTCCCAGATCGCGCAGGAGCGCGTGGAAAATGTCACTGACTTCCTAAAGGAAAAACAGGAAGTGGTCGTGAAGGTTCTCAAGATCGATGACCGTGGCAAGATCAGCCTGAGCATGAAAGACGTCACTGACCAAGACAAAGCCTCTATGGAATAAGTCGCAGTGATGCTTTCCTGGAAAGCATAAAAAAGCCGGTGTCGTGAATCACGCACCGGCTTTTTTTATGCCTGGCTTGAAGCCAGGCCGGAAATATCAGAGCACCTGGCTCTTAATTTCCTGATGCTTCTCGTAGGGCAGGCGTGGGCCGAAGGTGCTGACGGTGGTAGCCGCTGCCAGGCTGGCCAGCTTGCCGGCAGTTTCGAAATCATGGCCGGCAGACACGGCATACAGGAACGCTCCGGAGAACATGTCACCGGCACCGTTGCTGTCCACGGCCTTGACCTGATGGGGCGCAATCCGGATGTTCTTCTCGCCGTCAAAGAGCAGGGCGCCTTCGGAGCCGCAGGTAACCACGATCTGCCTGGCAATGCTCTTTAGGCCTTCAATGGCCTCTTCAACAGTTTCCTTGCCGGTCCATTCCTTGGCTTCGACGTCATTGGCAAAAATAAGGTCTACGCCGTTGCCAATCATTTCCTGCAGTCCGCCACGGAAGAACTGCACCATGGCTGGGTCAGACAGCGTCAGTGCGGTTTTGACCCCGTTTTGCTCGGCGATTTCACGGGCATAAATGGAGGCTGCACGACCGGTGTCTGATGTCACCTGGTAGCCTTCGAGGAACAGGTATGCGGAATCTTTCAGGGCATCTTCGTCAATTTCCTTCTTGGAAAGCGTTTCAGATATACCCAGGAAGCTCAGCATGGTGCGCTCGGTGTCCGGGCTGACCATGACCAGGCACTTGCCGGTGACTCCGTTATCGCGGTTGTGGTTATCCAGGTTGGTATGGATGTTGTGGTCACCGAGTTGTTCGACATAAAAACCACCGGCTTCGTCATCGGCGACCTTGCAGGAGAAAAACGTATTGCCGCCGAACTGCGAAATGGCATAAATGGAATTGGCTACAGAACCGCCACCGGAGCGGGTTTTCAGTCCGAATCTGTCCAGCAGGCGCTGTTCCAGGGTGGCCTGGGATTCGCCATCCACCAGGGTCATGATGCCCTTCTGGATGCTTTCATGCTCGAAAAAACTGTCCTCGACCTCGAACTCCTGGTCGACCAGCGCCGCACCTATGCCGTAGACGTGATACTTCTTCATAGTGTCCCCTTTCTCGTTGTTGTTATGGTTTGTTAATCGTGTTGTTTATCAATATTCCGCTTGCCGGTTTTACAGCGCGGCAAAGGCTTTCTCAGCAGCGTCCAGCGTCAGCAGCAGTTCTTCATCGCCGTGGGCAGCCGAGACAAAGCCGGCTTCAAATGCCGATGGCGCCAGGTAGACACCACTTTCGAGCATAAGATGGAAGTAGGTCTTGAAGCGCTCAACATTGCAGGCCATAACCTGGTCGAACGTGGAAATCTTTTGCTCGTCACTGAAGAAACAGCCAAACATGGCGCCAACTTGGTTAGTCGTGAAGCCGATACCTGCAGCATCTGCCCGTTCCTGCAGTCCCTTGAGCAGAAATGCTGTCTTTACGGTCAGGTCGTCAAAAAAGCCCGGCTTACTGATTTCTTTCAGCGTAGTCAGGCCGGCGGTGACAGCCAGTGGATTACCGGACAGGGTGCCTGCCTGGTAAACCGGCCCGGATGGAGCCAGCATGTCCATGATGTCCTGGCGGCCGCCAAAGGCGCCCACAGGCAGGCCACCGCCAATCACTTTACCCAGTGTGGTCAGGTCCGGCTTGATGCTGTAAACGGCCTGGGCGCCACCCAGTGCGGTCCGAAAGCCGGTCATGACTTCGTCAAAGATCAGGACAACCCCGTGCTCATCACACAAGGCGCGCAGTCCTTCCAGATAGCCTGCGAGCGGAGGCACACAATTCATGTTGCCGGCCACCGGCTCTATGATGATGCAAGCTATCTCGCTGCCGGATTGGGCCATCAGCTGCGACACACTGTCGAGATCGTTGTAGGGCAGGACATAGGTTTCGGATGACGTGGACTCGGGTACGCCCAGTGAATCCGGCGAACCGAACGTCAGGGCACCGGAGCCGGCCTTCACCAGCAGAGAATCAACGTGGCCGTGGTAACAGCCCTCAAACTTGAGAATCTTGCTGCGGCCGGTAAATCCACGGGCCAGGCGGATGGCGCTCATGGTGGCTTCGGTACCAGAATTGACCAGACGTACAGAATCGATGGAAGGCACCAGCTGGGTAATCAATTCCGCGATTTCCACTTCCTTCGCGGTCGGTGCGCCAAAGGTGACCCCCTTCTCGAGTTGTTCCTGCAGGGCGGCAATCACGGCTGGATGGCGATGGCCCAGAATCAGTGGCCCCCAGGAACCTATGTAATCCACGTAGCGGTTGCCGTCTTCATCAATTAGCCAGGCGCCTTCACCACCCCGGAAAAACACCGGGCTGCCGCCCACGCCCTTGAAAGCACGGACCGGGGAATTGACGCCGCCGGGAATATACTGCCGGGCAGACTTAAACAGGGTGGCGGATTTGGCGTGATCCAGTTCAGTGGACATAAATAACCTTGTATAAATTGAGAATCAAAAGGGTTTGACGACAACGAGGATGACCACCAGGATGAGAATCACGGTTGGCACTTCGTTAAACCAGCGAAAGTAGATGTGGCCCTTGGTATTCCTGTCGTCCCGGAAATTTTTCAGGTGCTGCCAGCACAGGTAATGGAAAACCAGCAGCAGGGCCACGAGGAAAAGTTTGGCGTGCATCCAGCCTGAGCTCATGTAATAGGCGGGATTATAGCCAATGACAATGACGCCAAAGACCACGGTGAGTAACGCTGACGGTGTCATGATGCCGCGGTACAGTTTGCGTTCCATGATTTTAAAACGTTCCCTGCCTGGCTCATCTTCACAGTTGGCGTGGTAGACAAACAGGCGCGGCAGGTAGAACAGCGCCGCGAACCAGCAGATGACCGAAATGATATGTAAGGCTTTGAACCAGAGCATGGTTTAAGGTATTCCTGCTGCCATTGTAAGGTTGAAGATGTTGTTGGCTGAATCGCTAGAGCCAGGTGGTAAACGGAACGTGAAAACCTCGGAATGATAACATCTCAGTCACGCGGCTAAAACGCCGCCCCTTTATCTTTTCCCGGGGGGCTACTATCATACGCGCCCCCGGAAACGGGGCTGAAAGTCTGAATTCATCCCGGAATGTCCAAGGTCGACATTCCCAGAACCCAGGAGCAGCGCCTTGATCAAAGCAGGCATTGTCGGAGCAACAGGTTACACCGGACAGGAATTGCTGCGGTTGCTGGTCAAGCATCCGCAGGTCAGCCTGGCTGCCGTCACATCCCGAGGGGAGGCCGGCAAACCGGTCGCAGACTTGTTCACCAATCTGCGCGGCAACCTTGACCTGGCGTTCGTGGAGCCAGCAGCGGATACCCTGTCTGCCTGCGATATCGTGTTTTTTGCCACGCCCAACGGCACCGCCATGACCATGGCGCCCGAACTGCTCGAAGCCGGCGTCAAGGTGGTCGACCTGTCTGCCGATTTTCGCCTGAAGGATGCGGCGGTCTGGTCACAGTGGTACGGCATGACACACGCATGTCCCGAATTGCTGGCAGAAGCGGTATATGGCCTGCCGGAAATGAACCGGGCACAGGTCAAGGGTGCACGTCTGGTCGCCAATCCGGGCTGTTATCCCACCGCTGTTCAGCTGGGCTTTCTGCCACTGGTCAAAAACGGTCTGGTGGATAGCAAGCGCCTGATCGCCGATTGCAAGTCGGGTGTCAGTGGTGCCGGGCGCACCGCTGCCATCGGAACCCTGCTGTGTGAAGCCAGCGAAAGCATGAAAGCCTACAAGCTGGATGGTCACCGTCACCTGCCGGAAATCTGTCAGGGCCTGAACACGGCTTCCGACCAGCCGGTAGGGCTCACATTCATGCCCCATCTGACACCGATGATCCGGGGTATTCAGGGCAGTCTCTATGCCACGCTGCTGGACACCAGTGTTGACCTGCAGGCGCTGTATGAGTCTTTCTACGCTGACGAGCCCTTCGTGGATGTCCTGGCAGCCGGCATGAGTCCTGATACCCGCAGCGTGCGTGGTACCAATAATCTGCACCTGGCCGTGTGCCGGCCGCAGGGTGGCGACACCGTGGTTGTGCTCGCCGCAGAGGACAATCTTGTCAAGGGCGCCGCAGGACAGGCCGTGCAAAACATGAATATAATGTTCGGGTTTGAAGAAACCGCCGGACTGGATATCGTGGCTGCCTTGCCCTGATTTTCAGGGCCATAACGCAAGCCACTTCGTTTCCGACCCGGCACATTGATTACCGGGCAGGCACTCACCCAGGCATGTCATGGACATCTTGTACAGGAACTGTCCTGCCTAACTTCCAGACAGGTAAACGCTGTTGAGCAGAACTCCGACAGTCAAGGGCAGTAAACAACTCAGGATGATTGTTGTTCCCTACAATCCGTGGCGCAAAGCATTTATCCGTCTCGGCATTGTGCTGCTGCTTGGTGCGACAGGAGGTGGTTTTTATCTCTACGGTTACAAGTCGGGTGTGTTTGTAAACGGTGATGCCATGACCGAGCGTGACCGGCTGCAGCTGCAGGTCGATGATATGAGCCGGCAGATCGCTGACCTTGAGCAGGATCTCATCAACAGTGAACAGGCCGGCGCCCTAGACCGGCAGGCGCTGGATGAAGTTCAGGGCACGATCATCAACCTGCGTGAAACCATCGCGCAGTTGCAGGAAGATGTGCTTTTCTACAAGCAGATCATGTCGCCCGAGAATAATGAAACCGGTCTCATGATTGGGCAGCTCGACCTGGAAAGTACCGATGATCCCGGCCGTATCCGGTACCGCCTGGAACTGAGGCAACTGGGCAATAACGACAACATCATCAGTGGTTACGCCAATGTTAATGTCCTGGGTAACCAGAACCGTCAGGAAATATCCCTGCCGCTGCGCACCCTGGCCGCTGATGTTGACCAGATCGACATCAAGCTGCAGTTCCGCTATTTCCAGAATATCGAGGGTGTCATGGAGTTGCCGGCAGGATTTGAGCCAGTGGGAATACAGATCGTGGCTGTCGATGAAGGCAACGATGAGAAAACGGTCCAGAAGAGCTTCGCCTGGGTGGTCGAGTAACTGCAGTTGACCCTGGTTAACAAAAATTGATGCATGCGCGGAACATCAGGGAGAAAGAGTGAAAAAGAAATTCAGTACTGAAAACATTACCACATTGATATCGAAGGCCACCGAGATAACCGGCGACCTTCACTTCAGTGGTGTGCTTGAAGTGGAAGGCAAAATCCGCGGCAATATCTATGCCGATGACGACTCATCCGCCGAATTACGCATTCGTGAAAGCGGGCTGGTCCAGGGTGAAATCAAGGTACCCTCGGTCATCATCAATGGCCTAGTTGAGGGGGATGTGCATTCCACCCAGCATCTGGAACTGGCAGCAAAAGCCAGGGTGGTTGGTAATGTCTATTACCACTTGATTGAAATGGTGATGGGTTCCGAGGTTAACGGCAGCCTGTGTCACCGCTCCTCGGCAGACATGAAACCACGCCAGCTCGGGATGGAAAAAACCGGGGTACTAGGCGCAGAGAGTTCTGCAGAAAACGTCGAAAAAGCAGCAGGCAGCTCCTGAGGGCTAACGGTTTGCGCCGGGCTGGCAAGGCTAATACTTGACTAAATTGCTCAGGTTTTAGATAATTTATGATCCAAATTCCCGTTCGGAAGATCCCATGACAGCAGCAGAAAACGTCAATGACACCGTCGTTGGCACGGTTGAAGCGGTAGCCATATCGCTGACTGACAATGCCGCGAAAAAAGTGCAGACACTGATCACTGAAGAAGGCAATCCAGGCCTTAAGTTGCGGGTGTTTGTCACTGGCGGTGGCTGCTCGGGATTCCAGTACGGTTTTTCGTTTGATGAAGCCGTTAACGAAGACGACACCGTGATTGAGCACAATGGTGCGCAGTTACTGGTTGATCCGCTAAGCTACCAGTATCTTGTGGGCTCTAGAGTGGATTACACGGAGGGACTTGAAGGTTCCCGTTTTATCGTCGAAAACCCCCTCGCCACAACCACATGCGGTTGCGGCATGTCTTTTTCCATTTAAGATTTATCTAAATCCGGACGAAGGCGCCGCAGGCGCAATGCCGCTCAAGCGGCATTCCAAGGGACAGGTTTTTTTCTAAACGACCTCTCTATCTAAGCAAATCGTTTCGACAAGCCCAAGGGTGGATCGATCGCCGGTCTGAATACCCGGTCCCTGATCTCGCACTTCGTCCTGATATCAGCGCTTATGCTTGCCGGCATAATAGACCCCGCCGGCAATAACCGGGTGTGATGATCCTGTGATGGCCGTGAAGTTCACGGGTGTCTGATGCAGGGCCTGTCGGGCCAGCCAGGCAAAGGCAACGGCCTCCACACTGTCTTCAAGCACGCCCAGTGCCGAGCTGCGCATGACCTTGAATGTCGGCAGGACATCAGCCAGGGATGCCATCAGGTAGGCATTGTTGGCTCCCCCTCCACAGACAATGACTTCGCCCTTATCCAGTTCCTTGCGGATTGCCGTGCCAATGGATTGCACGGTGAGTGCCAGCAGGGTGGCCTGGATGTCAGCAGGGTTGATCGTGGTATCTGTGTTGGCAAGGTGTTGTTGCAGCCAGGGTAGGTTGAATAATTCACGACCAGTGCTCTTGGGGGCTGGCCTGAGGAAGTAGGGCTCTTTGAGCATGTTCTCCAGCAGGGGCTGGTAAACCGTGCCTGATTTTGCCCAGGCACCATCACGGTCATAGAAATGGCCCTGATGCTTGCCGACCCAGATGTCCATGAGGACATTACCGGGCCCGGTGTCATAGCCGGTAATTTCACCACTTTTCTTCAGCACGGTGATATTGGACATGCCACCGATATTCAGCACGACCCGATTGCTTTCCGCACTGGCAAAAATCTCCCGGTGAAAAGCCGGCACTATCGGCGCGCCCTGTCCCCCGGCTGCCATATCCCGGCGCCGGAAATCGGCAACAGTGGTAATACCGGTCAGTTCAGCCAGAGTATTGGGATCCCCGATTTGCAGAGTAAATGGCGCATTGCCATCCGGCTGGTGACGTATGGTCTGGCCATGGCTGCCAATGGCGGCAATCTCTGTCGCTTTCAGGCCATGCTTTTCGAGCATATGGTCAACGGCCAGTGCCAGAATTCTGGCGAATTCCACATCAGTTTCGCCAAGCAGGGGGATCTGTCCTGGATGATCTTCACACAGGTTTAAAAGCTTCTGTCGCAGCTCTTCAGAAATTTCCTGGGTGATGAAATCAATCTGCCTGGGCTGTCTGCCTTCCAGTTCTACCAACGCGCAATCAATGGCATCCATGCTGGTGCCGGAGATCAAGCCAATGTAGAGGGAGGAGGCCATTGGTTACTGTTGTGAATCAACAGTATTGAGCGCGATGTTGCGGGTGTCGCTGGTGTTGGCTTCCAGGCGCGCCAGGAGTGCCTGGCTATGATCATGAAATCGAGGCAGTTCTTTTGCGGGGACCGACTCGGCCTTGGGCAGCTGCTCATGAATAGTACGGGAGTTGCGATGGACACCGTCCATCAGGAATTCGTAGTGCAGGTGTGGACCCGTGGCGATACCGGTAGCGCCCACATACCCGATCACCTGGCCCTGTCTGACGCGGGCGCCGTTTTTGACGCCCCGGGCATAATCGTTGAGGTGGGCATACTTGGTCTGGAAGCGCTCACCATGCTGGACCACGACCAGTTTGCCAAAAGAGCCGTTGCGTGCTGCCCAGGTAATCCGGCCGTCGCCGGCAGCCACAACAGGTGTGCCGGTAGGCGCGGCGTAATCAGTGCCTTTATGGGCGCGGATGGTGTTGAGAATTGGGTGCTTGCGACTGAGGCTGAAGCTTGAGCTAATGCGGGTGAAATCCACCGGATTGCGCAGGAACGCCTTGCGCATGCTCTCACCATCCGGATTGTAGAAATCGCTGTCACCGGATGTGTTCACATATCGCACGGCAGTATAGGTCTCACCCTGGTTGGTGAACTGGGCAGCAAGAATGGCGCCATTACCGATGTATTCGCCATCCAGATACTTCTCTTCATACAGCAGGTTGAATCTGTCGCCCCTGCGGGTGTCGAGCAGAAAGTCGATGACGCCGCCAAAGATGCCGGCGAGCTCCATGGTGATACTGGCCGAGATGCCACCGCGCTGCGCCGCCAGGAACAGGGAATCCTCGATAGTGGCTTCCCGGAATACTTGCCTGATTTCGGGTTCACGCGTAATGACACGAGTGATATAGGAACCATCATCGGTGCGGCTGAATTCGGTACTTTCCAGCTTGCTAGGGCTGATAGTCAGGCTGGTCAACTGCTGGTTATTGTCCAAAAAGAACTCCAGGGTGTAGCCCGGATAGAGATTGTTGAGCAAGGGAGACGCCGGTTTGCTGCGGCTGACTTGGTAGACATCCTGCGCCGTAAGCCCGGCACGGGCGAAGATCAGGCTCAGGTTATCGCCGGCTTTAACTTCGGTAACGTAATTCGGCGTCAGCGCCAGCAGTTTTCCGACTTCAGGTGCCGATGCGGCAGCGGCTTTGACAGCGGCCCTGGATACGGAGGGCGCAACAGGAACCAGTGAGGCTGTTGAGGCCTTGGTCGGGGTATTGGAGGTATCGGATGTTTGTAGCGGGGGGATACTGGCAGTCGAGGTTGGGATTTCAGTGTGCCGAGTAATAAGGATGAGGTCATCATAGTCCCTTTCATGGGTCACAATCACAAGCACGGCAGTCAGTGCCGCCAACAGGCAGCGGTGGCGGCGGGGTAGCAGGCTGGTGACACAGCTTTTTATAGAATCAATAAGATCCATAACACTCTTAGAGCATCTTGTTCTTTAATAATTGTAATTTGCTGGATTATAACAGGATTTTAAAACAGTCAAAGAATCGAGCCTGGACCATTGTGAGGCCCGTGAAGGCTGTCACAACAGCGATTTCAGCTGGTATGGCGGCAGGTCGATTTAGGCCTTGTTTTTCGGTCTCACTTTAGTAAAGTTGCGCCTCTTTGATTCTGGCAGCTGAAGGCTATCCCTGTTTTCAGCTGTTTAAAGCCCTGCGCTGATAGGAACGGCTACCGCCTGAAATTGGGCGTTAAGCCAGGTCCTTGCAAAGCGCTCTGGAAAAGCGAAGACAAGACTGTGACAAAGCCGCATTTGATTGATGACCTCAGTGCCCGTGGCCTGCTTATGCAGGCCTCTGCCCAGGATGAACTTAATGAGCATCTCGATTCCGGGTGCAGGACAGTTTATTGCGGCTTTGATCCGACTGCTGACAGCCTCCATATCGGTTCACTGGTGCCGTTGTTGGCACTGAAACGTTTCCAACTGGCGGGACACCGTCCCATAGCTCTGGCCGGCGGCGCCACAGGCATGATTGGAGACCCTAGCTTCAAGGCCAAGGAGCGCAAGCTCAACTCCCTTGAAGTCACGGCGCAGTGGACGGAAAAGATCAAGGACCAGTTGTCCCGCTTTATTGATTTTGATTGCGGTGAGAATTCGGCACTGGTCGTCAACAACCTTGACTGGACCGCTGACAAGAATGTGCTGACATTCCTGCGCGATATCGGCAAGCACTTCTCCGTGAATGCCATGATCCAGAAGGAAAGCGTGAAACAGCGTATTGATCGGGAAGGGGAAGGGATTTCCTACACGGAATTCAGTTACATGATCCTGCAGGCGTATGACTTTGCCATGCTTAACCAGATGCATGACTGTACCCTGCAGATAGGTGGCTCCGACCAGTGGGGTAATATCACGGCCGGCATCGATCTTACGCGCCGGATGAACCAGAAGCAGGTTTATGGCCTGACGCTGCCATTGGTCACCAAGGCTGATGGCGGAAAGTTCGGTAAGACAGAGGAAGGCACAATCTGGCTGGATCCCGTCCGTACGTCGACCTATGCCTTCTACCAGTTCTGGATAAATACGGCGGATGCGGATGTTTACAAGTTTCTTAAATATTTCACCTTTCTGGATGTGGCAGAAATAGATGCTATAGAAGAAGCAGACAAGGCGGCGCAGGGACGTCCCGAAGCCCAGGGCATTCTGGCCCGGGAAGCTACCCGCCTGGTGCATGGTGAGGAAGGCCTTACTGCTGCGCAGCGAATTTCCGAAGCCCTGTTCAGCGGGGATATCAGTCAGTTGACCGAAGATGATTTTGGCCAGCTGAAGCAGGATGGGATGCCCTCATGCTCGCTGGAAACATCAGGTTCACTGGTCGAGGCACTGGTGATCAGCGGGCTGGCGCAGTCCAACAAGATGGCTCGTGAGTTTATCGGTAACGGTGCTGTAACTGTTAACGGTCAGAAAGTAACAGACCCGGCAGCCGAGTTGACCTGGGATGATGCATTCTATGGCCAGTATTTTCTGCTGAAACGGGGCAAAAAACTGTTCTGTCTCGGTTATCGCTAATGGGTGGCTTTTTTACTTTTGTCGGTATTTGCAGGCCCTGCGCCAATAGCAATACACGGGACCGAAAAAAGCTGAAATTTTCTCTGAGATTTCTCTTGTATTGGGTAACGTTTTCAGTAGAATGCGCGGCCCTGGACTTGTGAGCCCAACCCCGCGGAAACTCTGGTTTTCGGGGGATTTAAAAAAGGTTAAATTTTTTTAAAAAAAGCTTGTCAGTCCTAGCGCAATCAGTATAATGCGCACTCCCTGTTTCCGGGGAAGCTCTTTAACAACTTAATCAAGTAATAGATGTGGGTGTTTGCTGGTTGATTTTGTATCAGAAAATACAACTCAACGAGTAAGCAACTGCGTTAATTCAAACCCTTGGAACTGCATACACACGGCAGTTCTAAGTAGCAGTAGTTTTAAGCGTTGAGCCATAAGTTTTAAGTGCGGCGTCTGGAAGTAAGTTGTCGGATTCTGTGCTTTAAAAATCTTAAACTGAAGAGTTTGATCATGGCTCAGATTGAACGCTGGCGGCAGGCCTAACACATGCAAGTCGAACGGTAACAGCAGAGCTTGCTCTGGCTGACGAGTGGCGGACGGGTGAGTAACGCGTAGGAATCTACCTGGTAGTGGGGGATAGCTCGGGGAAACTCGAATTAATACCGCATACGACCTAAGGGTGAAAGTGGGGGATCTTCGGACCTCACGCTATCAGAGGAGCCTGCGTTGGATTAGCTTGTTGGTGGGGTAAAGGCCTACCAAGGCGACGATCCATAGCTGGTCTGAGAGGACGATCAGCCACACTGGGACTGAGACACGGCCCAGACTCCTACGGGAGGCAGCAGTGGGGAATATTGGACAATGGGCGAAAGCCTGATCCAGCCATGCCGCGTGTGTGAAGAAGGCCTTCGGGTTGTAAAGCACTTTAAGCAGGGAGGAAGGCTTCAAAGCTAATACCTTTGAGGATTGACGTTACCTGCAGAATAAGCACCGGCTAACTCCGTGCCAGCAGCCGCGGTAATACGGAGGGT
>JBMTQX010000054.1:0-19988 GCA_049446715.1 Pseudohongiellaceae bacterium
GCTCGAAGCAATCAGGCAATAAACCGGCAAGCCCGCCAACAGGTACTCAGGGACAGCGGCCGCCCTGCCAATCATTCCCCACCACTCTCAATAGTGCCAACGGGCTCTTCTCACCGGAGTGGACCTGGACCCTGCGTGCAGACTACAACTTTGGGTTAAGCAATGGCGCGTCAATAACGCCAGCAGTGAGCTTTAACCAGTCTGATATGGCGAATACCTCGATCATCCAGCAGCCGGGTGATGCCTATTTCGCCGCTAAAGAAAGGGATATCATGAATCTCACGTTAACTTACAGGAATGAAGACTGGTAAGTTCAGCTGCATGGCACCAACGTGACCAATGAAGTTTTCATTGAAGGAACTTCCGGTGCTTCAGTGCTTTATGGTGATCCAGAAGTCTGGGGTATTCGCGCCAGAATGGCATTCTAGGCAACCACCAGTCATACCACCTTCATAAGAGAGGGCTGTCAGCAATGGCTGGCAGCCCTTTTTTTGTCTTTCGATCAGGGAACCGTGGACCTGATTAACCGCAGTTGCCGCACAGATGCGATGTCAGGCCCATCAGGTTTACTGTCCTCAATGGTTGGCTCAGGGTCCAGGCGGTCTGCCTCTTCCGCAGCCGGGCGTTGTGCACACCGTCACCTCGTGAATATAACGGTTCATCCCGTCTTCAACCCTGAAAACCTGGCTGGCCGGTGTGCCGGGGTGATAAGGGCCAAGCCCGGCATCAAGCCAGGAAAAGCTGTGAAAAATACTGACCGCGCCCAGGGTTTCATCAATCACGAAGCGGCGATTGCCGGTGCTGATCGGTTGCGGGAACGCGCCCATGGTGCAGGTCTGGCCCTCAGGGTCCTTGGCCCCGGTGTAAATGCGGCCTTCCAATCGGGTACAGGGCGTACCGTGCGGCACCGGCAGATAGGGATCGCCCCAGTTGTTGATATAGGCCTCGGCCGCTGCCTTAAGCACGCCGCGCATGTCGCGCTGGTCTTCGGGGATCACCCCCCAGTCTTCTGCCTGCGTGTAGCCCAGAAAAGCATCTGCGCCAAACACCCAGTCCCCTTCATCGGTGACCACGGACTCCATGATGCTCACCGCGTTGTCATCATTCACTTCCATGCGTGTGTGGATGACATACGGGTGATCGTGGCTGGCAGCAACAAACTCGGTGAAGGTGGCGCACAGGGTGGTATCGACAATGCTGCGGGTAAAGTCAGGCGTGATGGCCTGGGACAACATCCCTTCCGTGATATTCCGCGGCAGATCGTTTTCGCCGTAATAGGCGCCCTCGGCCATGGGCAGCAAGGTCGCATTGCCGGTCGTCTGGGCTTCGACATAGTTTTCAGTCAACGCTTCAAGCGAGTCACGGGTGCATGCCGCTGAAGCATCGGCCACAAAGGCCATGCCAACCAGGGCGATTGAACAGGTCGTGATCGATTTAAGTGTATGTTTTCTTTTCATTGATATTTGCCCTATCGGGTTTTCAGTTCACTTGCATAGCTGTCAAACAGACCAAGGGGCAGTCAAATTACCCTGCCCCTTTTAATCCCTGGCGTCATCGGCTGACATTCACCATGACACCACCGCTGTGCCCGCCAATGCCGCTGTCACCCGGTGACACCAGTTTCACCCACAGCGCATCGCCGGCCTGGTAGTACGCCGTGTCATCCGCTTTGCGCAGCGCATCCAGGCTTGCCACTTCCATACCCGCATCGGCCTGCTTGAACCCCGGAATCTCCAGCATTACCCAAGAACCTTTGTCCAATTCAATGGCATGCAGCTCCATGTCCTCGCGTTCGGTGGTGACCTTGAACTCCGTGTTGGCCAGAATATTGGTACCCACCTGGATGCTGATTTCTTCTTCTACACCCGCGCGGCTAAGGATCACCGGTGGCAGGTCCCTGTTGTTGCCCATGCCGGCGCTGATGCGGCCAAAGGCCAGGCCACGACCGTTCACAAAGCTCATACGTCCGACATCGCCCGTGCACAAGGCCGCGTTCCAGTCAGGGTTGATCTCACAGGAACTATCGTCAACGGCAATACTGTTATTCACGCCGTCATGGATGACCACGAAGGACGGTTTGCCCAGGCCCAGCGAACCATCCAGGTCCCTGAAGACGGCGGTCTTGTAGGCCAGGGAGCCGGTATTCACATCATTGCCCCATTTGCGCTCCAACGGCGGGTAATACACTGGCTTGGCGTTCTCGAAGGTCAGACCCTCGACCGCATTGTTGGAGCTGGCACCGAAGCTGGTGTACAGCAGGTGAGAAATCGCGCCCGTCTTGCGGGTGGCATTGTCCTCATAGTTACGGAATGTGGTGTCCATGACGTCATGCCGGTAGTCGTAGTACTCATAGCCGCGAATCGGAAAGTCCGGCATGGTCGGCTTGGGAAAGGTACGGCCGTAGGCCTTTTCTTCCGGTGTAGACGGATTGCCGACATTCTCGGTTTCGCCCACGAACAGCGAGTCGATGACGCGTGAGGAATACTCGTGCGGTCCTCCGCCGGCAGCATGGGTGAAACCCATGGCGTTGTCGGCGAAGGTCACGTTTCGGAACAGATGCAGACTGCCACGGCCCCAGATACCGCCATTGCGGTTCTTGTAGGTGGTCAGGTCTTCAAACACGGTGACCAGCGCCTCGCTTTCAGGATCAGCCGGATCGGCATGCCCGGTATGTGACGGGCCGGTGACACCAAAGGTGTTGTCGACGTTGATGTTGCGGTCGAACATGAAGCCGTCGTAATTGGAGTGAGCCACGTTGCCACGAAATTCACGGAACGGGGTACGCCGCGGCCAGGTATTCATGCTGTCATCTGAATCCAGGAAAGCGCCGTTGGGATGCTCCGGCAGCGACAGCCAGAAACCGTTGGCATCGGTGCCTGCCGCCACATTGCCGATATAACTGTTATCCGGATTGGTGATCCAGAAAGCGGCCACCGTGTTGTCCGACGGCAGCAGCACATCCGGCGAATTCTGCCCTCTCGGTCCGATGGCCTGACGCTCTTCAGTGTATTCGCCTGTAGCAGCCAGATTGGTGGGCTGGCAGGGGTTGCTTGGGTGGCACTTCACCTGGATGGCCAGGTTGTTGACGTACTCGTTGCCGTGCTCGATGCCGTCTTCCATGAAGAAGCAGTGGCCGACGGTGTTATAGGTGACGTTGTTCTCGATACGCAGGTCATTGGTACCGTGTACGGTCACGCAACGATTGAAGGTGTCGTGGATAGCCGCGTTCCTGATGTACTGCCCTTTGCCGCCGTCACCCACCAGGTGCCAGTGGATCGGGTAGCGCGCCAGTTCCAGGTGCTGGCCCATGCGGTTCAGCTCAACGCCTTCGACATACATCTTGCTGGTGACCATGGCCATGATGTGGCCACCGAAGTGCGATTCAGCGGCATCCTCGGACGCCTGGATCTTGATGTTGCGGGTCAGCAAACCGACTTCGCCGCGTTCGTCCACGCCATAGGTGATCTTGCCAAAGTGCATGTATTCCAGCGGCTCGGTCAGGGTGATGGTGTTGCCATTTACTGAAGCAAGAGTGCGACGCTCGGCCTGGCGTGGATCGTAATCGGTAGAGGCGAGCACGATTTCGTCACCGGCCTGCCACTGGCTGGCGTCCAGGACATTGATAGTGGTGGCACCGGCTTCCGCGGTGCTGGCCAGCTTGGTCCAGGTGTGGGTGCGGTTGCCGTGTAGGTTCAGGGTGCCGCCGGAGAGCATGATGCCGCGGTCGCCCATGCCCATCAGCTGCTCGCCTTCCACATTATCCGTGAGCGTAATAGTGGCCTTGTGCTGGAAAGGGTTGGCTTCGGTGCCGATCTGCAGCTCGCCGAACACCATGATCCACTCGGTGGTCAGGGCCAGGTCGGCCTCATCGGCAAACACGAGCTTGCCGTTGATGGTCAGACCGCTCAGCGCCGGCGGGCTGACATCCAGCAAGACCTCCTGGTCACTGGCAATGGTCACCTTGTCACCGGCTACCGGGACCTGGCTGTTGGGCCAAGTGGCCGGATCAGACCAGCGCATGGACTGTGCCTGGGCGGTGAAACCCGCCAAAACGAGAAACGACAGAAAAAACAAACGAATAGATGTGCGCATGGAACCAGTTATCCCCCTGATTGTGCTTTAGATAATTCGATGACTAACCCCAAAGAAGGGCCTGAAAGAATAGCATGTTTTGGCGGCAAAAAACCCCGCAGGCCATGCCTGTCCTGCCCTCTCCGGAAAATGACAGAGCCGCCTTGTCGTGTTATCAGCCCGTCACACAGGGCGGCCCTACTCGCGCATGAAAAAATGCGTATTAACGGGCACTGACAGGCGTTTGACATGATGTAAGATTGTCGCGGTACAACCAGAGCCAGCAACCGTCATTCAACAGGGGATTAACAGCATGTGGGCAACCTTACCTCATCGCCGAACCGCGTCGGCCATGTTTTTAAGCGCAGCAACGATCCTCCTGTGTATGGGCGCATCAGCGCAGCCCCGGGATGATGATCGTCCCGACACCGTCGGCACCGGCGCTTTTGCGGCCATGAAAGAAGAAGTGAGCACCCTGCCCGACCATGTCATCTACCGGCCACAGAATCTGGCCGCCCTGGGCTCACAAAAGCTGGGCGTGATGGCCTGGGGCAACGGCAGTTGTACCGATGATGCCGCCAGCAGCCGCTTTCATTTGCTGGAGATTGCCTCGCACGGGTACCTGGTCATCGCCAGCGGCAGCATCTACAGCGGCCCCGGTGCACATCCGTATACCGAACCCCCGCCACCACCGCCAGGCCAGTTCCCGCCACCGCAAACCACGCCAGGGCAACTGATCGAGGCTATTGACTGGGCCATGGCGGAAAACACGCGCCCGGGAAGTCCCTATTACGGCCTGATCGATCCGGACCAGATCGCGGTTGCCGGATACAGTTGCGGTGGACTCCAGGTATTGAACGTGGCATCTGACCCCCGCATCGACACGCTGGTGATCATGCATTCGGGACAATTCAACAACAGCCCGAACATACTGTCGGGCATGGACAATTCCCCGGATATCACCGATGCCATCCATGTCCCCACCCTCTATGTCCTGGGCGGGGAAACTGATGTCGCCTACGGCAACGGCATGGACGATTTTGCCAACATCAATCACGTGCCGGTGGCCGTAGCCAACCTGCCGGTCGGTCATGGCGGCACATTCCAGGACCCCAACGGCGGACGTGCCGCCCAGGTCGTTGTCGACTGGCTGCAGTGGCAGCTGCGGCATGATGTCGACGCTGCGGGGACTTTTCTGGGAGAAGACTGCCGGCTGTGTCAGGACCCGGACTGGACCCTGGCAACCAAGTTCCGGCGCTGAATCTGCTGGCCACCAATCAGCCAAGGCCGGTTTAAAGTGGCTCTGACCCGGTTAAAGGATCGCGGGCATCAGAACCGGTAGGACGTGGCGAACACCAGGCTGTTGAACCAGGCAAAGTTGTAGACATCGTCGGTATTGGCACCCCCTTCGAGCCCCCGGTAGCCTGCGCCGATCGACCAGCGGTCATTGAGGGTGTAATCCAGCCGCAGACCCAGGTCGATGGCGCGTCCGGGACCACCGGCAAGTGCATCCATATCCGCTTTCAGGGTCCAGTGTTGGTCAAGCTGGTAGGTGCCGGCCAGGTAAAAGAGCGGCACCAGCCCGACATCATCGTCATTAGCCGTGGTGGTGCCCTGGTGTAATTTAATTTCGGCATCTCGCACCTTGAGGGTGCCACCAATCCAGAGATTCCAGCGCGCTTTTTCCACCAGGTGGTAACGGTATGACACCCGCCAGGAATTGAACCTGTAGCGTGCCTCGACCGGCTGGCCTGCCTGGAAAGTACTGTCGGCAAAATCCGTATTCACCTGCAGCCTGCCGGTTTCTGAAAGATTGAGCGGCGCCAACAGAACACGCATGCCATGTTTCTCGTTGGCATCCCAGATCAGGTTGACGCGAGCTGTCAGCCAGGGACCACTGCCTGTAACGGCATCCAGCGCGAACCGGGTGCCGAAAGTGTCATTGGGTATTTTGACATCGTTGCGTGACTGCCAACCGGGACCGAATTCTGTTTCCACCATGATCGGTGCGCGTCCGGCCTGTGCCAGCGCGGGTTCGACAGCCGTGCCTGGAAAAATCAGTAGCAGGCAGATGACAGGAATGGGCAGGCAGTTGCTTGTTCGCATGAACTGGCTTCCATGATGAGGCGGAGATAGGACGTTGCCTGTATCTACGGCATCGGGCAGGCAGCGGATTGCCGATGGCGGCACACTGGTGGCCATGCCTGATCAAGGTGAACCCTGGCGAAGGCAAAGTGGTTTGCGCTTGTCCAGTCAGCACCGGGTCAAGGCAACCTGATCCCAGTGATGCGCAGGCTTATTATGCTGATAGGTTCGAATCAGTTACCGGGATTACGTGCCGGTCCGCGCATGTTGCCGATGTTGGTGTTGTTTTCGGTACAGATGTATTCCATCAGCTCACCAGCCAGTATTTTGGCCTCGGTTTGCACCGTAAACGGTTTTTCATAGGCAACGGGATCTTCTATCGTGATCTCCCAGCTCAGGGTACTGGCATCAACCCTGGTGAAACGCTCGACCGTGTGCAGCGCCTCGGAATGGGGATGGCCCTGGAAGGAAAACCAGGTCTTGTCGTTGTAACCAATGGTATCCACCACCAGGGTATCGCCTTCATACCAGCCGATCGATTCGCCGTACCAGGTCGGATCCGGGTTTTCTGTATGCGCCCTGCCGTCCATGAATATCTGGCGGTAGCTGTGAATATTGCCCTCGAACAGGACAAAGATATGCGATTCATCCGGGTTCATCGGGGTCTGCACAATCCGCCACGGATAAGGCGACATGCGCGGCACACCGGAAGGCAGGCACATCAGGTTGGGATCTTCGTTTGCCGCATTGCCGTCAGGATCGGTGCGGTAATCGTAAATTTCCCGGGCCCATGGTGTCATGATCATTTCATCGCCGGGCTTGATACCGCGAATGCCACCCCCGCCCAGCCAGAGCCCGGAAAAATCCGGCCTGCCATCGGGCAAGTGCCGCGTCGCATCTGCCGCACTGCCCAGGCCAGGCAACAGCAGGCAGGCGGCAAGGATAACTGCTTGGCGTTTTAAAATATTTCCAGGCATGTGTTGGCTCCTGATATTCCTGCTTTCATTCCATCAAGGGTTCAGTGAAGCACGCAGCCAGCTTACTGGGCGGTGGGATCACCGGCAAAAAGCTGTGTCCCATCGGCTTTCACGACACTGCCCCGGGCATTGGCCCTATTACTGCCGTTGCGCGCCTTGTACGCCACGACCGTCACCACATCGCCGGCCTTCAGGGCATCGCGTGACCAGCCAGCCCGAACCAGGGTATTCACACTCTGTAATTCGAAATCCCAGTTGACCACCTCACCATCATCACCGGTTACATCCACGTAGAAACGCACATGCGGGTTGGTCCACTCCACCAGGGTAACTGTGCCGGTCACTTCCATGACCTGATTGACATCGTACTCGGCGGAAAACGCATGGTGTGCCCGGGCAACGGGCGCAGCCAACAGCAAAACGGCCAGCGCGGTAAAAAGCAGATTTGTCGTGTTCTTCATGGTTTTATTTCCCGTATAAACACATCCCACAGGATGGGACACCTGGCATTTCACTACCGTCTTACTGGATCGCCAGTTTACCAGCCATCATATCAACCACGCGGCATCAATTTTTGCACTGGAGCGCCAACACCCTGGCACACCGGTAACGTTGACCTTACTCATCCTGCGACTGAACTGACTGCCCGGACGACCAGAACATGCGCTGCAACAGGCCGTCGCGCTTGTGATACTGGTGATAAACCACCGCCATAATATGCAGTAACACCAGGCCCGCCAGCAGCCAGGCAAACAGGCTGTGCATCTCCAGCAGCGGATCGTGGAGGGACGTACCGGACATGATCATCGGCATGGGAATGATGCCCAACAGCCTGGCGTTCAGGGGATCCGCAAAGGTGCCTGCAAGCGCCCAGCCCTGTACCGAGGTGCCCAGGGTAAGCAGGTACAGCCCCATGTGCCCCAGCGCGGCCAGGTTTCGTTCCCATTTCAGAGAACCAGCCGGAGGCGGCGGTGCTTCGGCATTGCCGCGCCATGCCATGCGCAAGACGGTCAGCACCAGCACCGCATAACCGAATGAGGCATGCCAGACGATGTGCGCCAGCCGCTCATCACCCGCCGCCAGCCACGTGATCCACCAGCCGTGACCGATGAGGATAAAGATCAGTACCAGGCCTGCCGCATGCATGATGCGCACGGGCAGTCCCCATTGGGCAGTACTTTCGGGCATAGACAAACTCCTGGATGACACGCGGTACTCATGATAGCCGACTGCGCCATCGCTGTGGTCCTGACCCTGCGGGTTAGGGATGATGCATGGACACTGCTTTTAAGGCTCAGCGCAGGTAAACCAGGATGGCCCCCTGGTTGGCGCCCTCAACGGCGTATGACTCGATGTAGTCCTGATCGTGATAGTACCGGCACTGGCTGAGCACCGCTTCGCGTATGCGACCTCCGCCCACAATCAGGCGAATGCCCCGGGCATAACCCGCCCAGGCTTGCTGCAGAACATCGTCCATTTTATCCAGGGCCTGCTCCAGCGTTTCCTGGTGATGGGCAATATCGCGCGTGATGATCGAACCATCGCTCTGTCTCAGTAGGTCATCATCACACTTGAGACAGGGACAGCAGACGTGGCGATCACGGAATTCCGTCATCGCCGATGGGGTTTCCAGCCCGCATAGCAGGCATTTTCGCATTTCTCTGGAGGGCATCGTCTTACACCGTGGGCAGCGGCCATTATAGATAGGCGCTGACCGGCATTACAGGCATTTTGAGATTTTACATTCGGTACAGCTATGCCATTTAATAGCGTCTTTAATAACAACGTTGCATGACATCTTATGGCGCTGAAAATGGGGCTGATCGGTGCGGGCATCAGGCAATCCCGCATGCCGAGACTGCAGGAGTATCTGGGGCAGCTGGCCGGGATCGACATTCGTTACGACATTATTGATGGTGCTGACGATCCCGATTTCGATCCGGTGGCGCAGGTTAACAAAGCCCAGGCGGCCGGGTACACGGGCCTGAATATCACCCACCCCTACAAAAGCCGCATCGTGAACCGGGTGACCAGACCGTATGTGGCTGACCACGGCAGTATTGGCTCCTACAACACGATCAAGTTTGAACACGATGACCTGCTTGGCGCCAATACCGACTTCAGCGGTTTTCTGCGGGCATATACCCTGTGCCGGGGGGATGAACCACCGGGCAGCATTTGCCTGGTGGGTGCCGGGGGGGTCGGCAAGGCCATCGCCTTCGCCCTGGTAAAACTGGGCTGTCGCGCCATTACCCTGCATGATCACGTACCGGCCCAGGCTGACGCGCTGGCTGCCGTGTTATCAGAGCAGGGTGTTGATGCCCGCGCGGTAGACCAGGACGCGCTGGCAGACGCCATCCGGTCTGCGGACGCCCTGGTGAACTGTACGGAAATGGGCATGCACCATCATCCCGGTTCTGCCATTGATCTTGCCCTGATTGGCGGGCAAACATGGGCATTTGATGCCGTCTACACCCCCTTGGCAACGGCATTCATGACCCGGTGCCGGGAACAGGGACTGCAGTGCATGACCGGCTATGACCTCTGGATCAACCAGGGCCTGGACGCGTTCCGGATCTTCACCGGCGTGGTCCTTGCGGCGGATGAACACCTGTTAAACACCACGCGAAGCTGGCTGCAGCAGACGGACTAATACTAAAAAAGGGGCAACGCTGCCGGGTTTGGCAACCTGGTAATAGTGCCCACTTGAAAACCACAGCTGGATAACAAGAATGATAAAAAACCTGCTCAATGGCACCTCCCCCACAGATCACCAAACGCGCAAGGCAACAGCCAGCGGCTGGATCGGCTCCGTACTCGAGTACTATGATTTTTTCATCTACGCCACGGCCTCTGCGCTCGTCTTTCCCCAACTGTTTTTTCCCTCGGATGATCCCCGGGTAGCCCTGGTCGCATCTCTGGCGACCTACGGGGTGGGCTATGTCGCCAGACCCATCGGCGCCGTCTTTCTCGGGCACTGGGGTGACACGCACGGGCGCAAAAAAGTGCTCCTGTTGTGCATGTTCCTGATGGGTGGCTCCACCATGGGCGTTGGCCTGCTGCCCACCTATGACCAGATTGGCTGGCTTGCTCCCCTGATCCTGGTGATTTTGCGACTGGTCCAGGGCTTTGCCGTGGCCGGTGAAATCTCCGGTGCCAGCACCATGATTCTCGAGCATGCTCCGCCAGGCCGGCGCGGTTTCTATGCCAGCTTCACGTTACAGGGTGTGCAGGCCGGGCAGATCCTCGCGGCAGCCATCTTCCTGCCACTGGCGTACTACCTGTCTCCCCAGGGGTTCGAGAGCTGGGGCTGGCGTATACCGTTTCTGCTCAGCTTTTTTGTCATCATCGCGGCCTTCATCATTCGCAACAATGTCGACGAGACCCCTGTCTTCCATGACAGGGTAGAAAAGGACGCAGAAACACACATCCCCGCCCTGGAGGCCATCCGCCATCACTGGCCGGATATGTTGCGTGTCGTGATTATGGCGCTGATGAATGTGATTCCGGTAGTGACGACGGTGTTTGGCGCCGCCTATGCCGTTCAGGAAAGTTATGGCATTGGTTTCTCAACAGCGATCTACCTTTGGATACCCGTGCTGGGAAATATCGTCGCTGTGGCGGTAATTCCGGTGGTCGGCAACCTGTCTGACAGGATCGGCAGACGCAAACCGGTCATGCTGGGCTCGCTGGGAGCCGGCCTGCTGTCTTTTGCCTATCTTTATGCGATCAGCATTCACCATGTCCCGCTGGCCATCATCCTGTCGCTGTTGATGTGGGGGGTTATCTACCAGGGTTATAACGCCGTCTTCCCCAGTTTTTACCCGGAGCTGTTTCCTGCCAGGGTCAGGGTGTCGGCCATGGCAATTTCCCAGAACCTGGGTACCATGATCACCGCCTTCTTTCCGGCTGTGTTCGTCGCCATCGCACCACCGGGTGCCGACAACATTCCCCTGAAAGTCGGCGGTTTTGCCTTTGCCATTACCGTGCTGGTCGCCATCACGGCCTATACGGCACGGGAAACGTATCAATCAGTTATCGAATGACCGGAACAGGGCCTGAAGACACCCGCCCCATTGCCGGCCTTCACGCCAAAAGCGCATGAGGATGCTTACTGACAGGCGGTTATTCAGGCAGCCTATGGTGCGATAGCGGGTTTGCCGTTGTTTAGGCAGGATTCAGAGTAATTCCATTTCCGTGAGAAACTGGTTGGATTGGGCAATGGAGGCTTCCATATCCGAAATCAGCAGGGAAATGTCGTCCTCAATAGTCACCAGTTCCAACCGCAATGAGGCGATAGCCCTGGCATTGAGATTGTGTTTCAGGAACAGCACCTGATCCCTGAAGGCATTGATGGCCGGTATCATCTTGGGTTTAGCAGAGTGCATGGCACTGATCAGTTGCTGGTCGCGAACCCGGGTATCACACAGGCTTGCTTCACTGGAGCGGCGCAGATCCTGGTAGGTATACCGGGAAAGCTCGTCCTCCCACTCGCTGATCAGCCTGATACACCCCCTGCCCGAAAGCCTGATCCTGCCTCCTATTTCCGCCCCATGGCCATCATAAGGCTATTGCTGACAATGAAAGTCGGTTTATTATGGTCACAGGCCAGACCATGATCAGTACAAAAACGACGATCTGGCCTATACACTAAAAGGGGAATCCACTATGAAAGCCTTCATCCTGACAGGTGTTGGTGTTGCCTGGCTTCTGGCAACAACACCAGCCTTGTCCCACCACGCTTTTGCCTCTGAATTCGATATCAACAAGCCCGTCTCCCTGACCGGACCGGTGACCCGCATGGAATGGACCAATCCCCATGCCTGGCTGTTCATCGAAACCGAAGGTGATGACGGCCCAGCCCAGGAATGGGCGATCGAGCTGGTCGGCATCAATGATTTGTTACGCCTGGGCTGGGGCCGCGGCCGGGTGCAGGTCGGCGATGTGCTCAGTGTGCAGGGATACGGCGCCAGGAATGGCACCAACACTGCCAACGCGGCATCGGTAAGCATCACCGAATCCGGTGAGCTGCTTTGGGAAAGCGTGGCCAACGGGGCCCGGGAAGGCCGTGAACGGCGCCGCACACCGCTGTGATCCGGCCTGACCACCCACTAATCACTTGAGGGGAATGCCATGAAACAATTGATTGTATCGCTGCTACTGGTCCTGGTAACCGCGCCGCTTGCCGCGCAATGGCTGGGGCAACCAACACCCGGTATCCCACGTACCGCCGATGGCGCACCAGACCTGTCGGCACCTGTTCCGCGTATCGCTGACGGCCTTCCGGACCTGACCGGCCTTTGGCGTGCCAGCGCGGTGACCGGCGACCTGGACGATGATTCGAAGGTACAACCCTGGGCACGCGAGACCATGGCCACCCATGAACGCAATTACTACCGGGACGGCCCGATGATGCAATGCATGCCTGGCGGCCCGGCCTATATTGCCGGTGGTCCTGCCGGCGGCGGCAGCTTGCGACAGATCGTGCAAAGCCCGCAGGTCATTGCCATGCTCTTTGCGGATCTCACCTATCGGCAGGTGTTCACCGACGGCCGGGAACTCGAATCCGATCCCCTGCCCATCTGGACCGGGTATTCGGTGGGTCACTGGGAAGGCGACACCCTGGTGGTTGAAAGCAACGGTTTTAACGACAAAACCTGGATGCACGCCTGGGGGCTTGAACACACCGAGCAGTTGCGAATTACTGAACGCTACCGCCGCCTGGACTTCGGCCATATGGAAGTTGACGTGACCTACACGGATCCCGGCGCATTTATCGAACCTCTACACACGGTCATTGACCTGGTTTACGCCGCGGACGATGTCATTCTCGAAATTGTCTGCAACGAGGCCAGTGAAGGCGGCACCAAGCACTGGGTAGGGGACAAACTGTCAGATGCGCGGGCGTCAGCCGTGGAACTCGATATCGAGACATTGTCCCGTTATGTGGGCACCTACGAAGGCATCTGGCTGGAATACCTGACCACTGTGGATGTCACCCTGCAAGACGGCGCACTCTACCTGAGCCGTAACGGGGAACCGATGGAGGAGCTTATTCCGCAATCGGAGAGCACGTTCATCTGTGCCACCTGCACCTGGAGCCAGCCCTACGAATTCCGCAGTATCGGTAACAATGCGGCCACCTCGGTCGTGGAAGTCCAGGTGTCGGGGCGCTGGGTGTTTGACCGCGTTCAATAACTAACAGGGGCCTTCCAGGGTGACGGGTAACACCTCGTCTGCCGAGGCATTCCGAGGACACCCGCCCTGGTATCGCGGACAGAAGTGGGCGTCCCGTTTTAAGCCGTGCTTTTACGCCACTTGATGTGTTTGCCGCCGTTCCCTGCCTCGTTAACGCATCGGCGCCAAGGGGTGTGATTTTCAAGTTACTTTCACACCCTTGATTTTGCTATTCTCCTTGGCTGCATAACAACAATCAGAAAACCAAGACCAGGGGACAGTCCCATGCGCATTAACCGTCGTTTATTCCATCCTGCATTACTGATCATTGCCAGTTTCACGTTCAGTGCCGACGCCCAGGAATCGGCCAGAGGCGGGTTATGGTCCGAAGCGTCCACCTGGTCAGGTGGGGCGGTACCAGCCGCTGGCGGCAAGGTTGTGATTGGCGGCGGGCATGATGTGATCCTCGATGTCAGCCCGCCAGAACTGGGCAGTATCACCATCAATGGCAAGCTCAGCTTTGCTGACGAAGCCGATCTGGCCCTGTCCACCGAATGGATCCTGGTGTTCGGCGAGCTGCAGATCGGCACCGAAGCCAATCCTTTCGAGCACAAAGCCACGATTACGCTCACCGACAATGTCAAAGGCGAGCAGCTCATGGGCATGGGTGATCGCGGCATCATGCTCTCGGGCGGCACACTGAACCTGCATGGCAACATCACCAACGCCTGGACCAAGCTGGCGGCGACTGCCGAGGCCGGCAGCTCCACCATCGAGGTACTCAATGCCGAGCAATGGCAGGTGAGCGACCAGATTGTGCTGGCCTCCACCGACTACAATCCGCGACAGGCAGAAACGCGCTATATCACGGCTATTCGCGGCAACACCATCACGCTGGATGAACCACTCGAGTACATGCACTTCGGCGAGATTACTTATGACATAGATGAACGTGGCGAGGTCGGTCTGCTGTCCCGCAATATCAGGATCCAGGCCTCTGAAGATGCTGCCGAGTCCTACTTTGGCGGTCACATCATGGCCATGGTCACCAGCAAGATGTATGTCGAGGGCGTTGAGCTGAACCGCATGGGCCAGCATCTGGAACTGGCGCGCTACCCGATCCACTGGCACCTGGTGGGCGACGGCGGCAAGGGCCAGTACCTCAGGAATGCGGCCATCCACGATACCTTCAACCGCTGCGTGACCGTGCATGGCTCCAACGACCTGCGCATCGAGAACAATGTCACCTACAACACGGTCGGTCACTGCTTCTTCATGGAAGATGGTATCGAGACTGGCAACGAATTCATTCACAACCTGGCAATCCAGACCAAGTGTCATCCCACCATGGCCTGTGTGCCGACCAACCTCGCCGCCGCAGGTGAGTTTGATTATGAAAATCGCCGCGCGCTCAGGCAGATCAGCTTTTCCGCCAAAGATACCCTGCTGCCGTCAGACAACACGGTGGCGTCATACTGGATCACCAATCCGGACAATTCCTATATCGACAACGTGGCGGCAGGCGCTGATGAAAATGGTTTCTGGCTGTCGCTGCCGGAGCACCCGAACGGTGCTTTCCTGGGCTCGGAAGACAGCCTCAACACCTGGCCGCGTCGCACTCCGATCCGCGAATTCAGGGGCAATGTCGCCCATTCTAATTTCGACGGCTTCATGTTCGACCGCAACATCAATGAGGACAATACTTTCGGCCTGACCGGCAACTCGCACATGCCCAAGGAAGATCCGGCAGATCCCGATAGCATGGGGGTGATCTCGACCTTCGAGGACCTCACCAGCTACAAGAACCGCAACGGTGGTATCTGGGGCCGGGGTGAAAACCACATCTTCCGCAACCTGAAGCTTGCCGACAACGCCATCGGGTATACCCATTCATCCGGTTCGGCCGGCAAGGATCCCTTCTCTTCACTGGTCGTTGACTCACTGTTTGTCGGCGAAACCGACAACGTCGGCAACCCCCGCGCCCCCGCAGAACTTGCCTATGGCCGCAGCCTGCCAAAGCCTGGCTTGCCGGGTTTTCCGATCCGCGGCTACGAGTACTACGACTATCGCGATGACGTGGTGGACACCACCTTTGTGAATTACCAGGACAACGACACACGCGAGACCGGCGCACTTTCCTGGCTCTTGTACACGAGTTCCGGGGTCCATACTGAAAATACCATCATGGGCGCTAAATTCGTCAATGCCAAACCCGTGCATTTCCCCGACTACGTCTATGAATACGACAATGACCAGAGAGGTGGCGTCGCCTGGCGCACTGCCGTGATTCACGACCTGGACGGTTCGGTCGGCGGCATACCGGATGCCTATATTCTGATCCATGACGGCGAGAACGACAGCATCGCCACTGACGACACCTGTGAAGTCCATCCCACCTGGAACGCCGCCGTGTGCCAGGGCGATATCGGGCGCCTGTTTTTCAATGAACCCAACAGCGGTTTCCCTGGCCTGGCGGCCGGCGCCCCCATCACCGTGACCCGCAATGGCAAGGATCACAGGATCACGTCCAACCAGAGTAACGTGCGCGCCGGGACCGAAGTGCGCGTGAATACCGACAGGGATGTGCTGCATCTCGGGGTGAGGGAATTG
This sequence comes from Pseudohongiellaceae bacterium, assembly GCA_049446715.1. Lineage (GTDB taxonomy): Bacteria > Pseudomonadota > Gammaproteobacteria > Pseudomonadales > Pseudohongiellaceae > Eutrophocola. Next base: position 15,921 of record JBMTQX010000054.1, read on the forward strand.
AACCAGGGCGCCTGGGTGATCTTTGAACTGCCGGGTTATGACCATGCCATCAGCGGGTTCGAGCAGCACAGCATGGCAGCGCTCCGCAATGCCAGCCTGACCTCCTGGTACAAGGAAGGCGATACCGTATGGGTCAAGCTGGTAGTGTCTGACGTCCACTATCCGGGTCCTGTGCTTGAACCGGTTGGACGCCTGTTGGCACAGACCACCATTGCCGTAAAACGTTAAGACACTCCCCAGGGTTATTTCAAAAAGATCAGAGTTGCTTGGTATTCAAGCAACTCTGATGCCTTTTATGACCGGTTTTTATTTGCTTGCAGTTCGGACAATTTAACTGCCTTCAAATCCGCTTTGAAGGCAGTTCGGGATGATTCGAGATGAGCAGTGGCCGGTTAAAACGGATACTGGGGCGGTGTGTCCTTGATCGTCAGCCACTGCCACCGGGTATATTCCTCCAGGTCGGCAGGACCACCCACCGAGGCACCGCTGCCGGCAACGCCGGGCGCGCCGAACGGGTTGTTGGCGTCGTCATTGACCGTCTGGTCATTGACATGCACCAGTCCCGATTTCAACTGGCTGGCCACGCGGTTGGCGCGACCCACCGACTGGGAGATCACGGCACTGGACAGTGATCCCTCATGCCGGTTGGCCAGTTCGACCACTTCGTCATCGGTCTCGAAACAAATGATGTTGGCGATCGGGCCAAAGGTTTCTACGTCAAAGGCCGGCATGCCGGGTTTGACACCGGACAGCACGGTCGCCTGGTGGAAGAGACCGTCGTTTTCACCACCGGCCTCAATTTTAGCGCCCGCTTCGACAGACGCTGAAAGAATGGATTTCACCCGCTCTAGTTGCTTCTGGTTGATGACGGGACCCAGGGCAACCTGCCCTGTCGCGGGATTGCCTACAGGCATATGCGAGGCTTTTTCTGCCAGTTTGGCAACAAACTGATCATGGATGCCTTTCTGCACAAAAATACGGCTGGAGGCCATACAGATCTGTCCCTGGTGGAAAAAGGCCCCGAAAGCAGCATTGTTGACCGCCGCATCTAGGTCGGCATCATCGAGGATGATCAGTGCGTTGTTGCCACCAAGCTCCAGCGAAACTTTTTTCAGGTGATAACCGGCAAGTTCGCCAACGCGTCGGCCAACCGCAGTGGAACCGGTGAACTGGATCATCTGCACCTGGGGATTGGTGCACAGCGCTTCACCGGCTTCCGCGGCACCCGGCAGGACATGGAAGACGCCCTTGGGCAAGCCGGCGTCCTCAAGCGCGCGCGCGATGGCGAAGCCGCCACCCACCGGGGTCTGGGGGTCGGGTTTGATCACCACAGTATTGCCGCAGGCCAGGGCCGGGGCAACCGCGCGCATGGAGAGCACCAGCGGGAAGTTGAATGGGGAGATGATGCCAACGACCCCTCTGGGTACGCGCTTGGCCAGGCTGATGCAGCCAGGGCCTTTGAGGCTTTGCAGAATTTCGCCACGCGGTGCGATGGCAATATGGGCCGCATTGTGCAGGATGGCGATGGCCTCCTTCACTTCGTGCTGGCCCTTGGGAATGATGCCGCCGGATTCAAGCGCCACGTAGGTGGCAATCTCTTCAAAATTTTCCTGCAGAATGGTAGCGGCCCGGTAAAAAATATCCGCCCTTTCCCGGGCGCCCAGGTTGGCCCATGCCTGTTGGGCCGCATCAGCCATGATGCAGGCCTGGTTGACGTCCTCCTGATTGGCAAAGCCCACCATTGCCATTGTCTCGCCGGTGCCCGGCTCTATGACGTCAATGGTGCCACCCGTGGCATCCACCCAGTCACCATTAAATATCTTGCCCGTCCAGACGGACTGGTTCAGGAATTCACCTTTCTGGTTAGTCAAAATCACCTCCAACGGTTATCAATCAACAGCAAAACGGACAGGAAGAATAACCAGCCAATGGCCGCCGGTCCAGCAAACTGTCGACGCCAGCAATACGCCATGACCCTGTGGCGACAGGGATTTTTGTTGTTCGTTCATCCATAAAAAACCGGCGCAAGCGCCGGTTTTTTTCTACTCACTGTTTATCTTCAGTGGGCAATGTACAGATCGATAGTCAGTGCTGCGACTGCCGTACAGACAATGAAATATGGCAGAGCCATCCAGACCATGCGGCCATAGCCCAGGCGTATGCGCGGAGCGATACCTGACATCAGCAGGAACAGGAAGGCCGCCTGGCCGTTCGGAGTGGACATACTCGGAATACCGGTACCCATCACGACCGCCACTGACTGGGATTCAAAGGCGGCTTTTGCCATGTCACCGGCATCGTACAGCTCCTTGATCAGGTCCATGTAAATCGTTGCCACAAACACGTTGTCACTGATCGCTGACAGGAAGCCGCTAGACAGGAATACCATGAATACCTGCTGGGGCCCTTCCAGGGTCAGCACCCACTCCATCACCGGGGTAAACATGTGCTGGGTGTTGATCATGGCCACCACCACGTAAAACACAATCAACAGCGAGGCAAACGGCAGGCCCGGCGTAAAAGCCTCGGCCAGCTTGTGCTCGTCAGTAACACCGGTCATCGCTGACGTCAGCACGATGACGCCCAAACCAATCAGCCCGATTTCTGCCAGGTGCAGGGCCAGCGCCGCGATCATCAGGATAGCCACAACCCCCTGGATGACCATGACAATCTTGTCTTGCTGGGTCAGTTTATCTTTCAGTTTCTGATCTTCATCGGTCAGGATCTGGCGTACCGCGGGCGGCATTTCGGCACCGTAACTGAACCAGCCCATTTTTTCGATCACGAAACAGGTGAAGAAACCGGCAAACAGCGTCGGGATAGTGGTTGGTGATACCTGCCTGATGAATTCAACAAACGTCCAGCCGGCGGCGTTACCGATCACGATATTTTCGGGTTCACCCACGATGGTACAGACTCCGCCGATGGCCGTACCTACCGCACCATGCATCAGCAAGCCACGCAGGAAGGCACGGAACTTGTCCAGGTCTTTACGGTGCAGTTCGTCAATATGACCGTCATTCGGATCAGGGTCATCATGATAACCAACCCGGGAAACCACCTTTTCATAGACATCGTAGAAACCGGTCGCAATAGCCACCAGCACCGCCAGGATAGTCAGGGCATCCAGGAAAGCAGACAACACAGAGACAAAGATGATTGTCACCACGTTCATCACCACCCGGGACTTGATCCCCAGCAACACGCGATTGATCAGGGCAAACAGGACATCGCGCAGGAAATGCACACCCGCCACCATGAAAATCACCAGCAGGATCACCGGCAGACCGAGTTCAACTTCTTCATAAAGATGATGGGTATCGGTCAAGTGCAGGATCAGAATCTGCAAGGCCAACAAGCCACCGGTCTGCAGTGGGAAGCACTTCAGGGCCATGGCCAGCGTGGCTATGAACTCGGCCAGCATCAACCAGGAGGTGAGAAGCGGCCCTAAGGTGAAGTAGGCGATGACGTTCAGGACGAGGCAGATCAGAACTGCCTTCTTGTACCATACCGGGGTATGCCCCAGAAACATCCGCATTGGAAGTGATTGCTGTCCGGGGACTACCATAAAAATCTCCAAAAGCTGGTCATAGGTAAGAAACAAAAGTTATGTTGGAAAGGAACTGTGTATACGGATACACAGAGGCATCAAACATGAACGCGAAGCATAATAGCCCGGGCCCCGGTAGTCCAGTAGATCAGGGCCACCAGTCGCCAGGATCAGGGTTCCCGGGGCTACTCAAGAGACCCCGGGACCCAATTGAAACACCTTGCTCTAGCCTGCTGTCCGGATTTTGTCAGCCTACCGTGGATAAGATGCTGGGTAGACTGCTGACAAATAAACGTTTTTTGGCAAGAGGGGCTCTGGCAGGGGCGGCCGTGTCATTTCAGAAACGCTTCAGCGTAATTAGGGAACAGTTAACTTAATGCCTTGTTGCACCCAGTGACTGGAATCTGCGTTTAACCTATTAAGTAAACTGTCCCCAAAATGCCTCTTCGGCCCTGCTTACCCATGCATCATGATGACCGGAAAATCCGAGCCGTTCAGTAACTGCTGGGTGCCCCCCC
>JBMTQX010000055.1:0-19624 GCA_049446715.1 Pseudohongiellaceae bacterium
ACGCCAGGCACTGCGCCACAAAAAACGCGAGCCGGCATGTTGTGCTTCGTTACTAGTCACCCATTTGTCCGCTGCTTACCACGAAATTCCCGATGCCCGTTGCCACTGCCTGCCACTCACCAGGCAAAGTCACCGGCCTGCTCCGTAATGACACCTTCTTCCAGCGTGATGATGCGATCAGCGGTCCTGGCCACGGCCAGGCTATGGGTGACCATCAGCAGGGCGCTGCCGCGTTCACCGAGCACTTCATGCAGGACAGCCAGCACCTGGTCACCGGTGCGGGCGTCAAGGTTGCCAGTCGGCTCATCGGCCAACACGATGCCCGGGGCATGCACCAGGGCACGCGCCATGGCCACGCGCTGCTGTTCGCCGCCGGACAGGCGCGATGGAAAACTGTCGGCCTTGCCGGCCACACCCAGGCGCGCCAGCATGGCAATGCTCTGATCCCGTGCCGATTGGCCGGTAATGCCATTGAGCTCCAGCACCAGGGCCACGTTTTCAACGGCGGTCAGGCTCGGCACGAGATTGAAAAACTGGTAAATGAAACCGATCTGCGCCCGGCGAAACCGTGTGCGGCGGGTTTCATCCAGGGTGTTGATGACCATGCCATCCAGGGTGATGGTGCCACTGTCCGGCAAATCGATACCGCTGACCAGGTTCAGGAGTGTGGATTTGCCGGAGCCGCTGCGCCCGAGCAGCGCGACTTTTTCTCCCCCGGCGATGGCAAGGTCGATATTGCGCAGGACCTGGTGCCGGTTACCGGCTTCCTGGTAGCTGTGAGTAACGCCATCCAGACGGATAAACGATGTGGCTGTCGGGTTGGAATCGGAAATCATGGATCAGTGTTCAATCAGGGTGATGCCCTACCATGCCGAAGATTGGCCGCACCGGCAATATCAATCGCCAAATATCGCTGGCTGATCGCTGTGAAACTGGGGACGAAATTGGGGACAGTTAACTCAACTCAAATTCAGGGACTGTTTACTTGATTGACTGGCCACTTCAGCGTCCGAGGAGTCAATGAAGTGAACTGTCCTCGAAGGATGCTTACCTCAGTCAGAGCAGGACGCTCTGCAGCCAGTCAGCGATGTCGCTGATTTCCTCGGCACAGACGCTGTGGGGCATGGGATAGTGCTTGTATCCCGGTGCATAGCCCATGTCTTTCAGGTAACGCAGGGTGTTTTCGGCCATCCATTCCGGCAGGACCGGGTCCTGCGTGCCATGAAAAATCTGGATGGGCAGCGTGGCATTGGCCGGATGCGGTTCCACCACTTCGGCCGTGGGAAAGAACGTCGACAGTCCGAGGATGCCGGCCAGGGGCTTGTCATAGGTCAGCCCCGCCTGGAGACTGACTGCCCCGCCCTGGGAAAACCCCACCAGTACAATCTGCTCGCTGGGCACACCCCGCTCAATCTCGCGGTGGATCAGCTTGTGAATCGCCGCCGTTGAGGCCAGCAACTGGGTCACATCCACGTGCCGTTCGCCATGTTCAAGAATGTCGAACCAGGCCGGCATCATCATGCCGTTGTTGATGGTGATGGCAATCTTCGGGGCATGGGGCAGCACAAAACGAATCGCGTTTTCTGCTGGCAGTTTCAGCTCGGGAATAATGGGTTCGAAGTCGTGGCCGTCAGCGCCCAGGCCATGCAACCAGATTACCGATGCCTTGATGTCGGCGCCGGTTTCAATTTCTACAGCGGGTAATATTTCCATGGGGTTATTCTAATCGGCAGCGGCTGATTACAACAGCCTGGATTTGTGGATGGTGACGGCGGCTTCTACAATGCGCTCACACGCGAACGATCCCAGGAGGCATCACAACATGGCAGACATGGCATTCCCGTCACGCTGGACCCCGGAAGACCCCGACATCATCCAGCTCTACTCCATGGCAACACCCAACGGCCAGAAAGTCAGTATTGCCCTGGAAGAAATGGGCCTGGAGTATGAACCGCACCTGATCAACATCCTGGAGAACGACCAGCACGATCCGGAATTTTTACCGTTCAGTCCCAACGGCAAGATACCGGCCATCATTGATCCCCATGGTCCGGAGGATGAACGCGTGGGCCTGTGTGAAAGTGCTGCCATTCTCATCTACCTGGCCGACAAAACCGGCAAGCTGCTGCCCCAGAGCTACCTGAGCCGGATGGAGCACCTGCAATGGCTGATGTTCCAGATGGGCCATATCGGCCCCTTCTTCGGCCAGTTCGGTCACTTCTACAAGTTCATGCGCGACAAGCTGAGCGATGATTACCCGCTGGAACGCTACACCAGAGAAGCTAGGCGCCTGCTGGGCGTCCTGGATGCACGCCTGGACGGACGCCGGTACATGATGGATGAATACAGCATCGTCGATATCGCGATCGTGCCCTGGGTGAATTGCTGTGCGGAGTTTTATGAGGCCTATGAAGCACTGGAGATGGCCAGCTTTGCGCATGTGGATGCCTGGCGGCAACGGGTCAGTGAACGACCGGCCTACGAGAAAGGCAAGTCCGTATGTTCACTCTAGGTCTGGCAGGTTGATGCGAAAGCGGATGGCGTGAGCGGCGTAGGCATAACAAATCCCCATCACCTCGGCAATGCCTGCGACAAACAATAACAGGGCCAGCAAAGGCTTTCGTCAATCAGCCAGAGATAACAACTGGGGACGCCGAGCGGCAGGCCGCACAGTGTTTTCTGGCCTTTGCCGTGGAGAAGGCAAAATAAAAGTGCAGCGCATGGCTGCATGCCGGACACTGCATCTTGATCAACCTGTTTTTCTGCTTCCGTGCTCTTTATGAGGTGATACCGGGTACGTTCCAGGATCACACGGCTTCTTCTGGGTATTTCCGGTTTCTGCCAATGCAGCTGACCAGATTGCCGGACACGCTTTACTGATTACCGCCCGGCGCATGCAAGACCATCAGCTGTCCCTGACATCCCCCTCAAGATACAGCCACTCCCCCTTGTTACGGTGAAATGCCGAGATCTCATGATGCACTTCCTCGGGACCATCATTGACGCGGTAGGTAGCCCTGAATTCAACCCGGCCCAGATCACCTTTCTGGCGCGCATCGATAATCTCAAGCCCGGTCCAGACATGGCCATCGGCTATCAGGTCTGCCATGCGAATATTTCGGGCGGTAGCCGGATGCCAGGTGCGGATCAGGTATTCGCGATGCATGGGTTCCCCCAGCGCATAGGCCGCATAGCGCGAGCGCACCAGTTGTTTGGTGGTACGCGGTTTGTCCTTGCCGGTGAGGAAAGGTTCGCAGCATTTGCCATGGGGCTTGCTGCTGCCACAGATGCAGGGTTCATTGGCTTTCATGGCAAGGATTGTAGGCAGAATGGAATGGCAGGGGCAAGGAGACGCGGGTGTTTTGTCGGTCGGCATAGCGCAGCGTTTGCCGACCTGCAGGTAACAGGTACCGATCTACTGGGTGTTGTTCTTCCCGATCGACATGCTACAGATACGGGACAGGTGCATATAGGGCAGGCCCGTTTCATCGTGCCAGGTGTTGAAGGCCTGCTGGCACAGGGTCAGGTCTTTCTTGCTGGTGGGCTGGTCGCGAATTTCCACACCGGCCGCTTTCAGGCGACCGACCACGTCCTGGCTCAGGATGAAACCGTCCTTGCCCATGAAACGCATGAAATACATGCCGGTGTTACCACCCAGGCGCGAGGCATGTTTTTTCAGGTAGGCCATCAGGCCGATCTGGTCCGACACTGGCCAGTCACTGAAAAACTTGCCAAACGAGCCGTGTTCCTCCGCGATCTCCATGAGGAAATGGGCGTTATCGAGCACCGAACGAATCTTGGTCCAGTTGCGCACGATGCGAGTGTCTTCGGTATAGGCTTCCCACTTTTCCGGCGGCATATGCGCCAGACCGCGCGGATTGAAACCGTGAAAGGCTTCCTCGAAACCGTCCCACTTGTTCTGGATCACGCGCCAGTTGAACCCGGCATTGAAAATGCACTGGGTCATCATCGCCAGGTAGCGATCATCGCCCAGCGCCGACAACTGCCGGTTGGTCTTCGGCTTGTGCGACGCCAGGATGGCTTCCAGGGCTTTCTTGCCGCCCTTGCGCTCCTCGGCAAGTTGGCGAATGTCTTTGAACGGGGTGAGGGTCATGGTGCGCGAATTTTTCCGGTTGATGGGAGCAGTCTAGTACAGGTCCTGATTTTTACCACAGCGTAGGTCGGCCTAGGCCCGCAGGGCCGTTTGCCGACATGTTCAACATCGCCCTGAGTTGTCGGCAAACGGCCCTGCGGGCCTAGGCCGACCTACCACTACCTTGCTGCCTCTTGCCTCTGTTACTCAAACAACCCGTTGCTGATATACCCGGCCACATCCCGCACCTGTTCCGGCGAGAGGATTTCCCCAAACGCCGGCATCTGCTCGTTCTGGCCGCGGGTCACCGTGTTGACGATGGCCTGGAGGTCACCGGCTATCGCGGTCAGCGCCACACCTTCGTGGCCGGCAGCGCCCAGGCCGTTGTCGCCATGGCAGGCGGTACAGATCTGCTGGTAGGTGGCCTCCCCGGCGGCGAGGTCCGGCGCACCCGGGGCAATCTCGACGTCCATCATGGCCGCCAGAGGTGACGCATTGTCACGGGCTGAAACCGGCGCCATCTCGCCTTCCAGGGAGAACAGCCACAGGCTGTCGCCTTTTTTACCGGAGGAATAAACAGTGCCGGCCGACATCACGGCAATGTACTGCGTACCCTCATGCATGAAGGTGGTGGCGGTGGCATTCACGCCGGCATCGGTACCAAACTCCCAGAGGATGCTGCCATCGTCCTTGTCCATGGCGGTCAGGCGACCGTCACTACGCCCGGCAAAGATCAGGCCGCCGGCGGTATTCATGGAGCCGCTCATGCAGCCCTCGGTCCACTGCCGCTGCCACTGCAGGCGGTTGGTTTTCAGGTCGATGACCGAAAAGATGCCGCGACGGGGTATGGACACCCGGGTCAGCGGACCCGCCCCCATCCACATCCGGGTGTGATCAGGCTCGCCTGCAAATTCCACTTCGCCGTTGCTGGTGGAATAGGCGGTATTGTCGATACCGCAGATGTACATGTGATTGCTTTCCGGGTCATAGGATGACGGCGCCCAGTTCACCGCCATCTGCGGTTTGTAGATCACCATCTCGGTCCAGAACGGCGTGAAGATACGGCCCTGGTTAACCAGGCCAACCTCTTCCGGGGCGATATCGATTTCCTGCGGCACGACCGCATCACCGATCGGGTAAGGTTGTGTAGCCGCAGTCTTCTGGCGCGGCTCCTGCGGCACGGGACGCTCCTCGATACCAATCAGGGGCTCACCGGTGACGCGGTCGAGGATGTAGACCCAGCCGGTCTTGGAGACTTCCGCGATGCCCTTGCGCATCACCCCGTTGTAAGGCGCATCAAACAGAATGGTGGGGTTGGGTGAATCGTAATCCCAGATGTCATGGTGCACCTGCTGGAAATGCCAGCGGTATTCGCCGGTATACACGTCCAGCCCCAGCATGGACACGGTGAACAGGTTGTCGCCCTCGCGGGTGGATCCATTGAAGTCCGGCGCCGCGTTGCCGGTGGAAAAATAGACCATGCCCAGTTCCGGGTCGATGGTCGGGGTCTGCCACACGGGCGCGCCACCGTACATCCAGTTGTCATTGTCGGCCGGCCAGGTGTCATGTCCCAGCTCACCAGGCCCGGGAACGGTATAGAAACGCCAGATCTCCTCACCCGTGGTTGCATCGAAAGCCTTCACACGACCGCGAATGCCCATCTCGCCACCGGCAAAACCGGTGATGACCATGCCGTCGAAATACAGCGGTGCGCTGGTGATGGCATAGCCTTTCATGGAGTCTTCTGCCTGGATGTCCCACACCACTTCACCACTGACCTGGTCCAGGGCAATCAGGCGGGCATCGACACGGCCGAGGAAAATCTTGCCATCGCCCATGCCCAGACCACGGCTGACCCAGCCGCAGCAGAGATTGACGCGGGCCGGATCGACATTGGCGGTGTACTGCCAGAGGTGTTCGCCGGTGTCCACGTCGATGGCAAAGACGTCGTTCTCACCGGTGACGGTGTACAGCACGCCTTCATAGTAGAGGATCTGCGCCTGGCCACTGTGGTTTGGCCCGAGACCGGACTCAAGATGCGTGCGCCAGTGGGCTTTCACATCGGCGACATTGCTTTTGTTGATCTGGTCCAGCGGCGAGTAGCGCCAGTTGTAGACATTGCCGCCATTGGTGACCCATGCCTGCTGCGGCGCCTGCACCAGATCCTCGCCGAGGAACTGCGGTGAAGGCGTGATCTGGGCGAATACGCTGGTGTGGAATAGACAGAGAATGAAAACGCGGATGACTGTTTTCACGGTGAAGTCCCCTTGAATAAAAAAGTGTTGTAGGCCGGAAGAGCAAAGCGTCATCCGGCAGGATTATTCATTGACGTTCAATATGACTATTACATTTCTTGCCAAATGACGGGCTGCGCCCTCTTCCGGCCTACGGATAATGCCGACCTACGTCTTTATGGTTGCTGCGCAATCAGCTGTTCCAGCACTGCGGCGGTTTCCGGATGCGGATCACCCCCAGCACCGCGGCCAAAACGGCCGCCGCGTCCCAGCGCAGCATCGAGCACCGAGTTGCCGCGATCATCCATGGCTGACGGGTCGGCGCCGGCAGCGACGAGCATTTTCACGATCTCGGTCCAGCCATTGATGGCGGCGCCAAACAGGGCGGTCTGGCCCACATCGGTCCGGGCATGGACATCGGCGCCATGCGCCAGCAGCAGCTCAACTGCCGGAATCGCATTGTCCTCATCGCGGAAGCGTCCACGCGTGTCGATGCCGCTTTGCAGATAGCCGGCCGCGGCGATCAGCGGTGTCACGTCATTTTCCTGGGACAGGTCAACCAGGGCATCGTGCGCCAGCAACACGCGCATGGCAGCCACATCGGCGCCACGCGCAGCCCGGAACAGGGGCGTGGCGCCCGTGCGCAGGAGTCCATCGGCACCGCGGTCAGGGCCCAGTGCCCGGTACGGCGGAAACAGTTTCAGTTGCAGGTTGGGGTTGCCGCCACGTTCGAGAATCATCTGCATGATTTCCAGCGCCGTGGTCAGATCGGAAGACAGGTGATCCGGACGCCCGCCATGTGGCAGCGTGTTGTAATCCACGGCAGCATACAGCGGGTTGCGGCCCCACATGTCCCACTTGTCGAGCCAGGCACCGGCTTCAATGAGCAGTTTGGCGGAATCCCAGTGGGCATTCAGGTTGGCCATCAGCAACGGCGTGATGGCATCCGGGTCGGGCTTGTTGATATCGGCGCCACCGGCAATGAGCAGCCGCACGCATTCAGTACAACCTTCACGCGCCGCATACAACAACGGGGTCAGTCCGCCGGCCGGCAGCACTTTCATGCGCGGTTCGGCCGTGACCTGGCGTTCCCAGTTGTTGGGCAGCGACTGGGCATCCGGATCGGCTCCGGCCTCCAGCAGCCGTTTCACCATGGTCGGTTGTTGCTGGGCCGCGGCCCACATGAGCGCGGTCTGGCCACGCCATTGTTCAACGACATTGACATCAGCACCGGCTGCCAGCAGCACTTCTGCTGCCGCCACGTTGTCTGTGCGGGCAACTATCATCAGGGGGGTCTGGTCATCGGCGCCCTTTTCATTGGGGTCGGCACCGGCTGCCAGCAGCAGGGCCAGGACATCGGGGTTGGCCAGAATGGCCGCCTGTGACATCGGGGTGGCCCCGTAATCGTTGCGCGTATGAAGATCAGCACCACGCTCTAGCAACGCCTCCACCAGGGCGGCGTCGTTGTAATACACCGCCCAGTGCAACAGCGAAGTGCCGTCGGATTGGGCCAAGTTCGCATTCGCGCGCGAGATCAGGGCGGTGACTTCTGCCGTTTTGCCATCCACCGCCATGTCCAGGATGTCGGCATCGGTTTGCGCGAATGCAGGGACAAAGAGCAAGGAGCAAGGGACAAGGAGTACTCCAAGCAGAATGGCTTTGATAATAGGTGTTTTCATCTTCTTCTATATCCAATGGAAGGCCAGGTTTTTACCTGGCCTGATTATTCCCCTGGACCCCTTGTCCCTGGCTCCTCGCGGCGCAGCCGCGCGGCTAGACCTCGTCGAATCGTCCGGTGCTGTCGCCTAGGGATTCCTGCTGCAGGCCGATGCGGTCGAGCACGGTCAGCATAAGGTTGGACACCGGCGTACGTTCTGACGCGGCGATGTGCTGGCCGCCACGGATCGTGCCGCCGCCCTTACCCACCAGTACGGCAGGCAACGGATAGTGGTCATGGGCATTACTGTTACTCATGTTGGAACCGTAAAGGATGATGGCGTTGTCCAGCATTGAGCCCTTGTCGCCGTCAGGCATCTGCGCCAGCTTGTCGACAAAGCCGGCGAACACCCGGCTGTGGTATTCCTGGATGCGCAGCAGGCGCGCGATCTTGTTCGGATCATTCTGGTGATGGGACAGCGGATGGAACGCATCCGAAACACCGACATGGTTATAGGTCTGGTTACTCACTTCCGCGGCCAGCATCATGCTGGCGATGCGGGTAATGTTGCCCTGGTAGGCCAGCAGGATCAGATCCAGCTGCAGCTTGATGTGATCATCAAAAGAACCCGGAATGCCCTGCGGCGCATCCGGCAGTTCCATATGCGACAGATCATGCTCGGCGGTTTTCTGCACACGGCGCTCGATTTCGCGCACGGTTTCCAGGTAATCATTCAGCACCACACGGTCGGTAGCGCCAAGCTTCCTGGCCAGCTGGTTCGACTCTTCCAGCATCAGGTCGAGAATACTGCTGGTCTGCATGGCCAGGCGTTCACGTTCCTCGGCGTTGTCACCAACCCCAAACAGGGTCTGGAACAGTTTGCGCGGATTGTTTTCCATGGGCAGCGGCGTGGTCGGCGTGCGGAAGGAGATGGTGCCTGCGTAGCTGCAGCCGTAGGCACGGTCACAGGAACCGGCAGCGCCGCTGGTTTCAGTCGCAACTTCTATGGAAGGCAGCGGTGTGTCCTGCCCGATATGCTGGGCCGCAATCTGATCGATGGTCGTGCCGCCAAAGGGTTCATGACTGACGCGCGGTGCTTCGCCATGCAGCCAGGTGCCGGGAGTGATGGCATGGACCGGCCCGTACGCACGCTTGTTCTCCAGGTTGGAGACAATGGTCAGGTAATTCTTGTGGTCTGCCAGCGGCGCCAGGATGGACTTCAGTTCAAAATCCGTGCCCGTGGTTTCAGGGGTCCAGTTGCTCATCACGGCACCATGCGGGAAATAGAAGAAGCCCATGCGTGGGCCGACATTCGCTGCCGTTTGCGCCAGGGCCGTGCCAGCCGGAATCATAGCTTCCAGCAAAGGCAACGAGACAGTCGCCGCTGCACTTTTCAGAAAAGTCCTTCTTGCTATGTGCTTCTTGGTGATGAACATGGAAAGTCTCCTTTTATAAGACCCTGTTTAGTATGACCCTGTGAGCCACCCTGATTAACAATCCTTCGGTAACGACACCTTTCTCAAAACAATGCGTACTGTTTTATACCGGTTCCCGGGCGACTATATCGAGAAATTACCTCAATGGTCCTGGACCGCCAGAAAACTTGGGGAATTTTCCCCGGTACCGGCACTACCGACCATGACATTGTCTGCCGGCACACTCACCTTCCGGAACTGGTCGCTGTTGATGATACCCATCACCAGCGCCGAAAAACGGTAATTGTCGGCAGCGGCCTGATCAACGATCGCACGAACGGCAGGCATGTCGTGGTATTCCACAGAGCGGCCAAGCGAATATGTCATGAGCTTTTCCGTGAACGTCTGCACAAACTGGTCCGGACGTTCCACAAGGGCACGGCGCAAATCATTCACACCATCAAGCGGAGTACCATCGGCGAGCTGGCCGGAAGCGTCAATAGGAGTATTTCCCGCGTCGCTGTCACGATCACGCCATTGGCCGATGGCATTGTAATTCTCCAGTGCCAGCCCCAGCGGATCCATCACATCGTGACAGCCGGCACAGGCCGGGTTGTCGCGATGCATTTCCAGGCGCTCGCGCACGGTCAATGCGATGGCAGCGCCTTCCGGGGTTTCCGGAAAAGCCTCCACGTTCGGCGGCGGTGTTGCCGGTGGCACACCCTGGAAATTCTCCATGATATAAGCGCCGCGAATCACTGGGGTGGTGCGATTGGCATAGGAGGTCACCATCAGCACGCCACCCGTGCCAAGCAGGCCAAACCGTTCGGGGTCTTCCAGTGGCACGCGGCGGAAATGGTCGCCTTTCACATCGGTAATCCCGTAGTGCAGGGCCAGGTCTTCATTCAGGTAAGTGTAGTCGGCCGTCATCAGTTCCAGCACGCTCTTGTCCGTGCTGAAGACTTCCCCGGCAAACAGGCGAACCTCATCCCGGAAGGCATCGAGCAGGCCTCGGTTGTAGGCCGGAAAAATTTCCGGATCAGGATCGATGCTTTCCAGGTCACGCAAGCGCAGCCACTGGAACACGAAGTTCTCCACCAGGGCTTCGGCGCGCGGATCGGCCAGCATGCGCTCGACCTGCGCCTGCAGGTTGGCCGGGTTGGACAGTTCGTCACGGGCCGCCAGGTCGATCAGGGTCTGGTCGGGCGCCGAACTCCAGAGGAAGTAGGACAGGCGCGAAGCCAGTTCCACGTCGCTGATCGTGATGATGTCGCCCGGGGCGGCATCGGCGGGCGGAATCTCGGCCCGGAACAGGAATTTCGGGCTGGTGAAAATCGCCATCATGCCGTTCTTGATGCCGTCATCGAAACCACCCTGCTCCCGGCCGGCGGCGAAAAAGCGCAGAGGTGCCGTCAGGTCATCGTCGGTGACCGGGCGGCGGAATGCCTGCTTTGCCAGGTTGGCAAAAATCTGGCGGGCACAGTCGAGTTCTTCGCTGGCGGCTGCCGGCTCACAGATCATGACCTTGCGCCGACTCAATGTATCGATCACGCCGGTGGACGTCAGCGGCCCCTTGATCTGGACACCGCGGGCACGGGCTATGCGGTCCATGCCGCGGTTGCCGCTGATATCAAACAGAAACTCGTCGGACTCGGCAAAACTGCGCGCCACGAATGCCACGCCGATTTTATGGATGCCGGAAGTCAGCGGGACCCGGATGTCGCTGAAGCGGGCGTTGATTTCCGCCACCGCCGGTGCCTGTTCCTGGTCGAGCTTGCGCAGGTCCTCACCCCCGCCGATGTCACGCTCGAAAATGCGCTCTCCGTCCACGGTGATGATCACGTCATGGTTGTATTCCATGCCCAGGGTATAGCCGGCGCCGGCCATGCCGAGGATGCTGATGGCGTACTCGCCATCGACCGGGAAATTGTGTTCGATCAGCACGCCACCGCGTGTGCCCATGGGCAGACCATGCACATGTGCACCCTGGTGGGAGCTGTCCATCGGATACACCACTTCGTCGTTGCGCGGGTTGGGACTGCCAACGGCCTGCTCGCTGACAATGCGGGCAGCGGCAATGTACTGGTCGAGGAAGGACGGCGACACTTTCAGCACGCTGGCGATGTTGTCGAAGCCATCGCTGTTATCATCCTTGGGCAGGGCCAGTTCGGTATCCAGCTGCACGCCGGTGATGTCATAAATGGAGTTGACGTATTCGGTGCGGTTGAGGCGATGCAGCCCCACGCGGCCCGGGCTGGTCGCCATGGCGGCATGGGTATCGAGCACATTTTCAATACTGCCCACCAGGTTCCAGCGCGCCGCCACGGCGGGCTGCTCCTGGCTCGGCGGCGGCATGACGCTGTTGCGAATTTTGCGCAGGGCCATCTCGAAGATCTCGCCTTCATTGGCCACATCTCCAGGACCGAAGATGGTGAAGTCGATACCCCCGGCATAGTCCTCAAAGTTGTGACACCCCGTGCAGTAGTCTTCCAGGGTCGACCAGTTGGCTTCCAGTTCGGCCAGGGCCGCCTGGTAGTCGCCGTTTTCTGCGGCATGGGCGGTCTCGCCCTGAAGAGCCAGGCTCACCGCCAGGGTCAGTGTGCTGATGGAGGCCAAGGAAGTGGCAAAAGACAATACTGTTTTCATGGGATCCGGGTCGGCCTTACACGGGTTGTTGCCGCAGTGGCAGCATGTTGGTGAAAGCCTTCTTGTTGTTCCTCGTTGATGTTCTGTAAATGCGTTTTTGCCCGATTAAATAATGCCCGGAATCGCGCGTCCGGTGACGTGATACCACGCCCCACGGTACAGCAATTCCTCGAACAGGGCCGGATCACCGTACGTGGCGGTGAAATCAGCCATAGGCTGGCTCGCCCGGAACTGCTCAAGGCTGCGGCCGGTGCGGTAGGCATTGGCGACCTGGTCATAGGCATGGGCGAGCATCTGCGCCTGGTCTTCCAGGGCCTGGCGCGACTGCACCGGGCCTGCCGAAGGCACCACCAGAGTGTCCGCATCCGCCAGGGCCAGCAGCTGATCCGTGCTTTCCCGGGCACCGGTAATCCAGCCGCCGGTCACGTAATCCAGTACGGGGTAAGTCCCCACGGTCAGGGCATCACCGGCAAACAGGACGTTGGCATTCCGGAAGTGCACATAGATATCGCCGTCGGTATGGCATGGCCCAAGCCGGCCATAGGCCACCGTTTCACTGCCCAGGGGCAGCTGACCCTCCTCGTAAAAGGTGTCATTGGCGCGGGCCTCGGCTGGCACCGGCGCATGGTGGAAATCTTCCCAGGCCACGGTGAAATCGTTGCCTTGCCACAAGCGGGTGTTTTCGTGGGCGATGATCCGCACCTGGCGCGGCCCCACCGCATAATTCAGGCCGCAGTGCTCCGGCCGCCAGTTGCTGTTAAAGAGTGCGGCAACCGGCTTGCCAGCGGCCAGCCTCTCGATCTCGGCCAGCAGCGCCGGGGCGTGTGCCGGCAATCCGCCATCCACCACCACGACCGCATCGGGGCCCACAGCCACCAATACATGGGCACCGGCTCCGGCAATGAGATGGAGATCATTGCGCAGCATGGTGGTGGTCAGGGTCTGCTGGGCGAGTAACCTGCCCGGGAGGACCATGGCCAGCGTGCCCAGGGCAGCATGACCTAGCAGGTCGCGGCGTGTCAGGGAAGTATCAGTCAATTGTGTCTTCATCTTGCCTGCAGTGACAGGCGGCAATTTCAGTTTTCTGCCGGCGGCAAAGCCGGGAGCAGTTTTTGACCCCTCGGTCACGTATGTCAGGTGAAACGCTGCGGGGGTCTCCGTCAGCGTAGACTAACTCAGCAGAATGCGCTTTATTACTGCTCTATCCGGACCAACTGCTTTCTAACTTACTGTTTAGCCTGTTAATTTTTATTAAAAGGACAGACAGGATAATGAGGCGGACAGGCATTTTCAAGCAGAACAGGTCTGCTTTGCGTTTGCGAAAATTTCTCAGGATTACGGCGACCCGACAGGCCGCCGCCAGAAGGATCATGGGCAGGACCGGACTTAATAAAAGTCGCTGAAATCCGCCGGCGCGATGCCTTTTTCCTGCAGGTGGTCGTCATAGATGGACTCGCTGCAGGAGTATTCCATGATGGGCGTGTCAGGCGAGTAGCGCAGAGTCCCGACAATTTTCACCGGCGCGGTATACAGGTTATCGTCGGTCATGATCATTTCATTGGTCAGGTATTTCTGTTCTTCACCGTCTTCGTTGATGGTGGTCACCAGGTTCCAGCGTTCCACAACCGTCGCATCATCGGTGTTCGGGTTACGGCGCATGTAGGGATACTCACGCAGATAGCTGGTTTCAATCACCAGGGTGTCACCTTCGAAATGCCCTACCGAGTAACCCATGCGGGTGTGCAGGATCGGCTCCGGACGCGGATGGCCTTCCAGGTAAATCTTGCGGTACTGGTAATAGCCTTCCCACAGCATGTTGATGAAGCTGTCAGTCTGAACGATTTCCACGGGGAACGGCGCGCCCCAGATACTGCGCGGCAGGCCGGGTTTGACACAGAAACCACCGGGTTCATCGGACATATCGAAGGCAGCCTCATACTCCTCGGCCATGCGCTTTGCGGTCTCATTGAACGGCAGTTCGCGGGTGGCGCCTTCCAGGCGCGGGGCGTTGCGGTCAAAACCCGCCGGAAACCAGAGCCCGGAAAAATCCGGCTGGGCCAGCACACTGACGCTGCTCGTCAGCAACACGGAAAACACAGAAACAATTGAAAGGTGCCTGGTCATACTCTTCCCCAAGTCAAATCAAGTTCGGTAATTACTGCCATCGGCAAGGGCGCCAATGTAGCATAAATAGCGGAAGGGACAACCTGCAGGAGGCTAGAGGCTAGAACCGGATGTGCCCTGGAAAATACCCGTCAACGTTTTGCCAAGACATTCCTGGATTGGGTAAATGATGTAGGCCGGATAAGGCGCTGGCGCCGTCATCCGGCATGGCGACCAACGGTCGTCTGATATTCCCCACTGTCACTCATGCCTGACTTTGACGCCGGTTGATGGCTCTGCGAGCCTCTTCTGGCCTATGGGTTAAACCTGTCGTCCCTGTCTCTTGCCTGTTGTCTCCTGCCTCTCCCGCCGCTGGCGGGTTGAGTCACGCCGTGATGAGTGTCCACGCCCCGATCACGATGAAGCCAGCACCAGCAATGTAGTGCAGGATTTTCTCGTTGATGAATTCCGACATCAGGCTGCCGGCAAGCACACCGATGGCCGAGGCCAGAATCAGTGCCGCTGACGCGGCCAGGAACACGGTCATTTTGCTGACCTCACGGTCCGCCGCAAAGAGCATCGTGGCCAGCTGGGTTTTGTCGCCCAGCTCTGCAATGAACACGGTGCCCAGTACTGTCAGGAAAATCTTCCAGTCCATGTTGATTCACTCCAAAAAGAAAGCCGGGCATAACCCGGCTTTCATGATCGATCCGGTGTCAGTTTAACCGGGTTTGCGTGCCACAAACAGGAAACGATCCACATCACGACCATAGATGGGGTCGGAAATGGAACGCTGGTGATCATCCGCATTCGTGCGCAGCAGGTCGGAATCCTTCACGATTTCGAAACCGGCGTCTTCGAGCCAGGCTTCAGCATCGTCCTTGATCATACGATGCATCATGCCGTTTTCCATGCCCGGCATGCCGATATGGTCGATGACGGCAACCATCCCGCCCGGCTTCAGCACATCATAGATGGCCTGGAAATAGGGACCGGCACGCTCAGCGGTAAAGTGATGGATGTTCAACGCCGTGATGGCGCGATCGATGGAGTTGGCATCATGTTCGTTCACTTCACCAAAGAAGGCTTCGGCATTGCCCATGGCAGCAGCAACGTCACGCTGGGCCTGGCCGTTGTTGCGCTGCAGGGCACGCGGACCAAACTGGGCGACCACGTGACCGTTTTCACCGACGGCTGCAGACAGTATCCAGGCATACCAGCCACCACCGGAACCGATGTCCATGACGGTCATGCCGGCATCGACTTCCAGTTCGTTCATGACCTGGTACGGGCGGCGTGAACCATCCCTGATCTTGTCCGCTTCCGGACGTGTCTCTGACGTCATCTTGTCGACAAAATCAGGCGCCATTTCGGCGTTGGCCATAGCGGCACCGGCCAACAGGCAGGCGGTCAGACCGGTTTTCAGCATCAGCTTTTTCATGTGTTTCCCCTTGCGTAAATGGTTTGTGGTCAGTTCATTGGCGACTGGCGACTCGTGTGGTTAACCTGCCTTGAACCCGGGCCCGCTGATTTCGCGTGACACCAGGGCATGCAAGGCATGCGGCCGCATTTGACTGGCTGGTGAAAGTAAACCACATCCCCGGTGGAATCAAGGCAGCTACCTGACTTGACTGGTTCTTTCATGATTTCTTCAACGCCAATGCGCGCGGGGCATCAACTGCCCGGTGTTTCGTCCAGGTAATGCTTCGCTGCAACCGGCTTCATGCCGGCATTGGCAAACAAGCCGATCAGCAGCAGGACAGCCATTAGGTACATGGTGTTGTTGTACAGCCCGGAGGTCGGATCCACCGTACCCGGCGGCGCGATATCCATGAGGCTGGCGATGGTCACGGTCTGCGCCGCCACCAGTGCATCGAGCTGGTCGACCCCGGCACCAAAGCGGGCCTGGAAGGCTACCGGATCAATGCGACTGACCAGGTCCTCGATGGCACGGGCTACGGCAGACTCTCGCAGAGACGTGATTGCCAGCGGGCCGACCACACCGGCCGTGCTCCAGGCGGTGAGCAGACGGCCATGGATGCCGCCGACATACTTGGTGCCAAACACATCGGCCAGGTAAGCCGGTATGGTGGCAAAGCCGCCGCCATACATGGTGAAGATGATCATGGTGGCAGCATAGAACAGCACCAGCCACACCACCGCCGGACTGGCGCTGACCTGGTTGGCGGCAAAGGGCACCGACAGGTACAGGACGATGCCCAGCGCGAAAAATATCCAGTAGGTGTTTTTGCGCCCGAGATAATCCGACGAGCTGGCCCAGATGAACCGGCCCACCATGTTGAACACCGAGATCATGCTGACGTAGAGCGCGGCAAAGGCGCCATCGACAATGCCCGGCAGGGTGGTGCCGAAAATCTCGCTCATCATGGTACTCGCCACGCCTAGCACACCGATCCCCGCCGAGACATTCATGCACAGCACAAGCCACAGTTTGTAGAACTGCGGCGTCTTCATGGCTTCCTCGATGTCGACGTTGTGGGTGGTAATCATCTTGTTCGATTCGGCATTTTCCGCCGGCGGTGTCCAGCCCTCCGGCTGCCAGCCCTCGGCGGGCAGGCGGTAGGAGAAGGCCGCGATCAGCATGACCACGAAGTACAGCAGACCCAGCACGGTAAAGGTCGCTGCCACACCGGTGGAACCGGTACCGACCACGTAAACCCCTTCTGGCCCCGGTACCAGCATGCCGGCAACTTCATTGGCACCGACCACGACCACTTCCACCTGCTCACCAGCGCGCTCGACAAAGCGGCGCCCGGCTTCGGTCACTAGGTTTACCTGGTTGAGTGTGCCCAGGTACTCGGGGGCTTCATAAAACAGCTGGATGAAAAAACGTTTCAGCGGGGCGCCGATCATGGCGCCACCGCCAAAGCCCATGATGGCCATGCCGGTAGCCATGCCGCGGCGGTCGGGGAACCACTTGATCAGCGTTGACACCGGCGACACATAACCGAGTCCGAGCCCGCAGCCACCCAGCACGCCGTAGCCGAAATACAGCAGCCAGAGCTGATGGGTATATATGCCGAGACTGCCCACGATGTAGCCGCCGCCCCACAGCACAGCAGCAGCGGTGCCGACCAGGCGCGGTCCGACCTTGTCGAGCCAGTGCCCGGCCAGCGCGGCCGCCAGGCCAAGAAAGACGATGGCGACCGAGAAAATCCAGGTCACATCCTGCAGGCTCCAGTCACTGGAGGCCGGCGTCACGACACCAAACAGGCGGGTTAGGGGCGGGTTGTATATGCTCCAGGCATACACGGAGCCAATGCACAGGTGAATGGCGATAGAGGCCGGCGGCACCTTCCAGCGGTTGAAGCCGGGCGCCGCAACAATGCGATCCCTGGATAGTATGTCGAACATGGATGTATTCCCCAAACAATTACCATGACGCTATTGGTTAATAGCAATGCTTTCTGTTTATTGAGAAAGGGAGGAAGGGGGAAAGAGGCGTCCGTGAATTCTGTCGGTTACAGGCCGTTATTTTGGCGTTCGTTCGCCGTGTGTAAACCCGCGCGCTTGCCTACCAATTCTTTCTCAGTTTCTTCTTTCTTCGAATCCCTTATGTATACACCGCCAGATCATGGCACTACTCGCCTACCTTCATTTCCTGTATGACGAATTGGACAGAAAGGATCAACACTCTGACCAACGCTTACCGTCTCCTGAACCAAGAGCCAGAATAAGAGCGCAAATCCCGCAGCCAGAGCTGACGCCCCTTCCTCCCTTTCTCCCTTTCTCCTTTCCTTGAAATCCCTGTCGAAGCCGCCGGATGACGGCCGCACGCGGCCTCTTCCGGCCTACAACCCCTTCGAATTACATCAGGTAATTCATATACACAAACATCACGCCAACCACGGTCAGCAGCACGATGGTGCTGATGCTCCACCAGCGCAGGAAATTACTCGGCTGGTCCGCGGGTGCCACGTCGTCGGAAAACATCGCGCGGTGGTTCAGGTAGGAAAACGCCGGCGCCACCACGAAGCCCATGGAGGTTACCCAGGCAATGAAGGTGCCGAAGTCATCCATCAATAAAAACAGCACACCGAGAATCAGTACCAGCAGCACGCCGATAAAGATGCCATAGAGTTTGCTGAAGCGCTCCTGGCGCTGCGCTTGCGGAACCGGAAACAGCTCGATGATGGCGGCAGCCGAGGAACGCGGCATCAGGTCCACCAGGGTCAGCAGCGTGGAGTACATGACCGTGACCGCGGCCATGGCAATGAGCGGGTAGATCCAGTCGCCGATGGTGGAAGTAAACAGGTTGATCAGTTGGGCGGCAAAAAGCGCGCCGTTGGATTCCACCGGCGTGCCGCTGGCGTACAAGACATATGTGCCCAGAGCAACGAAGCAGATGGCCAGGAAGATCGCCGTGCCGTACCCGACATGAAAATCGAAAGTGGCTTCCGCGGGGGTCACCGGCCGTTGCAGGCGAATGCTTTTTGCCTGGACCCACAGCGACAGCCCCACCGACCCGGCCGTGCCGGTCGGCATCCACCCGGCCACGGCGATCAGGAACAAAATGGTCGGAGTATCGAAGTTCAGGTCCGCGGACAGCGACGCCCCACCGGTATCGATACCGGCCACGGCGATCACGGCCGCGATCACTGTGCCGATGGAAAACACGATCACAAGAACGCGCGTGATGTCTTCCAGCACCGCGTAACGGCCCAGCGCCACGATCAGCATGCAGGACATCACCAGGCCCAGTTCCAACATGATGCCTACCTGCAGATCAAACACGGTGCGGATGATGGCCGCGGTGGTCACCGACACACCGGAGATAGCGAAGGTGTATTCAAACAGCTGCATGACAAAGAACAGCCAGACCACCCACTTGCCCATGCGCGTGTAGCCTTCGACCAGCGTGTGGCCGGTGGCGGCAGCGTAGGTCGCGCCAAACAGGAACGTGGGGTATTTGACCAGGCAGACCAGAATCATGAAGCCCACCATGACAAAACCATAGGTGGCTCCGGCCGTGGTGGAAGACACCAGGTGCGATACCCCCACTGCCACGGCCGCGTAGAGCAGGCCCGGACCGAGTTTTTCTTGCAGAGTCTTGAACATCGCGTTCCTTTTTCAGTAATGGTTGTTATTTAGAACCGGCGAAAATCTTTGTTTTTCGAGAAAGGGAGGAAAGGAGGAAGGCAGAAAGGGGCGCCCGGTGAATACTGATAGGTATAGGCTGTTATTTTGGCGTTGGTGATGGGTAGCTAATCACCGACCTTAGCTGCCGGCCCTTTTTACCTTCTTCCGTCTTTCCTTTCCTCGACCCCCCTGTCGAAGTCGTCGAATGGCGGCACAAGGGGCCTTATCCGACCTACATGCTTTCCGCATGAGGCATTGGACAGAAAGGACTAACACCCTGAGTGCCGCCTACTGCCCCACCCGAACCAATCGCCAGAATATGTGCCCGAATCCGGCAACCGACACTGGCGCCCCTTCCTCCTTTCCTCCCTTCCTC
>JBMTQX010000056.1:0-19059 GCA_049446715.1 Pseudohongiellaceae bacterium
GGCTTCGAGAATAAAGATAAAAGGATAATAAAAGGATAAAAGGATAAAAGGATAAAAGGATATAAGGATAAAAGCATAAAACATAAAAAGGCGACCCGATGGTCGCTTTTTTACGTGTGTGCCGGAAGTTTACTCGGCCTCAACAGGGCCCGACGCCGCCGGGTCGCGAATCAGGCGGTTGAATTCCATTTCATCGATGGGGGCAAAAATCTGCTCCATCAATTCGCCGTTCAGGGAGTCCGGTGACTGGTAGGCAAAGGTCTTGGTATCGCTGGTCCACGGCTCGCTGTACAGATCGGGATCGTTCACCGTGATGGTCAGTTCCAGCTGATCTCCATTGCGACGCCAGCGTTCCTCGATCTGGGCAAAATCGGAGAAGGGGGTGCCCCATTCATCCAGCCAGGCACGGCCGTCCAGGCCGACGGTTTGCACGACCAGGGTATCGCCTTCCCATTCCCCTACTGAGTAGCCGTACCAGTAAGGACCGGCCACGATGACGTCGGGCACATCGCGGCCATCCAGCCAGATGGTGCGCCAGTGTTTGCCCCACTCGAAAATCTGCACGATCTTGTTGTGCAGCTGAATGAATTCCCAGGGGCGGCCGTATACCAGCGTGCGATAGAGCCCCGGGGGATTGGCATCCCCGAGCGGATCGTTGCCGAAGGCCGGCATGGTCTGGCGCGGTCCCTTGCCGGGAATGTTGGCATCAAACTGGGCGCGACCGGCAGCACTGAAGGGCAGCTCGCCCGGATACCACTGAGACATGACATAACCCCGGGTGCCGGAGTTGCGTGACAGCACCCCGCTCAGGTCGGGCTGGGCAGAAACGGTGCTGGTGACCAGCAGCAGGCAGGTGATTAACAGTCGCTTCATCTCAGAATCTCTCCCTGTCAGTGGTGGAGGCGGGTACTTCTCCGTTGACGGTGACTTCGCAGTCGAACAGGCATTCGCCAACCGGGGCGCCGGTACGCGAAGGATGGACGCGGAATACCACGGTGTCGCCAGGCCGGAAAGTGGCGCGGGTCCAGCCGATGGTCCGTGACATCAGTACCGGGCTGGGCAGTTCAATGGCGTAATTGATGATGCTGCCATCTTCTTCCTCGATATTCAGGAACAGGGCGGAATGGGGATTGCGCCAGCGGAACTGGGTGACGGTGCCGGTGACGGTAATCCAGGCATCCTGGTCGTAGGATACCGCCGTGCCGTGATGCGCTGATGCCGGCATGGAGGCCAGCAGGGTGGTCATCGAGGCCATTGCCAGGATGACCAGGGTAAACAGGGAACAGGTAGCAGGTGTCGTGTTTTGCGGCTGTTTGCAGTGACTTAAAAGCGATGAGAAAAAATGCATGGCCTGAGTCTCCCCCGAAATCTGTTCAGGTCAATGGGAAATGGGTAGAGCCAGGGAGTATAGGCGCTTCACTGGCATGCAACAACCGCGCCCGGGGCGGTGATTGGCGCGCAAATGACTTAGGTTCGCCTGCGGGAATATGATAACTTGCCAAAAAATACAACAAGATGTTTGGGGGGAAACATGCATCACGACAAGCCCGCAAAACCCTTGCCCGCCACAGGCCGCATCAGTCGCCGCCAGGTGCTCGGTACAGCAGCCAAAGCCACCACATTGCCCCTGATGCCGCTGATCGCCACGTCCTGTACAACGCCTGTCCAGCCATCCGAACTGGCTTTTTCCGCCGAGGCCCGCACCATTCTCGACGCCTTTGTTGACCGGATTATTCCGGCGGACGCCAATGGTCCGGGGGCCATCGACGCCGGTGTGGTGTTCTACATCAACAATGCGCTGACAAACTGGAACAGCCAGGAAAAAGACCAGCTGGTCGAAGGCCTGTTCCAGTTAACCCGTACGGCCCGCCAGCGCTACGACCAGGATTTCGCCCTGCTGTCCGATGCCAACAAGGACGCCCTGCTGCGTGACATGGAAGACGGCGTCATCGCCGGCTTTCCCGACTCATCAGCCATCTTCAATCGTCTGCACCGCCTGACCCTGGAAGGCATGTTCAGTGACCCGTACTACGGCGGCAACCAGGGCTATGCCGGCTGGGACCTGATTGGCTATCCCGGTGCGGTCATGGCCAGCACGCCGGACATGCAGCGCATGGGTGGGCGTTTGCCGCCACTGCATACATCCGCCTATGGCAGTGATTACGACGGGGACTGAGCGATGGCAATAACACTTCCTGAAACAGATGTCGTGGTTGTGGGCCTGGGTGCTGCCGGTGGTGTGGCGGTACTGCCGCTGACGCGTGCCGGACTGCAGGTGGTCGGGCTGGAAGCGGGTACCTGGATGAATCCCGGGACCGACTACAAGGCCGATGAAATCCATAACAACGTCCGCGCCCTGGTCACCACCGGCAACAAGGTGGCCGGCGAAGTACCGACCGTGCGGCGCTCTCCAACAGAGACGGCGGTACAGCAGGCGCGCCACCCGATGATGAATGCGGTAGGCGGGACCTCCATCCATTACCACGCCCAGAGCTGGCGCCTAAATCCCTGGGATTTTAGGGTCCGCAGCGCCACCCTAGAGCGTTACGGGGCATCCTATATTCCCGAAGACACCACGCTGGAGGACTGGCCGGTCAGCTATGCCGACATGGAACCCTACTATGACCATATCGAATACGAAGTGGGGGTCAGCGGGACTGCCGGCAACCTGAACGGACAGATCAATCCTGCCGGTAATATTTTTGAGGGCCCGCGCAGTCGTGATTATCCGATGCCGCCGCTGCGGTCCTGTGATTTTCTCGATCACATGCTCGAGGCTGGCCGGGCAGTGGGCTACCACCCGTACCATGGCCCGGCAGCCATCAACTCGCAGGCCTATGATGGCCGGCCCGGCTGCCAGTATCATGGCTACTGTGATCGTGGCGGCTGTCACGTCCGGGCCAAGAATTCCACCGATGTGTCGACCATCCCAAAGGCCATGGCCACCGGCAACCTGGAGGTCAGGGACAACTGCAATGTGCGCCGTATCGAAGCGGACAACACCGGCAAGGTGACAGGTGTCACCTATCTGCGTGACGGTGAGGAATATTTTCAGCCTGCCCGAGCCGTGCTGATGGGTTGTTACACCTATGAAAATATCCGCCTGTTGCTGTTGTCACGTTCTGGCTTTTATCCCAACGGTCTTGGCAACAATCGCGGCCAGGTAGGGCGGCACTATTTCGGGCACTGGGATATCCAGGGCGGTACCCTGGTGACAGCACTGTTCCCCTTCGATATCAACATCTGGTACGGCGCCATTGCACAGGGCGTGATGGTGGATGATTGGGCCGATGACAATTTCGATCACGGCGGCATGGGCTTCATCGGCGGCGCCAGTCTGCATGTCTACACGGAAAAGCATCCGATCGGCGCCGCTGCCATGGGCACCTTCGGCAAGGTCGAACGTAACTGGGGCAGTGCCTGGAAGGATTTCATCCGCGTCAATGCCGGCCGCACCCAAACGGCGTATATCCAGACCAATACCTTTCCCTACACTCACACCTATGCAGATCTTGATCCGCTGGTACGGGATCCGTTCGGCGATCCTGTCCTGCGTATCACGAATGGGCCGAAACGCAATGAACCGATGGCAGCGGCCCATGCCGCCGACAAGATGGAAGCCTGGTTCCGTGCCGCTGGGGCCAGCGATATCGTCAATACCGGCGGGGGCGTGGGACCGGCCCTGTCCACCCATGCCCATGGTGGTACGCGCATGGGCAGTAATCCCGATACCAGTGTCTGTGATCCCTGGGGCTTTTCCTTTGAAGCGAGAAACCTGGGGGTGATCGGCGGTTCCGTCATGCCCACAGCGGGTGCACGCAATCCGACACAAACCCTGCAGGCGCTGGCCTGGCGTACGGCGCAGCACCTGGTGGATGACTGGAACAGCATCACGGCGTGATGGTCGATACGATGCGGTTGCTGGTGTTGTTGCTGGCGGGGCTGTTAAGCCAGTCCGCCAGCACGGCGGAACAAGCCTATTTTGAACCCGGCATCGTGTTACCGGATGCCGAAGGCAAAGCGCTGATCCTGCGCGCCTGTACCGGCTGCCATACCCTGGAAGGCGTGCCGGCCTACCGCAAGTACTGGGGCTATGAACGCTGGCTGCCCATGGTGGAAAACATGATCAAACATGGGGCAGAATTGAACACAGAAGAAAAAGAGGCAGTGGCCCGTTACCTGGGCAGGTATTTTGGCACTGACCAGTAAGGCATACGGGCCGGTTCGGCCCGAAGGGGAAAGCATATGAACAAGCCAGCCATTCGCGCCACAGGCTTAACCGGTATCCTGCTGGTGTCGGCATCGATTGCCATCGATGCCATGGCGCAGCAGGCCGTCATAGTCCAGACCAATTCCCGGGATGATGTTGTTCATCTTATTGATGCCGGCAGCCATGAAATCGTTGGCCGGATTGAGGGTATTCCGGTAAATCATGGCGCAGCGGCGGCACCCGATGGCAGCGAGCTGTATTTTTCCAGTGAAGCCAAGTTCACGCTGGATGTGGTAGATGCCGCCAGTCTGGCAATCACCGCGGAAATCCCGTTGAGTGGCCGGCCGAACAATATCTCCATTGGCCCCGATGGCCGCTATGTTTATGTCGGCATCATGCAGGAACCCGGTGGTATCGATGTCATCGATACCCGTGCCCGGGAAAACGTGCATCACATCGATACAGGTTCCCGTGTGCATAACACCTATGTCACCCCGGATGGCGCCTATGTGGTGGCTGGGACCTTCGGCAGCCCTGAAGGCAATCTCGATGTATTCAGCACTGCGACCTGGGAGCGTGCCTTCCAGATCTATCCACCCACCTCCAGTGACGCCATGGAGGGGATTCGTCCGATAGCGTTTGATACCCATCCTGACGGCACCACCCGCAACATGTATGTACAGATTTCCAACGTGCACGGTTTTTCCGTGGTCGACTTTTACAGTCACGTGGAAATTGGCCGGGTCATCCTGCCGTCTGTACCGGAAGAGGAGCGCGATCCGCCACCGTACAACTCGGCCCCGGCCCATGGCATCGGTGTGGCACCGGACCAGCAAACGATTTGGGTCTGCAGTCGCTGGAACGGTACCGTATATGCCTATTCATTGCCTGACATGGCATTCCTGGGCGGCGTGAAAGTGGGCAGCCATCCGGACTGGCTCAGCTTCAGCCCGGACAGCCGCTTCGTGTATGCCGCCAATGGCGCCAGTGATGATGTCTCCGTCATCGAGATCGCCACGCTGCAGGAAGTCGCCCGTATCCCTGTCGGCTCTGCACCTAAACGCAATATTTCCGCCGTGCTGGCGCGCTGAACCATTTCCCATCATGACCATCACCAAAAGGAGTAGTCACGTGACACGATTCACCTTGCTTACGCTGGCCCTGACCAGCTTTTTACTGGCGCCGCTTGCCAGTGTGGCCCAGGAACTGTCCTGCACACGCGGCGGTCTGCAACGCGCCGCCGACATGTACATTAAGGCCCAGACCGATGGTGATACCTCGGCGTTGCCGCTGGCCAGCACCGTGGGCTATTACGAAAACGAAACGCTGATGAACATTGATGAAGGCATCATCAACACCCCGATGACCATCAATCACACCCGCAGTCTCATCGATACCGATACCTGCCAGACCTTCACGGAAGTGATCGTGACCGATGAGGACAACCCCTATGTACTCGGCACCCGTGTGCGTGTGAATCATGACAAGATCGCTGAAATCGAAATCCTGTGGACCACAACCGGCTACTGGCTTTTCAATGCCGACAATTACCTGCAGTATTCCGCCAGTGAAAACTGGGGTCCGATTCCCGCCGAGGATCGTGACTCCCGCGGCACCCTGGTTGCTGCTGCCAATGCTTACCTGGATGCCTTCCTGGAAGGCAAGATCGACCAGGTGCCCTGGGGCTTTCCGTGTGTGCGGGTTGAAGGCGGTCTTTACACCGGCAAGGGGCGTCCGGATGACAGCTGCGAAGTCGGTGTACCCGCCGGTGTGAACATCGCCAATCGCCGCTTCGTCGTGGATGAAGTGACGGGTTCCGTGGTGGTCTACTGCACTTTCGGCACCGGCCGGCCGGGTGGTGGCAGTGGCTCGCCCGATACCCATCTGTTCCGCGTGGAAAACGGCAAGCTGCGCTATGTGCACACCCTGACCCATCTGCTGCAGTCGGCGTTCCAGGGCAACTGACCCCGCAACCAGAAGCAAAAAAGGGAAGCGCTGGCTTCCCTTTTTTATTTCCGGCAATTCCGGCCTAGAAAAGACGGGCAGGTCCGCGAATGTGTTCCACGTCCTGGTTGTTTTCGTTGCAGACGTATTCCATCAGGTCCCAGCCGGGAGGTTGCAGCCTGGCAGTGAAGCGGATGGTGAAGGGCTGGCGGTAAGCTGCCGGATCAATGATGGTGGTGACGTTTTCCAGCGTGTTGTAATCGATACGGGTATAGCGTTCGATGGTATGCAGTTCGGTGGAGTGGGGGTTGCCGAGAAAGTCGAACCACGTGCGATTGTTGAAGCCCACGGTATCGATCACGAGCGTGTCGTCTTCCCACCAGCCGATGGAATGGCCATACCAGCTCGGGTCCAGTTCTTCCTCAGGCGGGTGTTCTCGTCCGTCCATGAAAATCTGCCGGTAACTGTGTACGTTGCCTTCAAACAGGAAGTACAGGTGTGTCGCTTCCCCGTAGGCCGGTGTCTGCACAATGCGCCAGGGGTAGGGCGCAATACGCGGCACACCTGTCGGCAGACAGTTTGCTTCAGGGTCATCAGCGGCCATGCGATTGGCTTTGACCCGGGCGTATTCATCGGTCAGCAGCATGACTTCGCCAGGCATCAGGCCGCCGGCAATATCCCCGACCGGACCACCACCGGACCAGACCCCTGAAAAATCCGGTGTACCGGTTGGCAGCCGCGGCACGTCAGGTAACGCGGCCTCCTGGGCCGCCAGGAGAACAGGAAACAGCACGCTCAATAACAGTAGTTTTTTCATGACAATTCCTGGCGGATAGTGTGAATGTTCCGGGCACAAAGACGTGGATGAAGAGGGCACAAAGGGCCGAGGCCTGATCAGAAATTATCTGCAGCGTTTCTGCCGAATACCTGCTCGCCGGATTTCAGAATGATGCTGTCGGCGTTGGCCATGTCGGCACCACTGCGGGCGAGCGAGCCGTTGACCGTGACTTCATCACCGATCTGCAAATCATTGCGTGACCAGCCGGCCCGGCGCAGGAAGTTGGGACTGCCCAGTTCGATGTTCCAGTTGTGCACGGTGCCGGCATCATCGGTGACATCTACATAGAAGCGGGCATGCGGATTGGTCCATTCGACCTTGGTGACCTGGCCGACGATAGTGACCGGTTGGTTGATATCGTACTGCGCAGCAAAGGAGTGATGAGCCATGGTGGTGTTGCTGATGCCAAAAGCCGCAACCGCCAGTGTCAGGGTGGCCAGTTTGATGATTGTTTTCATGTGGAGCTTCCCCGTTGAACTGTTTCCCAGGAAAGCATGGTAAACCCGGCCTTTCCGGGAGTAAACCGGCCGTGACCTGGACGTACCGGTTGTCCCATTCGTCCTGTGCTGGCCGCTGCCGGGAGTACTGGGCTCAGTTCCGGCGTACACCGGCTTCGCCCACGCCCACATTGATGTCATGGCGACCTTTGCCTTCGGCACGAATGCTTTGAGAGATGAACGCGGTGTCGTGCTCGATGATTTCGCCACCGCGGACTCCGGCTTCACCCACAGCGACATCCAGCTTGATCCTGCCCACGCTGCGTTCGCTGGCGTGGATATTCACATCACCCACCCCCAGGTCGATGTCGAGTTTGGTAGCGCCAATGTCGATATCGAGTTCACCCACGCCCATGTTGATTGTCGTGTAGGCCACGGCCGGCATTTCAATCAGCCATTCGGCGGTGGCGTGCTTTTCATCAAATGCCAGGTACAGGGCATTGCCGCGTTTCCGAACGGAAACATCCATGTCAACGACATCCGCATGACGACGGAACCAGCCACGCTCCCTGGCTTCTATTTCGACAGTGATACGCATTTGGGTGCCGAACACCGGCTCGACGTCGATGCTGCCAACGCTCTTGCTGATGTCGATTTCAGTGACGTCGGCAGGGTCAAAGGTGTGACGACGAATGACGTGTTCTTCTGCTTTGGCTGATGTGACCAGGATCATCATCATGGCGACACCGACACTCATCAAGGCGAGTTTTTTAATCAAGATCGGATGGTTTGACATGGTTTGGGCTCCGTAAAACGCGTAGCGGCTTTGGCCTGTTGTTATGTAGTGTCGTGACTGAGTTTGGAAACTACGATCAGTGCATGACCATTGCCAGGGGGAACGCAAGCGCCCTGACACTTTGAATAAAGGCAATGAATATAAGAGGTTAGGATGGAGCGACTGATTTTGCGTGCTCGCTGTATCTGGTCTTCTATCCCAACTATCGGTGAAAACACCTAACTGGTATTTCGCCGGGCTTCGTGGGTATTATTGGTGACCAATAACAACGATAAAAAACGGAAAAGCACCGTCCCGCGGTGGCAGTATTTCCAGTCATGCAGAGGGGAATTTCCATGCCGGTCATGCCGACTCCACCGGGACGTGCGTCCCTGACCAGAGTGTTCACCAGTCTCGTTTTTTCCGGTGCTTTAACCGGACAGCTTGCCTACTCGCAGGTGGATACCGAAGTCACGATTGACGCCGTAGCCAGTTTCACAGAGGCGCAGGTGGCTGCCGGTTTGGCCGCCTATCAGGCCAATTGTTCACAGGGGTGTCACCAGAATGACATGCAGGGCAATGGCCCAATCGCCTCATTGCGCGGCCCCGCGTTTACCAGTGTCTGGAACAACCGCACCGTGGCAGAACTGATTGACACCATGCGCTCGGCGATGCCGCCCACCAATGTGGGCGGTTTGCCTCAACAGACATACGTTGACCTGGCCGCCTTCATTCTGTCTGCCAACGGTGGCGAAGTCGGGGACACGCCTCTGCAGGCCAATTCCGCGGCGTTCGTGCGCCAGTTCACCACCGCAGGCGGTCCGGTAACCCTGGATGCCCCGGCCCCGGGGGCGGTCAATGAAGGGCCGCGCGGTGTCACCCTGGCCGGTGATGTGCCCGATTACACCCCGGTGACAGAAGCCATGCTGCGCAACCCGGATCCGGCAGACTGGCTCATTCATCGCGGCAATCATGCCGCCTGGAGCTACAGTGCACTCGACCAGATCGACCGTGACAACGTGTCTGGTCTGCAACTGCAATGGGTGTGGGCTATGGGTAACCAGGGCAACAACCAACTGTCACCGATCGTCCATGACGGGGTCATGTACATCTTCAATCCGGGTAATAAGGTGCAGGCCCTGGAAGCAAGCTCCGGCGACATCATCTGGGAACACAGCCTCGGCGGCCGTACCGGCACCATGCGCGGCATGGCCATCTATGAAGACAAACTCATCGTCAATGTGCCCGATGCCCGTATCGTTGCGCTCAATGCCGTGAACGGCGAGGAAATCTGGAGCGCCATGATTGGAGAAGGTTTCGGCAATTCCAGCGCGCCGCTGGTGGCCGATGGCAAGGTCTTTACCGGCATGGGCAACTGCCTGCGTTTTCGTCCGGAAAAATGTTATGTCAGCGCCTGGGATGTCGATGATGGCAGCTTCCTGTGGAAATTTGAAACCGTCGCACGGGCCGGCACACCGGGAGGGGATACCTGGGGCGGGGTGGACGACATGTTCCGCGCCGGCACCGATACGTGGATCACGCCCACCTATGATGCTGATCTGGACATTGTCTATATTGGGGTGTCACAACCCAAGCCCTGGATGCCGGTCAGTCGTGGCATGTCGGTGTTTGATGATGCCCTGTATTCCAATTCCACGCTGGCGCTGCAGGCGGATACCGGAGAGTTGTTGTGGTATTACCAGCATGTGCCCGGGGAAGTGTTTGATCTCGATGAGGTGTTCGAACGCATGCTCGTGGATATCGATGGCGAGAAGGTCGTGTTCTCCATCGGCAAGCACGGCATCCTGTGGAAGCTCAATCGCGAAACCGGCAAGTACATCGACCATGCCGAAACCGTCCTGCAGACCACCTTTGACTACTTCGACCCTGACACCGGCCGTCCGCAGTATCGCGCGGATGTCATCGAGTCGGGGTTGGGTGACTGGCTGGAAGTGTGTCCGTCATCCGCCGGCGGCAAGAACTGGCATGCCATGAGCTACCATCCGGGCACAGCCAGGCTTATCATTCCCCTCAGCCAGAGCTGCCTGCGCCAGCGCGCCAACGAACTTGATTTTGTCGAGGGCGGCGGGGGCGCCGGTGTCGACCGGGACTGGTTTCCGATGCCTGGCACTGACGGCAATGTCGGTAAACTGGCCGCGTATGATATCCGTACCATGACAGAGTTGTGGTCCGTCGAGCAGCCGGCCTCCTTTTTGACCGGGGTACTCAGTACGGCAGGCAATATTGCCTTTGCCGGTGATTTGGATCGGCGTTTTCGGGCCTTTGATGTTGAGACGGGTGCGGTACTCTGGCAAACACGCCTTGGTACATCGGTACAGGGCTTTCCTATCACGTTCAGTGTGGGCGGTCGCCAGTACATTGCCATCTCCACGGGGCTGGGGGGAGGTAGTCCGCGCATCGTGCCATCGCGCCTGACACCGGAAATCGTGTACCCGGATACCGGCAACGCCCTGTACGTATTTGCGCTTCCTGAATAGTGCAGGCTTGAATAGCGTGCACCTCGGTATAGGCGCAACCGTATACAGGCATCGCCCTTGAAGTCATTGATGAAGTAATATCCAAACCATGAAGTTTTCCAGTTTTGGTGAGAAGTACACCGGGCACTCCGGCATTGTCGACCTGATGGCCGATCTTGGTGAAGCGCTGCATACCCGGCCCGACATGATTTCCATGGGCGGCGGCAACCCGGCCCGCATTCCCGAGGCCGAAACCCGCTATCGCGATCACCTGGTGTCACTACTGCAGGCCCCGGACGGTGCCTACAACATCCTGGGCCGTTACCAGTCGCCCCAGGGCGACGAAAAACTGCTCAAGCAGCTGGCGACACTGCTGCGTGACGAGTACGGCTGGCCCGTGACGGAAAACAATGTCGCGATCAGCAACGGTGGGCAGTCGGCCTTTTATGTCCTGTCCAACCTGCTGGCGGGCAAGTTTGCAGACGGCACCTCGAAGAAAATCCAGTTTCCGCTGGTGCCCGAATACCTGGGCTACACCGATGCCGGATTAGAAGTCGATTTCTTCACGGCCACCCGGCCCGCCATCGACCTGATCGATGATCATGTTTTCAAGTACCGGGTGAACTTCGATGAACTGGTGATCAACGAGGAGACAGCGGCCCTGTGTGTGTCGCGTCCCACAAACCCGACGGGTAACGTGCTCACCGATGCCGAAATCAGCCAGCTCGACAGGCTGGCTGCCGCGCAGGGTGTGCCGCTGATTATCGATGGTGCTTACGGCACACCGTTCCCCAATATCATCTTCAACGAGGTGACACCGTACTGGAGTCCCAACACGATCGTGCTGCTGAGCCTGTCCAAGCTCGGGTTACCGGGTGTCAGAACTGGATTCATCGTCGCCTCCGAAGCACTGATCCAGGCCTATGCCAATGCCAATACCATCCTTAACCTCGCTTGCGGCAACGTCGGTCCGGCCATAGCCTCCCGGTTGTTTGAACACCGGGAAGTGATCGAGATCGGGCGTAACATGATCATGCCGTACTACCGGGACCGGGCCATGCAAACCATGGACTGGTTCATAGCGGCCATGGGCGATGTCCCCTGTCGGGTCCATAAACCCGAGGGTGCCATCTTTCTCTGGTTGTGGTTCGATAACCTGCCCGTCAGTAGCCTGGCCCTGTATGAAATACTCAAGGAAGCCGGGGTGCTCGTTATTCCGGGACATGACTCCTTTGCCGGGTTGAAGACGCCCTGGCAACACACGCAGGAATGTATTCGGGTATCGTACGCCCAGGACCCGGCGCTGGTGAAAAAAGGCGTGGACATCATTGCGCGGGAAGTGAAGAAACTCTACGACAATGGCTGAAACAAGGACGTAGGTCGTAGGTCGGCATAGACGCGCAGCGTCGTTTGCCGACATGGCAGGGGGCCAAGAACAAGGGATATGGGACCAGGGACAAGCAAAGCGTCTCTGGAATTTCGTGACAAATATTCATCACAAGACATGAAAAGGGGAAAGACACTCATGCTCACATTCACCAACACATGGCGCAGGTTACTGCCTTGTGCCTTGTTCCTGGTGCCTTGTACCTTCGGGTGGGCCCAGGAACACTCCTACGCCCCCAGCGACATCGAGAACGGGCGCGGACTGTACCAGGCCAATTGCCTTGGCTGTCATGGCAACAACGGCGATGCCGTGGAAGGGGCTAACCTGAGTACCGGCCGCTTTCGCCGTGCCAGTGCCGACGAAGACCTTATTCGGCTTATTCGGGAAGGCATACCCAATACCCTGATGGTGCCGAAAACCAATCTGTCCTACGGCGATACCCGGGCCATCGTCGCATTCCTGCGCTCGTTGCCGGCCGGCGGCGGCATGGTCGTGGATAACCGGGATGTTCAGGTTGGTGATGCGGCGCGCGGCGAGGCTCTGTTTTATTCTGCCCAGACCCGGTGCAGCGAGTGTCATGGAGTTAATGGTGGCGGCAACCTGCTGAGCCCTGATCTGGGCAATGTCGGTGCGACGCGCACACCCTACACGCTGCAGCAGTCCATGCTCGACCCGATGGCGGAAGTGCGGGTGGGACAGCGTTTTTACCAGGTCACTGACAATAGCGGCAGCACCACTATTGGCTTGCTCTTGAACCAGGACACTCATTCCGTGCAGCTGCTGAACGAAAGCGAACAGCTGGCAGCCTTTGACAAGGATATGCTGAGCAGCCATGGCTTTATACCGTCACCCATGCCGTCCTACCAGGACGTCCTATCACCGGCCGAGATCGCCGACCTGGTGGCTTATATGATTTCACTGAAAGGGGATACACCATGAAAACACTGACGACACGTTTATTCCTGTTGGCTCTGCTGTCAGTCACTGTTCAAGCTGTGTTTGCCCAGGTGACCCCCGAACGTTTGCTCAATGCCGAGGACGAACCAGCCAACTGGCTGCTGTATGGCGGCGACTATGACAGCCAGCGCCATACCGAGCTTGACCAGATTACCAAAGCCAATGTGGCCGAGCTGGAACTGCAGTGGGTATGGCAGGTGCGTGGCCGTGACGGGGCAGCAGAAAAGTTTGAAGCCACGCCGCTGGTCGTGGACGGTGTCATGTACACCGTGGCCCCGCCCAATACGGTGGTTGCCATTGATCCGAAAACCGGCAGGTTGTTCTGGCAGTATGCCTATACGCCCCTGCCGGAGGCCCGCGTCTGCTGTGGCCGTGTCAACCGTGGCCTGGCCATCCATGGCAACAGCCTGTTCATGGGCACCATTGATGGCAAACTGGTGAAAATCGATGCCCGCAACGGCAAGCCGCAATGGATCGTTGATGTGGCGCCACCCGAGCTGGGTTATGCGCTCACCCTGGCGCCGCTGGTGATTGGTAACAAAGTGATTGTCGGACCGGCCGGCGGCGAGTATGGCATTCGCGGTTTCATCGCTGCCTATGATGTCGACAGTGGTAACAAGCTCTGGCAGTTCAATACCATTCCGGCACCAGGCGAACCCGGTGCGGAAACCTGGACCGATGCGCGCCAGACGGCATGGGAGCTAGGTGGTGGTTCGATCTGGCAAACCGGTTCTTATGACCCCGAGCTAAACCTGACCTACTGGGGCATTGGCAATCCCGGACCTGACTGGAACGGCGATTCGCGTCCGGGGGACAACCTCTATACCGAATCTGTGCTCGCACTGAATGCTGATACCGGTGAACTCGTCTGGCATTACCAGTTCACGCCCCATGACGAGATGGACTATGACTCCACCCAGGCCGCCGTGCTGGTCGATATGCTCTGGCAGGGGGAAGAGCGGAAGGTGATGCTATGGGCCAACCGTAATGGTGTGTTTTACGTACTGGATCGCGAAACCGGGGAATTCCTGCTGGGAGAACCCTTCGTGTCCGTCAACTGGCTCAGCGGTTTCGATGACAAGGGTCGCCCGATCCGGGCGCTGTACCCGACGGAAGAGGGCACCTTCATCATGCCGAACAACCAGGGTGCGACCAACTGGTATCCACCGTCCTACTCACCTGTGACTGAACTGTTTTATGTGCCGACCTGGCTTGATACCTATTCGGTCTATACCAAGCGCCCGGTGGAATACACACCGGGCCAGCAGTATGTCGGTGCGTTTCCGACCATGGCGGTGCCGGCGCTGGGGGTGAACCCGGTCAACCAGCGCTTGCCGGAGGAGGGGCTGGGTGCCATCCAGGCCATCAATCCGCAGAACGGGGAAATTGTCTGGCGCCACGTCATGAGCAATGTCACTGACAGCGGTGTGCTCAGTACGGCGGCCAACCTGGTCTTTGCCGGTGGGCGTGAAGGGCATTTCTATGCCCTGGATGCGGAAAGCGGTGACGTATTGTGGCGTGCCACACTGGGTGGCCAGATTGCATCCGGACCGATGAGCTATGCCATTGATGGCCGGCAATATGTCGCGATCGCTGCTGGTGCCGGGCTGTTTGTGTTTGCCTTGCCCGAGTAGATTTGTACGTTGCCAGAAAAAGGCCGGAAAGTACCCCGGCCTTTTTTATTATGGGCGTTACACCATAAGCGGCCTGGCTTGATTGATATCAGGCCGTATTGTTATCACATTACCCGGGTAAAGTGAGACATGGCACTGTTAATGGAATGCTGGCATGGGTGCTCAGGGTGGCATTTATACGGCAAGTCAAAGATGATAGGTTTATATTTCACCCACTCTGCCAGGTAACCTGTTTTATGCGCTTACCGTGTCTGTTTTCCAATGTGCTCTTTGCCTTATTGCTGCCGGCTGCTTCTGTGCTGGCCGACCAGACTGACCCACGTCTGGAAAACCTGTTCAGTGAACTGAAAAAAGAAACCGATATAGGCAGGGCGGATGGCATTGCCAGTCGCATCTGGGCGATCTGGGTGCAGCATGAGGACAGCCAGGCCAACACCTTGATGCAGCGTGGCATTCAGCAGATGAATTCCGGTGACATGTATGGGGCCCTGCAAACCTACAATCGCCTGATAGCCCAGACACCGGATTTCGCAGAAGCCTGGAACAAACGCGCCACCATCTACTGGCTCACTGGTGAATTTGATGCCTCCCTGAAGGACATCGAGGCAGTGCTGAAACTGGAGCCGTTTCATTTCGGTGCGTTGTCTGGCAGAGGCCTGGTCTACATGGATCGTGGTGATTATTTCCTGGCACGCGGGGCGTTTCTAACCCTGCTGGAAGTGTATCCGGCCATGCCGGGCGTGAAAGACACCATCACGCAGCTGGAGCAGGTACTGCGTGAATCCGCCATTTAATGATCTTGTGTAGCCACCCACCGTAATCACCATAAAAAAACCCGGCCTGAGCCGGGTTTTTTTATGACATGAAGTTGTCTTACATGGGCGGCATGGATTCTTCCTTGCCCAAATGCAAGCCGACCTTGCTAGGCGCAGTCTCCTGCATGAACAGGGCGACGATGAAGCCCAGAACCAGGCCGCAACAGGCAAAGTAGATGGCTGCACGCAGGCCATAGTCTGTTGCCAGACCGCCAGCGATGATCGGGCTGATACCACCGCCGATGAACTCACCGGCGAAAATGACAAAACCCGCCATGGAAGCCAGCATGCCCGGGGGGGCTGCTTCAGCAGCGACCGGGCCGGCCAGAATGGCCAGGGCGGCAAAATTGAACAGTGAGCCGAAGAACAACAGAATCCATAACACGGTAGTGCTTTCCGGACCGGTCTGGGAGAAGGCATACAGGAACAGGGCGGCCAGGATATAGGAAGCCAGTGTGGTCAGCTTGCGACCCAGGATATCGGACAGGGCCGGCATGGCAAACTGGCCGATACAGCCACCCACGCCAACGGCCGAGAACACGTTTGCCGCGGTCAGGGGATCCAGCCCAAGACCACCGGCAACATCCGGTGCGGTCAAATAGGCAAACAGGAGGGCGGCAATGACAAAGATGCCGCCCATGGCGCAAATCAGGGTCAGGGGCGCCACCTTGGCATTGCGATGACCGAACATGCCCATAACAGCACCAATACCCAGCGCACTGTTGGCACTGCTATGACCGGCTTCAGCAGCCTGCTTCAGCGGTTCGCGGACGACAAACCACATGATAACGGCTATCACCACCCCGGGAGCACCGACCAGCATGAATACGACCGGCCAGTCGTAGCTTTCCAGCAGGTTGGCGGCAATGATCGGGCCCAAGGCCAGACCAAACAGGGAAATCATGCACTGGAAGATACCGTTGTTCAGACCGCGGCGAGAGGGTTTGGATGCTTCAAAGGCAACAGCAACACCGGTGGAGGCTACCGGGCCTTCGGCGAAGCCCATGATCACACGGACCATGACCAGCATGGCCACGGAGGTCGCCAGACCGCTGAAAGCGGACATGAGGGAAAAGATGATGATGGCCGGCACCAGCACGGCACGACGCCCCAGCTTGTCAGCCATAAATCCCATGATAAACGCGGAGATACCCCAGGCCATGCCGAGATAGCCGGCCAACTGGCCGCCTTGTTCCGGTGTCAGACCCAGGTCTGCCCCCATGGTGGAACTAGGCGACTGCAGAATCACGGGAAGAATGAAGCGATCCAGTCCGACCAGGCCAAAGGTCAGACTCAGAAGCAGGATGATTTTCCATTCGTAACTGGTATCCCAGCTACCGTTGCCAGGTTGCGACATAGGAGGTCCCCCTAAAGGATGTGGTTGTAATTTATTTGTTATTTTTCAGGCGAGTGCCTGTTTTTTTACACTGCTGAGTAAATCATATCTTGGCCTGAAAGGCACTTCTTTCTTGGTGCTCAGCCCAGCTTTGCCAGGTTCCTTGAGGAGCCGGCAGAAGAAGCCGACGGGGACCAGGTTCGACCTTGTGACCGGTCTCCGGCGCCGCTGTCTTACACGATGTTTTCGGTGTTAAACATACCGGGTGCCTAGGCATGATCGCCTGGTATTTTCAGAAGAGGGAAGTTGAGCATCCCTGCTTAAAGAAGACATTGTCGTTCCATGTCATCCCAGGTCCGGTTTGCAGGTGCTCAGGGGGGGGCGGCGTCTGGCAGGAAAAGTATCGCGCTTGAACTATGTTTCCTAACTAAATGATTTTCATCATTTTTTATATGCCTCGGGGTATTGTCCATGAAATATATGAAGCGAATTGACTATGGTAGCCAGAGTATGTCGGCAGCACCTGCCGAGTACTGGCAAGACATGCTAACACTGGTTTTAGATTATCATTATAAGTTGTTGAAAAATATAGGATAAATATTTTTTAGATCAAAGCTCTATAGGAATTCGTTGGACCTATAAGTGACCCCATTCACGCTGATAAAAGTCCGTTGTGTTTTAGGTCACAAATAGAAAACAAGGCGCTGCTAAAGCAGGGTTTTGCAGCGTTGGTATTCGTATCATGGAGTGATAATCGCGGGTTTAGGTTTTGGATCCGTTACTCCAGAAGATTGTAAAAACAATATTCAGCCCACAGAGAATACCCGTAACCTGCCACGAAGCCAGATTAATACGCGGACACACTACAAAAAGCCATTCCTGTAGATTGATTGTCATAACAGGCAGGATATAAGCGTAAGGAATCAACACTAGTGCAAAAATCCGAGACAAAAAGGTCAAAAATTGAAACTTGAAGTCGCTCTCTCGAAATTAGCCCAGCCGGCCATCCTGCTGGCCGTTTTTTTCAGTGGATTTGTTGCTGCACAGGATGAAGAGGTGATCGGCACGATCGTCATGACGCGCGGTAACGTCACCGCCACTTCCCAGAACGGATCATCACGGGCATTGCGCAGGCGCTCAGAGATCTTCGCTGCAGAAACCATCACGACCGATGCAACGGGCTTTGCCCAGATCCGGTTGGTTGATTCAGCTATTGTTGCGCTGAAGGAAAACACAGAGTTCACGTTCGAGGAATATGCTTTTGATGGTGAAGGTGGTCAGCAAGACCGTGCCGTCATGTCCCTGCTTCAGGGTGGTTTTCGAACTATCGACGGCCTGATCACTGATGATGAGAATGGTGAATACCGAGTTGATACGCAATATGCCTCAATCGGTGTTCGCGGTACTGCCTTCAGTGCGGTGATCGATCCAGAGCTCAATGCCCTTTTTACAGGTGTGTCTGAGGGTGGCATTACTGTTACCAACGGCGAGGGCGCTATTGACCTGGGTCTTGGTGGCAACTTTGACTTCAGCCGTACAGATGCCGGTCAGCCTCCGCGGGGCTTGAGACAAATTCCCGTACAACTCGGTGTGGTAACCGTGGCGCAGAATCCGAATCTGGCCAATGATGACGATGAGGAAGAGGATGATCTGGCCAATACTGCACTGGCCCAGAATGCGGGTGATGCAGGTAATGATGGAGACGCCGATGAGGATCTTGAAGAAACTCTCAATGAACTCAGTGAGGAGTTGGCCAATAATGCATCCCTGGGCTCTGACAGTAGTGGCAATGCCGAAAATACTCCTGGAATACTCATTGCACAGGTGGTGACTGGTGTTACTGATTCGACTACAAACCCTGAAGGCAATTCCAGCACAAATGTTGATGTCCAGCTAAATCCTGCAAACAACGCACGAAGTGCCAATGCCCTGGCAGGTGATAATGGCAATACCGATGCTGGTAACGGCAATGCTGACAACGATAACGGCAGCGGCAATACCGATACCGGCAAAGGCAATACAGGCGACGGCAACGGCAATACCGATGCTGGGAATGGCAACGCAGGCAACGGTAACGGTAGCGGCAATACCGATATAGGCAACGGCAACGCAGGCAACGGTAACGGCAATTCCGATATAGGCAACGGCAATACCGAT
Organism: Pseudohongiellaceae bacterium; assembly: GCA_049446715.1. GTDB lineage: Bacteria > Pseudomonadota > Gammaproteobacteria > Pseudomonadales > Pseudohongiellaceae > Eutrophocola. Next base: position 18,968 of record JBMTQX010000056.1, read on the forward strand.
ACCGGTAACTTCAGTAATAACAGCGGAAACACAGATACTGGATCAGGCACGGGTAGTTCGGACAACGGAAACGGTATTAGCAGTGGTTCCGA
>JBMTQX010000057.1:0-18658 GCA_049446715.1 Pseudohongiellaceae bacterium
CTTTCACCCGCGGCGACTCCAGTCGTAACAAGGAATCCGGCGGGTATGGTGTTGAAATGGCGATAGCCGCCCGCATCCTGCAGCGGCAGCGGGGCAGTATCAAGGCCGACAATGCCAGCGGCGGCGGGGCCTGTTTCACCCTGACCTGGCCGCTCTGACACATCAACAACACCTGCCTGGCACAGCATCCTGTATTACACTGCCGGCATGACACGTTCATTTCGCTACCTGATCCCCGCCCTGCTGGTCCTGGCACCGGCTGTATCGGCGCAGACATTACGGGAAGTCACGGTGCTTTATACCAACGACGAGCATGGCTGGATGGAGGGCATGTCACCCGGGCAGGGAGCAGCCAATCTTTACCGGCTCTGGCAGGAAGACGAAGGTTATGACCCAGACGGTGCTTTCCTGGTGCTGAGCGGCGGTGACAACTTCACCGGGCCTGCCATATCCACCTGGGTGCAGGGTGAGAGCATGGTCGAGGTGATGAATGCGATGCACTATGACGCCTCGGCCATCGGCAACCATGAATTTGATTTCGGGCTCGAGGCGCTGGCAACTCGTATTCGTGATGCCGACTATCCCTACCTGGCAGCCAATATCCGCCGGCGCCCTGGTGCTGGTGACATGGCACCGGATTTTCTGCCCTGGACCATGACCGATGTGAACGACATGAGCATCGCCATCATCGGGCTGACCACCACGAGCACGCCCTATGTCACAAACCCGGATTATGTCCAGGGTCTGGATTTCACCGATTATGAAGCAGCGGTACGGCGGGTCATGCCAGCCATAAATGCCGAATCCCCTGACCTGGTGTTCATCATCAGCCATGTCTGCATGGACGAACTTGAGCCACTGGTGGCTCGCCTGCATGATCTGAATATCGCCCTAGCCGGCGGCGGCCATTGCAATGAACTGGTGGCAAAGCAGATTGGCAAGACTACCGTGCTTGGCGGCGGCTTCCACTTCACTGCCTATGCTAGGGCCACGTTGTCCTATGATCTTTCGACCAAACGCCTGGTCAGTGCAAGCTATGCCACAGCACGCAACAGCGGTGCAGTCGCTGATCCCGCCATTGCGGCCACTATCAGTCGATGGAGCGGCTCCTTCCAGGACATCCTGGCTGAACCTGTGGCCTGGAATGCCACCGCGTTGCCGCGTGGCGAAACCCTGGATCAGCTGATCATCAATTCCTGGCTGGAAACCTGGCCTTCGGCGGATATCGCGGTCACCAATCGCGGCGGCATTCGCACTGACCTGCCAGCCGGAGAGATTACCGTGTCTGACCTGGTCAACCTGCTGCCGTTTGAAAACACGGTGGTGATGGCCACGGTCCCGGGCCGGGTCATCATGCAGGCGATTGTGGAAGGCGGACGTCCGGTGATTGCCGGCCTGGAACGGCGGAATGGCACCTGGTTCCTCAGCGCGTCAGGGCAGCGACTGGCGCCCGACCAGGATTATGTGATCCTGCTGAACAGCTTCATGTACGCCGGGGGGGACAATTTCGGTGCCATCAGGGATGCAGACCCCGACGCCTTGGATACCGGCATCCACTACCGCCAGCCTTTCCAGGACTGGCTCAAACGCCAGTCATCGAGCGAGCGCAACCCCCTGGTTTTGCCGTAAGAGCGCGCTCGCGCAACGGGTTACTCGAAGATCACCTCGATTTCGCCCGCGGCATTCACATCAAAGCGATTGCCGGCCTGGCAGGCATATTCCTGGACGAACTCGCCGGCGGGCAACCGGGTGTAATACTTGGTGGTGGTCCACGGCTCGGTGAATACCACCGGATCAACCAGCTCAACATCGACTTCAAAGTAGTCCGGGGTCACCTTGGTCATGCGCCAGTTGACGGTGAGCTCCTCACTGTGGGGGACGCCGGTCGTGTCCACCAGGGTGTCGCCACGCAGCCCGACAGTCTGCACAACCAGCGTATTGCCTTCCCAGTGACCGGTGGAAAAACCATTAAAGCTGGGCACCAGGTCTTCCGGCACATCACGGCCATCCAGGTAAACACGCACAGTGGCTTCGGCAAATTCGGCATACCAGTTGAGTTGGTGCTCGGCCTGCAGGATTTCACCCGGCAGCACCATGGTCAGAAAACGGGGAAATCCCGGCGGTATGCAGCGGGCCGTCGGATCAGCTGTGGCTTTCCCGGCGTCGGCATCGTCCCAGCGCTGCTGCCATTGCGCCATGGACTGCGGGCGCAGCGGCGGCTCCTGGCCACGACGGGAACGCGAATTCAGGGTATCGAAATGGATGCCGCCATTGGCGTTGGCCCAAACACCGTTGAAGTCACGCGCGACGGCATCGGACATCGGCACCGGGTCGGGACGGGTGATATCGAGAATGGTGCCGGTTGACCCGGTGCCGGTGAGATCAGTGGCACTGGCTTCGGAAAAGGACCAGCTGCCCAGCAGGCCGCCCGGCTGGCCGCTGTGCAGTGGCGAAAACACGACATTGATACGGTCACCGGGTTTCAGGGTGTCGCGGGTCCAGCCCTGCCGGGACAGCATGTTGACCGGGCCCTGGTCCAGCACCCAGTCAGTTTCGGTGCCATCGTCAGCCGTAACCGTGAGAATGACTGCGGCATGGGGATTGGTCCAGCGATGCTCGCGGACTACCCCGCTCATGGAGACCGGGTTTTCCTGGTCGTAAATGGCAAACGAATGATGTGCGGTAGCGACCGGTAATTGGACCAGGCTGAACAACAGCACGGCGACAGCTATACGGATTTTCATGCAACTCCCCCCAGGAATAACGATGGACCAGAACGGGAAAAGAGTAATGAATGCCGCCGTCACCGTCCAGTCATAGGACTACGAAAGCTTCAGGTTTTTCTTCATGGTCTGGCGAATGGTGCTGACGATTTCCCTGACGGATTCGACCCGCGTGTAGTTCTGACGGATCAGCAGCACAATGCGGCGTGACGGCTGCGGTTGCTGGAACGGGATATACCTGATGCCGCTGTTTTCCCGCTGCTCGATCACGGCCAGCTTAGGCAGCAGCGTGATGCCAATGCCAGAGGCGACCATGTAACGCAGGGTTTCCAGACTGGTGGCCTGGAAACGCTTGTCTTCATCGGCACCGGCACTGAAGCAGTAACCCAGCGCCTGGTCGCGCAGGCAGTGACCGTCTTCCAGGGTCAGCACATGGCAGCCTTTCAGGTCCTCGAGTTTGACGCGCTTCTTTTTTGCCAGCTCATGATTTTTATTGACGGCCAGGACGAACGGCTCATCAAACAGGTCATAGGCGTCAAATTCCTTCATGTCATCCAGCCAGGGCAGAATCAGGGCATCCAGTTGCCCCTTGTCCAGCGCCTCGATCAGGTCCCCGGTCTGCTCTTCATGCAGATAAAACTCCATGCGCGGCAGGCCCTCGATCAGGTCAGACATGATGTGCGGCAACAGGTACGGTGCCAGGGTCGGGATCAGCCCCAGGTGCATTTCACCGGACAAGGGATCGCCCAGGGTCTTGGCGGTGATCTCCAGATCGTGGGCAGCGTTGAGTACCTTGCGGGCCTTGACCAGCAACTGGTTGCCAGCCGGCGTCAGCATGATGTTGCGACGGTGACGTTCAATCAGCGTCACCCCCAGCTGCTCTTCCAGCTTGATGATCTGCCCGCTCAGGGTAGGCTGGCTGACATGGCAGGCCTCGGCCGCCTTGCCAAAGTGTTTGAAACGCTCAATGGCGTCCAAGTATTCCAGTTCGCGCAGCTTGATCATATGAAAAACCAATAAACTATTTGCTTACCATAATTTTTATCAATGAATCATTGCACTGGCAAGCACCCCGGTACAATAGGCACAGCCGATGAACTCCATCGGGCGTACCAATGGCTGCAAGCCCAGGCATTATTCGGCATTTGAACAGTCGAAAAAAAGGGCCTGCTGGCCCCTTGTTGTATTGCACGGTATCTGTTCACAGGTCGGCACAGGCCTGCATGGCCCTTTGGCGGCAGCCCAGCACAAGACCGGCATGAGCTGGTTAATGTCATCAGATAAAGTCTGCCAATAATGTCGTCACGCAAGCCGGCAAACGCTGCGCTATGCCGACCTGCAACGCTACAACATTAATCAGAATAACTGATGCGGTAAATCACGCCGTTCTGGTCATCGGACACCAGCAAGGCACCATCCTTCGCGATTTCCAGATCAACAGGGCGCCCCCAGTGCACTAGGCGACTGCTGTCGTTGGGGTCGGTAATCAGCCAGCCCGTGGCAAAGTCCTCGTAGCTGACGGCAGTGCCGTTTTCAAAGCGCATCAGGCGAATCTTGTAACCCGCCGGCGGATTACGGTTCCAGGAACCGTGGTAGGCCGCAAACAACTGGCCCTGGTACAGCCCGGGAAACTGCTCGCCGGTATAGAACTCGATCCCCAGGCCGGCATTGTGCGCCGGCATTTCCAGTACGGCCGGGGTGAAGGCACTGGCTGGCATGTCGGTCGGGAATTCATTGTCCACCAGGTCCTTGCCGTATCGGTGCGGGAAGCCGAAGTGCTGTCCCGGTCCGGTGGCACGGTTTAGTTCTTCCGGCGGAATATCGTCCCCCCAGACATCGCGGCCATTGTCAGTGAACCAGAGGTCTCCGGTTTCCGGATGCCACGTGAAGCCAACGGTGTTGCGCACCCCCGTGGCAAACACCTCTAGGTTGGAACCGTCCAGGTCCATGCGCAGAATCTTGCCGTACAGGTCTTCCAGTTCGCAGATGTTGCAGGGCGCCCCGACCGGCACATAGAGCTTGTTGTCTGGTCCGATATCGATGTACTTCCAGCCATGGTGCCAGGTCTCCGGCGTGGCATCGGAAACCACTTCCGGTGACGGCATGTTGTGCAGGTTGGCATCGGCATCGCGATACACCAGCACCCGGCCGATTTCCGCCACGTACAGGTCGCCGTCATGCCAGGCGACACCATTGGGAATATACAGGTCGTCAATAACCGTAATGACTTCATCTCCGATCCCATCACCATTGGCATCCGGAATGGCATATACCTTGCCGATATTGGCATCCCCTTCTCCGCCACGAGTACCGACATAAAGCACTCCATTGTCACTCATGGTGATGGAGCGGGCTTCCTCCATGCCGCGGGCGTAGATAGACACGTCAAAGCCATCAGGTAATTGCAGGCGATCCAGATAGCTGTCAACACTGACGTCGATCGGGTTGCGGGCAGCGCTGATCTGCGGCTGCTGGGCACTGGCACCAAACGCTGTGGTTGCCAGCAAAAAGGCGATAGCAGATTTGCTTGTCGGGGTCATAAAGAGGCCTCTGACAGGTGAAAATGAAGGGGCTCCAGCATAATCAACCCCCCGTTAGAGTGCAATGCAGGCATGGCATTGTCGATTGGGGAATCAGGGGCCCTTGGGTATAATAGGCGACTATTCTGAACAGGCGGACGTGGCGGAATTGGTAGACGCGCTGGATTTAGGTTCCAGTACCGCAAGGTGTGGGAGTTCAAGTCTCCCCGTCCGCACCATTTATTGCAGGATATAGCAGGAAAAATTGGAAGGTCTTGTAGATGATCCCATCGCACTCTGACTGGGTAAAAACAAAACCTACAAACCCGCTCTTTTGTATCTGGGCAGGTACAGTGACACTGTCAGGCTATGACAGGCACAGGCTTGTTTAGACCCCACCTTAGGCTCTTGCAGGGCGACTCGGCAAGTCTGGGATTTTGTTCTATCAAGAAAGAAAGAACATAACAGGAACCGAAAAATAAAGTTGTAAAAGACTCTGTTTCACATAGACAGAACATAGGCACTGAGTTGATAAGTGCCTATGTTTATCTAATCATATCTGTGGACTTACTCAGTTTGAACTAAAAGACTGAATGGTACCTGTATCGTCTACTTGTATCGTCACAACTTTGTAGGATTTAAGACTCTCAATGCTATAAGCTGCGGAGGCTGCCGTGGTTGCAACTGACGCAACCTGCACTGCGGAAATGGCTCCAGCGGCTGCTCCTAAGCCGGTTGCTGCTCCTGCAACAGCCACAGCGGCGCCTAGCATGCTACGTTTTTTGGTATTGTTCCAAACGTAGAAAGTATAAGTTCTATTTTGGCCAGTTACAGGGTCTAGATAGCTACTTACGGATTGGCTAGCAACCGGTCCGAGTAACATGCTGGCAAACTCAGCTGGCATACCGGGCGATAGATTTCCCAGCAAGAAATTTGTGACATGCTCTTCAGTGTATCTTCCTTCATATACCTGTGTAGCCTTAAGGCACTCTGAAAAGTCAGTAAAACTCTGAACTTTTTCAAATGTTGAGTTTTCAATACTAAATTTTGGCCAAGATTTGTTTATGTCTCTAAGGTCGACCTTTTTATTACCAAACTTGGCTGATAATGCGGTGCAAGCTGGTACTTGACCATTTTTGGTCTGATAAGGCGTGTTAAGAAATAATGAGTCATCGGCCGCTTTTGACAAGAATGGCAAAAACAACAGAGATGCAGTGACTATTGAAAGAAATGCTTTTTTCATGCTGTTACTCCTTTGAGTGGCTATTTCCTATACTACGCAAAGGCTAGCAGGCCGGATTAATTATTCTGACTGGAAAACAGAGTCTTTGGGCACAAGATCTGAGCCTGCAGCCCTAGCGGTTTTGCGCCCGGGACAGACCCATTAAGGCATCCTCGGGGACCTGGACAGGTTCACTGCCTGAGTTGGTTGCCCTGTAGCCCCTGCCGCATTCCCAGCCTGTTCCCCTGGCATTCAGATGGGCATGTAAAGGCCGTTCAATGGCCTGGCACCCTCGCCGTAAACGGGAAAAGCCCCTGTTACATTCCTAGCCATCGCCATAGCTGCCGGCATGGGCATTTTCAGGAAGCTTGTTTTTGGCGGTAACGCCCTGGGCGACTGCTGGTGAGGCGACCATGACAAAGAGCAGAAGCGCGGGCACGCACATTACCCCCACAAACAGGGGTAAAGTCTTAAGATTCATGAGATTCCTGGCTTGTCAGCAATCAGGAGGGATAGAAGCTTTGATTTACAAAACTGGCAGGAAACGACACCCTACGTGTACTATCGCTAAATAGATAACTATTTAGGCATGGCGGTGCCATGAGAACAACTTTCCCGAGTCACCAAAATCAGGAAGACTGTTCAGACAATGCTTTGCTAAAGCCTCTTCCCGCCAACCAAAGTAAGCAGCAGAATCAGACTATGTGGTTTAAATTGCGCTTTTCCATAAGCACCATCTTTATACGCATACTCATATTTGTTTGCGGCACGTTATTCGGCTGTCTTGCCAATGCTGAAGGTGCGTTGCGGATTTTCGACTGCTCCATAGTGCAGCAATGCGATGCAGACGACCAATGTAGTCCATTACAAGGAACGGTGAGATTCGAACTGGAACCGCAGCAACTGGAACCCGGGGGTGCGGGTAGCTACCGTCTGATTTACGAAGATATGGATGTCATCATGCAGGCCGTGTCCGATGCCGGGCCGTTTACCTGGGTGACTGACGAAAAACGACACACATTGCTCGTTAACGCAGACGACGAGCTGCTTTGGCATCAGCTGGAATTTTTCCCTGCCCTGTCGGCTACAAGCACCTTGCTGACTTGCGCATTCAGACAGTGATGCTTTTCTGATGAACTGGCGTTTTACTGACCGACAATTTGCTGCAGGGCATTAATGCTGCCCTGCATATTGTTGATGGTCTGGTTCAGCTGCAACCGGTAGACATTGATGGATTCAATGTCCTGCTCTGTTGAATTGACGCGACTGGTCAGCCCATTTTGCAGGGCGTTCACACTGGTTTTTACCGTATTCAAGTCAGTGTTGATGGAGGACAACTGCTGATCCAGGTCATCCATACCGGCAATATTGCTGGTAATCGTTTCCAGGCGTGACTGCACATTTGCGAGCTGGGCAGTCGCCTCATTCAGGGTTTTGCTATGCCCAGCAATGACACCTTCCATAGCGGTGATCGTGCCCTTGGCCTCTTCCATGAACTTGTTCAGCTCTGCCAGGCTTGCTGTATGGTTACGGTAATTAGCCCAAAGCAGGTCGATCTGAGTGAAGTTGGCATCCACTTTTTCCAGCAGCGTACCGCTGCTCTGCTGAGCAGCTTCATCCGTCAGGTTCAGGCGATTCTGTAATTGTAGGATACGGCCCTGCGCGGCGTTAAGACTTTCCTGGAACTGCAGGCCCTGGTCATAAAAGTAATATCCGGCACCGCCAACGCCGAACAACGCCAGGGTCAGGAAGACCAGCATGAAACGCACACCGCCACTGGTGCCGGCGACTGCGACTTCTTCGACGACGGGAATGGAATTACCGCGCTTTTTCTTGCGATGGGATGCCAGCTCGTCCCGTTCTGGGACGATGCTGGGGATTTCGTCGAAATGATCGTCTCTGGCCATGCCGGCCATTATAGGGTTTTTCCCGGCAAGAAAAAAATCAATATTCCGTTAAATCAGTCTGATACGGTTACTTTCTACTACCGGTTCTAAAATCAGTCGAAGCTACTGCACGCGAAAGATTTCATGCTGGTGCCAGCCCCAGGCTGTCTTGATAAGGTCCTCGACATTATCCATTGCCGGCTTCCAGCCCAGCGCCTGGCGGGCCCTGGTAGCATCGGCCACGAGACTCGGCGGGTCACCGGGACGACGTGAACTCGTGACCAGGCGGGCCTTTTTCCTGGTCACCTTTTCCGCCGCGCGAATGATCTCCATGACGGTATAGCCAATGCCGTTACCCAGATTGAAAGCATGGGCACCGGGATTAGCGGCGAGATATTCACCGGCCAGCAAATGGGCGCTGGCCAGGTCATTGATATGGATATAGTCACGTTCGCAGGTACCGTCACGGGTCGGGTAGTCATCCCCAAAAACGGAAAGGTCCTGCCCGTCATCTGCAGCCAGACGCTTGAGGATATTCGGGACCAAGTGGGTTTCCGGATGGTGCTTTTCCCCGATACGCCCCTGCGGATCCGCGCCGGCCGCATTGAAGTAGCGTAATGAAACCGAATTCAACGCGAATGCGTGGGCGTAATCCTGCAGGATCTGTTCTACCATCCACTTGCTGCGCCCGTAGGGGTTGATCGGCTGAAGACGGCAGTCTTCGGTAACCAGATTGTTGCCAGGAATACCGTAGACGGCAGCAGTACTAGAGAAGACCAGGTTTTTATGTCCGGTTGTCAGCATGGCCTGTAACAGTGACAGGGTGCCACCAACATTGTTCTGGTAATACTTTGATGGGTTGTCAACGGACTCCCCCACCAGGGAGAAGGCACAAAAATGCATGACCAGATCGAAACGGTTCACGGACAGGAATTGCGTCAGCGCTGGCGTATCACAGACATCCATTTCCACCAGCAATCCTTTCGGCACCGCCTCGGCATGTCCGGTACTGAGATTATCGATAACCACAACCTCATGTCCCTGCGCCAGGGCATGCAATGTCATATGAGAACCGATATAGCCTGCGCCGCCGCAGATGAGGATTTTCACAATTTGTGTCCCGTTATTTTCATCGCGCAAGTATAAGGATTAGCGGTACAGGGATACAGGGGTGATGGTCACAACTGACACGCAGGTCAAGGTTGGGATGCCCAGGGTTTTTCAGATCGTTATCGCGAAGCTTTTGTCGACTTCGGCATTGCTCGGCATGTCGGCAAACGGCCCTGCGGGCCTATGCCGACCTACATGGCTGAGCACATTTAAACGCCGAGTAGCCGAGCGCAGTAGCCACTATGATTTTCAGACACAAAAAACCCCGCTACAGCGGGGTTTTTTGTGTTGCATAAGCGATATTACATCATACCGCCCATGCCGCCCATACCGCCCATATCAGGCATCGGGGCAGATGGTTTCTCTTCCGGAATCTCGCTCACCATGGCTTCGGTGGTGATCATGAGACCGGCTACAGAGCCAGCGGCCTGCAGAGCTGAACGGGTAACCTTCGCCGGGTCGATGATGCCCCACTCCAGCATGTCACCGTATTCACCGGTGCCGGCATTGAAACCGTCGTTGCCCTTGCTCTTGCGCACATTGGCCAGTACCACGGAGCCATCTTCACCGGCGTTGTCGGCAATCTGGCGCAGCGGTGCAGTCAGGGCACGCTGGAGGATCATCAGACCCACGCTCTGGTCTTCGTTGTCACCCTTGAGCTTCTCGATCTTCTGCAGAGCGCGCACCAGGGCCACACCGCCGCCAGGAACGACACCTTCTTCCACCGCAGCGCGGGTGGAATGCAGGGCGTCTTCAACGCGGGCTTTCTTCTCTTTCATTTCGATTTCAGTACCGGCACCAACCTTGATCACGGCCACACCGCCAGCCAGCTTGGCCACACGTTCCTGCAGTTTTTCACGGTCGTAGTCAGAAGAAGTTTCCTCAATCTGCTGGCGAATAGCCTTGACGCGGGCTTCGATCTTCTTGGAGTCACCGGCACCATCGATGATGGTGGTGTTGTCCTTGGTGATCTGGATGCGCTTGGCGGAACCCAGATCTTCCAGGGTGGCGCCTTCCAAGCTCAGGCCTACTTCTTCAGCAATGACGGTACCACCGGTCAGGGTAGCGATATCTTCCAGCATGGCTTTACGACGATCGCCGAAGCCAGGCGCTTTCACGGCAGCAACTTTCATGACACCGCGCATGTTGTTGACCACCAGCGTGGCGAGGGCTTCGCCTTCCACGTCTTCAGCCACAACCACCAGCGGACGGCCGGACTTGGCTACGCCTTCCAGTACAGGCAGCATGTCGCGGATGTTGGAGACTTTCTTTTCGATCAGGAGGATGAAAGGGTTTTCCAGGTCAACCATCATCATGTCCTGGTTGTTAATGAAGTAGGCTGACAGGTAGCCGCGGTCGAACTGCATGCCCTCAACCACATCCAGCTCGTTTTCGAGACCGGATCCGTCTTCAACGGTGATGACGCCTTCCTTACCGACTTTTTCCATGGCTTCGGCGATGATGTCACCGACGCTGGTGTCAGAGTTAGCGGAAATGGAACCGACCTGGGCAATAGCCTTGGACTCGGTACACGGCGTTGCCATTTTACCCAGTTCCTTGACGACAGCAGCAACACCCTTGTCGATACCGCGCTTCAGGTCCATCGGGTTCATACCGGCGGCCACTGATTTCAGACCTTCGTTCAGGATGGCCTGGGCCAGAACGGTGGCCGTGGTGGTACCGTCTCCGGCAACATCAGAAGTCTGGGAAGCGACTTCTTTCACCATCTGGGCACCCATGTTTTCAAACTTGTCTTTTAGCTCGATTTCCTTGGCCACGGAAACACCGTCTTTGGTGACGGTCGGTGCGCCGAAGGATTTATCGAGGACCACGTTGCGGCCTTTCGGGCCGAGGGTTACTTTTACTGCATCTGCCAGCAGGTTCACGCCCTTGAGCATTTTCTGACGGGCGGCATCTCCAAACTTTACATCTTTAGCCATGGTATTAATCCTATGCTTTAAATCTGTTTAATTGCTTTGAAATTCTTGGCGTTATAGCGAATTACTTTTTCTTCTTGTCTTCAAGGACACCGAAGATTTCGCTTTCATTCAGGATCAGCAGTTCGTCTTCACCGATCTTGACCGTGTTGCTGGCATATTTGCCAAAAATCACGGTGTCACCCACTTTGAGGTCAACAGGACGAACGTCACCGTTGTCCAGCAGGCGGCCCGGACCGACGGCCACAACTTCACCCTGGGAAGGTTTTTCAGTGGCGGAGCCAGGTAAAACGATGCCACCGGCAGATTTGGTTTCTTCTTCTTTTCGTTTCACGACGACTCGGTCTTGTAACGGACGAATGTTCATGCTTTTGCTCTCCAACATGCTTGAGTTAACTGATTGTGATGTAAAAACTACTTTGACCGGATACCTGCTCGGGTACCTGGCCAGGAATCTCAGGCGTTCGCATGAGTTCCCAAAATTCCTTGCAAATCATTGATTAACCGGCTTTTTACAACCGTTATCCCGATTTGAATCCACAAGATGGGGCTGTTTGGGACGATTTCAATGGTGATACCCAAAAAAGATGCAAAAAAAGTCGGGTTCAGGGTTTTTCATGCTCTTCCGGGCTGTCCAGACGCGACTTCGGCGGCTTTTCCTCGGCATATTCCCCTTCGTAAACGTCCGGTTGATCGCGCTGGTCGTCAGGATGACGACTGGTGGATGAAAAGGAACTCGAGGTGTACGTAAACCCCCTGCCACCGGCCTGACTGGTGAAGACGGCAATCTTGCCGGAGCGAATCAGCCAGCGCGCCAGCAGGCGTCGGCTGGGTCCAATCAGGCAGAGAAAACCGAGCGTGTCGGTAATAAACCCCGGGGTCAGCAGGAAAGCCCCGCCGACAGCCAGAAACAGGCCCTCAAGAATTTCCTGGCCGGGCAGCTCACCGCTGTTGAGACGCTGACGGGCGCGCGCGAAAGTCGACAACCCCTGGTGTTTGAGCACCTGAATGCCAATCACGGCGGTGAGGACCACCAGACCCACTGTCTGCAGACCGCCGATGTGATCCGCCACTTCAAAAAGCAGCAGCATCTCGGCAATAGGAACAACCAGGAAAATAAGAAATAATGGCATGCGCGTGCCTTTTATGTTGGCTGACTACCTGAATGGGGGCAAACAGTGCAGACATCAAGTCTGAAAGAGGAAATCTGGCAGATTGTTGCGGCCATTCCCAAAGGCAGCGCGGCCACCTACGGCCAGATTGCCCGCCTGGCCGGTTACCCGTCACATGCCCGTTATGTCGGCACCACACTGAAAAATCTGCCAAAGGACACTCGCCTGCCCTGGTATCGCGTGGTCAACAGCAAGGGCGAGTTGTCCTTTCCGGAACAAAGCGCCTCGTGGCAACGGCAGAAACGGCACCTCGAAGCCGAAGGCGTGGTATTCATGGGCGCCAGGATTTCGCTGAAGACCTACCAGTGGCACGCCTGAGCCTTGAATAGGCTCAACTCACCCGCAGTACGTCCTGTGCTAACCAGGAAATTCATGCAATCAGGCCGGCAGGAATCCGGCCCAGGAGAACGACAATGATCACTACCACCCGAAAGGCCATGCTTGCTTCAATGCTCACATCCGTCTTCACCGCAGCGAGTTTGTCAGCACAGGCGGACCCGGCCATTTTCCGCGATGGGGTCATGACCATCCCTGCAGGCGCCACAGTCAGCGGCAACGGTGGCCACTATTACACGGATATTCAGCTGGCCATGCATGCCGATGGCAGCCTGAGTGTGGCCGGAGCTACCGCCAACTCGCTGGTAAGTATCGACACGGTGGATGTACAGATCATGGAATCCTTGCCGCTGCAGGTGAGTCTCGCTATCAGTGGCAACCTGTCTGTACCCTGTGTGAAGCTGTTGGATCCGGCGATTTCCTACACTGACAATACCTTCACTGTCCTGCTGGCAGAATCCAACCTCGGCCCGGCTGAGAGTTGTATCGCTGTGCTGGAACCCTTTGATACGACGGTATCTTTGGATGTGAAGGGCCTTGCGGCCGGCACCACCTACAACGTGGATGTGAATGGCGTGACGGCCGAATTCACCTTTGATTCGGACAACAGTCCGCTTTAGGCCGTAGCCGGTCTTCTCCGTTGCCACCATTCCCCGATGCGATCACCCAGCACCAGCATGGCCGGGGTCATGATCAGGGTCAGCACGGTGGCGAACGCCAGGCCGAAGGTGATGGCCGAGGCCAGTTGTGTCCACCACTGGGTGGAAGGCCCGCCAATCTGGATGTGACGGTTGATGAGGTCGAAGTTCATGCCCAGGGTCATCGGCATTAGGCCGAGAATGGTGGTGACCGTGGTCAGCAATACCGGACGCAGGCGCTGGGAACAGGTCAGAATGGCCGCTTCAACGGCTTCTGCACCTTTCTTCTTGATGAGATTGTACGTATCAATCAACACAATATTGTTGTTCACCACAATTCCGGCCAGTGAAATCACGCCGATACCCGACATGACGATACTGAACGGCTGATCCATGATCAGCAGTCCCAGTAGGACGCCGATGGTGGAGAAGATGACGGCGGACAGTATCAACAGCGCCTGATAGAAACTGTTGAACTGGGTTACCAGGATAATGGCCATCAGGAATAAGGCCGCGCCGAAAGCCTGGGACAGAAACTGCTCGGCTTCCTGCTGGTCTTCGCTCTCCCCCTTGAAGTTGACCCGTACCTCTGGGTCGAGGTTACCGGCGCCGACCCAGTCCTGCAGCTGCTGAACCTTGTCGTTGGACAACACATCGTCCGGGACATCGGCGGCAATATTGAGTACGCGGTTGCCGTCTGTGCGCTGGATATTGCCAACGCGGGGAGAGGCCTCGCGGGTCATGAAATTGCTGACGGGGACATTGCCCATCATGGAGTTAACCGTCAGGCGATCAAGCATGGCGATGTTGCGCATGGTTTCCGGGAATCGCACCCGGATATCCACTTCATCATCAGCATCATCCGGGCGGTAGTCGCCGAGCATGATGCCGTTGGTGATCAACTGGATGGCGCTGCCGATGGTGGTGATGTCAGTGCCAAAACGGGCGGCTTCCTGGCGATCAACCTGCATTTTCCAGTCAATGCCGGGCAGCGGCCTGGAATCAGTAATATCGACGAATTCACCCAGTTCGTTCATGCCCTGGCGCAGACGTTCAACAGCTTCAGGCAACAGCGACGTGTTGACGGCGGTCAGTTCCACCTGGATTGGCTTACCGGATGTGATGCCGGATTCCTGCACCTGGGGCTCCACGATAATGCCGGGGATGTCCTGGGTGCGTTCACGCACTTCCGCCATGATCTGCGCGGCAGGTCGGCGCAGCTCCCAGTCCACCAAGCTGAGCTGGATACGGCCAATAACATCTTCGTCGATGTCGTTGCCCAGGGAGATACCGCTGCGGGTGTAAATGGACTCAAATTCTGCCATGTCGAGTATACGGTTTTCGACTTCGGCCACCAGTGCATCACGCTCGTTCACGGAGAGGTCGCCGCGGGAATGGATATTGAGCACCGCAAACTCAGGCTCCACGTCCGTGAAAAATTCAGTGCCGCGTCCAACCGCGCTGTACAGCATGATGGTGCCGATCAGGAACACGACGGCAGTGGCCAGTACCATGACAGGCCAGTGCAGAGCCCTGTGCAACACCGCAATATAGCCGGCCGTGAAGGCATCCATCTCCTGAATGTTCTGGCGCGATTCCTCGAGAAAATCCACTTCCTTGATGGTGGTCATCTCCGATAGGTCCGGATTGGAGTTTTTGTTCTTGAGCAGGGAGCCGACTGTCGGCACAAACAACAGCGCCATGAACAGGGACGCGCTCAGCGTTACCAGCAGGGTGATGGGCAGGTATTTCATGAACTCGCCAATCAGGCCCGGCCAGAACAGCAGCGGCATGAATACCGCCAGCGTCGTGGCCGTTGATGCGGTGATTGGCCACGCCATGCGCTTGGCGGCTTCCGTAAAAGCCAGTTTCGGGCTGTAACCGTTTTTCATGTTGCGCTCGGCCAGCTCCACCACCACGATGGCGCCGTCCACCAGCATGCCCACGGCCATGATCAGGGAGAACAGCACCACGATATTCATGCTGTAGCCCATCATGTAGATCACCAGGATGCCTGACAGGAATGCGCCGGGGATGGCTACACCAACAAGCCCGGCTGACCGGATACCCAGGGCTCCGAGGATGACGATCATGACCAGGATCACGGCAATGGCGACATTGTTCACCAGGTCGTTGAGCATGATGCGGACCTGCTCGGAATTGTCCGAGGTAAAGGTGATTTCCAGGTTTTCCGGCCAGGTGTCGAGCTGGGAAGCGCCAAGCACAGTCGCTTTGACGGTATCCACCACTTCCAGGATGTTGGCCCCGGAGCGCTTGGTGATTTCCAGCGCGATGGATTTCTCGCCATTGAGACGGGCAAAACTGGTGGGGTCCTTGAACGTACGGCGCACGGTGGCAACGTCTTCGAAAGTGACAGTGCGCAAGCCATCAGTCTTCACTGGCAGTGTCAGCAGGTCATTCAGATCTTCAATGACACCTGGCACCTTGACCGAGAACCGCCCTTCCCCGCTGTCCAGCGCGCCAGCGGCCACCAGGCGGTTATTACGGCTGACATAGCTGATGAGGTCGGCATAGTTGAGGTTGTAGCTTTCCAGGGCGACCGGATCGACAATCACCTCCAGCAGCTCTTCCCGGTCACCACCGATATCCGCGGACAGCACGCCGGGAATGGATTCGAGTTCATCACGCAACTGGCGGCCGATGGCAACCAGGGTGCGCTCTGGTACCGGACCATGGAGCATTACGGTGATCACCGGAATCAGTGACGTATTGATTTCCTGCACAAACGGCTCTTCCGAATCCGCCGGCAATTCATTGCGCGCCAGGTCGACCTTTTCACGCACATCGGTCAGGGCCTGGTCAGCATCAAACCCGGCATCGAATTCGAGTATGATGACGCCCGACCCCTCGGCGCCGGTAGCGCGCATTTCCTTCAGTCCTTCGATGGAACGCAGTTCGGTTTCCATGGGCCGCAGCAGCAGGCGCTCGGCATCTTCGGGCGAAATACCCTCGTGGATGATGTTGACGTAAATCTGCGGAATGTCGATGTCCGGCTCAGCTTCCTTGGGGACCGAAACATAGCTGGTCATGCCCGCCAAAATCAGCAGGGCCAGGATCAGGATGACCGGCCGGGGACGGTTGATAAAGGCACTGATCAGTGCATTCATGGGGTGTTCTGCTCCATCGCGGCATTACTGGCCACAGGATCCACCTGCTGGCCCACGGTGACAAAACCCTGGCCCACGGTGATGACAGTGACGGTTTCAGGCAAGCCGGTCACGAGGATGCCGTCTTCGGAAGAGCCGGCAATCTCAACCGGATAAAAGTCCACCTGGTTGCGGCTGTTCACGGTTTTGACTCCCACTGTGCCGTCATCAGCCAGAGTCAGCAGTGACGGTGAGATATCGTGCGCGAGAATGCGGGAGCCATTGAGCTGCAGCTCCGCAGTCAGGCCGGCACGGATGCCATTGGGGTTGGGCACTTCCAGTTCAACGCGAAAGGTGCGGGTATTTTCATCAGCCACCGGCGCCAGGTAGCGAATAACGCCATTGACCAGCGTGCCATTGACCAGCACGGCCGCGCCGCGCCCGCCAACAGCAAGTTCGGAGACTTCCTTGCCGTTGACCTCACCGGCAATGATCAGGGGATCGATATCCACGACATGCACGACATCGTCGCCGGCGCGCACGTAATCCCCGACTTCCACGGAGCGTTCCTGCACGATGCCGTCAAAGGGGGCATCAATACTGGTGTTGTCGATTTCCAGGGCAATGCGCACCTTGGCTGCCCTGGCGCTTTCCAGGCGTGCCGCGGCTTCGGCGATTTCCAGTTCGGAGGCAAATTCGCGATTGCGCAGGTTCTGCCGCGCCTGCAGTTCCAGTTCACGCTGGGCAATCAGGGACTCGGCTTCAGCCAGGCGCGCCGTGCGGTCACGCAGGTCCAGCGTCAGGATCGGGGCATCCTCAGCCACCGGACTGCCACGATCCACATCCAGCGCGACTACCGTGCCTTCCGTTTCCGCCTTGATGCGGACGTAGCGATTGGGCTCGGTGCGGGCACTGATGGTGATCTCACGAACGACTTCCTCGGCACTGATCTGGCCAACACGCACACGCATGCGCTCACCGTTGGCCCGGGTTACTTCGGCCTCACCACTGAAGTCGACGGGGGCGCTGCCCAGTCCAGACAGCATCCAGAGGGTCACAATAACGGCCACACCAACAGCCATCAGCATGGAATTACGTCTGCTTTTATTCACCGCATTCACTGAGTTGATCAAAGATTTTTTTGAGTAGTCCTACTCGAAGGAGGCGCAAATTATCACAGGATTTTCGCTGCAATGCGAGAGTAATGACTGGCCAGTCATAAAAATAGCCCCTGATTCCTGCTTGATAACGCCTCTGTAGATAGACGTCAGCGCATGATCAAAAGTTGGCTTAATCCCTGAAATTATTGAACTGGAGCGGCAATCCATAGTTTTCATCCCTGAGCACGGCAATCACTGACTGCAAATCATCCCTTTTCTTGCCCGTCACACGCAGCTTGTCACCCTGAATGGCCACCTGGACTTTCATCTTCTGGTCCTTGACCAGTTTGACAATCTTGCGCGCAATTTCCGATTCGATGCCCTGCTGGATGATCACCGGCATGATGGCTTTCTTGCCAACGGTCTGGACATCCTTGGGCTGGAGGCTGCTGATCTCGATACCGCGCTTGACCATTTTGGTCTGCAGGATATCCATCATCTGCTGGATCTGGAATTCCACCTCGGCGGTCAGGGTTACCGTATTGTCCTTGAGTTGAAAGGATGCATCCACACCCTTGAAATCAAAGCGATTGCCGATCTCCCGCGATGCCTGGTCCACGGCATTGGTCATCTCGTGCATGTCGACTTCAGAAACGATATCAAAAGAAGGCATCAGCGCTATCTCAGGAAAAAACGGTATTTTAGCAGACTTGGCGCAGGTTACGGGAAAGGGAACTTATTAAGAATTCGATAAAAGGATAAAGGGAAAAAGGCCTGTGGTTCAACTAGATACAAGGCTTGCTCGTTCGTACTCAAAGCCTTCTGAAAGCTGTGCGTTGTTTCTTTAATGTCTACAGGGTTTTCTGCCCCGCCTGCCTTTTATCCTTTTATCCTTTTATCCTTTTATC
>JBMTQX010000058.1:0-18399 GCA_049446715.1 Pseudohongiellaceae bacterium
TTCACCATGCTCTTTGAATAGCACCCAGTAGGTCGGCATAGGCCCGCAGGGCCGTTTGCCGACTTAGCGTTCAAGAAAACAACACCGGTTATATCACGTGCCTGTCGGCAAACGGTCCTGCGGGCCTACGCCGACCTACGGCCTTTTAGATCGTCCAGACTCATTTAAAGGTGACGAATTCGCACATTGCGGAACTTGATGGTGCCGGCTCCGTACTGGAGTGACAGCGGGCCACTGGCGAAATTGTCGTCGTAGCCATCAACGGTTTTCACGCCATTGAGATAGATCACGACGTGGTTGCCTTCGAGCGTGATGTCATAGGTGTTCCACTGATCCCAGGTATCAACCACAGCTGCCGGAGCCAGGAAATTGGGTATACCGCCTGTGCGGCCGCTCTGGTCGGGACGGTCATCGTAGATATTGGCCTCATAGGCTGATCTGTCCGTAATGTTCGCAGGGTCCTGGATGCGCATGAAAATACCGCTGTTGGCGCCTTCATGATTCCAGAACTCCAGCTGGATCTGGAAGTCCTCGAAACTCTCTTCGGTGAGCAGATGACTGACACCGGACGCATTGTCCGCCACGAACTCGCCATTCTCGATGCGCCAATTGGCGTCTCCGACCCGAGTCCAGCCATCGAAGCTGCCAGACATGTCCATCCAGCCGTCGTCGCCCATGGAGGCGCAGGAGGCCAGGAAAATCGTGGCAAAAACAACAGCAGCTGTCCGGCCCAGGGTTGAAGTCAGTATAGTCATGTGATGCTCCTGTGGTTCTTTTAGCGGGTCTTGGATGAATTCTGTGATTTATTGCCCCGGAAATGCAGAGGTTGCACCTTGGTGCCGGTTTTCTCCCACCTCACAAGGTCGGGATTATTCACATACAGCGTCCGGGTGTGTCAAGCATGGCACACGCAGCAGCAGGCTTTACCGGGGCACACACTTAGACAAAATCATGACAATGTCGGCACACCCGCAATCTGCGCGCATTAAGTTCGAACTGCATGACGAATCAATGAAATAATAACGGTTCGCCAATCGCGCACACATCCACGGCACGATGAAACATGTCCTGATCATAACCACCTCCTACCCGACGGCCAGTGATGGCAGCGAGGCGGCAGGATCTTTTGTACAGGATTTTGCCGAAACACTCGCCACACAGACAAAGATCACGGTCTTGGCCCCGGGTACCAGCGGCAGCGATGATCCCGCTGCAGCGGTTCAGGTAGTGCGTTACCAGGGTGCCGGCAAATCACTGTCGCTGCTGAAAATCTGGAACCCCAGTCACTGGCCAGCCATTGCAGGCATCCTGCGTGACGGCGCCCGGCAAACCAATCGCTTGTGCCGGGAGCACGGGGTGGATCATGTCTTTGCGCTCTGGGTGCTGCCCTGCGGTGCCTGGGCAAGGCAGGCCTGGCGTCGCCACGGCATCCCGTTTTCAACCTGGGCCCTGGGCAGTGACATCTGGTCACTGGGTAAAATTCCCGTGGTTCGTCATGTCCTGCAAAAAGTGCTTGCAGACAGTCGCACCAACTTTGCCGATGGCCACCTGCTCTGTCGGGATGTTGAGCAACTCTCAGGTACACGTTGCCGCTTTTTGCCCAGCACCCGCCGCTTCATCCCCGCACCGAATCAGAAGCTTTTGCACGAATTGTGTAGTCCTGGTAAGCCGGCAGAGCGACGGCGGCCAGAATACCGATGATCGCAATTACGATCATCAATTCGATCAGGGTAAAACCCTGTTGTTGCTTGTTGATGTTTTTCATTTTTATCTCCTGAAAAAACATGTTGACCATGCTTGCTATCTTTACTCAAATCTAGGGATGGATTCTCGACAGGGTAGGTGTGAAAACTGCAAAGAACATGCCACAAAACGATCACTTCAGTCCATGATGACACAGTATGATCCAGCGCACTTTTTTCCTGCTCAGCCTGCGGTTTTCCTACACTCAGGGTGCTGATTTGATTGCAGCATGATAGCAGTCGGGCGGATAGCGCTTACAGGGCGGGTGACAAATTTTGTCAATAATGGAGTATTCCTGTCATGACATACTGCCTTTTGAGGCAAACCTCGCATTACATCGCTTCTACACTAGACTGACCTTTGATCCTGGTACGACTGAGGTCAGGGTCCGTGTCATGCATACGTGTCATGCATAACAAGGGGAGCCAACATGAACAGCAAGGCCGGATTTCCGAAGGACATGCACTGGCTGACGTCCTGCCGGATACTGGCACCAGCGCTGGCTGAACAGGCATTACAGGGTGCCAGGCAGCAGCGCCTGACACTGGTAAAATACCTGGTAGACAATGCACTGGTCGACAGCACCCAACTGGCCTCGACCCTGGCCAGGGCCTTCAACCTGCCATTGGCAGACCTCGACGCCTTTCACCTTGACCCACGCACCCTGGCGACGGTTTCCCGGGCACTGCAACTGCGACATCGCATGGTGCCATTGTTTCGCCATAGCCAGACTCTCTGGCTTGGCAGCTCCGATCCGGATACCCGCGAAAGCACAACGCAGATTCGCTTCCAGACTGGCTGCAAACCCGTCACCGTGCTGGTGGAAGAACACAAACTGGCGCCCCTGCTCCAGCGCCTACAGGATGATACTGCGCCGGATGCCGGTCGCGGCGACAGCCTGGCGCAGCGGGATTTTGATGACATCCATGCCGCCGAGCAGCGCCCGGTGGATGATGGCAAGGCAGCCGTGTCGGATTCACCGGTGACCCGGCTGGTAGACAAAATGCTGCAGGACGCACGGCATCAGGCTGCGTCCGATATTCATATCGAGCCTTTCGAGCACCATGCCCGGATCCGTTTTCGCCAGGATGGCATGCTGCGGGAAATAGCCCGCCCCACATCAGGTCTGGCCAGTCGCATCACTGCCCGACTGAAAATCATGGCGCGCCTGGATATCGCGGAAAAACGGCTGCCGCAGGATGGCCGTATCAAACTGGACGGCCCCCACCGCAAAAAAATGGAATACCGCATCAATACCCTGCCAACCCTCTGGGGTGAAAAAACAGTATTGCGTCTGCTCGACCAGGGTCCCGACAGACTGGAACTCGATGGACTCGGATTCACCCCCGCACAGAAACAACTGTATGTGCAGGCCCTGCAGCACCAGCAGGGGCTTATCCTAGTGACCGGCCCGACAGGCAGTGGCAAGTCCCTCTCGCTGTATGCCGGCCTGAACCTGCTCAATACCCGTGAGCGCAACATCTCCACCGTTGAGGACCCGGTGGAAATCCATCTCGATGGCATCAACCAGGTCCCCGTCAATGCCCGCATTGGCCTGGATTTCGCCCATGCCTTGCGGGCGTTTCTGCGCCAGGACCCCGACATCCTGATGGTCGGTGAAATCCGCGACCCGGAAACCGCGAAGATTGCCGTGAAAGCCGCACAAACAGGACATCTTGTCATGTCGACCCTGCACACCAACAGCGCCCCGGAGACCCTGGCCAGGTTGCTGGACATGGACATCGCGCCCTATCAACTGGCCACGTCACTGAGCCTGATCATTGCCCAGCGGCTGTTACGCCGGTTATGTACACGCTGCAAAAAACCTCTACAATTGCCCGATAACATGTTGATTCATGAAGGCTTTTCTCCCGACAGCCTGGATCGCATCACGCTTTTTGAGGCAACCGGATGCAGCGTATGCCACGATGGGTATCGGGGCAGGACCGGCATCTTCGAAACAGTGCCAATTACTGGGGCCATATCCCGTGTTATGATGGATGCCGGAAATTCGATACAAATCGCAGAGTTAGCGGCAAAAGCCGGGTTTAATAGCCTGCGGGATTCGGCTCTGGAAAAAGCCGCTCAGGGACTCACGAGTCTCCATGAAGTGAACCGGGTAACCAGTTCTAGCAACACAGAATTCACAGCAGAACACGCACGACCCCAATAGCAGTCCGAGAACGAGGTATCAGAAAATGGCAGCGCCGGCACAATCTGCTGTAAAACAGGCCACTTTCCTCTGGCAGGGCCAGGATTCCAAGGGCAAAACCGCCAAGGGTGAAATCTCTGGCACCCATACCGCCATGGTGAAAGCCCAACTGCGCAAGCAGGGCATCAAGCCCACCAAGGTCAAGAAGAAACCCAAGCCCCTTTTCGGCAGCGGCAAACAATCCATCAAGCCGATGGACATTGCCATTTTCACCCGCCAGCTCGCCACCATGATGAAAGCCGGTATTCCCCTGGTGCAGTCCTTTGAGATCGTGGGTGAAGGCCTGGAAAATCCGAGCATGCGTGAAATCGTTTTTGCCATTCGTGATGACGTGTCTGCCGGTAACCACTTTGCCGATGCCATCCGCAAATACCCGCGTGAATTTGATGAACTGTTCTGTAACCTGGTGGAATCCGGTGAACAGTCTGGTGCGCTGGAAACCATGCTCGACCGCCTGGCGACCTACAAGGAAAAATCCGAAGCCCTGAAATCCAAGATCAAGAAGGCCATGAACTACCCGATCACGGTACTCGTGGTGGCCGCCATTGTGACCGGCATCCTGCTGGTGAAAGTGGTACCGCAATTCGCGGAAACGTTCTCTAGTTTCGGCGCCGAACTGCCTCTGTTTACCCAGTACGTCATGCGCATATCCGATTTCATGATCGCCTGGTGGGTGTATATCGTGATTGGCTTAGGTATCGCCGGCTACTGTTTCAAGGAAGCCAAGCTGCGCTCGAAGAGTTTCCGCGAAAGCCTGGAACGTTTCTCCCTGAAACTGCCGGTATTCGGCAACATCATTGAGCAGTCCTGCCTGGCGCGTTTTACGCGCACCCTGTCGACCACCTTCGCCGCCGGTGTCCCGCTGGTGGATGCCCTCACTTCGGTATCAGGGGCAACCGGTAACATTGTGTACAAGACGGCTTCCCTGCAGATTCGTGACGACGTCACCGCCGGCCAGCAGCTCACAGCCTCCATCAAATCCACAGAGCTGTTCCCGATCATGGTGCTGCAGATGGTATCAATCGGTGAGGAATCCGGTGCCCTAGATGCCATGCTCGACAAGTGTGCGACCTTCTATGAAGCGGAAGTGGACAATGCCGTGGACGGCCTCACCTCCATGATGGAACCACTTATCATGGCCGTGCTCGGTGTGCTTGTGGGTGGCCTGATGATTGCGATGTACATGCCCATCTTCCAGATCGGCGCCGTTGTCTGATATCCCTGCTGCCTGATGACCATCGCTGAATTCTTTGCTGCCAATCCCCTGGCGCTGGCAGCAATAGCCTGCATTTTTGGCCTAGTAGTCGGCAGCTTTCTCAATGTCGTCATCTACCGCCTGCCGGTAATGATGGAGTTCGAATGGACTGCCCAGTGCCGTGAACTGCTGGAAATATCCCCGGAAGACAATACTGCAGACAGCAAGCCGTTCAATCTCGCCGTCCCCGGTTCCTACTGCCCAAAATGCAAGCATGAGATCACGGCAACCGAAAACATTCCCCTCGTTTCCTGGCTGCTTCAGGGTGGCAAGTGCCGCCACTGTCAGGCCGGCATATCAGCACGTTACCCAATCATTGAAGGTGTCACCGGGATACTTTCTGCCCTGGTGGCTCACCAGTTCGGTTACGGCTGGCCAACCCTGGCGCTGCTGGTGTTCACCTGGAGCCTAATCGTGCTGACCATGATCGACTTCGATCACCAGTTGCTTCCGGATGACATCACATTGCCGCTGCTCTGGCTCGGCCTGCTGGTCAACAGCTTTGGCTGGTTTGCGACGTTGCAGGATGCGGTCTGGGGCGCCATTGCCGGCTACCTGATGCTGTGGGGCCTGTACTGGCTGTTCAAGCTTCTGACCGGGAAAGAAGGCATGGGCTACGGCGACTTTAAACTGCTTGCCACGCTGGGTGCCTGGCTTGGCTGGCAGGCATTGCCCACGATCATGCTGCTGTCATCACTGGTGGGTGCCGTGGTTGGCACCAGCCTGATCGCCATCCTGGGGCGCGACAAGAACGCGCCTATTCCCTTCGGCCCTTATCTGGCCAGTGCCGGCTTTCTCTCGCTGCTCTGGGGAAATGAAATCGCCGGTGCCTACTACGCCCTGATTCTCTGAGGGGCAGTTCCGCAAATGTCCGTGCAGCGCAGCCACACTACCCTTGCCATCGGCCTGACGGGTGGTATCGGCAGCGGCAAGACCGCGGTCAGCAACCTCTTTCAACAACTGGGCGCCAATGTCATTGATGCCGACGAGATCGCGCGCGCACTGGTCAGTAAAGGTACACCACTGCTGGAGGACATCCGGCAGCACTTTGGTGACGACATACTGGATCCTGAAGGCAACCTGAACCGCCGGGCACTGCGGGAAACCGTTTTTAACGACACCACGGCGCGACAATGGCTGGAATCGCTCTTGCATCCCGCTGTCCGCCAAACCATCATGGAGCAACTGCAACACAGTACGGCACCATACACTCTTGTGGTCATACCCCTGCTGGTGGAAAGCGGCAGTTACCCGTTTCTCGACCGCATCGCGGTGGTGGATATTCCTGAAAGCCTGCAGGTTGAGCGCACGGTATCGCGGGATAACAGCTCGGCTGAACTGGTTGAAAAGATTCTGGCCAGCCAGGCATCACGGCAAACACGCCTGGCACAGGCAGATGATGTCATCGATAACAGCGGCACTCCTGACGCTCTTATGCGACAGGTGAACGCGCTTCATGAGCGCTATCTGCAACTGGCTGGCACCAATGCCTGACATGCCGGCTTGGTCGCAAAAACCCTGGCTGCATGCCGGAATCCTCTTGCTTGTCTCGGTCCTGTGCTACCTGCCGGGACTCAACAGTCCCTTCCTGTTCGATGACCAGCCAAACCTGGCAGCCCTTTCCCAGATACAGCAGGCCGGTATTACCGGAGCCGGATTCTGGGAATTTGTGCTGTCCGGGAATGCCGGACCCACGGGCCGCCCGGTTTCCCTGTTCACGTTTGCTCTACAGGCAACTGCCTGGCCCGATAATCCCGCCGCCATGAAGGCCATCAATGTATTGCTGCACGCGCTTAACGGGCTTCTGCTTTACGCCATTTTCCGACGGCTGGCACAGTGTCTGAACGCCAGCGCACAGCAATCCGCGCTAGTGGCACTGGTCGCCGCCCTGGCCTGGGTCCTGCATCCTGTTCACACATCCACCGTCCTGTACACAATCCAGCGCATGGCCTTGCTGGCCAGTTTTTTCATGCTGGCCGGCATACTGGTGTTTATCGAGTGCCGGATCAGGCAGTACACAAGATCCTGGCCGTCTCTAATCATCATGGCACTGGTGCTGGCCGGAATCGGCCTCTGCGGACTATTCAGCAAGGAGAATGCCGCCGCACTGGTCTTCATGCTACTGGTGCTCGATTACACCTTGCTGCGTGAGCAGCCCGTGACACCAGCTTACCGACACTGGCGACTGGCGTGTCTCTGGCTGCCTGCCATCATGCTGCTGACATCCCCCGCTGTTCTTTCTGGATTACCTGCAAACCAGTTTTGCTGACAACCGCAGCTTCACCCTGATGGAACGCCTCCTCACCCAGGGCCGGGTGCTGTGGCACTACCTGGCCGTCCTGCTGGTGCCCAGCACTGCCGGGGTTGGCATTTTTCATGATGTAGCCCTCTCACGCAGCCTGCTTGATCCGGCGACTACCCTGCTCGCACTGCTGGCTTGGGGCATCCTTTTTACCGGGGCGATTATGCGGCCGGACAGACGCCGACTGTGGCCATTTGCCCTGGGCTGGTACCTGGCAGCTCACATGATTGAATCCACTGTGCTGCCACTGGAACTGTTTTTTCATCATCGCAGCTACCTGGCTATTGCCGGCATATTCTTTGCCCTAGCTTATGCCTTTTTCATTGGCCTGCCCCACGCCATGTTGCGCGAGAAGGCACGACCGGCCGTGGCCGGGCTCTATCTAGTGCTGCTGCTGGTAAGCACCCTGCGCATCAGCCTGCTCTGGGCCTCACCGGTTCAACTGGCTGAGCGCTGGCATGAGGGCGAACCTAACACGATGAGAAACGCCGAGTTTTACGCCATACAGCTGGTGCAATACGGGCCCCAGGGTGAGCTACTGGCGGCAGGCATGCTTGAGCGGGCGGCCAATAATAATGCTGATAATCTCCATGTGCTCTTGAACCTGGTGACTCTGGCATGCATCAATCCCGCTGTCACACCACCGTCACAAAACCTGTTGCTGACACAGGCAAAGAACCAGCCTACCGACAGCCGGGATCCGGTCACCCCGATGCAGCAAATCATCGACCTGTCCTTGCAGGGCAACTGCCCGGCCTATGAAAGATCCTTCATGACAGCGCTGCTTGATGCGCTGATCACCGGTTCAACCGGCCATGACAGGGGCATGTTTCAATTCGAACTGGCCCGTGTGAATCTGGCAGAAGGCCATGCGGCCAGCGCCATCGACCTGATGGAAGCGGCCTGGGACAATGCCAGGGACACCGGCATCCTGTTCAACCAGGCAATCGTGCTGATCAATACCGGACGTTATGAGGAAGCACTGGCGGTCATTGCCCTGGCCGAAACCGAGGTCAGGACAAACAACAATATCAGGACGGGAACACGGGAGGACAAGCTGGCCAGTCTCGGCAGCATGCGTGCGGATGTGTTAGGGTTCATGGCCAGCGAATTTTAAAATCACAATATCCTCTCAAACAAAACCATGACTGAACAAAAAACCACTGCCATCAAACAGGTCAACTGCCCGACCTGTCAGAAAATCGTGCCCTGGACAGCGGCGAGCGATTTCCGGCCGTTCTGTTCCAGACAGTGCCAGCTTATTGATTTTGGTGACTGGGCGGCAGAACGCCATACTATTGCGGCCGAAGAAGGGCCTGAGGACTTCAACCTGGATGAGGTCGGTTTCAATGGCGATCAGCGAGCAGATTCCTGACGGCCTCGAGGATTTCCTGGTTGGCGGCCGGGAATTCCAGAGCCGCCATATCCGCAAGGGATACCCAACGAACAGGCTGGCCTTCACACCCCCTGGCCTCACCGGCAAAGACCTGGACATACCACACGTCCAGCAGGACCTTTTTGTCTCCGTAGTCGTGGGGTATTTTCAGCAGTGCGGCACATTCGCGCACAGTGATGTTCACTTCTTCCTGCAGTTCGCGTTTCAGCGCCTGTTGCACACTTTCGCCGGCGGCCACCTTGCCACCGGGAAACTCCCAGAGCCCACCTTGATGCTGACTGTCATGCCGTTTGGCAACGAGCACATGGCGGTCACGGTTGACGACAACGCCTACCGCGACATGCACAACATCAGGCACGGTATTCGGCATTGATTATTTTTTCTAACATATGGTTGATCATATAGTATTCATTGCAGAATGCTGACAATGCTACAGGGATAGTGGCAAGACTAATCAAATATCATATAAAACTTAATTACTTAGCTACTTGGGAGAGTTTAAAGGAAGCCTCTTCGCTTAAATACATTATTCGCTTATCGTTCACTGTAGGTATTTTTTACTGATCAGCAAAAAGAACAAAACTCTCCAAAATGAGATCTAGATATATGGACATCTAAATCGCCATCCCCATCAAAATCACCTGGAGCAAATTCTGCCCCTCGTGTATGAATAACTGTCACTGGCGGATAAATATACTCATCGAATCCATTGCCATTAATCCAGTAAATTCGCAGAGTATCTCAATTTCCTTCCGCCATTATATACGACCAATTATCTCCATTCAGGTCCACAACTCATGGTCTCAAGCTTTCATGTGACAGCTAAAACATACAACAAAGTCAGAAGTATTATGAACTACTTGGATGGTAACTCATTAGTCACTTTGTTGGGCGCCTGCAAAAATAAAACTTATGCCAATCAATAAACGCGTATCAACGATGCAATAGTCGTGAATTCACAGAATGCCGAATGAGCTGAAATAAGGTTAGAAATTGCATGGGGGGAGGTTTTTTTGCAAGAAAGGGGACCTTGCTGGGCCATGACTTAAGCGGTATTTATGCGAGAAAAAAGCAGATGCATCTTACAGGTATCAAAGATACTGTAGTACAACCAATCCATGATAACGCGGCCGCTTCAGCCATTTATGCAGAAGAGAAAAAAGATAACTTTTAGGTTGAGCAGATGTAATACCCTTGAAATGGCAAGGCATTCACAAGGGTGAGAATAGGATCTATTGTAGAAGCGCTAGGACTGACTGCTTAGTTTGATTTGCCTGGGCCAAAATGGCGGTACTAGCTTGAGCAATGATTTTTGTCTTAGCAAGATTAATTGTTTCAGCCGCGTAGTCAGCATCCTCAATGCGTGATTGAGATTGTTGAAGATTTATAAAAGTATTCATCATACTGTTGGATGCTGTTTCGAGTCCGCTTGTATAGCTTCCGAACTGAGACATTGTTTTAGTCATTATTTCTAAAGTCTCATCCAGCCTACGCAAGGCAGTTTGGGAATGACTAGTGTTTGTAATTGAAGTATTTGTTAGGTACTTAGCATCTCCTCTTGTAACTTTTAACTCAGTAACTGAGATTGTTTTTCCATCGTTTGCTGGCAGTATTGGGTAGCCAAGAACAGTAAACGCCCTTATCCCACCTGTTAACGCTGCAACTCTAACACCCATATCCGCTAAATTACTCAAAGAAAAACCTTCCTCAAACTTTGGTTGACTTTCACGTTGGATATTATTCGTAAAAAATCGGAAGGGTGGCGCGGCTGGAGGGCCATTTTTTAGATAAAACGCATCATCTGCATTGACTGTTATTGCAAGATATTTCCCATCCAAAAGCATAGATATGACATCACCACTTTGAATATCCCCATCAAAAGCATATCCCGTGGCTGCAAAGATATCTGGATCGGCAGTCGAGTCTTGATCGTTCTGCCATCTATTATTGAAACTTCCAGGCTCCCCATAGAGTTGATTGAAAGTTATATCTTGTGTACCCGTATCCAAGCCATTATGTAACTGCACTGTCTGCACTCTGGAAGAGCCATCGATGAGATTCATGCCATTCCACTGCGTATTCTTAGCTAAATCTTGTATGCCATATTTGAGGTTTTGATATTCAGCATCTAGATTAGCTCTGTCAGCTTCTGAAAGCGTGCCATTGGCTGCCTGCACAGCTAGCTCCCGCATTCTACCCACCATACTCAGCGCGACATGATAAGCGCCCTCGATAGTCTGCACCATGGATATACCATCATTAAGATTGCGTATACCCATTTGCATGCCTGAAATGTCAGCAGCCATCTTCTTGGCAATAGCTAAACCTGCCGCATCATCTTTAGCAGCATTAATTCTCAGCCCGGTGGACAGGCGCTCCATAGCAACTGCCAAACTGCGCTCATTACGCGCAAGTGCCAGACTGACCAAAGTAGCGCTTGTATTGGTATTGATAGACGTCAAGATATACACCCCATCAGATAAGTCGGCTCGATGAGAGATTTATGTAACCACTTAAGAAATGAAATGCGATAGCAAAAAAAGAAATTACTGATCATTAATCTATCCAGCACCTTCCCAATGCGAACAGGTTCTTGTACCTCCTGCACTTGCAGAGACATGCTGTGTAGCCACTATAAGCATATCCAAAAGCCTATGGTACAAAACACCCTCTTGTAACTGAGCACAAACAGTGACACTGTCAGTCTATAACACCCCACCCCTGGGTCTTTTTAGATCCCGGCCATGTAAAGCATAAAAATCCCTAGTCCGTATTCCAATGCAGAGGGAGGTATTTATAGGGGCCGGGGGGTGGAGTTTCGGTCATTTAGGCGGCAGGCGCCCATAATACGGCAGGTTACCTAGGATAAACGCACGGCCAGCGCCATGGTGATGATTTATCCAAGCACCTGACATAACCCGTCTCGATTATTAGAACGGGTTGAGACGTTATCCAGTCGGATCCTCGAGCGGGCTCAAGAACGACTTCGATTCGGCTATCGACGCATTCAGGGATTGTTTCGGCGTAAAGGCGTAGAAATTAACCTTAAATGGCCCATTGCCTATATCGTGCCGCAGAGCTGGTGGTAAAACGGTATAAAGGGCGCAAAGGAGTGATGGTACTCAGAGAACCGCTGATTTTGTTAGCACGTCGTTATAAAGTCTGGTCGGTGGATTTTGTTAAGGGTTTTTCGGTCAATGGCAGAGGGCTTAAGGTGCTAACGGTGCAGGGTTACTGCACCAAGGAGGCGGGTGATCTGGTTGCCTACTTTGGTGTACCAGGTCATCATATCACCAAGATTCTGGATCAGGTTGCCCTCTTCCGGTGGTACCCCAAGGCGGTCAGAACCGATCAGAGGCCAGAGTACACTTGCCGAGCATGAGACAATGACCTTACCAGGATGGTGTAAAGTTAAAACTAATACACGTTCTATAGTCGGCACAAAATGCTTTCATCGAAAGCTTCCAGCGTAAGTTCATCAGCCTCTATAGCAGTGCAAAGTGACTCATCCAAAAACATCACTAGACTCGTAGTCAATATCATGATTACTTCAAAATCTCCTGTAAGGCTTCCGCGTGCATTCCTTGTCATGCTCGTATCAAGCCTGATTCTGCTAGCTGTCCTGTCTGGAAAATCTGTTATGGCAATTGAAGAGCCTGCTTATCATGTTGTTGAACAAATAGATAAAATAGAGATTCGGGAATACGCGCCCTATCTTGTGGCAGAAACTCTGGTGGAAGACGAGTTTGATCGAAATGCCGCAGTCAGCAAGGGATTTCGTAGATTGTTCCGCTATATCAGTGGCGACAACAGTACTGCTGGCAAAATCACCATGACTGCACCAGTGCTGCAGTCAAAGCAGAAACAGGGTCAAGGCCGTAAAATTTCCATGACGGCGCCTGTGCAACAAACCCGCACCCCTGCAGGTTGGCGCATTGCCTTTGTATTGCCAGCAGATTTTTCACTGGACACTGCACCGGTACCCGAGGACGATAGAATACAGATACTCCAGAGCATTCCCAGCATGGTGGCAGCAATCCGGTTCAACGGTGGCTGGAGTGAGGCTAACTACAGCAAGCACCGGGATACCCTGGTCTCCTTTCTGGAACTGAAAAAGCTCAAGATGAAAGGAGAGCCAATGTACGCTGCCTACAATTCGCCCTTCTCGCTCCCCTTCATGCGCCGCAACGAAGTGTTAGTAGAGATCATGCTAGATGACTAGCCCCCGCGATATTGACACCACCGTTTTTCTTGTTGCGTGACGACTAGAGAAGACGGGGTGAGCGAGCTGAATTTCAGCAAAGGGCTGAGGAACATCAAATAGGTCTAAATGATTCTTCTAATTCTTGAAAAACATTTTGGCTGAAAGCAAATCTATAGCAATACTTCATAGCAAACTTTTTTTCCACAATCAGAGTATCCAGGCAGGCACAGTCACGCTAATAGGGAATGTGGCTCCCCCATCTGCCTATTTAAACCTAGGCTATGGAGAGCAGTGCATTTCTGCAGGGCTTTGGGTGCTGAGGCACACTGCCTAGAATCTGTCTCATGAACCGTCGGAGATTTACCTTCACAATATGGGCGTTGCAATACTATAGGGAGAGCAAAAATCTTGGCGCGCTCATAATTCAACCCTAAGTTTTTTTACGAGTTATTGCTATAGAAATGCAATCATTTGCCCATTAAAAGCGTTTCACAAAATCAACACCATACCTGGCTGGAGGAGCCTTGTAGACAAAGCCACCGGTTGAATATTCCGTATGGTACTCCTCATTCAAGGAATTCTTACCCCACGCTGTAAGAGACCAATCATCAGGCAGCTCCACACCGGCGCGGAAGTCCAGCAGGTTGACATTATCCCTATTATTTGTGTCTGCTTGCTCCCTGTCAAAGAAAGCAGTTTCGCCGATAATTTGGTAATCCAATCGCAGGAAGCCCTCCACACCATTGCCGAAAGCGTTAATTGGCCAGTGCACATTAAACCCTGCATTGAAGGTGAAATCAGATACGTTCGGTGCCTTGTCTCCAATATCATCCGGAGTATCAGAATCTTTGATCTCACTGTCTGTATAGCCATAGCCCAGATTTAAATCGATATTGTTGGTAAAACGGTGCGTAAGGTCGAACTCAAATCCCGAGTATTCTACTTCGTTCAAGTTACCAAGGTTCTGGGTTGAGTTGGCCGCCAGGAAGATAAAGAAGTAAGTGCCTTCTGCTTCCGTATGATAAACGCTCAGGTTGGCGCGGGTGCGGCCCTCATTAAACTGCCCCTTGATACCGGCCTCTATAGTGTCCACCACCTCGGCGTCAAAGGTATCTCCTACTCCGAGGAAGCCACTGTCAAAAGCAACCGCACCAACACCAGTCTGGTTAAATCCGCCGCTGCGAAAACCGCGGCTTACACTGGCATAGTAACTAAGATTATCTTGGGGCTTGTAGCGCACCGTAAATTTCGGTTGCCATTCATCCCAAGTTTGCTTCCTTTCCTCGCCGGTAAAGCCTTGCGGAAAGCCCGGGACATTAGGCAGGAAAGCCGTTGGAGTCCGCGTGGTGTTCTCACGCGTGTCCTCGTCATAGCGAAGGGATAATGCCATTTCAATTGAATCAGAAACATCATAGGCAACTTCGCCAAAGACCGCCCAGGCAAAATTGTCTTGCTCATCCGCAAGAAAGCTAGCCTGCGGGTTTACCGGGTCAGAGGCAAAGTCAAAGGGGAAATTCCCGCGGGGTTGTCTAAATACAGGAACGAGCCCGCCCCCGGTGTCCACCATGGCGCCTGTCGATACAAAACGCTCGGTGCCCACGAAATAAGTCCCCGCAATCCAGCGCAGACGGTCATCAGATGGCGAAGTTAAACGGAATTCCTGACTCCATGCCTCCACATCGAAATACTGACTCTGATTTTGATCCGGGAAGCCAAAGGCCACACCGATTGATTCGGGAATCGGGACAAAGTCAAATGCATCACCGGTGAGCAGTTCTTCCAGGGTGTCATAAGAGGTGACCGACGTGAAAGTACCGCTTTCCAGCTCCCAGTCCATCTTCAGTGAGACATTCATTAGGTCACGGTTATTGCGGCCCGGGTTGTTAGTGCGTATATCAAGACTGGTATCGTTAACAGAGTCTGGATCGCCATTATCGCGTCCAAGAGATATCGGCGCACCGGGGAAAGGTTCCGGTAGTGGTGAGCGAATATTGTAATAAAGAGCGCCGCCCTCAAGTTCAGACTGATAAAACCTGAGATCAGCTCGGAAAGTATCACTAGGGTCCCAAAGCAGCCTTAATCTTAAAGAGGTATCTTCAAAGGGATCTGCTTTCTCACCGAGGAAGGTGTTATCGAGGAACCCATCAGTATTTTTGTGCGATACCGCTACGCGATATTTCAGCGTTTCAGAATCTCCAAGAGGCCCGCTGACTACACCTTGCATATTGTAACCATCACCGGAGTCTGCACCGATCCTGAACTTACCCTCAAGGAAATCAGACGGCTCCTTGGTGTTGACAACAATGGCGCCGCCAATGGCATTACGACCATACAAGGCTCCCTGGGGGCCCTTGAGTACTTCCACCTGCTCGATGTCGAAAAGTTCCTGGTTAAATTGTGCTGGGTTCACCATGAGCACGCCATCCATGAGAACGGCAACGGACATTTCAGTATTGCGGTTCTGGGAAATACCACGCGCAGTTATAAAGGAATTGCCCGCATTCTGAACCTGGACAAGAGTGACGTTGGGTGTCAGTGCTATGTAATCAGCCGGATTTTCGATCCCAGCTGCCTCAATCTCATCAGCGGTAAAGACGGTAACAGCTACCGGTACGTCTACATAGGATTCATCCCTCTTACGTGAAGTGACGACAATTTCCTCTATTAAATCGGAATCCTGGGAATACACGGGTACCTGGATGGAAAATGCGGAAGCAGCAACAGCTACCGATAGAACGGTTTTTCGAAAAGTCATAATTACCCTTTTTAATTTTGGACTGGCCTACTTTCCTTTTCCCAGGAAAAGCTGTTTTTGTCTTTTATTTCGTATATCGAAGTAAATACCTGGTGATTAGCTTTTATTCTCCTCATACCTATCAAGAAAGGTGTTCTTTCTAGGATGAGTTTTGTGAATTGAGAGGCAGCATCAAGTCAAATATCGAATTTGTACGGCGTCGGCTTGATCCTGGATCACCATAGGACCTACGTAAGCAACTACCTGGAGTATGTGCCTTTGAGCTTGTCCCGGGTGCCTTCATGCTGGCTGACAGGGCTACAACGGTTATGGCACGTTTGATGAGCAAGACTCCTGCAGACAAGACTAAGCAGAAAAGTCTTCATTGAGAACGTCTAGAGAGGGGTGTTTTGATGCCTAGCAACTATATCTGACCAGACTCGACCTCCAGAGACCCTGTTGAAGATTTCCACTGACCTGCTAGGGAGATGCTTTACCCCCTCCTCTTTTGTATCAGAACATGTACAGTGACACTATCAAGTAATGGCAACCTCTCCCGCGCCCTGATTAAGATCCGGGCTACTGACATCGGCTTGGAGAGGTCTCAGGTGGGCGAACAAAGACGCTGAAGGCGTTCTATAGAGATATGTGGACTGAGCAGCATATACAGTGACACTGTTAAGCTAGGACAACCCCCGGGCCTGTTTAGACCCCGGCTTAGGTGTTTGGGATAAGCCTTTGAGAGGCTTCAGGAGTGCTTACAGAGACGCTGGAGGCGTTCTATCGCGGCGACAGTATTAGAGTGCATACGGTGACACCGAGGCGCTATGGCTTCTCATCACGCGCCAACGTCAACACCGCTC
Source organism: Pseudohongiellaceae bacterium (assembly GCA_049446715.1). GTDB lineage: Bacteria > Pseudomonadota > Gammaproteobacteria > Pseudomonadales > Pseudohongiellaceae > Eutrophocola. The sequence continues at coordinate 16,710 of JBMTQX010000058.1, forward strand.
AGATAATGACAGAGCGATTCTGTAAGCTATGGGGTCTTGAGGAGACGCACTAAAAGTCAGGAGAGTCTGTTCAGTAGATCAGGCTGCCTTTTTCAAATTAACCTCTGATGTGCGAAGGCAGGTCCTGTATCGATCTGCGAAGGCATGCGCCCAACCTGGGGGGGGGGATAAAGAGCACCCTCGACAAAGTTACAGGAATAGTGACAGGAGTGTTGCAGTATAGGGTTATAACTTTCTGTACTAGATGATAACAATTATGGGTTTCAAGACATATCAAGTCCGGTATTCGGCATTGATCGTGACGTATTCGTGGGACAAATCGCTGGTCCAAACCGTTTCGCAACAGTCGCCGCGACCCAGGTCGATGCGAATGGTGATCTCTTCGCGATCCATGACTGCCTGGCCGGCAGCCTCGGTATAACCCGGAGACACAGCCCCGTTTTCGACAATGCAAACTTCACCCAGATGGATGATCACTTTCTCGAGATCCATGTCGGTGATACCAGCCCGGCCTGCGGCCGCAAGAATACGCCCCCAGTTGGGATCGGACGCATACAGCGCCGTTTTCACCAGCGGCGATTCGGCGACCGTGTAGGCCAGCCGCAGGCATTCGGCCTGGTCAGCCCCGTTCACCACTTCGATAGTGACAAACTTGGTGGCGCCTTCGGCATCACGAATGATGGCCTGGGCCAGATCAAGGAAGACTTTTTCCAGAGCGTCCTGGAATACCGGATTGCTGCGATCGACCTGCACACCACTCTCACCGGTGGCAACCAGCATGCAGCAGTCATTGGTCGAGGTATCACTGTCGACCGTGATGCGGTTGAATGACTTGTTGACGGCCTGGCCAAGGCAGTCCTGCAGGGCATCGCCGGCCATGTCAGCGTCCGTGAAAACATACGCCAGCATGGTGGCCATGTTCGGCTTGATCATGCCGGCACCCTTGGTAATCCCGGTAATCGTGATCGTCTGGCCGCCAATATCGATCTGGACAGAACTGGCTTTGGGACGGGTATCCGTGGTCATGATGCCGCGGGCAACAGTTTCCCACGCATTAGCAGAAAGTGACGACAAAGCTTGCGGCAGGACCGCGGTGATTTTCTGGTAAGGCAGCTGTTCGCCAATCACTCCGGTGGAAAACGGCAGGATTTCCGCACTGGTGACCTGCGCGGCGTCAGCCATGGCATCACAGACTGCCTGCGCGCTGACCATACCCAGTTTTCCCGTACCGGCATTGGCGTTGCCGGTATTGATGACAAAATAGCGTGGTGCCCGTTGCTTGAGATGGGTTTTGCACAGAGTTACCGGCGCGGCGCAAAAAGCATTGGTGGTGAAAACCCCTGCCGTCTGGCTGCCACCTGCCAGCGCAAACACCACGCAATCCAGTCGTCCCGGTTTCTTGATGCCGGCAGACACGGCTACCATTGTCACCCCGGGTACAGGATGCAACATGCCTAATTCACCACTACCTACTGCCATATAAAACCTTTCGATTAAATCGGACAATGTCGGCCTGATTGCCTCTTGCCTCTTGCCTCTTGTCTCTTGTCTCTGTATCTCAGTTCAGTTTGCCGTGGCATTGCTTGAACTTCTTGCCGGAACCACAGGGACAGGGATCATTCCTGCCGACTTTCTGGCCCTGCCGCTGGTACGGCGTTTGTTGTGCCTGTTCGTCAGCCAACGCAGCGCC
>JBMTQX010000059.1:0-18202 GCA_049446715.1 Pseudohongiellaceae bacterium
AAAGCCGGGCCTAACACTTGATGACCGGAATATCCGCCCAGCGGGTGGTGTAAGACGGTGACTTGAAGTTGCGGTTCATCAGCCACTTCGGCTGAATGCCGGTATTGGCCAGTTGCACGGTATAACGGCCATAGCGTTCGTTGATGCGGTCCACCGTCTGCATCAGGGTGCGGGACTTCGGTGACTGGCGGGGCGCATAGAAATCCAGTTGTTCGTATTTCGTGGTGCGCAGGTCGAGCAGGCCGATGCCGCATTTCTTGTAGCGGATGCCGGGTCTGTAGATGTGCGCCAGGGCATCGGCGCCGGCGCGGGCAATTAGGCGTGTGTCATTGGTCTGGGTCGGCAGCTGCACGAAGCGGTGACGCCAGAAGTGCTGCTGTTGCTGGAAGCTTTCGAGATAGACCCACAGGTTGGCGGTCAGGCCCTGCTGCTTGCGCATTTTTTCACAGGCGCGGGCGGCATACAGGCTGATGGCCTGCTGCAGCTCATGCAGTTCGGTGACCTTGTAGCTGAAGCTGCGTGAGCAGATGATGTCCTTTTTCGGCTCCGGGTGCAGATCGAGGTCGAGGCAGGGCTCGCCGTTCAGTTCGCGTATGGTTTTCTCCAGCACCACGCTGAACCGCCGGCGCAGCCATTTCGGATCGCTTTGTGCCAGCTGCAAGGCCGTGTGGATGCCCATGTCGTTCAGGCGCGTGTGAATGCGCTTGCCGATCCCCCAGATGGCATCCAGCGGCAAGCGTGCCAGCAGCCATTCCCATTTCGCCGGCGTATCCAGCACACAGACACCGTTCAGCCGGGGAATTTTCTTGGCGGCATGGTTGGCCAGCTTGGCCAGGGTCTTGGTCGGGGCGATGCCGGCACATACCGGCATGCGGATGTGCTGCCAGAGCATGTCTTTTATACGGGTACCCTGTTCATGGTAGGTGCCGAAGCGTTCAGGCGGCAGGCGCAGGAAGGCCTCGTCGATGGAGTACACCTCCATCTCTGTGGCGTAGGGTTCCATCAGCTTCATGACGCGGGCGGAGATATCGCCGTAGAGCTCGTAGTTGCTGGAAAAGATGTGACAGCCGGCCGCTTCCACCTGTTTGCGCACCTGGAAGAACGGCAGCATGCCGGGAATCCCCAGGGCCTTGGCTTCCTTGTTGCGCGATATAATGCAGCCGTCATTGTTGGACAGCACCACGATCGGCTTGCCGCGTACGGCCGGGTTGAAAATGGCCTCGCAGCTGGCGTAGAAGGTGTTGCAATCCACCAGGGCAAACATGGTAAAGGGCGCTCACAAAATTCAGGGGCAGGGGAGGGGAAGATACATGGGACCAGCGGCAAGAGGCAAGAGGCAAGGACGACACGTTGGGCATGACGTTATTGTCGTAGGCCGGAAGAGGCCGCCTGCGGCCGTCATCCGGCAAATTGAAGGCCGGCATAGGCCCGCAGGGCCATTTGCCGACAAGGTGATGTGACGTTTGTCGATAGGGGGAATGATGTCGGCAAACGGGCTGCGCCCTATGCCGACCTGCCGAGCGCGTCGGCTTGCCGCCGACCGCCTGATGGCAATGCGCTGACCAGTGTGGATAATGCAGGCAGGCCTGAACGGAAGAACCACGGTCATAAAAACGATACACCACAAGAACACACCACAAGAACACAAACAGGAAGGAAAGGGGATATGAAGAAGACGCTGTTTATTGCGCTGTTTTTCCTGGTGGGCTGCACCGGGGTCGCCAACTCCCAGCAGGCCGATTGCCAGGCTGCTGACGGTTACCGCTTTGTCTGCGGGCCCACCAATGCTGAAGACCTGGTCCGCGTGCCGGGTACCGACTGGGCCATTGCCAGCGGCATGGCGCCGGGGACGGCGCTGTTCCTGCTCGATACCCCGCGCCTGCTGGCCGAATCCCTGTATCCGGGCATGCTGCCCCGTGCCAGGCAGGACATGGCACGTTACGGGGCCTGTCCCGGTTCCCCGGATCCCAACACGTTCACCACCCACGGCCTGACCATTCGGGCGACGGACACTGGCCATGCGAACCTGTACGCCGTCGGCCACGGCGGTCGTGAAGCCATCGAGGTGTTTGATATCGATACCAGTCGTGGCAGCCCGGTCGTTACCTGGATCGGCTGCGTGCTGATGCCTGAGCACCTGGAGGCTAACAGCGTCGCCGCCATGGCCGACGGTACCATCCTGGCAACCGTGCTGATTCATCCCGACAAGACTTTCTTTGAAGCCATTTCGGGCCAGCCCACCGGCGGGGTCTATAAATGGACGCCGGGCGATGACGGTTTTGCGCTGATGCCGGGTACGGCACTGCCCGCCAACAACGGCATCGAGGTGTCGGCAGATGGTCGCACCATCTATGTAGCGGCCTCAGGCCTGCACAAGATCGTGGCACTCACCAACACCAACCCGGCTCGCCAGATCGGCATGACCGAGGATCTTGGGATTACGCCCGACAATATCCACATGGGCGAAAATGGCCGTTTGATTACCGCCGGCATGCATAACGAGGACCCGGTCTGCGGCAGCATCATTGATCCGGAGACCTTCAACCTGGCCACCATTGCCACCTGTTCCCGTCCGTTCCGGGCCTATGCCATCGACCCGGCCACCCTGGCGACAGAAGTCATCAGCAGCGGCCCGGCCACGCCCTCCTGGAGCAACGCCACCATGGCGCTGGAGGTCGGTGACGATGTCTGGGTGGGCACTTTTTCCGGCAATCGCATCGCCATCCGCGCGCAGGAATAAGCGCCGGCCATACCGAATGCAGATGGTGTTGCAGCCCGAAAGAGGCTGCGCGCGGCCGTTAACCGGGCTGTGAAATAACAGTTGCAGATCGGCATAGGACCGAAGGTCCGTTTGCCGACAATTTCAATTGTTCGGATCTCGTCAATGTCGGCAAACGGCGCCATGCGCCTATGCCGACCAACGAATGAACCACAGTCCGTCCTGAAGCATTCAGACCGGCAAAGAATTCTTCCTGACCCGTCAGTCATTTCCCGCTACAATAGCCGGCTTTCGATCGGGCAAAATCCGGAGGGAGAACGGCTTTGCGAATCTTCAATACCATGAGCCAGGTTTTGTGTGCATGCCTGGTGGCGCTTTTGACACTTTCTGTCCTTTCTACACAGGCTGTGCAGGCCCAGCAGATCACGACGGGCAACAACAAGACCGTCGCCATTCCGCAGCTGGCCGGTGATGTCAGTATCGATGGCAGTCTTGATGAGGGGCTTTGGTCGCAGGCCGCCCTGATCGAGGATCTGCACCAGGTCTTCCCTGAAGAGTTCGTTAACCCGACCGAGCCCACCCGTGTGCGCGTGTTCTATACCGAGAGCGCCCTGTATGTGGGTGCTGTCATGGTCGAGAGTGATCCCACCCAGATTCGTGACCGCGTCCTGCGCCAGGGCCAGTCGCTGGATGCTGATGACATCTTTGCCGTCATCATCGATCCTTACCTGGACCGTCGCAACGGCTACCGTTTTGAAGTGAATCCCAATGGCGTGCGCTGGGAAGGCCTGTTCCAGAACATTATTACCGTGGAAGGCAACTGGGATGGTATCTGGGAATCCAGGGCCGAGCGCACGGACGAAGGCTGGTCGGCCGAAATCCGGATTCCGTTCCAGTCACTGTCGTTCAACCCCGGCTCCACCGAGTGGGGCATCAACTTCAGCCGTATCCGTCGGGGTGACAATGAAATCATTGCCTGGACCTCCAACAACCGCGAAGTTAACCCCAGCACGGCGGGCACCGCCACCGGCCTGACCGGCCTGCGCCAGGGCGTCGGCCTGGACGTGGTGCCATCGATGACCCTGCGCCGTAACCGGCTGTTTGGCCCCGGTGGCTTCGAGGAAAACCACTATGAGCCGCAACTGGATGTGTTCTACAAGGTCACGCCGCAGCTCAACGCTTCACTGACCCTGAACACCGACTTCTCGGCGACCGAAGTGGACGACCGCCAGGTCAACCTGACCCGCTTCAACCTGTTCTTCCCGGAAAAGCGCGATTTCTTCCTGCGCGATGTCGATATCTTTGAATTCGGCCAGATCGGCTCCGGCAGTTTCAACGCGGTATCCGGAACCGGATCGGCGGCGGCCAATGCGCCGGCCCTGCAGAATTCCCGGCCGTTCTTCTCGCGCAAGATCGGTCTGGGCCCCAATGGCCAGATTCTCGATCTGGTGGGCGGGGTCAAACTCAGTGGCCGGGTAGGGGACTGGAATGTCGGTTCGCTGCTCATCAACCAGGGCGAGGAGTCATCTATTGGCCTGGACAGCCAGAACATCTTTGTTGGTCGCACCGTGCTCAACGTTGGTTCGCGCACCCAGGTCGGTGCGATCCTGACCGACGGCAACCCGCAGGGCAATATCGACAATACCCTGGTGGGCACCGACGTGCGTTATCGCAACACGGCATTTTTCGGCAACACGGTGGAAGCCTCGGCCTTCTACCAGGAAACCGACACCGAAGGCCTGGCCAGCCAGGACAATGCCTCATACGGCATCAATATGTTCCTGCCCAATGCCCAGGGCTTGCAGGGGCAGTACCAGTACAAGCGCGTGGAAAAGAACTTTTTCCCGGCTGTCGGCTATGTGAACGTTCGTGACATTGAGGATCACCATACGTCGGTCGGGTACCGCCACTTCATGGACCCGGACGACTTCTTTCGCTCGGTTGCCCTGATCGCAGAGGGCTACCGCGCGGAGAACCTGGATGACGGCACGCTCAACAATGAAAACCTTGGCCTGCGCCTGACCTCATTTACCAATACCAACGACTCCTACTGGACCCGCTATGTCTATTACAAGGAGGTGCTGCCGCAGCCATTCACCATATACCGGGCCTCTGACGGTTCCCAAACGGTTACCATTCCGGCCGGTGAATACAGCTGGGATGATTTTTTTGTCGGCATGTCATGGGGCGGGCACCGCAAACTATCCGGCAGTTTGATGATGTGGTCCGGCGATTACTACAACGGCAGTCATTTCCAGAAGAACGGTAATGTTACCTGGCGGCCCAACCGGAATTTCGCGGTTACCTTTACCTTCAATGAAAATGAAATCGAACTGCCTGCCGGTGATTTCACGGTTAGGCTGTACGGGCTGAACTCCCAGTACGCCTTTTCATCAACATTGTCCTGGAGTAACCTGATCCAGTACGATAACGTCTCGGAAAATCTTGGTCTGAACAGTCGCCTGCACTGGATTCCACGGGCCGGTCAGCAGGCTTTTCTGGTGCTCAACTGGGGTCTGGTGGATGCAGACAAGGATAATCATTTCGACTCCACGGTCGCGGATCTGTCGCTCAAGTTCAACTACACGTTCCGCTTCTGAGTCATCTTCCGATTTGTCGGCCAGGGCCAGGGACGCCAAGTCATGAATGAAGCATTGCGTGCGTAACCCAGGTGCTGGAACAACAGGGGGCAAAGGAGACACTGGTCTAAAATGACCAGCTGGCGCTCGAAGCCCTTGAGTCCGACAGTTATTCCGCGGTCATTCTGGATGGCATGATGCCGGTTCTGGATGGCTTTGAAACGCTGAAGAGCATTCGGCAGACACCACGCCTGAAAAGTCTGCCCGTCATCATGATGATTGCCATGGGCAGCGAGGAAGATGTGATTCGCGGCTTTCAACTGAGTGCTGACGACTACATTCTGAAGCCGTTCTACGGCAATCAGGCGCTGGCCCGCATCAAAACATTCCTGCGCCGCAAGGACCCGGCGGCCTAGTCAGCCCGTTGCGGGCAATCCTCAGAAGCTGTGTATAAAGTTGAGCTGCAATTGGCCTTTGCCGTCATTGCTGTTTTCCTGCCACATGTAGCCAAACTGTAAACGCATGTTGTCTTTCAGGCTGTAGCCGAGCGCGGCATAAGCGCGATTGCGGTCAAAGGTATCCACTGAGCGATTGTTGCCGATATCATTTTCCAGGTTCAGGAAGAGCTCGTTATACAACGACAGGTAAACCGCCCCCTCCCCCAGGTCATCCCGGTTCAGGGGATAATTCATGGCCAGGAAATACCGCAGCCGGGTTCTGAAATCCTGGCCATCTACCCAGCGTTGCTCAAACCGGAAGCGGTGGGTCAGCAGCCACTTGCTGAACAGCCGCTGTGGCACCAGGGCCTCCTGGTAAATGCGGTGCTCGCGACTTTTACCGTCACTGATCCCGAAGGTGCCCGAGGTGATATGGGCATAGCCGAGCGTGTACTTGATGGCGCTGCCTTCCGGGCGCCAGGTGGCGCCGCCACGAATCAGCAGCTGTTCCAGGTCGCCACCGGTATTCCAGTTGCGATGCTGGACATCGCCCTGCATGCCAAAACCGGTGTCGGCATTCTCATGACTCCACATATACATGTACCAGGCACCCACCTGGCCCTGGTCAACCTGGGCAACAGCCGGCGCTGTGGTGAATAGCAAGAAAATGAGCAGTGGGAACAAAGGGAATGGTTTCATAGAGCGGATGTCGGGCTTTGGCGATGATTAAAGCCCTCAATTATACGCCAACTGGTATTCAGGTTGGCCCAAGGTTTGATCAGAAAAACCTATCAGGATATGGCGCTTTCGAATTCAGCCCTGTGCAGCACAATGGCTGCTGGTCAATCTGGCCGGTGCCAGTTCCAGGGTAAAAGGCTGCAGGCGGGCGAGGGCGTTCAGGCCGAGAATGTCACGATCGGCGCGGGGGAAAACTGCGACCTCGATGTCCCGCAGCACGCATTCCGGCGACAGTGCCAGTTCATCCAGGTAATACATGGCGACTTTCTGGACCTTGCCGTTGGCCATGGTGCCGAAGATATGACGACTGAAGCGCGGGGAGCTGGTGGCGCTGATCCGGTCAAAAGTGGCTTTACTGAGGCTGACATAGCCGGAACCGGTGTCCAGCAACAGGTCAGTTTCCACGGCGCCGGCCATGGTGGCATGCACATAGAAATTGCCGGATGCGGCCTGGTGCATGTCCAGGGCTATCGCGGGGGTGTCCTGGGCGACAGTGGCTAGCGAGATGGCTGTCGTGCATAACAGCAGGCAAATGGATGTCAGGTGACGTGCGCTCATTTTGTGCTTTCCCTTCAGGGTTTATCGTATTTATTCCCTGACAGACACGGAGCAAATCCGGTGCCAATTCCAAAAATTGTATCAAAACCAACATGATAGGAAATTCCTTGAATCAATCATCCTGAAAAGCTGCACCCATATAGCGCATAGTGCACTTATATAGAGCGCATGAAACAAGAAAGTTCCCGCCAGCTTTCATGCGCTTCTACAGCAAGTGATGCGGGAACAATGGAGTGGACTATGAAAACAATGACTACCCGACTGGTCCTGATGGCCGGTGCCCTGTTCCTGGGTGCCAACGGTGCTGCCGCGCAGACCGTGGTAACGCCAACTGCTGATGGTGACCTGCGCGTTGTGGATTATTCCGGCAAGCCGCCGTACAAGCGCTCTATCATCCGTGCTGAAGACAGCGCAGACTTTGCCCGTTTTGAAACACTGCAGGAGACCGTGCTGGTCGCCACGTCCACCAGCCGCCGTATGGGGCCCCTGGGCAAATCCCTGCCCAGGCAGAGAGCCAGCCTTGAGCGCGTGCTTGAGTCTCAGATTGCCCAGTTTGCCCGTTTTGAGGAATCGGATTCCCCGGCCAGCACCCGTCGCTGGCGTGGTGCCCCGGGCAAAGGCCTTCCGCGCTTCGGACGCTGATTGCTGCTGGCTTAAACAGTAGCCCAACAAAAAGGCGATGCCATGCATCGCCTTTTTTTATGCGCGCAGAATATAGCGGGTCAGCGTGCCAGCAGTTCCTCGGCCAGGAAGGTGGCGACGTCATGGGCCTGCTCGGGCTGGAACACGAAACGGAAGCTCGGCATGTTGTTCCGGCCGGTGCCCAGGATAGTCATGATGTCGTTCACGGTCAGGGCTGAGGTCAGTTCCGCACCCCCCCCGTGTCCGCCTTCGCCGGTTTCGCCATGGCAGTACACACAGGACTGGTTGTAGATACGGCGACCATTATCGGTATCGGCAACCCGGCCCTCGGGAATCTCAATACCGGACAGGTTGGGGGCACCGCGACCGAAGCGATCGGCCTGAGGGGTTTCCGGTACTTCCACCAGGTCGCCACTGAGTGAAAACAGCCAGACACCATCGCCTTTCTTGCCGCCGAACAAGCCACCGCCGGCATAGGTCACAATGTACTGTTCGCCCTTGTGCAGGAAGGTGCTGACGGCCGAGTTAGCCGGGGCATCCATGCGGAACTCCCAAAGGCGGTCACCGTTGGCAGCATCCATGGCTACCAGGCGGTCATCGTCGCGACGGCCCAGGAAGACCAGGCCACCGCCTGTGGCCAGGGAGCCGGAACGACAGCCGGAATTGAACTGGCGCTGCCAGACCAGGCGGTTGGTTTTCAGATCCAGGGCAGAGAACACTCCGACGCTCTGCAGGCCGGCACCCAGGTAGGCGCCGCCTAGGAACTGACCCTCGAAAGTCGGTGCTTCATACTGGCTGGCATCGGCGCGGGCGGCATTGGCCGAATCGGTAGCGCAGATGTACATGTAATTCGTTTCCGGGTCATAGGAACTCGGTGGCCAGTTCACGCCGGCCAGCGGAGTGAATACGGTGGGGTCATAGAATGGCGTGAAGATGGCACCGTCATTGACCAGCTGATAGTTCTCGGGCGCGTAGGGGACAGACTGGGACACCACGGCATCGCCGATCACATACGGCTGGGTCGGGGAAGTGGCCTGGCGCGGTTCCTGCGGCACTTCGCGTTCCTCGATACCGATCAGGGGCTCGCCGGTGGCACGGTCGAGAATATAGACCCACCCGGTCTTGCCGGCCTGGGCCAGGCCTTTGCGCATGACACCATTGTAGGGTGCTTCGAACAGAATGATGGGGTTCGGCGCATCGTAGTCCCAGATGTCGTGATGCACTTCCTGGAAGTGCCAGCGGTATTCCCCCGTGTAGACATCGATGGCCACAATGGAAGCGGTGAACAGATTGTCGCCGGGGCGCACGCCACCACCGAGCACGGGGCCAGCATTGCCGGTAGAAAAATACAGCATGCCCAGTTCAGGATCCAGGGCCGGGGTATGCCAGACCGGCGCGCCGCCCCATTCCCAGACATCGCTGTCCTGCGGCCAGGTGTCATGGCCGAATTCACCGGGACCCGGAATGGTGTAGAAAGTCCAGATTTCTGCCCCGTTGTCCACATCATAGGCTTTGACGCGACCGCGGGTACCTAGGTCGCCACCGGAGTAACCTGTAATGACCATGCCGTCGTAATACAGCGGGGCCGCGGTCAGGCTGTAGCCGTCTTCCGGCAGCACATCCTGGATGTCCCACAGCACCGCGCCGGTTTGCATGTCGAGCGCCATGAGCCTGGCATCGACCCGCCCGAGAAACAGCTTGCCTTCCCCCATACCCAGGCCGCGGCTGACCCAGCCGCAGCAGATAAAGGCGTCATTCTCGGTCAGCCCGCTGCGGTATTCCCAGAGAATCTCTCCGGTATCGACACTGATGGCAAACACATCGTCCTGGCCGGTGACGATATAGATCACACCTTCATAAACCAGCGGCTGCGCCTGGTTGTTATGGCGAAAATCCAGCGCTGAATCCAGGCCCACACGCCAGACGCCCTTGAGCTCTGACACGTTGTCGCGGTTGATCTGGTCGAGCGGCGAGTAGCGCTGGTTGGACAGCGTGCCGCCATTGGTGATCCAGCCGTCCTCCTGGGACGAGGTCAGCTCGGCAATCGAAAACGCCGGTGCCGGCGTAATGGGTTGCTGCGCCAGGGCAGGTGTGAATATAAGGCCCAGGCCGAGCAGAGCGGCAGCGTGTTTCAGCCAGTGAGTCATGGCGTTTCCCCTTGGATTTGGTGTGGTGACAAGAGGAGAGATTATAGCCAAGAATCCAGGGCGTTGTAGGCCGATGAACCCATACCTGCATTCGCTGTAGGTCGGCATAGGCCGCAGGCCGTTTGTCGACATGACGAATTCGGTCTTATTCCACTATACGGTCTGATATTAAGACATGACGAATTAAGTATTATTCGCCTTTAGGAATTGATACTGAATCATCACTTCCCCACTCGGTTGAATAGAGTCCTTTATCGACGTAATACCGAAAAGATGAGCAGGGCCAATCCATCGCTCTCGACACATAGCCGTGTCTCACCGGATTGAAATGGATGTAGTCCCGGTGCCGGTCAAAGTCAGCCTGATCACGGATGGCATGCTCCCAATATCTGTTTTGCCAGATTTTCCGGGTATTCCCGCCATGAAGTCTGCGATATCGTCTCGTGAACAGGGATTTGATAGCCCACCAGCGGCCGGGATAATCCGCATCATGCCTCGGCAGTGTCCACAGACAGTGCATATGATCCGGTAGTATCACCCAGGCATTCATGCCAAAGGGTCGTTTGGTTTTCACGAGTTGTATCTCCGAGGTGAGCTCGGGAAAATGATCGATGAGTATACTGTCGTTCCTGTTGGCAAGAACAACCGTAAAGAAGTATGTCCCACCAGGCATGCGGTGGCGTTTATAAGTGGGCATCTCTCCATCACCGGATGTATCCTTGAGCTGCTTTTCAGGTTAGAACAGATGCGGGAATTGGCAAATGACCAATGTCGGCAAACGGCCCGATGGGCCTATGCCGACCTACAACGTGGCCCAACATCATGTTGAGGCAAGCTTTTTGCAAGCAATGCCTGACCAACCTCATTAACGAGACACACTGACCATGTGGCAAAACCGTCGGGACGGAGAAGAGTCCCCCTATATTCCGCTGGGCCCGTTCAAGCTGCGCCTGCCGTTCGTGCATTACAAGTTCGAGTGGCCGGATTACTGCCAGGGGCTGCTGATGTGTGCCGTCGATCTGGCGGCCATTCCCCTGATGATTGAACTGCTGGGCATGCCGTTCGAGGTGGCGTTGGCGGTGGTCATGCTCAATGGCCTGCTCTACCTGACGCATCATCTGCTGGGTGATCCGGTCGTGCCCGGCTGGATCACCCCGGCCATCCCGTTGATCATGGCCTACTGCATGACCTTTCCAGAAGGGCCTGAGCGGGTGCATTCACTGGTGGCCTTCCAGATGATGCTTGGCCTCTTTGCCATCGTGCTGGGGGCGACCGGGCTGGCCAACAGGGTGGTGGGCTTTATTCCCCCGGCCATCAAATCCGGCGTGATCCTGGGGGCCGGTGTTGCGGCGGTCAACTCGGTGTTTGTGGTGGGAGGGCGCTTCGATGCCTTTCCATGGTCCATCTCCATTGCCGTGGGCATAGCTTTTTACCTGATCTTTTCGCGCCATTTTGCCCGTCTGAAAAAATCCCATGCTGCACTCGACCTGCTGGGTAAACTCGGCATTTTCCCCATCATCATCCTGGCCGTGGTCATTGCCCCGGCTTTCGGCGAGGCCCCGTGGCCAACCATTGAGTGGGGTATTACGCACCCGGACTTCGGCACCCTGTTTCGGGAATACACCGTGCTGGGACTCGGCCTGCCGCCACTGATGATGTTTGTGACGGCCATCCCCACGGTGCTGGCCGCCTATATCGTGCTGTTCGGCGACGTGCTGCAGAGCCGGGCACTCATCAACGAGGCAGATCACCTGCGCGCTGATGAGAAAATTGATTACAACTCCAACCGGGCACACCTGATCTTTGGCGGGCGCAACACGTTCATGAGTATCTTCGGACCGGACATCACCATGTGCGGACCGCTCTGGGCGGCGATGCAGGTGGTGGTCATTGAACGTTACAAGGAGGGCAAGGCTGCCATGCATTCGCTGTTCGGTGGCTCCGGATCCTTTCGCTGGGGCACCAATACCGGGTTGTTGCTGCTGCCCATCGTCAGCCTGGTGCAGCCCATCCTCGGGGTGGCGCTGGCATTGACGCTGCTGATCCAGGGCTATGTGAGTGTGCGCATCGGCATTCTGGAAGCCCGCAGTAACCGCGATCTCGGTATCGCCGGAATCATCGGGGCGGTGCTGGTGACCCGGGGGGCAACCTGGGCCTTTGCCGTCGGCATCATCCTGACCCTGCTGGTGTATGGCCGGGATTTCTTTCGTGGTGAGAACGAGCAGATCTTCACCAAGGATCTGGAAAAATAGGAGGAAGGAGGCAGGAGGCAGGGAACGACCCGACTGGCTTCTGCTAATACCTGTCTGCCACAGCGTGAGTTGAGGTAGGTCGGATAAGGCCGCAGGCTGTCATCCGACATTTTTCAGTCCAGGGTGACGGCGATTTGGGGACAGTTTACTTAATGGTATAAATCGGGAAAAAAGACTAGACGCGCCAGGGGTAAAAATATTTTAGTATCCTGCATTCTGCATTCTGCATTCTGCATTCTGCCTTCTGCTTTCTGCCTCCTGCTCCTGCCTCCTGCATCCTGTTGCCTCCCACGCGTGTGCCAGTGACACTGAAAACTACTGGGCCATTTTTGACGACAGTTTCTCCTTGTGAATCTTGGCATCGTACTTGCAAACCCCTGTGTTCTGTAAACCTAAAGTCTGATTGCAGTGCGCGGAATCTGCGGTGTATGGCAACGATAAGGGCTCATTACGGGTCTTTTACGGTAATGATCATACCAATTCGCACCAAAATGAATCTTTTGCTGCTCGTTTATTGTGCGTTTTGCCTGGATTGGCAAAAATAACGAGCAAATATTGTGCAACGGTTAATGTCATTTTAACCCGCAGCTAATAGAATGCGCGCGCCTGGCAACCAGAGCTTGATTTCACTGGCGACGGGGGCAATGCCATGTCGTTTTACGACAGCGCTGTTAATACTGAATACACTCAAGATGCTAAGGAGCACCTGAAACTGATGAAGGCAAGTGAACTGCTGGTGAAATGTCTGGAAAACGAAGGCGTCGAATATATTTTTGGCCTGCCAGGCGAAGAGAATATTGATGTCATGGATGCGCTGATCGACAGTCCGATCGAGTTTGTGACCACCAAGCATGAGCAGGGTGCTGCCTTTATGGCTGATGTCTATGGTCGCCTGACCGGCCGCGCCGGTGTCTGTATGTCGACGCTCGGCCCGGGTGCTACCAACCTGGTGACCGGCATTGCCGATGCCAACATGGATCGCGCACCTGTCGTGGCCATCGCTGGCCAGGGCGCGACCACCCGCCTGCACAAGGAAAGTCACCAGATCCTTGACCTGGTGAACCTGTTCGAGCCGATCACCAAGTACTCCACCCAGGTGCTGGAGCCCGAGATCGTCCCGGAAATTGTCCGCAAGGCATTCAAGACTGCCGAGAACGAAAAGCCGGGCTGCAGCTTCATTGATTTCCCGGAAAACGTGGCAGCTATGGAAGTTGGCGAACTCAAGCCCCTGAAAAAGCAGTCGGCGACCGAACCGGTAGCCCCGCGGGGCAAATGTACCTCAGCGGCCAGGTACATTCAGCAAGCCAGCACTCCCGTGATTATGGTGGGTAATGGGGTTATTCGCTCCAAGGCTGCCAGGGAAGTGGTCAAATTTGCAGAAAAGCTCAACATTCCGGTGGCGACCACTTTTATGGCCAAGGGCGTTATTCCGTCCAGCCACCGTCTGTCGCTGGGTGCCATTGGCCTGAAGTCCAAGGACCTGGTCTCTTTTGGGTTTGAAATCGCCGACCTGATCATCTGTATCGGGGTCGACATGGTCGAATACCACCCGCAGCTTTGGAATCCCAACGGTGACAAGAAAATCCTGCACATTGATCACCGTCCTGCCGAAGTGGACCAGAACTACATTCTGGAAAGTGGCGTCATTGGCGACATTGACGACTCGCTGAAGCGCATTGCCCGCAAGATGGAAACCAAGCCTGATACCAAGATTCACCAGCTGGTTGATGTCATCAAACAGGAATGGGCCGAACACAAGGATGACACCGCGTACCCGATCAAGCCGCAGAAGATCCTGTGGGATCTGCGTCAACTGCTGGATGCCGAGGACATTGTGATTTCCGATGTGGGCGCCCACAAGATGTGGATTGGTCGCATGTACCAGGCCGAAGCACCCAACACCTGCATCATCTCCAACGGTTTTGCCGCGATGGGTATCGCATTGCCCGGCGCGATTGCCGCCAAGCTGGCCTACCCCGACCGCAAGGCGGTGGCCGTGTGTGGTGATGGCGGTTTCATGATGAACAACCAGGAAATCGACACAGCGCTGCGCCTGGGCCTGGATATCGTCATCCTGATCTTCAATGACTCCAAGTACGGCCTGATCGAATGGCACCAGCTGCGTCATTTCGAGCGTGCCACGAAAATTGAGTTCACCAACCCGGATTTCGTAAAACTGGCAGATGCGTTCGGTGCCAAGGGTTACCGCGTCAATTCAGCAGAGGATTTTATCCCGGTCATGCAGGAAGCGCTGTTGGATGGTACCGTGTCCATTGTCGACTGCCCGGTTGATTACGCCGAGAACATGAAGCTGACTGGGAAACTCAAATCGCTGAAGTCGCCGATCTAGAGAAGGATAAAAGGGTAAAAGGATCAAAGGATCAAAGGATCAAAGGATCAAAGGATCAAAGGATCAAAGGATTAAAGGATTAAGGATCAAAGGATCAAAGGAAAAAAGGATCAAAGGCCAGCGGCCCAGATGGGCATCAAAGCCTACCTTTTATCCCTTTATCGAAAATCTCGGAATGACATTGAACCTGAAATTCACTGTAATCATTTAAAAGGACCGCCCCCATGAAATCCCTGTCCTTCCAGACCACCCGCTCTGTCCTGTATGAAGAGGGCGCCACCGCACAGATTGGCCAGATCATGGCCGACCGCGGCTGCAAGAAAGTCGCTTTTGTCACGGACGCCATGATTCTTAAGCTGGGCCTTGCCGATGCGGCACTGGACAGCCTCAAAAAGGCCGGCGTACCGGTCTGGACCTTCTCTGAAGTAGTGGCGGATCCTCCCGAGGAAATGATTCTCAAGGCCGTTGCTGAAGCCAAGGACGAAGGCGTTGATGGGGTGGTGTCGATTGGTGGTGGCAGTTCCATGGACACGGCCAAGCTGATTGCCGTCCTGTGTAACACCGAGCAGCCCCTGTCCGAGATGTATGGCATCGGCATGGTCAAGGGCGAACGCCTGCCACTGGTCCTGGCACCAACCACGGCGGGTACCGGCTCTGAAGTGACCCCGATTTCCATCGTTACCACCGGCGTAGCGGAAAAGAAGGGCGTCGTCTCACCGCAATTGCTGCCTGACTACGCGGTTCTGGACCCTGACCTGACGCTGGGCCTGCCCGCCAACGTCACTGCAGCCACCGGCATCGATGCCATGGTGCACTGTATCGAGTCCTACACTTCGGCGCGTCTGAAAAACCTGATTTCCGATGCGCTGGCCCGCGAAGGCCTGAAACTGCTGGGCGCGAACCTGCATAAGGTCTGTGAAACACCCAAGGACAAGGAAGCCCGCGGCAACATGCTCATGGGCTCCATGCTGGCCGGTATGGCCTTTACCAATTCACCGGTGGCGGCCGTGCATGCCCTGGCATATCCACTGGGCGGTCATTTCCATGTGCCGCACGGCCTGTCCAATGCCCTGGTGCTGCCCCATGTGCTGGAATTCAACATGAGCCAGGCCGAGGACCAGTACGCCGAACTGGCACCGGTCATCTTTCCGGAACTGGCCGGCAAATCCCACGGTGAGAAGATCGACGGCATGCTCAAGGGCATCGCTGCGCTGAGTCCTGACCTGGGCCTGGAAACTACCCTGCGCCAAGTCGGGGTTGAGGAAAAAGACCTCACCATGCTGGCCGAAGATGCCATGAAGCAGACCCGACTGCTCGTGAACAACCCGCGGGAAGTGACTTACGAGGATGCCCTGGCGATTTATACGAAGGCGTTTTAAGACGACTATAAAAGGATAAAAGGATAAAAGGATAAAAGGATAAAAGGATAAAAGGGTTACTCCGATTCACACCTGAGCCGCCTGCCTTTTATCCTTTAATGCGTTTATCGAATGGCAGAGAAAGAATAATGAGCGAGAATAATTCCCACAATCCCGTTTTTGACCTGTGGTTAAGCAATCAAAAGCAGTTCCTGGATGCCCAGGCGAAGTGGATGAAACCGGAAACCATGCAGGCGAACCCGTTCGTGAACGCGGATTTTGTCGACCGCTCCGTGAAAAGCTGGCAGCGCTGCGAAGAGCAGTATGGCCTGTGGATGAAAGCGGCGGAAAACTGGGTCAGCGGCGGCAAGTCCCAGGGTGCCGAGCAGGCAGGGACTGCTGCGCCGGCAGAGAAGGATGGCTATTCCGCCCAGGCACTGACCTATCTGCTCAACCCGACCACGTTCATGCAGTCCGGTTTCGAAATGATGGACCAGGTGTTCCGCAAGCTGGTCAACGGGCCGGAGTTTGCCGATATCGGCATGCTCGAGAAAAAGATGCTCAAAACCAGCCAGGACTGGCAGGCCTTTCGGGATGCCAGCCACAAATTTCAGGATGTCATTTCCTCGGCCTGGCTGCGCGCCTACCAGAGTTTTTCCGATGAATTCTTTGATGGCCTCAAGGATGAAAGCATCAGCACCGAAGAGACCCTGCAGCGCTGGCTCAAGATTGCCGACGAGGAACTCGTTAAAACCCTGCGCTCGCCGGAATTCCTCGATGCCCAGAAAGAACTCTTTTCCACCGGTACCGCCTACAAGCTGAAGAACCGCGAATTCGCTGAAATGTGGTGTGAAAGCCACACCATTCCCACGCGCAGTGAAGTGGATGACCTGCACAAGCTGATTTACGAACTGCGCCGGGAAGTGCGTGCCCTGAAACGCCAGATCAACAAGCAGGAAGCCCCGAAGCCAAAGGCGGCCAAGCCGGCGCCAAAGAAAAAAGCCGCCGCCAAAAAGAAGGCAGCCCCCAAGAAAAGCCAGTAAGGTAGGCCGGAAGAGGTCCGTAGCAGATAGGTCGGCATAGGGCGCAGCCCGTTTACCGACAAATGAACATGCAGGTATATGCACGTAAGGAGACATGTCGGCCAACGCTACGCTATGCCGACCAAAAGATCCGGGCAACGGTGTAGGCGGGAAGAGGCCCGCAGAGCCGTGATCGGGCGTTTGTATGACATTGACAGCATTACCGAATGACGCTGCGCTCTTACGGCCTGTGAGTCAAAGAATTGAATTGAGATAACTGACCCAAGCATCAACCATGAAAAGCGAACTCGACAACTATTTCGAACCCTACAATGCCATGCTGGATTTCGGCACGCGCATTGCCAAGGGGGCCGAGGTCATCTCGCAGTTCGATGTCAACGAAGTCGCCGTGGGGGCCTCCCCGAAAGAGCAGGTGTTCCAGGTCGACAAGGTCACCCTGCATCACTACAAGCCGATGCGCAAAGGCAAGCCGAAAACCGCGCCGGTGCTGATCACCTACGGTCTGATCGGCCGTTACACCATGATCGATCTGCAGGAAGACCGCTCCCTGGTGCGCAATCTGCTGGAGCGTGGTGTGGACCTGTACGTGGTGGACTGGGGCAATCCCAGCCGCGCCGACCAGTACCTCAATTTCGATGATTACGTCTGTCATTATCTTGATGAGTGTGTGAATGTCATCTGTGAGCAGCAGGGCGTGGACAAGGTCACGCTGTTCGGCATCTGCGAGGGCGGTACGTTCACATCCATGTACGCAGCGATGTTTCCGAAAAAAGTCAGCAACATGATTCTCTCCATCACGCCAATTGATTTTGCCGCCGACTCTGAAGATACGGACCCCAGCCACGGTTTCTTGAACCTGTGGATTCGCAACCTGGACGATGAGGACATCGAGAAGTTGCTGCAGGCCTTCGGCAACCTGCCCGGTGAACTGATGGGCGCGGTATTCTCGGCCATGACGCCGATCCGCAGCATGACCAAGTACAACCTCGACCTGCTCAACGTTGCCACGGATGAAGCTAAGCTGCTGAATTTCCTGCGCATGGAAAAATGGCTGGCCGATCGCCCGCATCATCCCGGCAGTGCCGCCAGGCAGTGGCTGATCGACCTCTACAAGGAAAACAAGCTGGTCAGGGGTGAGTTTGAACTGATGGGCGAGAAGGTGGACCTGGCCAATATCACCATGCCCGTGCTGAATATCTATGCCGAACACGACCACATCATTCCGCCCCCGTGCTCGGCGGCGCTGGGTAAATACGTAGGCAGTGATGACTACACCAATCTCTGTCTGCCAGCCGGCCATGTCGGCATTTATGTCAGCAGCAAGTTGCAGGGTATAGTGGGTGACCAGATTGCAGAATGGCTGCTTGCCCGACAGAAAT
>JBMTQX010000060.1:0-17978 GCA_049446715.1 Pseudohongiellaceae bacterium
GTCTTGGACGCCGTCACCTGCTTGCGCCGGGCTTTCACGCCGTGGGCATTCAGGTACTGGGTCGTGTCACTGGCGCAAGCCCCAAACTGGTGATACTTGCCTTCGGTGATCAATACCACATCCTTGGCGGCTTTCAGCAAGGGCAACAGGCTGTGCACCAGCAGGCTCTCGGTCTGGCCATTTTTCCAGGCAATGGCGATCCGCTCGAAACCTATCCTGACCCATTTCTGGGGCAGGATCAGCACCAGTTGAGAGGGGTTTATCAGGGCTCCCATCATGATAATAGCGGCTTTCTTGCCACCCCCCCTTCGCGGGCCGCGACACCACCATCAGGTCGCTGACAGGGCCTATGATGAGAAAAAGTTTATTCGGGAAGCCCAGCTTTTGGCGGAATACGGCTTCCGGTGCTGCAGGGGTGCCAAGTTAGCCCGCCAGCTCCATGGAAGAGTCCTGCGCCATCTCAGAGAACAGCTCATTGGGGGAAATGGCGGCCTTGGAAATCTGGGCCTCGCTTTCAGCGGGCCAGGCGCCGGCGCCCTCGATCAGTGAGTGCCGATCCAGTGCCTTGCTCTCACGGCGGTTGGAGCGAATGTGATAACCAATCCCATCGGAGCCCAGGGTGGCTCCCAGACAAAGGCCACATCCAGGGCTAAGGCACATTCAGAACGGCTGGCAACTGGGACTGCAATCGGGCGCATTCAAGACTCCTTGGATTAGATGCTCAGTTCAAAAACAGGATTCATCCTACCTGCTCACCCGGATGAGTGGTGTCCGTACCAGGGGTTTGTTTGCGGTAGATCATGGAACCCGCGGCCGGAAAAGGCGGAGCGGGCCTTCTCACTTTATGGCGATTTTAAATAGCCTAAAATAAAAAGCCCCCGGTATAGGCACCGGGGGCTTTATTTGCTCACTGCTGTCAGGGTCGTTAGGCTGACACTGATCTGGATTTTACCGGCTGACGGTTATGCTGGCCTGCAGATCCGTTGGCCGAATGACTTCCATAACGGGCGCTTCGGCCACCAGCTTGACCCACACGGCATCGCCGTTCTTGAACCAGGCAGTTTCATTTGCCTGGCGCAAGGCATCCATGCTGCGCTGCTGCTTACCAGAAGCGGCATTGGAGAACCCCGGGAGTTCGAACATCACCCATGAGCCCTCGTCCATTTCCGCCAGGCTGAGCGTGACTTCGTCTCTTTCCGTTTTCACCTCAATCTCGGTGCCGGCTTTAACCGTGCTCTGGTCGCCGGAGATCTTGAATTCCTTGCCGTTGCGCACGAGCGCAATGGGCGCCTCGGGAGCACGACGGGAGAACAGTGCGGCACGCTGGGACCGAACAAGTTCCGTATCCGGCGCATTGGGACTGAGCCCACTGATCAGCGAGAAGCGGGCCGTGCGCGATTCAAGATCGACAGCGGCCGGGAATTCCCCCCTAGCGTCCGAGAGATTCAGGCGACCGATGTCCCCCGTGCACACAGAGGCGTTCCAGGTGGGATGAATCTGACAGTTGTCATCGGTGGCAACGCTGTCATTCTCGCCATCGTGAAGCATGATGTGGGAATCGGGGATGCCGGTCACCGAACCGTCCACGTCATGGATCGACAGGGTGCGGTAGGCGTTGCCGCCGCGGTTATCGTTATCAAACCGTTTATCGTATGTCGGGAAATAGACCGGTTTGGCGTTGACGAATTCCGACCCCATGATGGCGCTGTTGGTACTAAGCCCTGCGCTCGTGAACAGCAGGAAGGACAGCGCGCCTGTCTTGCGCTGGTTGTTGTCCTGGAAATTCATGAACGTCGTGTTAATCACATCATCGCGGTAATCGTAGTATTCGTAGCCGCGGATGGGGAAATCCGGAATGGCCGGCTTCGGCAGGCTGCGACCGTAAGCGATTTCCTCGGGAGTCCTTGGGTTGCCGATGTTGTCGGTCTCGCCGACCACCAGCCCATCAATCAGGCGTGAACTGAACGGCAGGCTGCCGATGTCGCCAGCGGACTGTGTCATGCCAATGGCATTATCAGCCAGTGTCATGTTGCTGTAGACATAAAGATCGCCGCGGCCCCAGAGGCCACCATTGCGGTTCTTCCAGGCAGTCAGGTTCTCGAAGTGCGTTTCCATCACTTCGCTCTCCAGGTCGGTAGGATCCGCCAATGGCTGCAACGGCCAGGAGGCCAGACCAAAGGTGTTGTCTTCGTCGATGTGTCTGTCAATCATGAACCCGTCGAAATTGGAGTGAGCCACGTTGCCGCTGAATTTACGCAGCGGTGTACGGCGCGGCCAGGTGTTCAGGCTGTCGTCCGAACCCAGGAACGCGCCATTCGGGTGCTCGGGTATGGAAAACCAGAAGCCGGTCGAATCGGAACCGGCGGCCACGTTATCAACGAAGGTGTTGTCCGGGTTGGTAATCCAGTAGGAGGCGGCCGTGTTGTCTGAAGGCAGCAGGGTATGCTGGCCGGAAAAACTGATGCGCCTGAGCTCACCACGGTTTTGATTATCGAGCTCACCGTTAGCGGCCAGGTTGTTTGGCACACACTCCAGGGTGGGATGACACTTGGTCTGGATCGCCAGGTTCTTGATGTACTCGTTGCCGGTCTCGATGCCATCTTCCATGAAGAAACAGTGGCCCACGGTATTGTAGGTGACATTGTTCTCCACCCGCAGATCGTTGGTGCCGTGCACGGTGACGCAGCGGTTGAAGGTGTCATGAATGGCGGCATTCTTCACGTACTGCCCCTTGCCACCGTCACCGACCAGATGCCAATGCATCGGGTAGCGCGCCAGTTCCATATGCTGGCCCATACGCTGTAGCTCGACCCCTTCGACATACATCTTGCTGGTGATCATGGCCATGATGTGGCCACCGAAGTAGGACTCTTTGGCATCCTCTGAGGCCTGCACCTTGATGTTACGGGTCAGCAGGCCGACTTCGCCACGCTCATCCACGCCAAAGGTGATTTCACCAAAGTGCATGTATTCCAGCGGCTGGTCCAGGGTAATGGTGTTACCACGGATTGCTGCGATGCGGCGTGTTTCCGCCTGACGCGGATCGAAGTCGGTAGAAGCCAGCACAATTTCGTCACCCACTTTCCACTGGTCGGCATTGAGGACCTCGATGGTGGTGCTGCCTTTTTCAGCGGTTGCAACCAGCTTGGTCCAGGCGTTGGTGATATTGCCGTGCAGGTTTAGGGTACCGCCCGAGAGCATGATGCCGCGGTCGCCCATTCCCATCAGCTGCTCGCCTTCATTGTTGTCGGTGAGGGTGATGGTGGCTTTGTGCTGGTGAGGATTGGCTTCGGTGCCGATCTGCAATTCGCCGAACACCATGATCCACTCGGTGGTGAGTGACAGGTCTGACTCATCGGCAAACACCAATTTGCCGTTGATAGTGAGGCCATCCAGGGCCGGTGGACTGACGTCCAGCAACACTTCCTGGCCGCTGGCAATGGTTACCCTGGCGCCGGCAGCCGGCACCTGATTGTTGGGCCAGGTGGCGGGGTCGGACCAGCGCAGGGTCTGCGCCTGGGCGGAGAACCCCGTCATAAAGAGTATGCACAGGAAAAAGACGCGAATGGTAATACGCATGGAATCAGATCTCCCCTTAGTAGATCAGTAGATCGTCAAATGAACCAACAAAATGGATTCCGGAGGATACCATGAAAAATTGGCGAAAATCCCCCTGACAGGGGCGCCGGGAGTCATGTTTCAGGCTGGATTCAGCCTCATGACCGGCCACTATGCCGGTTTGCATATTCCTTGCATATTCTCTGCAAGAATCGGCATGTCACGGGGGCTAGCGGCTGAGGGTATTACTGGCCTGCGTTTTCGATGCGCGAACCGGTTTAAGCAGCGGTTCGTTCACGACCAGCCGGTTTATAAAAAGTGAAACCAGGGGCAGCCGCAACCAACATGTTGAAAAATCGAAAATTAAAGCGGGTGACCCTTTTGTTTAATGTCCCGTTGTTTAATGTTCAGTTGTTTGATGTTCAGTTTCCAAAGCTGCGCAACTTTTTGCGCAGTTCGTCTTCCGCTTTATCCTTGGCCTGGTCTTCCCGATCATTGACGACTTCCTCAGCCATTGCCTGGGCTGCTTCCACAGCAGTATCTATTCTGGTCTGGGCCTCTGCCATGACCTGCTGGACCTGCGCTTCTCCCTGCTCAATGATTTCCGCGCCTTCAGTCATCATGGATTGAGTCAAGGCTTTTTGCTGGGTGGTGGAAGCTGCCGTGGGCGAGGGTGCCGGTGCAGGAGTGTCTTCCCCACCGCAGGCGGTCAACAGAGGGCAGACAGCACGAAAACTGCAGGCAATAGGGATTTAGGGTGAACAAAACGCATGGGAATCTTCGGAAATGCTAAACAAAGGATAGCGCTGCCATTATGGAATTACCCCCAGTGGCACGGCAAAGGTAATCAAAAATAATCAAAGGGGTCAGAGTAATTTGATTGGCTAACTACCCCACTCTTTCGATTCACGCTGGTACCACTCAAAGCATAGAAATCCGGTTACCAACGCTGGGTCCGGCCTAGCGGCTGAGCGTGATACTGGCCTGAGTATTCGATGGCCGGACCGGCATAAGCAGCGGTTCGCTCACGACCAGCTTGACCCAGAGGGCGTCATCCCCCCTGTACCATGACGTCTCGTTCGCCTGACGCAAGGCGTCCATGCTGCCCAACGCTGAACCGGTATCGGCCCTTGAGAAACCCGGTAATTCAAACAGGACCCATGAGCCCGGATCCATTTCACTCACGCTGAGCGAGACTTCATCGCGCTCGGTCAACACCTGGATCTCGGTGCCGGCGCGCACCGTGCTCTGGTTGGCAGTGATCTTGTGTGTCTTGCCGTTGCGCAACAAAGCGATGGGCGCCTGTGGCGCACGCGGTGCAGGGGGAGCCGCACCAGCGGGCCTAGGGGTCGGACGAACGAAGCCGAAGCCAAAGCCGCCGCGCAATGCCCCGGGCGCGGGCGCTGTGGCGATTTGACCCGCGCGGAAATTCAGGCGGCCGACATCACCGGGGCACACCGAGGCATTCCAGGTGGGCTTAATAATGCAGGTGGCGTCATCCGTAGCGACGCTGTCGTTCTCGCCATCATGGACTAGGATGTACGCATCACCCATGCCCCCGACCGAACCGTCCAGGTCGTGAATCGCGGCAGACCGATAGGCCACGGCACCCCGGTTGTCGCTGTCAAACCGATCATCGATGTTCGGGAAATACACCGGCTTGGCATTGATGAAGTCGATGCCCCTGGCGGTGTTTTCGGTCGTGACCCCCGCGCCGGTGAACAATAGCCAGGACAGCGCGCCGGTTTTACGCCGGTTGTTATCCTGGAAATTGACGAAGGTCGTGTTCACCACTTCATGACGGTAGTCATAGTATTCGTAACCGCGGATCGGGAAATCCGGAATGAGCGGCTTCGGCAGGCTGCGGCCATAGGCGATTTCTTCCGGCGTAGTCGGATTGCCGATGTTGTCGGTTTCACCCACCACCAGCGCATCGACTAGCCGTGAGGTAAAGCGTTCACTGCCGAACGTGCCGGTGGAATGCGTCATGCCGATGGCGTTGTCTGCGAGTCTGGCGTTGCTGAAGACATGCAGCTCACCGCGGCCCCAGAAACCGCCATGACGGTTCTTGTAAGCGGTCAGATCCTCGAAGTGAGATTCCACCATCTCGCTGTAAGGGTCAGCAGGATCGATCAGCGGCGTGTATGCGGTAAAGGACAAATCGAAGGTGTTGTCTTCATTGATGTGGCGGTCGAACATGAAGCCGTCGTAGTTGGAATGGGACACGTTACCGCGGAATTCCCGCAGCGGGGTACGGCGCGGCCAGGTGTTGAGCGCATCTTCCGATCCCAGGAAGGCGCCATTCGGGTGCTCCGGCAGGGAAAACCAGAAGCCGGTCGCATCGGATCCGGCCGCCACGTTGTCTACATAGGTATTGTCAGGATTCGTGATCCAGTAGGCCGCGGCCGTGTTGTCGGAAGGCAGCAGGGTATGCTCGCCGGCAAAGCTGATACGCCTAATGACCTGGCGGTTTTCACCACCAATTTCACCGTTTGGCCCGAGGTTGTAGGGCACACAGTCCAGGCTGGGATGGCACTTGACCTGTATCGCCAAGTTTTTCACGAACTGGTTACCGGTCTCAATACCGTCTTCCATAAAAAAGCAGTGCCCCACGGTGTTGTAGGTGACATTGTTCTCCACCCGCAGGTCGTTGGTGCCGTGCACGGTCACACAGCGGTTGAAGGTGTCGTGGATGGCAGAATTTCTGACGTACTGGCCCTGCCCTCCCGCACCGACTAAATGCCAGTGAATCGGGTAACGCGCTAGCTCCATGTGCTGCCCCATGCGATTGAGCTCTACGCCCTCGACATACATTTTGCTGGTGATCATCGCCATGATGTGGCCGCCAAAATATGACTCAAGGGAATCTTCAGAAGACTGGATGGTGATATTCCGGGTCAGCAGACCCACTTCGCCACGCTCATCCACGCCATAGGTAATCTCGCCGAAGTGCATATACTCAAGCGGCTGATCCAGCGAAATGGCGTTGCCGTTGACGGCGGTGATTGTGCGGCGCTCGGCCTGGCGCGGGTTGTAATCGGTGGAGGCCAGCACAATCTCGTCACCGGCCTGCCACTGGCTGGCATCCAGCACGTCAATGGTCGTGCTGCCCGTCTCGGCCGTAGCCGCCAGTTTGGTCCAGGTATGGGTACGATTGCCGTGCAGATTCAGGGTACCGCCGGACAGCATGATGCCACGGTCGCCCATGCCCATCAGCTGTTCGCCTTCATTGTTGTCGGTGAGGGTGATAATCGCTTTATGGGTAAAGGGATTGGCTTCGGTGCCAACCTGCAGTTCGCCGAACACCAGAATCCACTCGGTGGTCAGTGACAGATCAGCCTCATCGGCAAAGATGAGCGTGCCGTTGATAGTAAGGCCACTCAGCGCCGGCGGGCTGACATCCAGCAGCACTTCCCTGCCGCTTGCGATCACCACCTGGTCACCAGCTACCGGGACCTGGTTGTTGGGCCATGTGGCCGGGTCAGACCAGCGCAGGGTCTGCGCCTGGGTAGTGAAGCCCGTGATAACAAGCAATGACAGGATAAACAGGCGAATGGCTGTGCGCATGGTGTCAGATGTCCCCCTAACTAGCCCGATACTGAACCGCTCAAGACGGGTTCCAGAGAATAGCATGGTTTTAGGAATCCAGGGGGCAGGATACTTGATCCTGACGTGCCCTTTATTCCCCGGAATCTAGCGCCCTGATTGTTACCCCGCCGCCCTCTTTGCAGAGGCCAGCCAGGTGAATGGCTATAATAAGATGTTGCAGACTTGAGTATCCCCGGATTTGCCTGGATGCCGAAATACTGGCGAACCTTTTTACCTCGGCGGTTGGCACCCGGGAAGCAGGATTGGTGCAGTAATAGCAGCAATCCTTATAATGGGGGCGCGAACTCAGTGCAAAACCCCTTGAACTAGAAAGCAGGAATCAGGAAGCAGCATGTCAGAATACGAAAAACCCAAGGTAATCCATAACAGACCGGCCCCACTGCCCGGACAGGTAACGGTTCGGGAGGCAGTAATAAGCCTTTTCCGCAGCTTTGGTATTGATAGAGTGTTTGGCAATCCGGGCTCTACCGAATTGCCGATGTTTCGTGATTACCCGAAAGATTTCAAGTATGTACTGGGCCTGCAGGAAAGCATTGTAGTGGGCATGGCAGATGGTTATGCCCAGGCCACCCGCAATGCTGCGGTGGTGAATTTGCATTCTGCTGTCGGCGCCGGTCATGCGGCAGGCAACATTTTTACCGCCTTCAAAAATCAGACACCACTGGTGATTACCGCTGGCCAGCAGGCCCGCTCGATTCTGCCGTTTGAACCTTTCCTCTATGCCCAACAGGCATCTGAATTCCCCATGCCCTATGTGAAATGGAGCTGTGAGCCAGCCCGGGCTGAAGACGTGCCACTGGCCATGGCCAGGGCCTATTACACGGCCATGCAGGCACCCCAGGGACCTACCTTTGTCTCCGTGCCCATTGATGACTGGGATTGTTATTGCGACGCACCGGATGCCCGTGCCATCAGCCAGTTGATTCAGGGTGAGATGCCGTTGCTTGAACAGGTAGCGCACGCACTGAACGACGCCCGGAAACCTGCATTGGTGGTTGGCGCCGGAGTTGGCCGGGAAGACGCATGGGATGAAGTCATCAGGCTGGCAGAAAGCCATAACAGCCTGGTCTATGCCAGTCCCATGTCGGCACGCAACAGCTTTCCGGAAGATCATGCCCTGTTTGCCGGTTTTCTTGCTGCCAGTCGCCAGGAAATAGTCAAGGCCCTGGCAGGACATGACGTGATTGTGGTGCTGGGTGCCCCGGCCTTTACCTATCACGTGGAAGGCAGCGGCCCTCACATTCCCGATGGCAGCCAGTTGTTCCAGATTGTGGACAACGCCAATACGGCTGCCTGGTCACCGGTGGGCACGGCCGTTATCAGCAGCATGAAGCCCGCAATACAGTTTCTTAACAGCAAAGCCGCCCCCAAACCTCGTACTGTACCTGACCCCAGGCCGGCGGCCCCGGTGCTCGATGGCAAACCATTTACTGACAAATATGTTCTGCAACAGCTGGCTAAACTGCGCGCCCCTGACTCCATCATTGTAGAGGAAGCTCCCAGCTGTCGCGGCCCCATGCATGATTACCTGCCCATCCTGGAAAGAGATACTTTCTATACCTGTGCCAGCGGCGGTCTTGGTCATGGTCTTGGCGCTGCCGTGGGCGTCGCCATGGCCCGTCCTGACGACAAGGTGATTGCACTGTTGGGTGATGGCTCGGCGATGTTTGCCATCCAGGGACTGTGGTCAGCTGCCAACCAGAATCTGCCCATCACTTTCATTATTATCAACAATGCCAGCTATGAGGCCCTGAAAATGTTCGGCCGCATTTTTGACCTTGAAGAGGTAGTAGGCAGTAATCTAGGCGGCATAGATTTTGTTTCGGTTGGCAAAGGCATGGGTTGTGATGGTGCCCGCGTTGATAATCCACAGGATCTCGACGCTGCACTGATCACCGCACTGAATGCTCCCGGGCCCTATGTGCTGGAAGTTGTCGTGGAATCATGAAATCAGGCACCCTGTTTCGTCCGACTATTGAATCCCTGAAGCGGGCATTGAAGAGCATAGTTCTTCCGCGCAAAGTCCCCGGTAACGGCATTGATCTTGTTATCAAGGGGTCAGGTAAGTTGATACAGGACCGCAGCTCTTTTGATATCTGCTACAGCAAACCGCGAAGCCAGTAACAGCATGGCCGACGACCCGAGGGCCGCCAGTGGCAGCAGGAACATGGCGTAGCGAATGGATTGCTGGCCGTAGCTGCCGGACAACTGATCGCTTAAATAACCAGCCAGGAACGGACCGAGTCCCATGCCAATGAGTTGCAGCAATAACTGAAAGCAGGCCGCGCCAGTGGCACGCATGCGTGTTGGACTCACACTTTGCAACATGGCCCATGCCGGCCCCATCTGGGTATTGGCCATGAAAGCAATGATGCCCAGCGCCACAACGACGACCTACAGGGTGTCGGCCAGCAGAAAAATCAGGTAGGCCGGAAACACAATGGCCGCCGCCTGTGCCGGGAAGCGCAGCTTGCAGTTTTCCTGTTTTTTGCTCATCAGGTCGGAAATACTCCCCCCCCCGCTCAATGCCTCGCCAACACCGAGCCCCCCCATAGACCAGGCCAAACAGCAGGCGGTTTTGCGCCGGATCCAGACCATGCACACGCCCCATGAAGGCCGACCCCCAAATGGTGGTGGCAAACAGCGGGCACGCATTCAGGGCGGTGGTCAGCAACATGCAGACAAAGGCGGGTTGCCCGAGGAGACATCGCAGGGCTGACATGAAGCCGTGTTTTCTCAAGGGTTGGGATTTTCCGGTTGCATCCGGGGCGGCAAGGTTTGCCGACGCTACATCTGCCCGCACGGGTTCTTGCAGGGTAAACCTGACCAGCAAGGCCAGCAGCATACCTGGCAGACCCAGAATCATCAGCGTGATGCGCCAGCCAAACTCGGCGTTGAGAAAACCGGCGGCCGACAAGCCAAGAATGATGCCAATTGAAGGGCCAGCCCCAAAACCGCCATGACCCTGGCCCGGGACTTGGACGGGAATCTGTCAGCCAGCATCGACACGGAGGGGCAAGCTGGGTGGCTTCCCCGGCGGCCAGGAACAACCTGCCGACGAGGATGTGGTAAATATTGGCGGCAAACCCTGTTAGGGAGGTGGCCAGGTTGAATACCATCAGCCCCATGGCGACAATGTTGCGGCGGTTGGCATAGTCGGCCCAGACCGCCACTGGAATACTGACCAGGCCGGAGAGCAGCGCCAAGCCAAATCCGGTGACAAGACCCATCACCATATCGGAGACAGCCATGTCCTACTTGATGGCTTCCAGCAGAATACCGATCACAGAGCGGTCTACCAGGCTGATGGCGTAGACAAGCGTGAGGAGAAAAAGGGTCCAG
This sequence comes from Pseudohongiellaceae bacterium, assembly GCA_049446715.1. GTDB lineage: Bacteria > Pseudomonadota > Gammaproteobacteria > Pseudomonadales > Pseudohongiellaceae > Eutrophocola. The sequence goes on from JBMTQX010000060.1 coordinate 10,510, forward strand.
TATGACTGGCGTACGGTCTTGTCCATGGAAAGTTTGCCTGCAGTGGTTGTTATTATTGTGCCAGGAGCCTGTCGGTCTAGTTATAATCCATACATTATTAACAAGCCAGTTTTTAAGCAGAAACCAAAGGGGTAAACAAAAGGGGTCAGAGCCACTTGAGCAAGAAGAGGCTCTGACCCCTTTGCCCTATTTGATAATCCGATGTCCATCACACCGCCCTCCTCCCTCTATCGCCAGCAGCTGGCTGCAGGCAAAACGCCTGATCCGGTGCAGGCTGCTGCCGTGCAGGCACTGGACACCCTGCATGCGACCCTGGCGGCGCCCAGGCGGGGATTGTTCAGCAGAGCGAAACCCAAGGGGCTGTACCTGCACGGGTCAGTCGGCATCGGCAAGACCTTCCTGATGGACCTGTTTTTTGCCGGCCTGCCTGAGGGGCGCAAGCGCCGCGTGCATTTTCATCTGTTCATGCAGTCGGTACACCAAGCCTTGCGGAGTGAAACCGGACACAAGGATCCGCTGGCGCGCATCGGCCAAAAAATGGCCGAAGACATCGACGTCCTGTGCCTGGATGAATTGTTCATCACTGATATCACCGATGGCATGATCGTCTATCGCCTGTTTGACAGTCTGTTTCAGCACGGTGTCGTGCTGGTCACCACCAGCAACTTTCCGCCGAACAGGCTCTACAAGGACGATCTGCAGCCGCAGATTTTCCAGCCTGCCATCGAACTCATCCAGGCCAACACGCAAACCCTGCATCTGAACAGCCATGTTGACTATCGTCTGCAACAGCGGGGCAAGCACAAGACCTATTTTCTGGAAGAGGAAGAGGATTTTGCCGCGCTGTTCGACAGGCTGAATGACGCAGGCACCTGGCATGAAACGCCCCTAACATTACATGATCGTCAGATAAACGTAATGCGACAGGCACAACGACTGGTCTGGCTGGATTTTGAAGCGCTGTGCCAGGGCCCACGATCCCAGCGTGACTACCTGACCCTGGGCGACCGGTTCGACATCATCCTGCTCAGCGGGATACCGCAACTGGCCAAACACGGGGCGTCGGATAGCCCGGTCATGAGCATAGAAGAAGGCGAAGGCATAACCACCACAGGCAAAACCCGGAAAACCTTCACCCTGGAAGACAATGCCATCCGGCGCTTCATCAGTCTCGTGGATGTGCTGTATGACAACGGCAACCTGCTGTATCTGTCAGCAGGTGTGCCGCTGGATGTGCTTTATCTGGGTGAGGCCTTACAGTTCGAGTTTCGCCGGACCCGGTCCCGCCTCACGGAGATGCAGAGCCAAGCCTGGCTGGAGAGGTTCAGGGCATAAAACCTGCTAATACGGCCCTTTTAATTTCCGTTCCAGACTAGAAAGGATTCAGCGTATATCCCTGCTGCTGCAACAGCGCATGCGCCGTGATGGCGGACGGGGCCATGGTGATGCCTGGCAGCAGGTCTGCCGCCTTGATGTCCATGCCTTCCGCCGATTGCCCGCACAGTTGTATCGTGACTCCAGCCGCCAGCAACTGCGCAATGATGCCGGCATTGGGATTCTCGGCACCACGCGCCTCGGTAGTCAGCAAATCGGCGCCTGCGCCACCATGCACCACGATGGCGGTTGCCAGATTTTCTGCCGAGACCCCTTTCGCCGTATGCAAATTGACAGAGCGGGCCACCATCTCAAATTTCCGGTTCACGGCATCGTTCGGTCCGGCTTGAGCAACATCGAACGCGATTTTCATCTGGGTACCCGACGGCAATTCAACACCATGCACAGGCGCATAGACGCCATAATCAGGCACCGCGGTCCCCGGAACAAAATTCTCCCTGCCAGCCAGGGTTGGCGCGGAGAGGCTCAGGAGTATTGAAAGGCAGAGGGTATGTCGAATCATGGTGGTTTCCTGTGTTGATCAACACGCGCTTTGGCACAGTGACGTTACTGCTGTCGCTGCACCTGGATGTAACCATTATGGGTTTGTGAGGAAAGACGGTATGAATTGCCCCAGCGCGTGGTGTAAATCCGGACCTCGTCACCTTCCGCCAGAGCAAAGCGTTTGCTGTTCATTTGCTGCCAGACCTGGCCGTTTTCCAGGGTAATCACTAAAAGATTGGGGCCAAGCTGCCTGACACTGTCGACCCTGGCGATCAACTCATTAGCCGGCTCCTTCGCTTTGCCCTCATTGAGTTTCTCTTCAGACAAGCCGAAATTCTCTTCGAAACTGTCAGCCGCAGGCATGCTGGCGCTTTCGGCATCCTGCGCGACTTCTCTGGCGACTTCTTGCGGTCTTTCGGACGCCGGCTGCGGGGCATCCTGTTGTGAAGTTTGTGCAGGCTGCTGTCTGGAACTGCGGGGAATCGACACGACCGGCAGGTTCTGCTGCGGCATGGCGTTGCCGTTGCCACGACCTTGCGCGGCGTTCGCCTGTTCCTCGAAACAGGCCAGACGCTCAATCGCGCTGACGATATTCAGGCAGGGGCTGGCATCCATCATGACAGAACCGGTATTGTCCGCCGCAAACACCGCGGCTGATACCAGAATGCACAGCGAACATGGCAGGATTTTATTGATTTTCATGTTCGTAATTTCCCTTTAAAAATTGAGCAGTCATTCTATCAAATCAGAATGATTTTTCAGGCTTTTATTCAGATCAAGGGGATTACCGAAAGCGGGTATGGCGGCAACGCATATAGGCAGACACGAAAGGCAGGTCACGGGTCAACCAAGGGGACAAGGCTTGCCTGAAAAAAAACGGCGGGCCAAAGGCCCGCCGTTAATGGTGTTACAAGATTACTATTACTTTAGGTTAGAAACGTGCTTTCACACCAAGGAAGAAACGGCGTCCCAACACGTCATAGTAACCCGGGCTGGTTATCCCGGCACCAGTGGAGGCCAGCTGGGGAGCGGTCGGGTTGACACAACCCGGTGCGCCACCACAGACCGCCGACAGGTCCGTTCCTGGTGGGTACCCGGCTTCACGACCGGTGATCTCCGGACTGGTATCCAACAGGTTGGTGATACCACCACGCAGCGTCAACGTTTCATTGATAGTCCAATTGAAGGACATGTCAAAGATGTCATACTGGTTGATGCCGATGTCGGTAAAAGGCGTATAACTCAACGGGACGGCTCCTGCTGCGCCAGCAGCTGCAGCCGCGTTGTTGGCAATGAGCGCATTTTGTTTTGCCTGGTTTGCCGTGATTACGTCCGGCAGGTGACGCCAGCGCAAGCCAACACTCCAGTCATCCTTGAAGTATGTCAACGAGGTAAAGAGCCTGTAGTCATACGCACCCGGATTGGTACCGGTCAGGGTAGGCCCGAGAGAACCAGCCCATTCGATCTCGACATCGAAATCCTCCTGAGACTCCTTGGTCTTGTAAGTGTCGATGTAGGTCATCTGCATACTCAGGTTCAAGCCACCCGGGAGAGGAATACCGAGATCGCCGAGCTCTGCTCGCCAGTTGGCAGCAATATCGATACCTTCAGTTTCGATAGTCGCCTGGTTGGAATACCTGAGCAACTGCCTTGTTGCGCCACCCGTCGCCGGGTTGCGGGCTACATTCTGGCAATCCGTCGTTGCAGCCTGTGCGGCGGCCTCTGCAGCGTTGGTCACCGTGCGAACACCGTAGCACAGGTAGTTGGCATAATCGGGGGTGTACTGCTGAATGGCATCCTCGATTTCGATCCGCCACCAGTCAAAGGACAGGGTCAGGTTTTGCAGCCAGACATTATCCCAGGGGGAATTGGCAACAAAACCAGCGGAGAAGGTATCAGCGGTTTCGGGGCCTAGGTCGGGATTACCTTCCTGGTATACCCAGTTGGCATTTCCGCCCGATCCACCGCCCGCATTACCAATATAGTACTGGCCTGCACCTACAGGGCCCATCTGAGCCTGGCAGATCAGGAGGGTACTTTGAGCGCCTGCCGCGGTCTGTCCACTGGCCAGCTCTGTCTCTGGCTCACCTGGGGCCAGGATCGGATCTGGCAGGGCGCCACCAGCGCCAAAGGGTGCGTTGGAACGCAGGCCACAGGGGTCACCGAAGTTGTTGCGAACACCGCGCAGGTAGACTTGCTGAAAGCCTAGATACTTCTCGCCGACATTAGGTGCGCGGGTCGCGCGGTTGTAACCACCCCGCAGACGCAGCCAGTCATTGGCCTGGATATTGGCCAGGGTCTTGTAGGTCCACTCTGAATCATTATCGCTATAGTCGGAAAAACGTGCACCCAGTTCCAGATCAAGCCCCTGGATGAGGCCGACATCGCCAAGGACAGGGACCAGTGCTTCTACGTAATAGTCATCAACTGATGTTGTTGCATCCATATCGCCCACCGGATAGACGCCGATGACCTGGTCCTCGAATGCCCTGGAGCTTTGCAGAAGGTCCGGGGTATAGGTCACACGGTTTTTACGCCACTGGTAACCGGCTGCAACACGCAATTCACCGGCTGGCAGGTCCATCAAACCACCCTGCAAGTTGATTTCGACGATGTCCTGGTCACTCGTCAAACGGTTCTGCAGAGGCGCACCAATGGCCTTGGCACAATCCTCGCTCGGCCGCGTATCGGAGAAGAAAATGGTGTCATAAAAGCCGCTGGTACACTCAACCGGGTTGGTACCGAAGCCAGGCGACGCACCCTGGGTATTTGCCTGTACTATCGCATTGCGGCCGTAATCCGGCTCATTGACGAGCCTGCGCCACCGTTCCAGTGACTGGAAACCGGTAGAGACGTTGCTATTGTCGACCTCGCCATGGGAGTAGTAAAACTCACCTGTCCAGTCGCGGAAGGGGAGGTCCACATTGACGCCAGTTTCGAACTGCCAGACGATGTTGTCGTTATCGGAGGCGCGATTTTCCAGACTGTTTTTGGGAAAAATTTCCGGAATCCAGCCACCAGCAGGGTTGGAGCGGCTCAACAGCAGGATAGCCAGTTCAGGCACTACGGGATGCCCGGCACCCGCTGCGCCGCTCGGTATAAAGCCAGGGTTGGCATACGCAGCGGGATTTGCCTGGACCGCTTTAACAATGGCTGGATCTGTATAGTTCAATGTCGGGTCTATCGGACTGTCGACCGCCGCGTTGAACGGTACAGTAGCCTCCCAGCCATAACTGGCGGTTGAACCGTAGTTCAGACGCGTCGCGGAGTTGCTCCGGGCGAAGGTCGCGTTAGCGAACACCGAAATTTCTTCCGTGATTTCGAAATTGCTCCGGGTAAAGAAGGACCAGCGATTCTGTGGCGCACTGACAATGGCGTCCTGCGTATTCCACTTGAGAACGTCCGCGGTATCGTTCGGGTCCAGCGTTGTGCTATCCAGAACGGTATAAGGGGCATATTCCACACCATCGACTATGCCATTGGATAAACTGAGATTGTCGCCAACCACAGGAAACAATGTGCCATCTGGATTGAACCGGTAGCGTGCGACAAAGCCCGCCCCTACGTTGCGGAAGCCGGTACCGGCAGGCCGGTCAGAGAAGAGGGCATCCATGGTGGCATCGTTAGGCCGGTTGAAAGCAACGGTCATACCGTTGAATCCCTGCTGGAACAGTTCGCCCCCGACAGTCTTATCGCCCCAGGCATCTGTATAGAAGCTGCGATCGACTTCAAGCGCTTCCTTACGATCGTAATATTCGAAACCCACCGTTATATTACCGCGACCGTCGAAGACATCGGTACCCATGATGCCTGAAACGCGGGCCTCCTCTCCGCCACCAGCTTCTGTTGTACCGTACTGCGTGTCGAATTCCAGACCCTCGAAATCCTTACGCAGAATGAAGTTGGTCACACCACTCACCGCATCGGCACCGTATACCGCTGATGCACCACCGGTAATGGTTTCAACACGCTGGATCAGTGCTGACGGGATGGCATTGATGTCTGTCACCATCAGGGCGTTGGTTGGCACCATTCGTTTGCCATCAATGAGTACCAGGTTTCTATTGGGCCCGAAACCACGCATGGATACAGAGGCAATACCGAGTGTATTAACCGGCGTGGCATTGATTTCTTTCTCTGTGGTGACGGGCGAGTTGGCCGGATTGTAATCCGGGAGCTGGTTCAGATAGGACTCGATGTTAAGACCGCTCTGCTCTTCGAACTGGGCAGCATCGATGGTCCGGATCGGACTGTTGGATTCAAAGTCACGGCGAACAATGCGGGAGCCTGTGACGACCACTTCTTCAATAGTGGCATCTTCCTGAGCAACGGCGCCATTACCGAAACCAGCTGCCATCCCCACAGCCGCTGCTATCGATATAGCGAGCTTGGATCTGTTTTTGAGTTTATAGGATTGTAAACACCCCATTTGATTCTCCTGTTTTTATAATGATTGGTACCTATTTCAAAAAGATATGTATGTTGCCAAGCACAATGCGCTTGCTTATCCCCTCCTCTTTTTTCAAGGTTTTAATACTAGGTCAGTCTTTTTTTGCAACTGACACAAAAATGGGCGTACCAGCTGACAATTAAAAGGCATAACGGTAGGAGGGTATTCGATTGACGAAAACTTGTATTGAATCCGTCTGAATAAGAATGAAAACTTATGAAAGCGTGTTAACTGCTTGAAATATAAGGATTGACTTAAGTGGTTAATATTCTGTGCATTTATTGAAAATGGCGAGGTTAACAGAGGTGGACGCGGCTAATAATCGTGCGATCCCGGCTAAAAAGCGGGTATCCTGAACACCCTGCGCACCCTGCGGGTAGTCCTGGAGAATAGGGGCCTATTTACCCTATTCGGAGATTCAGGACCCCACCGGCGTCTGCGTGAAAATGCCTATCCACGCCACCTTCTCGGTGTGCTGATCATCGTAAGTGCAGGTCATCTCCGAGGTGAAACCGGCCAGGCCAAACTGCTGGAGCTGCTGTTCGAGCTGGCGCAAAGCGTCGACATCCAAAGCAACGCGCGATTGCTCCTTGGCGATGTCAAGTCGCAGCGCAACCGATTGGTCGAGCGCGTCGAGATCGTTCAGGCCTGGAGGCTCATCGCCGAGCAGGCTAAAGGCAAAGTCAAAATACTCGATCCCAAGGAAGATTTCTGCGCCTTGCGAAAATTCCTGCCTGCGCGCACAAACGCTTTGGAGCAAATTGTGGCGCAAAGGATCTTCTGGCGGGAGCATGACAGCTTCACGAACCTGCTCGGGCACGCGGGCGCGGACCAGGGCATCGTGGTTCGCTTTTGCCACACGGCTGCTCTGTGTAATGCCGCTATACGTACTGTGGAGTACCAGAATGAGCGTGCCGCCGGGGGCCAAAACACGTGCGGCTTCGCTCAGGGCCATATAGAATGAAGCATACTCAATGGCAAAGTTGGAAATGACGAGTTCGAAGCTATCCTTTGCAAAGGGAAGCTGCTCAGCGGCGACCTCTCCCATGAACCTGATATCGGGATGTTGGAACCGTGAACCGCCGGGAGCAATGATCCTGTCAGACGCAACAAACTTCAGCCCGCGTTCGGCTTCTGCTCC
>JBMTQX010000061.1:0-17916 GCA_049446715.1 Pseudohongiellaceae bacterium
TGCCAGCCACACCCCGGCACATGAATCAGCCGTTACCGCTGCTCCCTTCCGGGCCTGACGGGGTTCACAACCTATCATTGCGAGGGGACCGACAAGAGACACCATTAAACATTTCCCGTATTACGCCGGGAACCACGGATACTAAACGGTTTGAGCCCGCAATCAAAGTGTCGACCCTTGCGGGGGGGGGCCAAACCAGCGGCGCATTATCAGGAAATCAGCGCAGTGAATCAACCACGGCTGCCAGGTCGCGCTCAGGGCGATACCGTCACAGGAGTGACTTCGAAGCCAGCATCGCGCAAATGACTGATGACACTGTCCTCCCCCAGAAGGTGCGCCGACCCCACCACCACGAAATAGGTGCCGGATTCAGCATCGGCATAGCCAGCGATGGTTTCAGCCATATCCACGTTGCGTCGGGTGTAAAGCGCCTCCATGAGGGCTTCCATATCGGTGCGGTCCGAGGCTGATATTGACTCATACTCAAAGTCGGCAAACAGGATATTGGTCAGTGGCTCTTTGTCAGCACATTGCCAGGCATTGATGAGCGACTCGATTTCGGCGTTACCGGTAGCGAAGGATTTCAGGGTATATGCCAGGTAGGACTCGGCATTGAGCTGCTGCAGAAAACCAATCTGTTCCTGGATACTCTCCAGTTCAAGAATTTCCGCATTGTCCGGCTTCTGCGACAGAAAGTAGCTTTCCAGGCCGTACTGCGGCAGGTAGCCCAGTGCATTCATCTGCAGCCCGGTGAGCATCAGCGTCAGAAACCATGGCTGCATCGACATGAAATTTTCCGCCGGCAAGCCCAATTCTCCCATGACCCGGCGAAAATCGGTCATGACTTTGGGCGATACCACATCTGAAAGGCTCTGCCCCTGGGGCAGCATACCGCGGGTTTGCATGCTGACGATGACGGCGGGGTCGGTGGCCGTATTCGGGTCCACCTCAAAAACCAGGTAATCGGTCTGGTCAAATATCGACTCGATTTCATCGGCCAGCGGGTAAAACTCCGGTTTGCCCATATGGATTGAGCCAAACAGGTACAGCTCACTGCCATTGGCGGCAAGGGCCGGGCTTTGTACCCGCCAGAGCATGGTAGAGGTTGGATCGGTACAGGCCTGTGCCATCGGCATGGCCTGCGTTGAAGCCGTCAGAGTGACGGCAGCAATACTGTCCGGATTGAGGTGCGCTCCCAGATCCGCCCAGACCGTCACCCACTCACCTCCGGCATTGAAGGCATTGTGGAGCTGAACAGCGGCAAAAGCCTGTTCCACGTCGCTGTCAAAGGCGTCCCATGAGGAGCGTGATGTCCAGGCCGCCATGCGGATAACCTGGCTGTCAGGCAGTAATGCCACCCGCTCCCGAAAACGCAGGCCAAGCTGCGGATGGTAGTAATCCAGCTGCATGGCCGACTCATCTGTGGCTAACCTGACACCGGTGATTTCCATACCCTGACTGCTGATACCCTGGGCCAGAATCTCGCCATAGGCTTCCAGATCATCGAAAAAGGTCTCGGACAACAGGCGTATGAACAGCTGTTCGTTGGCATGCAGGCCAATAAAGAGAGGCGATTCGTTGGACCCTTTGTTCAAAGGAAAGTTGGGTTTCAGGACATCCGGGGCCTGCTCTCGGCTGGTGATGATATTCCAGTCAGCGGCAAAAGCGGCGCGGACACCGACCTGATCATTCCGATAGATAGCACTGCTGCTGATGGCCTGGGCCAGAACCCACTGGCTGATGCCAAGACCTACCAGCAACAGCATGTAACGCAGAAAATGCAGCACCCCTTGAGGGCAGCCAGCCAAGAAAGGCTTTTTGAAGAAAATCATGCAGATAACCCGTTGCCCATAGCACGAGGCCATTGTAAGAAAAAACCTGTCAGAGTACAGACAGCGAGGGAGGAAAAAGCGTGAAGTTGCGAACCCGGTAAGGCAACCGGTTTTACAGGCCTAAAAAAACGTTCTTCCCTGAACTGGCATTGCTCAATCTAGCATAAAAGCTGTTTTGCCAATACTCCTGAATTAATTTTTTCTATATTTATCTTATCGTTATGACATCATTCTCGAATGGGGCGACATCAGGGCCTGAAACTGGTCATGGCTGTAGCGCACCAGCCCGTGAGGCTGCAGCCACCAGATGGCATCAGCCTGCAGGACTGTTTCCGGGCGATGAGCCACTGCCAGGCAGGTGACCGCCAGATCCCTGAGCATCGTGTTAATGCGCTGTTCGGTGGCGATATCCAGATGACTGGTGGCTTCATCGAGTAAAAGTAATGCGGGTTTCCGATACAGGGCCCGAGCCAGAAGGAGGCGCTGTACCTGTCCCCCCGACAGCGCAGCTCCCATATTGCCGACCATGGTTTGCAGTTGCATGGGCATGGCAGCAATATCTTCACTGATCATGGCTTGCCGGATGACCACCATGACCCGGTCAAGATCAGGTGCGGGATCAAAAAACGTGATGTTTTCCAACAGCGAACCCGACAAGAGGGTGTCGTTTTGCATGACGGTACCAAGCTGGTTGCGCCAGGCCGCCATCGTACCGGGATTCAGTAACCGTCCACGGCATACCACCCTGCCCTGATCAGGCCTGACCAGGCCTGCCACCATTTTCAGTAACGTGGATTTACCGCAGCCCGTCGGACCGATAATCACATTGCGGGTCCCCTCTACGAGTTTGAGTGATATATGGCTGAATAAAGCGGGTCCGTCCTGGTCGTGACTGAACCCCACATTCTCAAGTGAGACAAGATCGCTGGTCGAGTCCTGTGCGATGAGGAGCCGTGACTCCCTATCGCTGAATTCGGGCTCACAAAACGCTATATCGGCCAGGCGCTCCAGATCGACATCGAGCAACCTGAACTCCATGACTTTATCCACGAGGGAAAATACGCTGCGGAAAAAATGCTCCTTGAAACCGAGAAAGGCCATCAACATTCCCAGGCTGAGCTCACCCCCCAGAACAGCTAGGGCTCCTGCCAGCAACAGGAAAACAGTTTCCGAGCCGGCTAAAAAACCATGTGCAACCTGAATACCCATACCCAGTTTTTGAAACCGCATGCCCGAGGCAATAACGCGGGCATAATGGTTTTGCCAGTTTGCCAGGCGTTCACTTTCACGCCCAAACAATTTGATGGGTTGAATGGCACGGATATTTTCCATAAATACGGTGTTTTCCAGGGCCTTGTCGGCTATCAGCTTTTCCTGGCACTGGCGCATGGCCGGAAAGCTTGCCAGCCGCAACAGCAGGTAGAAGCACACCGCCATGAGGGCGATCAGTGTCAGCCAGGGACTGTAGAACAGCATGAAAACCAGCGTTACCAAGACCATCACGCCATCGATCACGATAGTCACGATGCCGGAGCAGAGAAACTCACGTACCTTGTCCAGTGAGCTGAAGCGTGACACCACATCTCCGAGATGACGTCGGGCAAAATAGGCATGCGGCAAACCCAGCAGGTGCCGGCATAGGCGCACGGCAAATTCGAGACTGATTCGATTGCTGGCGTACAACACGACCCAGGACCGCAACCACTCTGTCAGCTGCCTGAATACCACCAGCAGAAAAAAACCGGCTGCCAACAGCTGCAGCAGATCTTTATTGCTGTTGACAATGACATCATCGATGACCAGCTGGGTGTAAAAAGGCATGGCCAGGGCAAATCCCTGCACCAGCAACGACAGAAGCAGCAGTTGTAAGAGGCTCCCTGACAGGCCGCCGGCATTTGCCCATATCTCGCGTAACCTCAAACGTTGGCGTGAGTCCTGGACTGAAAATGCCGGCGCCGGAACACATTCAAGCGCCACCCCGGTAAATGCCCTGTCGGCCTCCTGCCGGGAAATCACCCTTTTGCCTGTAGCCGGATCATGAATCACCAGCCCTTGCCGGGTGACCTTTTGCAGTACCACGAAGTGGTCGAAGTGCCAGTGCAGAATGGCTGGCAGTGACAACCGGGATAGCTCATCCAGTTCCACCCGCAAGGCCCGTGGGGCCAGGGCCAGCTGTTCAGCCTGCCCGATCAGCCCTTTCAGGGTTGCACCACGCAGCGAAACCGCATGTCGTTGGCGCAGGGTATGCAGGTCGGTCTGGTGGCCATGGTAGCCCAGCAACATGGCCAGACAGGCCAGCCCGCATTCACTGCGTTCTCCCTGCAGGATAACTGGCAAACGTCCTTTGCTGGCCAGCAGGGGCAACACGTTCAACGGCCCAGCGCCAGGCGGCCATTGACCAGCAGCGGTTCAAACAGCCATTCCAGCAGATTACGCTGTTCAAGCATGATCCGGGCCTGCAATTCCATGCCGGCCCGTAACGGCAAATCCTGGCCAAAACCGCTTATATCCTGCGCTGTCAGCTCGGCCTTGGCCAAGTAGTAGGCACCGCCCCGCCCCCCCAGGGGATCACTGCCCACGGACACTACAGAACCCGCCAACTCTGACAGTTCAGCCACCAGCAAGCCAAACTTCTGGTAGGGGAAGGCATCCAGTTGCAATGTTATCCGCTGCCCCCGGGCCAGAAAGCCGACAGCCCGGGACGGAATGTAGAGTTCTGCCTGTAACCGGGATTCGGCATGCTGCAGACTGCCCAGCATCTGCCCGTAACTCTCGCTCTCGCCGCTTTTTACCCGTATCAGTGTGATGGTACCGGCCACCGGTGCCGCAAGCTCCTGGTGCAGATTGGCCAGCAGCTCGGCTTCCTGTGCCACCAGACCTGACAGTTGCATGGCCAGTTCCGTTGCTTCATCGCGGAATTCGCTGAGCAACAGCGCCCGTTCTTCCTCAGTGACTTGCAACTGACGTTCGGTATCTGCCAGATCCTGCCGACCTCTGAGCACCAGCTTTTCCTGCTTCATGACAGTCATGGCCGATTGCTCCAGCCTGTCCAGGGCAAGCAGTTGGTGTGCCTGCAACTGCTGAAGTCGGTTATGTCGGGCCTGTTCGAGCCCCAGAATGTCGGCTTCCTTTGCCGCCAGTGCCTGCAGTGCCTGCCACCGCGTGCGCAAGGCCTGTTCCCGCGACTTTACTTGGGCCTGTTTCAGATCCAGGGTTATATTGCGTCCCGACCGGCGGTCTTCCAGCAGGGCCTGCTGCGCCCTGTTCTCTGCCAGTGCCGTCAGCACCACTCGCTTGCCTTCAACCTGCCGCATGTCCGGTTCTATCTTGAGCAGCAAACCTCCCCTGGCAACAGTATCTCCGGTGTCCACCGACACCGTGCTGACCACGCCACCCACAGGCGCTTTGATGTCGATCGTGCCGCGATTGGCAACTAGCACACCGCTGACCTCGACACTGCGCGGGAATTGCCCCTTAATCAGAAAAATCAGGATCATGATTATCAGGCTTACTAGCAGCCAGCACAGCAGTGACAGGGCTACCGGATTCAGGCCGGTGGTGACGCCAAGCCCGCGTGTTGCCTGCTGGCCAAGTGCCTCTGCTCTGAACAGCGGGGTTGTCATGAATGGCCACCATCCCTGGTAGTCTGGTCTCAACGTCGCTTCAACATAGACCCGGAATCAGGATTCCGCAAAGCGTATGATTAATATCAATTTTTGGTGGCTCGGTTTTTTCCAAATGTGGTATTATCAGTCCTTATTTAGAACTTATTCTGAGCGCTATGAAAATTCTGCTATCCATCATTTCACTGGTGACCTGCCTCCTTTTTATGTCTGGCCAGGTAGCTGCCCATCATTCTTTCGCCATTTACGATTTCGAGACCAAGGTACCGTTTGACGGTGTGGTGGAATCGGTCAAGTTCAGAAACCCGCACATCGAGCTGGAACTGAAAGTCATCAATGATCAGGGCGAAGGGGAAATCATTCATTTCATTGAAGGTGCTCCTGCCAACATGATGGTCAGAAACGGCATACGTCCCAACATGATGGAGAAAGGTGCAAAGCTGCATGCTGTTGGCTCTCCGCTGATTGAGGATCCAACCAAGTATTTCCTGCGCACTGTGCGGACCGAGGGCGGTACCGAATATTCCAATTAAGGGCGCAGCGGCCCCTGCTGCAAGGCGGGACAGTCCTTATCGACCAATCTCAATCATTACAATAAAAGCCGACCAAGAAGTTACTCACCCAGTTTTTTCGTAAGTTTAGGAACCAAGCATGAGCAAACCCAATGAGCCCTGGGGCAACACCGTTGATGTTGAATTTGAAGACGGCATCGCTTTTGTCTTCTTCAACCGCCCCGATAAAAAGAATTGCATGAGCCCCACCCTCAATCGGGAGATGTATGCCACGCTGCATGCCCTGGAACTGGATGAACGCGCCAAAGTGGTAGTGCTTACCGGCCGCGGCGCTGCCTGGTCTGCCGGTATGGATCTGAAGGAATATTTTCGCGAGACTGACAACGAAGACGATCTGTTCAAGATGCGTATCCGTGAAGAATCTGCGGCATGGCAACAGGTCAAACTGCGTTACTACGGCAAACCCACCATCGCCATGGTCAACGGCTGGGTGTTCGGTGGCGGCTTTACGCCCCTGGCCTCCTGCGACCTGGCCATTGCGTCAGATGATGCCACCTTCGGTCTGTCTGAAATCAACTGGGGCATTCTGCCCGGCGGCAACGTCACCAAGTCCGTGGCAGACACCATCGGCAACCGCAACGCCCTTTATTACATCATGACCGGTGAGACCTTCCAGGGCCAGAAAGCGGCCGCCATGGGCCTGGTCAACGAATCCGTGCCCCACGACCAGCTGAAAGCCCGTGTTGTGGAACTGGCCAAGGAACTGATGAAGAAAGACCCTGTGGTCCTGCGTTCTGCCAAGGAAGTTTTCAAGCGTGTGCGTTACATGGATTATGAAACCGCCAATGACTACATCTATGCCAAGTCGGACGGTTCCCTCTACCGCAGCGGTGGTGAATTCCGCAGCGGTGCCATGAAAGCCTTCCTGGATGACAAGAAACTGAAGCCCGGTCTGGACACCTACGACAAAGGAAAATAATTTTTCCGTTAAAAAAAACCGGCCAATGGCCGGTTTTTTTTAACCCGATTTTAGTCATCAACAGAATCAGAGCTGGGCCATGCCCACACTGAGAACATAGGCCAGTGCTCCCACCGTCACGGACACCATGAGCATGCGCAATACGCCAAAACGCGGTTTCTTGCGACTTTCGTACTCCTCACGAATAATCAGGTGTTTGGGTATCTTGCGTGTTTTGAAAACCATGATTTACCTCCGTTGACGGTGCCCATTTAAACAGCTCAATACGGTTTTCCCGGGCCGAAAAACTGGCAAAATTCTGGCATTTGCGCCTAATAATCACTGTGCTATCGTGTCCTGAATCAAGGGAGCTAGCATGCAGACTGTTTTCAGAACCATCACCGGCATCCTGCTGGGTTTCAGCCTGGCTGTACCAGGTCATTCACAAACGCCCGACACGATCTTCATCAACGGCAAGATACTGACTGTTGATGCAGACTTTCGCATCGTTGAGGCCCTGGCCATCACCGGGGATCGCATCAGCGCTACTGGCGACTCCGCGAGCATAGCGGCACTGGCCGATGACGGTACGACCATACATGACCTGCAAGGCGCCACAGTCGTGCCTGGTCTGATCGACAACCATTTTCATTTCCTGCGAGCGGTACAGCGCTGGCATCGCCAGCCACGGCTGGATGGCATCAACACACGCACGGAAGCGCTGCAGATCCTGGCCGACAAGGTGGCAGAATTTGCACCGGGAGAATGGATTCTGACCCAGGGTGGCTGGTATCCCGAACAATTTGCCGACCAGCCCGGTGGCTTCACACTGGCGGAGCTGGATGCTGTGGCACCGGATAACCCTCTGTTCCTGCAGGAACGTTACAACATGGTCTATGCCAATACCCTGGCGCTGGAGGCCGTTGGCATGGACCCGGCCGCCGGCGCTCGTCACCCGGCCACAGGGCTGGCCACGTTCCAGCCGCCCTACGGCAGCCTGATCCAGGAAATTGCGCCCACCTCGGAAGCTCAACTGGAGCAAAACCTCACGGATTTCATGCACACCCTGAACAGCCATGGCCTCACGGCGGTTTACAGTCTTGGCCGCGGTCCGGAGGGGGAAGATTACGTGCTCGAGCGCCGGGCGGAGAACGGTGCCCTGCCCCTGCGTATCTGGCATACCCTGACTTATGAAGCCAATGATCCCGAGGGCGCACAAGCGGCAGTCTCCCTGATCAACAGTAACACGCCCAATACCTTTGATGGTGATTACGGGCTTTACGGACTGGGTGAGCACATTTACCTACCCTTCTTTGACTTTCCTTCCCAGAATGGCCCCTGGCCGGAAGAGATCATGGCGGCACTGATGGAAATCGCAACTGCTGCCGCAGAAAACGACTGGCACATCCATGAACACACCATGAGCAACTGGTCAGTGCAGGATTTGCTGAACCGCTTTGAACGCCTTAATCAACGCGTACAGATGGATGACCTGCGCTGGACGCTGGCCCATGTCTATGACATCACCACTGACAGTATTGCCCGCGCCAAAGCCCTGGGCATGACCCTTGCTGTGCACGGCGTCGGCATGAATGGCGGCGTTCGTATTCCATTTCGGGACATTGCCGACAGCGGCATCATCTTCGGCCTTGGCACAGACGCCACCATCGTGTCCCACTACCAGCCTTTCATCACGCTCGGCTGGGCCGTCAGCGGTGCCGACATTGCCGGCAACCCGGCCCTGGACCAGACCCTGACCCGGGAAGAAGCACTTACCGCGCATACCCGTCACAACGCCTGGCTGCTTCGCCAGGAAGACAATCTGGGTTCGCTGGAACCGGGCAAGTTTGCCGACCTGGTGGTACTCAACCAGGACTACATGACCGTGCCGACAGATGAGATTTTCTGGATTCGACCGGTCCTGACCATGGTCGGTGGACGCATTGTGTTTCAAGAGAACTAAACCGTGTTGAACATGGACTTTTCAGAGCGGGTTGTCATCGATACCGCCAACATGGACTGGGTGCCCAGCCCGGCCGCGGGCGTCTGGCGCAAGCCACTGGCGCGGGAAGATGTCGAAAGCGGCCATGCCACCAGTATCGTGCGTTATGACCCCGGTGCCAGTTTCAGAGGCCACAATCATCCATTGGGCGAAGAAATTCTTGTGCTGGAAGGCACGTTTTCCGATGAAACCGGCGATTTTCATGCCGGCACCTATTTCCGCAATCCGAAGGGTTTCATCCACGCCCCCTTCAGCCAGGAAGGCTGCATTATCCTCGTCAAGCTGCATCAGATGGCACCTGAAGACACTACCCGGCTTGCCATGCGTACCAGGGCTGCCGAGTGGCGCACACTGGACAACGGTGGCCGGATGTTACCTCTGCATGAGTTTGGTACAGAAACAGTGGTGTTGGTGAAGCTGCTGCAAGGCACCACCGGCCCTGCACACAAGCATCCGCAAGGGGAAGAGATTTTCGTCATCGAGGGGGGCTTTCATGATGAGTATGGCAGCTACGGCCCCGGGACCTGGCTGCGTATGCCGCCCGGCAGTGTCCATTGTCCCATCATGGATGCAGACAGCCTGCTCTGGGTGAAAATGGGCCATTTAGGGACAGCCTAGTCCACGACTAGCCGGTGTTTACAGCATCCTTGCTGGCGTCGCCGTTGAAGACTTTCAGCATCTTGCCAACCCAGATCAGGATCAACAGCGCCGGTATCACCATGACCGTGGTGATGATGAAAAACAGCGCCCAGTTACCCCCCAGGCCATCCACGATAGCCCCACTGCTGGCAGCCAGTGTGGTGCGTCCGAAATTGGAGATGGACGTCATCAAGGCAAACTGGGTGCCGGTATAGGTGCGACTGGCAAAGTAGGAAATGAACGACACGGCACAGACAGTAGCAAATGCCTGGGTAAAGTTATCAATCAGCAGCGTCACCACAAAAAGCCAGGGCTCCGGACCCACTTCTGCCATCAGGGCATATAGCAGGTTGGAAGACGCCATGGCGATCCCGCCGACCACCATACCGCGCACAATACCAAAACGGGTATTCACAAAAGCACCGATCAGGGCGAAGACGATAGTCATGAAGCCGCCAAAGAACTTCGAGTAGAACGCGATCTGCTCGGTCGCGAAACCCAGCTCCACATAGAACACCAGCGACATACGCCCGAGCATGGCCTCGCCAAGCCGAAAGCTGAACAGGAACACAAGGATGCCGAGCGCGAGTTTAAAGCCACAGCGACTGAAGAATTCGGTAAAGGGATCTATCACGGTGTCCTTCAGCCAGTTGGCCGGGCGCACCTTGCCGTCAGCTCCCAGTGGTTTTGGTGCAGCCTCGTGTTCCAGGGGCTCAGGGGAAAACATGACCGTGACCATCAACAGCGCCACAAACAGCGTCAACACATGATATACCGTTGGCCACGGCAAGCCGATGGTTTCCCCGCCGAGCATCAGTGCCAGCGTACCGCCGATGAAAGCATAACCTGACTGCCAGCCGGCTGTTGCGATGGCCGAGGCCCAGGGAATCTTTTCATCCATTTCCTCACGGTGGAACAACATCACACGATAGGCATCAATGGCGACATCCTGGCTAGCGGAAACTATGGCTATGCCCAGGGCACACAGGCCGACCAGAAACAGATTGTCGGCCGGACTGGTGCCGCCAAGCAGGAGCAACAAGATAATGATCAGGCCCTGGCAGAAGAGGATCCAGGAACGACGTTGGCCGAACAGCTTGAACAGTATCGGCAGCCGGATTCGGTCAATCAATGGCGCCCAGGCCCAGTTGAACGCGTAACTGGCGGTAATTGCGCCAATGAAACCAATGGCCGAACGGGACAGGCCTTCACTCTGCATCCACAATGCCAGTACAGAACCGTGCAGGACCCAGGGGAAACCGCTGGATATTCCAATGAGGTAAACCACCACAAAGCGGCGATCCAGTAATGTGCGCAGGCTATGAACGCGGGGCTGCATGAGTCGGCCAGTCAGG
Source organism: Pseudohongiellaceae bacterium (assembly GCA_049446715.1). Classification (GTDB taxonomy): domain Bacteria; phylum Pseudomonadota; class Gammaproteobacteria; order Pseudomonadales; family Pseudohongiellaceae; genus Eutrophocola. Next base: position 10,922 of record JBMTQX010000061.1, read on the forward strand.
GAAACAGCAACATTAGCAGAAAGCGGTCAGGCGGGCATGCCTTAACTTTCTGCACGCCTACATTCCCGGTGTGATTTCGATGGCCAGCTCACCGACATTTTCTATCGTAGCCACGAGCTTGTCTCCGGGTTGAACCGGCCCTACCCCGGCTGGCGTTCCGGTAAAAACAAGATCACCGGGCTTGAGGAGAAAGAGTTTGGACAACTCGGCGATGATTTCCGCATTCTTCCAGATCTGGTTGGCGATATCGGTATCCTGCCGAGTCTCGCCATTCACGATCAGGCTTAGCCGTCCCGTGGTGATTGGACCCGACACAGCGGCGGGCACAATGGGGGAAACCGGTGCCGAATAATCAAAACCCTTGCCGGTATCCCACGGATGCCCCAGGCCACCGGACTTCATCTGCAGGTCGCGACGGGTCATGTCAAAACCCACAGCATAACCATAGATGTACGGCTGGGCATCCGCGGCACTGATGTTGCGCCCTTCCTTGCCAATGGCAAGCACGAGCTCGGTTTCATAGTGGTAGTTTTTCGTACCGGGCGGGTAAGGGACATTGGGGCCAGCCGTCACAGCATCGGCTGGTTTCATGAAAAAACATGGCGGGTCGCGCTGGGGATCAGAGCCCATTTCACGAATATGGTCAGCGTAATTCTTGCCAACACAGTAAATACGATGCACGGGAAAACTGTTCGCTTCCCCGACGACAGCAACCACAGGTTGTGGAACAGGAGCAACGACATAGGACATATAAAGGTCTCCATTATGGCTTGCGCAGCAGTGTAGCCTACCCGCCGGTTTGACGCGAACATGATGCTGGGTACAAGCAAGTCATGATATAAAGGAATCGTTCATGACGTCAGATCGTCAGACCGGGGAAACGTTTATCCAAGGGGGATTCGTTGAACAGTTTCATGCCAGTTTTTTCATGCCTGTCACGGCTCACAGCCAATCACTACCTGCGCCTGCTATACCGACGCCTGGGCCTGGTATTCGCGCTTGCCGCCTGTTCTCTCCAGGCTTACGGAGATGACATCGATGACATCCGCGCTACAGCCAATTTCTGGGCCGAGAATATTGGCGAGGGCAATGCCGATGTCATGGTCGGACTGTATGCTGAAGATGCCATTCTGCATAGCACCAGCTCACCGGTCTTGCGCAAGGGCAAAACCCTCTTTCGGGAATATTTTGCGCCTATCCGACCCGGCGTTTTGGAGATGTTTTTCCTCGAACCCATGAATATCCGGGTCTTTGGTGACATTGCGGTGAATACCGGCAACTACGGAACACGGGTGGGTGACAATGAACCCATCCCCCTGCGCTCCAGTTTTGTTTATCGCAAAAGCGGTGACCCGTGGCTGATTATTGATCACCACTCGTCATTGATGCCGGATTAAAACCTTCTCACCCCCCTCCAAACCACCCTATTCCCCAGCGGATGACGTCATGAAAGCTGTGTCTATCAAAAACCTCGTCAAGAAACTGACCGGCCTCGGCCTGGAATCCTTGTCAGCGCTCTATCCAGGCAACAATGTGCCCAAGAGCGAACACCTGGGTAATCTCTGTCACGCCCTGCTGGGACTGAAAGGCGAAGCCTCTTCCGTGGCACTGGCCGAGGAGATCCTGTCGGCTTACAGGCAGTTTGGCGACGGGGAAAAGGTGGAATTCTTCCAGTTCCTGGCAGAGGACATGGCGGCCGACATGGAACAGGTCAACAAGGCCATTAGTCTGTTTACCGCAGATCCCGGCCAGAAAGCCCTACAGACACTCCACCATGCCAGTGAGTCACGCCGGCTGGAACTGTTCCGGGCCCTTAACATGGCTTCCAAAGGCACGGAATCCCTAATTGCCATGCGCGAGGACATCATCAACACCCTGCGCAAGCATCCCGAGTTTGAAGCCATCGACAATGATCTGCTGCACCTGTTTCGCTCCTGGTTCAATCGCGGTTTTCTGGACATCAGGCGCATTGACTGGGAAACCCCGGCTGTCGTGCTTGAAAAACTGATTGAGTATGAATCCGTCCATGAAATTGATGGCTGGGATGACCTGCGACGCCGCCTTGAAGTGGACCGTCGCTGCTTCGGTTTTTTCCACCCGGTCATGCCCTATGAACCCCTGATTTTTGTCGAGGTGGCGCTGACCAACGAGATCAGTACGGACGTCAAGGAACTGCTCAGGGAGGACGTGAAGGCCGATCCTGATGCCACTTATTCAACCGCTATTTTCTATTCCATCAATAACTGCCTGAATGGATTGCGCGGCGTTTCATTTGGCAACCTGCTGATCAAGCAGGTGGTGGAAAAACTCGAGCGGGAAATATCCGGCATCAAAACCTATTCCACCTTGTCACCCCTGCCCCGTTTCAGTCACTGGCTCAGGGGTGCCTACCAGGAGCTGGAGTTCCTGGACAAATCTGATCGCCGCCAGATAGAGGCTTTACTGGACCACCCTACCAAGGAAATAGTCGATGATGATCATCTCAAGGCCATCATGATGAAGGCCTGTGCCTATTATCTCGTGGAAGTGAAGAGTCGCGACAAACCTGCCTGCCCGGTCGCCCGATTCCATCTGGGTAATGGCGCGATCCTCGGCAAAATCAACTGGCAGGCCGACCTGTCAGAAAATGGTCTCAGACAAAGTGCCGGCATCATGGTCAATTACATCTATGACAAAGCCAAACTGGCAAAAAACCATGAAGCCTACGAGCAGCATAATACGGTGAACATGTCGTCCGAGGTTAAACATTTGCTGCCCTGACCTGACGGCGTTCCATAAAAAAACCGGTGCCTTTCAGCACCGGTTTTTTTTGTTTGTGTGACATCAATGCTGCGGGTTAAAACACACTCCCAGGATCGGGGCGCAGCAAATGTTGCAGGACTCAGGGCACAATCGGGCTGCTTCTGTCGACAGCATCGGACTCCTGTCCCACCATCAATTCGTCAGCGTAGTTAGCCTGCTGGCAAATATATTCGAACAGTTCCTGGTCTTCCTGCCAGCGCAGATTGAAACCACCGGTGAACGGAGCCGTATAGGTCGCCGGATCATCCACCGTGATTTTGTAATCGATACGACCGGAGTTATAACGGGTGAAGCGCTCAACCAGATGCAGATGCTCTGTGTGAGGCAGGCCACGTCTGCCGAACCAGAAGTCTTCGTTGAAGCCAACCGTATCGACGACCAGCGTGTCGCCTTCCCACCAGCCTATGGAATGTCCATAGTTACTGGGTTCCGAATCGACCGGATGTGACCTGCCGTCCATGTGAACGACACGGAAGGTATGCGGCCCCCCGATATCAAAGATATACAGTTTCTGCAGCTCCGGAATTTCCACAAATTCGACACCGTAAGGTGTCAGGAACTGGCGTGAACCACCGGATGCCTTGCAACGGGCGTGCGGCTCCAGTTCATGCAACTGACGATCAGCATACAGCTTTTCGGACCAGGGCTTGAAAGGCACCACTTCCAGTGGGGCGATCGGATCGAAGATACCGAACACCGGGGTCCATACCCCCTTTTCTTCTGGGTTGGAGCCACCAAGAACAACCCGACCGGCATCATTGCGCGGGGCAGGACCGAATTCCTCGGCTTGCTGGTTCGGTTGTGCCTGTATGGCGCCACCTGTACCCAGGGCAAGCAGACTGACTGCTGCGATTACCCGGGTGAATTTTTTGGGGAGTAACACGTTCTAACCTCCGGAAATGCTGTGATTACTGCTGGCCGCTGCCGATACTGGATTCGGCGTCCAGAGTTTGTCCCGGTGATGTGCCGGTGGCTGCCAGGGTAACGCTGCGGGCATTCACACGCGGGCTGCCGTTGCGGGCCAGAAAACCGTCTACGCTGATCGGGGTACCGATGCTCAGCGTGTTCCTTCTCCAGCCACGACGCTGCAGACCATGGGGAGGACCCAGCTCGGCGCCCCAGTTGACCACTTCTCCGGTTTCCTCATTCTTCACGTTCAGATAAATCCAAACGTGCGGATTGGTCCATTCAACCTTAGTCACAATACCTTCAAGCTTGATGGGTTTGTTGGAGTCAAACTCAGCCACAAAAGAGTGGTGAGCAAACGCACTGCCGGCAATCAGAAAAAGACCGGCGATAAAAAAATTGATCAGGTGTTTCATGGTAATTTCCTCGTTTGATCCTGGGTTATTGCCTGTTGTGCTGACAAAGTGAGAACGGCAGCCCTGCACCACCTACCCAGCTGAGGTCCCAGCTGGCTGTCCATGGGCGGGTGTATGCGCCGGGGTCATTGATGGTGACTTCGTAATGCAGGGTGTCAAAGTCACTACGGGTAAAGCGTTCTTCCATGGTAAGCATGTCGGTATGCGGCAGACCACCGTTGGTAAACCAGAAGCCTTCATTGAACCCTGTGGTCTCAACTACCAGGGTATCGCCAGCCCAACGGCCGGTGGAGCGTCCGTAAAAAAGCGGATTATCATCATCACCGGTGACAAGTCCAACCTGGTTTCTGCCATCCATGTGAATGATGCGGTAATTGCGGTTGCCGCTGCCCAGCAGGACAAAGATGCGGTCATTCTTGCGATCTTCTATCAGCTGGAAGCCGAGATCGGACTGGTACTGGCGCGGGCCACCCGGTGGCTTGCAATCCAGGTACATCGGATCATCCATCAGGTTTCTTTCCTGGCGGTGGACATAACGGGCCAGCGCCCAGTCCTGCATCGGCGCCACTTTGCCGGCATCGGCAATATTCTCGAGTTGGCCGTATTCATCCATGGTAACGTCGACACCGTCTTCTACCAGCACTTTCTCGGTCGGATAGCTCCAGAGGCCGCCAACGCCACCAGGCGATGCACCCAGAACCGGACGATTGTTGTCAGGCCAGCGTGGCACAGGACGTTTTGCCAGCGGCTTGGGCGGTGAGGTATCTGATACGGCATACACAGAACGACCGGTTTCGGCCATCACGACTTCATCACCCCAAACCTGGCGGCTGCCGTTACGTGCCTTCATCCCGGATACACGAATCATGTCGCCGGGCTGCAGGGAGTTGTCATCCCAGCCGTTGGCAATCAGTATGTACGGATTCTCCAGTTCTACTGCCCAGTTCACCACGTTGTTACCTTCATTGACGTTCATGAAAACGTGCACATGAGGAGAACGCCAATCCACTTTGGTGACGACGCCGGCCATGGTAGCCGATTGTTCAGGGTCAAACTTGCCCTGAATGGGATGATGCGCTGCTGCGCCGTGAAAGCAGCCGAGCAACAAGGTCGCAACTGCCAATTTCCAGGTCTGCCTGAACGCATTCAGAGTTGTCTTATCTTTCATAACGAGCTTATCCAGCTTACCTAATAAGGATTCTATAGGGTTTGAAATGCTGTCCGGCTTACTGCCTGACAATTTCAAAATCACCACGGCCGTTGCTGCTGCGCCAGGTGCCTACCAGAGAGCGGGAAGGCAGTTCCAGGCTCTGGATTTCGGCATCAATAGTGTAGCCGCCAGCCTTGATTTCAACCGACCAATCAGACGGATCAAGATCAACACTCTCGATGTCCATGTTGTCAGTGCCCGGATTGATCATGCCAGTGACTTTCTCACCGTCCCAATCCATCACGAGCAGGACAAATTCCCCATGGGTTGTGTTGCCGGACCATTCACCGATCCAGGATCCTTTCAGCGGATGCCCTTCCTGTGCAACGGCAATACCTGAAAGCATTCCCAGTCCCACGATGACAGCCAGACTTCTGATTAAGCGTTGATACATTGGTAATGACTCCAACTAGACATTAATTGTAAATCCGGAAACGGGAGCAGTATAAAACGGCGGTGAGGTTGAATGCCGCAATGGCATCCCCGGCTGCAAACGATCAGTATTCCCGAGGTCATGGCTATTGGCATCATTGTGCTTTTGCCTTTGACGCGGTTTTTAACTGATAACGTTTGGCTGAATCCCCCACGCTGAATCTCGCTGTTTCCCGAAAATTCCAGCTGTAACTTTCAACTTTCCTTGGTATATCTTAAGTATAACTTAGGTATTTCTTAGGTTTTCAAACTTTACGTTTTAAAACGGCCTACTGACAACCTGCTTTGTTTCAAATTGACAGGCTGAACAGAACAACCGTCATCGCTTCATATTTTTTATTGTAGTGCGCACGCTACTGTACATGAACTGAACGAGCCGACACTTTGGCACTCCCGGCAGCCAACAGATGCTTTAGGTCAACCGGAACATTCTTAGACAATCTACCAAAATTCAGGTATTTATCCCAACAAACTTCTGTAGCTTACATAGACTTTCCACAATTCATGCCCCAGTGTAAAAAAACCCGGCTCTGCTGGCGCAGGCCGGGTTTTATCAGTCTCTTTTGGGAACTGTTGACCGTGAAAATCGCTCAATCAGACCGACTGTTCGCGATGATAGGCTTCATTATTTGGTGTGTGATCACCGGCCAGCCAACGCTTGAGTTCACTGTGGGCTTTGGGAGCCACTTCAGCATTGATCTTTTCCACATCCGGGTGATCTGTACAGAATTCAACAATCAGGCCGTCCGGATCGATGATGTAAAGCGAGTGACAATAGCCATGCTCCAGGAAGTAATGCTTGTCCTCGGGGTAATCGGAATCCTTGACCAGCTGTACGAGCCTGTCCTGCTGATCCTGCTCCACTTTCAGGGCAATGTGACGAAAGCCTGAGATCGGCAATTCGGGGCCAAACTGGGACTGGTCTTCATCATCGGCAAACTGGAAGAATGCCAGTGAGCTTTCATCGCCGATGCTGAAGAAACAGTGACAATAGGTTCTTTCCTTGCCAAAGAGGTCGGTTTTTTCACACCACGTTGCCGTCAGCGGCAGGCCCAACATGTCCTCGTAAAACTGGCGGGTTCTCTCGAGATCTTTCACCACATAAGCATTGTGGTGCAGGCGGGACGGTAAGTTATTTTGCGCGTTCATGAAGCTATCCTCAATTGCAATTGAAAGCAGGGTTATGGCATTTCTGAAACTGATGTGTTTTTGTTCTTACAGTGTTCTTA
>JBMTQX010000062.1:0-17804 GCA_049446715.1 Pseudohongiellaceae bacterium
TGGTAGCTCGTTTTCGAAATTGAAGTTTTCATCATCTTCTTGTCTCTTGTCTCTTTGACTATTGTTCGAGTGCCGGATCACTGAACGGGTCCGGTGTCTGACCGGGCAGTTCGGGGAACAGGGTGGCACCGCGCGGATCCTTGTAACCCGGCTCACCTGGCAGGTAGAAATTGGTCAGGCCATTTTCATCCAGGTACGAATTGCTACTGTCTTCGCATTCCCAGTGCTGCACGCGATAACCGATTTCTTCCAGTTCGGGGGCCGGACGAAAGGCGTAGACAAAATTCAGCGGTTTCAGGAAGGCATGCTTGTCGTACATGGTGACCTGGACAACCAGGCGAGTCTCCTCACCAAACTGTTTCAGTTCCCAGGTTTCAACGGTTTCCAGTTGATTGCTGGTCATGGGAGACCAGCGTGTGAAGTCGGCCGGGCGCAGGTACTTGGTGTTGGTGATGAGCTTTTCGCCATCCCAGAAGCCGATGGTGTCGCCGAACCAGGAATGCGCACCGTTCATTTCCGCGAGGTTGGTGTGTTCCTTGTTGATATAAATGCGGCGAATACTGTTGGCAAAATCATTGATGAACCAGGACTCGTTCAAGGTGTTGATGAACTCGTGGTTGTAGGGTTCCAGCAACCAGCGCGGCATGCCAGCCGGTTCGCAATGGGTCAGGCGGTCGTAACCGACTTGGCCGTCTTCCTGCTGCTGGCGCCAGCGTTCCTTGTAGGCAGCCTCGTAGGCCGGGGTTAGCACACCTTCTTTGACGGTACCGCCGCGCAGGCCGCCGTCGATGAAGAGATCCATGTGATTGTTGCCGGCGGTATACCAGAGACCATCCCAGCGTGGCAGGGTTTCCCAGGTGTGCTTGGTACCGCCATTGGCTTTATCGAGCAAGTACTGGTAATGCTCATCTGAGGTGGCAAATTCGCGCTCAGGTGAAATCGCTTCCAGGACAGGGCCGGTAAAGCCATTGATCTGGGCGGTTGCCGTGGTGGCTGCCAGCCACAATGACAGGCCTGTCAGTATGGTAGCCATGCAGGTAAATGGCAGGCGGGTATAAAGTCGTTTATGCACGTTGTTTCCCCCAAGCAAAGACTTTAGTGATGGCCTTGAAAGGCTCTTTGTTTATTTTTATTGTCCAGGATAGAGTAAACAGGTCCCTTCAACCTGTCCAGCCCGGCCTGGTGTCCCTTTTTACAAGGCTCTTTTCAAATCCGCTTACTCGAAGCTGAAAAAATCTTCCTCTTCGGGTTGCTCCATGCCTTCCTCATGATACTTCTCCCAGATGTCAGCCCATGGCCGGCCGGGAATGTTCGGCATGTCGTATTCAAGCGTGTATCCCGGTGTGGTCGGTGTCGCCAGGCCATCGATGGGATAGTTGGTGGCAACACATTCCATGTACACCATGGGATCGCCTTCGTTGAGTTCACGGGTCTTGTCCATGTGCTGCACGATGCGCAGGGGATCGGCGAAGGCTTCCTCGTCATACATGATGATTTCATGTTTCAGGCCCTCGCCGCGCTCGTCGGCGAAAGGAGTATAGATCTCGATGGTCTGGAACTTGTTGCTGAATTCAAAGCCGCCATGGGAAATCCAGCCTTGCACATTGGACGTCCAGGTGATGAGGGCATCGCCGTCCCAGAAGCCGATGGTTTCGCCAAACCACTGCGGCACATCCGGACCCAGCCGGGGCACAACACCACTCATGTCGAATTCGCGGCCGATCTGGATTTGGGTCAGCGTGGTCTTGGCGGCATTGCGCATATCAAGCACCATGTCCGGGGTCATCAGAATCTGGACGCTACTGCCGCCATACTGGGCCAGGCGTCGCATGAAGCCCTCCGGCCAGCAATAGGAACCCGGCCACTGCGGGGCACTGCTGCCGGTATAGTGGTACATCTGCTGAACAAAGCGGCGCTGGTATTCCGGGGTCAGCAGGGTCAGGTAGGTAGGAACCTGGGTGATTGCGCCGTAATACCAGGTGGCGTTTTTATCCTTGCGGCGGTCATAACGACCGTTCCAGTCGGGGAGCGTGGCCTGGGTGTGAATTGTGGGACCGCCTTTGGCTTTGGTTTCCTTTAGCAGGGCCTGATAATGCGCTGCCGCGGTGCGGAAAGGGTAGGGGCTGACAATTTCCTCGCGCGGGTAATCGCGGTCACAAAAGCCCCAGGCCGCAGTTACCGGCGGATTGTCACCGACCATGGCGACCTCATAGGCGCCCCAGATCTGTTCCAGCCCGGACGGGGAGTTGCACTTGTAGTAGCGTTTGTCGAACCAGAGGTCCTCGTCCTTATAAAAATCCCGGGTGCCGAAAATGTCCACCGGCAGCGGGTCCACACCTGCCGGAATTTCGCCATCTCTGGTGGCATAGATCGGGGGATACTCAGGCGGAATGCCGGCACCGGCCCACCAACCCTTGGTTTCGGTACCCACCAGGTTTTCCGGCATCATGGGGTCGGGCGCACCACGGCCGACACTTTGCTGGGCTGATGTTGTGGTCGTGAGCGTGATTAAGGTGATGGCGGTAGCCATCAGGCAGACGAGCCTGTTGCGGTGGCATTGCATTTCCCTGTCCCCTCTCCGTTGCTGTTATTATTCAGGTGTTTTTAATGGAGTGCCCGGTAGTATAAGAGTCTCTTTAAGAGATTACCAAGGCCAGTTGTCATGAATCCCGCCAAGCTCATTAGCGCCTGTCTCGTCAGTTTATGCCTGCTCTCACCCGCCAGTTTGGCCGGAGAAATCACTGTGGCCGTGGCCGCCAACTTCACGCCGGTGATGCGGGAGCTGGCTGCAGCTTTTGAGGAGGAAACGGGCGATCACGTGGTGGTGACCTTCGGTTCCTCCGGTCGCCTGTACGCCCAGATCATGAACGGGGCCCCCTTTGACCTGTTTTTCTCCGCCGACCAGGACAAACCGGCTGCCCTGGTGAGCGCCGGCAAGGCCGATGCGGCAAGCCGCTTCACCTATGCCCGTGGCAAACTGGTGCTCTGGTCAGCCGATGCCGCCATACCGGTGGAAAATGGCGCCGCGTTGCGTGCCAATGCCAGTCAGCGTATCGTCCTGGCCAACCCTCGCCTGGCCCCCTACGGCCTGGCCGCTGAACAGGTCCTGGCCAAACTGGCCGCGCAAGGCATCACTGCCAACAATCGCGTCACCGGCGAAAGCATCACCCAGGCCTACCAGTATGTCGACACCGGCAACGTCCCGCTTGGCTTCGTGGCCCTGTCCCAGGTCATCGACAACGGCCGCATCCAACGCGGCAGTGGCTGGATCATCCCGCAGAATATGTACGACCCCATTAGCCAGGATGCGGTACTGCTGACTGACGCGAAAGATAAAAAAGTGGCCCAGCGCTTTCTAATATTCGTACAAAGTGACACCGGCAAAAGCCTAATCACAAAGTACGGCTACGAAGCTGACTAAAAGCCAATTTCAGGTATAATGCCGGCCTCGCCGGAGGCCAGCATGGTGAGCCATCGAACAAGATGGCGATTGCTCAGCTGGGTGAGGACAAGCGTATTCAACGTGACAGCGTTGAGCGCAGGACGAACGCCTCAAGCTGTGTTTGAGGCCGGAAGAGCACCAGCCCGCAGGGCCTGCTCAGCAAGATTGAAGACAAACCTGATGTAGATCAGAGTAGTGTTCCAAGTTTGGGTCATTAGCTCAGTTGGTAGAGCACCGGACTCTTAATCCGATGGTCGTTGGTTCGAACCCAACATGACCCACCAAAAACAAAAAGCCGGGATTCTTCCCGGCTTTTTATTCCTGCTTAAGCAATTTTCTACTTTGTCGCTGCTTCCTGAGGTCCAGGAATGTTCAAAAACCGTTTACCGACCAACCCGGCAGTCACCGACCCGTTCACGTTAAGCGCCGTTCTGCCCATATCAATCAATGGCTCAATCGAGATCAACAGGGCCACCATGGTTACTGGCATGCCCATCGCGGGCAGCACGACCAGGGCCGCGTTGGTCGCCCCGCCGCCAACGCCGGCAATACCAAAGGAACCGAGGGCGATGATCAGGACCAGTGTGGCGATGAACTGGGCATCGATTTCAAGGCCGACAGTGGGCGCCACCATTACGGCCAACATGGCCGGGTAGATGCCAGCACAACCGTTCTGGCCGATGGTGGCACCAAAAGAAGCGGCAATATTGGCAATCGGAGCCGGAATAGCCAGTTCGTCCACCTGTGTTCTGATCGACAGGGGTATGGCGGCCGCCGAGCTGCGAGTGGTAAAGGCAAAAGTCAGCAGTGGCCATATTGACCTGAGGTAATCCGTCAAGTTGTTGCCCGTCAGGCGAATGATCAGGGCATGCACGGCAAACATGAGGAAGATGGCAAGGTAAGAGGCAATGACAAAGCTGATCAAGGACAGTATGGCGCCACCATCGGAGCAGGCAATAACGCGCGTCATCAGCGCGAGCACCCCGTAAGGCGTCATGGCGATTACCAGTTTTACAAAGCGCATCACAACGGCCTGGGTAGTCGTCACAAACTGCCGAATACTGGCACCACGTTCGGGGTTTTCCTCCGCGACCAGCATGGCGGCTACACCAAATAGCAGGCCGAAAATCACGACCGAAATAATCGACACATCCCTGGCACCGGTCAGGTCGGCAAAAATATTGGTGGAAACAAAGCTCACCAGCAAGTCGGGGATACTGAGGCTGGCTACTCCCTGCGGACGGCTGCTGAGTTCCTGCGCTTTTGCCAGCTCCGCGGCACCTTCTGTCAGCCCCTCAGCAGTTAAGCCGAAAACTTCGGCCATGAGCACGCCGATCAGGGCGGCAATCATCGTGGTGACCAGCAAGACCGCGACGACCAGGCTGCCAATACTGCCCAGGGTTTTGATCTCGCCAACCTTGAGAATCGAGGCGATCATCGTGATGAGAATCAAGGGCATAATTATCAGGCGCAGCAGATTCACGTAGCCATTGGCTACCACGTTGGTCCACGCGAGGGTTTGTTCGACGATTGGTGTGTCAAAGCCGTATACGAATTGCAGGAAAAAACCGAAAGCGCTGCCAAACACCAGGCCGATCAGCACCCGGCGCGACAGGCTGGTTTTTGTCCTGGCAAGACGGAAAAGGACCAACGTGCAGACCAGAAAGAAGCCGAGATTGAGTAGTACCGCAGGAATCACTATGACGAATACTTGGAAAAGGAAGGTCAGGCTGGGAGTATAGCGGCAATGCAGGTTTTTGTGTGCCAGTTTGCCTGTGTCATTCGCGGGTTCCCCCGGCTGGGTATCGGATGCCGATGGTCATGATGCCGGTACCAGCGTGGTATGAGGTTATAAGAAGCCGTTGTGTGTGGCCTTGTCATCGCCGGGAAAAGGGGTAGGCCGGTAAAATCCGGTACATGGCCGGCAACGGATGCGGCACTGACACCAGAGGTGGAAAAAATCAGTGCCGGCAGCCGTGAACTGGGCAAGAGCGAGTCTTATTCACTCCGTGATGAGTGGATTCGGTTGACCTGCCGTGAAAGTATTCGGGTTACCCTCATTGAAAATGCGATGAAGGGTGAAGTACCACTCGCCATCGATCTTCTCGTATTCGTCTTCCCATGAGCCAAAGCTGAGCCACTGAATCTGGCGACGGTCGGCGTTGTTGGCATAGTTCATCCAGTATGTGATGGCTTTCGCCTTGTTGCCGTCGACGGTGATGACCTGGTTGGTGACCAGGTGGCGCACAGTGGAGGGCCACTCACGGCCATCAGGGGTGGTGGCCGGCTGGAAGCCCATGGTGCGCAGGTCGTAGGTGCCGGAAGACATGAATTCACGAATCGCTTCCCGGCCAATCACCTCGCCGCGGGCCCAGTCCAGTACGCCGTTTTCGGCAAAGACAGCGGCATAGCCGTCGGCATCAAAGTAGTCCATGGCGATGACGTAGCGATTCTGCAGGTCGATGATGGCGGCGCGATCATCGGCATAACCGTCTGGATATTTCTCGGCACTGGCCGTGGCAGAAACCAGTAGCAGGGCAAGGCAGGTAAAAAACGTTTTCATGGGATTCCCTTTATGTGGAGTTGGTGGCCTGTCGAAGTGCGATAAAGATGTTATCTGTAAAAAGCCACCAGTTATTTGTTGTTGTTCTAAAACGGAAAGCGCCATTGTATGTTCTTTTCACACATCTCGTGAACTGCACCATCATTGATGAGGCAGCCTCAGGACCATACTGTCACTGCTTTAAATTCCGCTTTATCCTTAATTGTTGCATCGTTTTATGAAAAGGTCTTAAAAGTCCTGTAAAAAGACTGATTGAAAAAATAGCACGCAGGCCAGTCACGTATTTAAAGCTGACTTCAGCCCGAACGATGTCCTGAAAAGTCCAGTAAAAACAATAAGTAAAGAGGTGAGAAAGGGACGCTGCCAGTTATACTGGGCAACAGAACAACAGAACTATGAATACCAAAGTAGGAATTCACCACATGTCTTTATTCCGTGATCCCGCAAAGCGCAGTCCGTTACTGTGTCATGCTCTGTCTGCAGCGCTGCTCATTACCGGTATGTTAGCTGCCAGCCAGGCGTCGGCAGATGTCGACTGGGACCTGATCGACGAGTACTGCACTGAATGCCATAACCTGGATGATTTCGCCGGCAGTACGGCATTTGACCTGATGGATCATGACGCCCTGGCCAATGATGCTGATACCTGGGAACTGGTTATCCGTAAAGTCCGCACCGGCATGATGCCGCCTGCCGGCAAGCCGCGTCCGTCCCGTGCTGTGCTTGATGCGTTCACCGATGATCTGGGTGAAGCCCTAGATGCCGAGTATGCCCTGAACCCTGATCCGGGCAGTGAAGGACTGGCCAGGCTCAACCGCCAGGAATACCAGAACGCGATTCGAGACCTGCTGCATTTTGACGCCTCCCATATCATGGCAGTTATTCCGGCCGAGACCGATGGGGAAGGGTTTGACAACAATATTGATTTACTCAGTGTGTCCCCCACATTGATCGATGCTTACGCCAGTGCAGCCATGCGCATCAGTCGCGAAGCGGTGGGTGACCTGACGCTCATTCCGTCCGAGAAAGTGTTTGATGCCAGCAACGGCACCATTGACGGGCTGCCTCTGGGTACCCGTGACGGCCTGGCGGCTACGCATAATTTCCCACTCGATGCCCGCTACCAGTTCAACATCGGCGTTTCCGTTGGCGGCTTCTTCGGTGGCAACCTCTACTGCTCCCAGGGATACAAGCTGGTGGTCAGTATAGATGGCGAATTGCTGGAGGTCGAAGACCCCGGTAATTTCCAGCTGCCGATCAGCGCCGGCAGTCACACCATCGCGGCAGCCTTGCAGGATGTTGAACGCTGCATCGGGGCGGATGATTATTTTGACAATTACCTCAAGTTGGGTTCGGTCAGCAACATCAAGATCAATGGCCCGTTTGACATCAGTGGTCCAGGTGACACGCCCAGCCGCCGGGCCATTTTCAGCTGTTATCCGCGCACCCTGGAAGCAGCCCAGCCTTGTGCCCGCGAGATTCTCACCAGCCTGGCGACCCGTGCCTGGCGCAAACCGGTGGCCGCCGACGCGGCGGAGGTCAACGAACTGATGGCTTTTTATGACAGGGGCGACAAGCTGGAAGGTTTTGAAACCGGTATCCAGTACGCCATTGCCCGCCTGCTGATGGATCCACGCTTCCTTTACCAAATAGAAGATGCGCCAACCGACCTAGCGCCTGGACAGATTTATGCCGTGAATGACATCGAACTTGCCTCGCGCGTGTCGTTCTTCCTCTGGAGCAGCATCCCTGATGCCGAACTGCTGGAACTGGCCAGCGCCGGACGCCTGCGTGAAAGCGCTGTGCTGGAAGACCAGGTGCGCCGCATGTTGCGTGATGACAAGGCCGAAGCCCTGGTGCGAAATTTCGCCGGCCAGTGGCTGATGCTGCGTGAGCTTGATGCGGCCCAACCTGAAGACCGCGCCTTCAACCCGCAATTGCGCGATGCTTTCAAGCAGGAGACCGAATTGCTGTTCATGGACATCATGCGTGAGGATCGCGGCATTCTTGGTTTCCTGGACAGCGATTACACCTGGCTGAACAGCCAGCTGGCCAGCCATTACGGTATTGAAGGTGTCCGCGGTGACTACATGCGCCGTGTACCGCTTCCCGAGGACAGTCCTCGCCGCGGCCTGCTGGGTCACGGCAGTGTGTTGACAGCCACCTCCGTGGCCAACCGGACATCGCCGGTCGTGCGCGGAGCCTGGATTGTCGAGGACTTGTTGGGCGCGCCCGTGCCGACACCGCCTCCCGGTGTGGAAACCGATCTGACCAATGAAACAGCGCCCGAGGGTGCAGTCATCAACACCCTGCGCGACCGCCTGGAACTGCATCGGGCCAATCCCACTTGCGCCTCGTGTCACCAGATCATGGACCCGATCGGTCTGGCGCTGGAAAACTTCGACCTGGTCGGTCGCTGGCGCACCCAGGAAAATGGCTATGACCTGGACACCAATACCAACCTGATTGATGGCACGCCAATCAACGGCCCGGTTACCCTGCGCAACGCGCTGCTGGAACGGGGCGATGCCGTGGCATCCACCGTTATCGAAAAGATGTTGAGCTATGCGCTGGGTCGTCACCTGCATGCGCATGACATGTCTGCCGTGCGCAAGATTGCCGCTGAAACCTCAGGCAGTGATTACCGCTTTTCTGATATCGTGATGCGTATTGTCGAAAGTGATCCCTTCCGCCTTAAAATTGCTGAAACCCCGGACACTGATGTGGCCGGTCGTTAATCGAGACAAGAGCACCCTATGAAATTCCTGACCAAGAAACATCTGTCACGTCGTCACTTTATTCGCGGTGGCGGCAGTGTCATTGCCTTGCCCTTGCTGGAAGCCATGATTCCGGCCGGTGCCTCTGCCCAGAGTCTCAGCATGCCCAAAACACGACTGGCCTGTATTTACATTGCGCACGGTGCGGTCATGAAATACTGGACACCATCAACCGATGGCACCGGTTTCGAGTTTCCGCAAACACTGAAATCGCTTGAGCCCTTCCGTGAACACCTGAATGTCATCAGCGATCTGCGCCTGCCGGCAGCCTACGGCGATGACGCTTCAGCCGGTGCCAACCATAACCGTTCATCGGCGACCTGGCTGACCAATGTGCCTGTAGGCACCGGCCCTTCGCCGACCTCCTTTGACCAGTTCGTGGCCCAGCATATCGGCCAGGAAACACCGATTCCGACACTGGAACTGTCACTGGACGAAGGCAGCTCGATCTCCTACCAGACGCCGGAAACGCCGCTGCCCATGGAGCAGAATCCGCAGATTGTGTTTGAACGCCTCTTTGGTGACGGCAGCACAGCGGAAGAACGGATTGCCCGTGCCGAACTGAAGCAGAGCCTGCTGGATGCCGTGGTCGATGATGTGGCCAAACTGCAGCAGACCTTGCCGTCTGCCGACAAGTATCGACTGGAGCGCTACCTGGAGGACGTACGTGAAATCGAGCGTCGCCTGCAACTGGCCAGTGCCTCCGGTGTGAATGACCTGGATGTGCCGGGCAAACCGGTGGGCATTCCCAACAGTTTTGTCGAGCATTCCAAACTGATGTTTGATCTGCTGACGCTGGCCTGGCAGGCGGAAATTACCCGTATTTCGACCTTCATGGTGGCCCGCGAGGTCAGCAATGAGGTGTTCAGCGAAAGCGGGGTCAACGAGCCCTTCCATAACCTGTCGCATCATTCGGAAGTGCCGGCCAATATTGAACGCCTGGCACAACTCAATGCTTTCCATACCAGTTCCACTATTGCCTATTTCCTGAAGAAGCTCAGTGAAACCCCTGATGGTGACGGAACATTGCTTGATCACTCCATGGTGGTGTACGGCAGCGGCATGAGTAATTCCAACCAGCACGACCATGATCCGTTGCCGTTGCTGCTTGCCGGTGGCGCTTCCGGCCGTTTGCAGGGTGGTCGTCATATTCGGGCCGGCCATGGGACAACCATGGCCAATCTGCTGGCAGGCATGTTTGAAAAACTCGATATTCCGGCCAATTCTTTCGGCGACAGTACTGCCGCACTGACAATCTGAGGTGCTTGCGATGAAAAGACAGCTTTTCTGGTGTGCCCTGGCAGGCAGTGTGTTGCTGCCGCTGGCTGCACAGGCCGATGATAGGCTGGCCGTTGCCGCCATGCAGCGCGAACTTGACGTCGTTCGTGCACTGCTGTCAGAGCGTGGTGCCGATGCGAATGCCATGGGGCCGCACGCCACGCCGGCCTTGCACTGGCTGGTGCATTATGAAGAACTGGAATTGACCGAGCGTCTGCTGGAAGCCGGTGCCGATGTGAATCAGCTCAATGGCCTGGATGTGCCGGCCTTGAGTCTTGCCATTCAGAATCGCGATGTGGCCATGGTTGAACTGCTGCTGGCCCACGGTGCGGATATCAGCACCCCCGATGTCGCAGGTGAAACACCGCTGATGTTGGCCGCCCGCAGTGGCGAGCCTGGTATCGTCAAGGCCCTCCTTGCCAAAGGCGCGGACGTGAATTACCGCGAACCGCAACGTGAACAGTCCGTCCTGATGGTGGGTGTGCGTTCCGGATCGCCTAAAGTCGTCGCCATGCTGCTGGCAGCAGGTGCTGATGTGAACGCCCAGGGTCTGCCTGCTGAGCCGCCATCCTGGCGCTTGCCCGAAAACGTCAGGGCATCACATGGTGTGGGTGTGAACTGGGGCGGTTACCCGAAACATGGTCAGCGCGAAGCTCTCGGCGGTGCCAAAACACCGCTGCTTTATGCTGCCCGCCAGGGTGACCTGGAAACAACCCGATTACTGGTCGAGGCGGGAGCCGACCTGGAGCAGGCTGATGCCAATGGCACGACACCGCTGCTGACGGCCATCATCAATGGCTCCGTGGCGGTACAGCCCGGCGAACACACAGATCACCTCGATGTGGCCTGGTACCTGATCGAGCAGGGTGCCGATATCAATGCCACCGACTGGTTTGGTCAGAGTCCGCTGTATGCCGCAGTGGATCTGCGCAATCTCGAAAAGCGCGGCCCTCTCGCTGACAATGGCGTCGATCGCAAAGCCGTTCTGGCCCTGGTCAAAGGCTTGCTGGAACGGGGCGCTGATCCCAATGCCCGCATCCAGGAAGTGCTGCCGGTCAAACGCTGGATCACCCGCCTGGGTAACCTGCAGTGGAACGATGTCACTGGCCAGACTGCTTTCCACCGCGCAGCCCTTTCCGGCGATATCACCACCATGAAATTGCTGGTTGAACACGATGCCGACGCCACCATCAAATCCTTCAATGGCACCACGCCGTTAATGGCCGCTGCCGGCATCAACTGGACCGTGGCCCAGACCTTCGACGAGGGTGACGAAGCCCTGCTCGAAGCGGTCAAGCTGGCTCATTCCCTGGGCAATGACGTGAATGCCCAGAATGATCTGGGGCTTGCCGCGGTTCATGGTGCAGCCAATCGCGGCTTGAACGACATCATTCGCTGGCTGGCTGAGCACGGTGCCGAAATGGATATCGAGGACAATGTCGGGCGCACACCAGCGACCTGGGCGCATGGTGTCTTTCTGGCCACCCACCCGCCGGTGGATCGTCCCGAAACGGTCGCGCTCATTGAAAGCTTGCAGGCCGAGCAGCAAGATCGTCTTTCAGCGGCAAATCCCTAAAGCGATTGAGTACAGGCAATCCCCTAAAAGCCGGACATTTTGTGTGGTTTTTGTGAACAATTTGCTCGCCAGCAGGGATTAGTTGACAAAAATACATAATAAAATCAGTATGATAGCGTTTATGGCGGTTTTGGTACTGAGGCGCATAAAAACTGATCGGTCAGTCCGGAATCCTTTGCGCCTTGCACTACCATATGGCATTATTTGGAGCATTCCGTGGCTTTTCGGTGCAGGGGTATAGACCGGAAGACCAGACAAAGCGGAATGAGCACTGTTTCTTGCAGTAGCAAGCAGTATTAAGAAGAAGAAACAAGAATTACATAAAAAAGAGAAGTGCAGTCTGTCCAAGGCTGGCATCATTACGCATTAGTTGCATAACCCTGGTCTCGAGACTGCCATCATTTACAGATGGGGGGATTGCATATATGCGATTCGTGCATATTCACGAAAGGAATTTGGCTTCGGTTCTGGCCGTCACATTACTCCTGCTGACCGCCGGTTTTCATCAAGATACCCATGCCTCGAGCGCGATTGCCAAGGCCGCTAGGAATGACGATCTGGCGCGGTCCCGGCAATTGCTTGCCGACGGTATGGATGCCAACCTGTCTGAACCCGACGGTACCACGCCACTGTTGTGGGCCGTGTACAACAACTCCATCGGGCTGGTGCAAATGCTGCTTCAAGCCGGCGCCGATCCCGACATGGCCAACCACCTCGATCTTTCTCCTCTGGTCCAGGCCAGCCGTTACGGCAATGCTGAAATGATTGCCACGCTGCTCGACAGCGGTGCCAGCCTGGAACGTCCCGACCTGAATACCGAACCTGCCATCATGGCTGCCGCCCGCTCGGGTAACCGGGCAGCGTTGCAGATTTTACTGGATGCCGGCGCGGACCCGAATGCCATCGAACCGGTGGATGAACAGACCGCCATCATGTGGGCCACAGCGGAGGGGCATATCGAGATGGTCCAGTCGCTGCTAAAAGCCGGTGCGAACCCCAATCAGCATGCCCGGGTCAATTCCCTCATTGAACGCAAAAATGCTGATTTTCCCAGTGGCGGCTTTGTCCCGCTGCACTGGGCATCCCGCAATGGTGACGAAGCCATGATGCGTTTGCTGCTGGAAAATGGTGCGGATATCAATGCCCGTAATGGCGATGGTTCCACACCGATGATGCTGGCTATCGTGAATGACCGTTTCGATACTGCGGCACTGTTGCTTGAGCTGGGTGCGGATGCCAATGACGGTTCCCTGTTCTATATCACCGAGATGCGCGATGCCACCACGGACTGGCGTGCCAAAGACGGCACTGTCTACCGTTGGGATCATGAGAATTCCCTGAAAGCGATTGAACTGACCGCCATGCTGCTTGATGCCGGTGCCGACCCGAACAAGGCTTTCAACATGCAAATGCATAACGAGTCCATGTGTTGCGACATCAAGGTCGATGCTACACCGCTGTACCGTGCCGCGAAGGCAGCGGATACCGAGGGACTCAAGCTCATGATTGCCCATGGCGCGAATCCCAACTGGAAACCGGCGAGCGAAAGCAAGTCCACGGGTATCAACATGAGCGTGGAAGTGGAAAGCCGCTCGGCCCTGATGATGGCGATCAATGGTGGCAAGGGCGTGGGCGTTTCCGGTGGCCCCAACGACCTGCGTAATGGTCCTCCTGAATTCCGTGAAGCAGGCACACGTGATCCGGTGACCGCTGTCAGCATGTTGCTGGAGGCCGGAGCCGATGTCAGCGTGCGTGGACCCAACGAGGATACCGCCTTGCACATTGCGGCCAAGGCACTGAACCCGGATATCGTGCGCGCCCTTGTCGAGCACGGTGCTGACCTGAACGCCAAAAACAAGGACGGTAAAACCGCCCTGGAACTGGTCGAGGCCATGGATCCGCCGGAGCCCAGACCGGGTTTCTACTTCGAGCCGCCACCTGCACAACCGATTGAAATCGCCGTTCTGCTGAGAGAGCTGACCGGACAGAGTTGGGATAGCGCGCAATGAGCAAGACAAGTAGTTCACGGCACCTGGGTGCCGGTTTCAGTGCGTTAACGGCACTGACCACAGCAATCTTCTCCGCCAACGCTGGAGCGCAACAGGCTGCCCTAGAAGACCAGTGGGGTCTGCTCGACGAATACTGCATGGAATGTCACTCCTTTGACGAATTCCGTGGCGGGCTGGCCCTTGAGGGCATGGGCCCCCAGGATGTCCATGACAACGCCGGTGTCTTTGAAGAGGTGTTGCGCAAGCTCAAGATCAAGGCCATGCCGCCGCGTGAGCAGCCGCAACCCAGCGCGGCCGAACGCAGCCGTTTTGTCGCTGCGCTCGAACAGACCCTCGATGCTGCCGCCATGGCAGAACCTTATGCAGGCACTACCACGATTCATCGTCTAAACCGTGCTGAATACGCTAACTCAATCCGTGACTTGCTGGGCGTGGATATCGACCTGAGTGAAATGCTGCCCAGTGACGGTGGTGATTACGGTTTTGACAACATTGCCGAGTTGCTGCGCACATCACCCATGCTGCTCGATCGTTACATGACCGTTGGGTTGCGAGTCTCTGATCTTGCTCTGGGCAATACTGAAGCGGCCCTGAGCACAAGCACCTACAACATTCCGTTTGATACCACGCAGGACAAACACCTGAAAGGCTTCCCGTTGGGTACCCGCGGTGGCGTCTCTGCAACCCACTATTTCCCGGCCGATGGTGAATACGTGTTCTCCGCTCGTCCACTGCAGGGCGTAGCAGAAGGCTATTTCGGCATTGAAGGCCACGATAAACCTCATGAATTCCTCGTGTATATTGATGGGGAAATTGTGTATTCCAGCATGATCGGCGGTCCGGAACAGCACGCAATCAGTGTCGAGGAATTCAACAATGTCATTCCGATCGTCAATGACAAGCTGACCTCGCCGCAGATTCCGGTCAAGGCTGGTCCGCACGAAGTCATCTTTACCTGGCGTGAGCGGGTGACAGCAGAACAGAATTCCTGGCAGCCGACAGAACGTGACACCCTGGAAATCCATAATACATCCGGTATGCCGCGCTTGGAAAAGGCCATGGTGTCAGGTCCCTATAACACTTCCGGAATCAGCAACATGCCGCCGCGGGAAAAGATCCTTACCTGCCGGCCTGAGGCCGAGAATGAAGAAATGGCGTGTGCCCGGGAAATTCTGCTGAACCTGGCCCGCGAAGCTTTCCGCCGTCCGGTCACCGATGCTGATATTGCTGCACCTCTTGCCTTCTATGAAGACGAACGTTCCAGTGGCGGCAACTTTGATGAAGGGATTCGCGCTGCTGTAGCCCGCGTCATTGTCAGCCCGTTCTTCCTGTTCCGCGTGGAAACCGATGCGCCAGATGCGGCACCCGGGATGGACCATGCGCTCAATGGCATTGAACTGGCTTCCCGGCTCTCTTTCTTCCTATGGTCATCGCCGCCGGATGATGAGTTGCTGGCCCTGGGTGAAAGTGACGCAATTACCGAGTCTGATGTGCGTGAAGAGCAGGTTGTCCGCATGCTCAGTGATTCGCGCTCCGATGCCTTCATCGACAATTTTGTCGGGCAGTGGTTGCAGCTGCGCAACCTGGACAAGATGGCGCGCCCGGACCTACTCATGTTCCCGGATTTTGATGACAACCTGAGGCAGTCTTTCCGGCAGGAAACGGAAATGCTGTTTGCCCATGTGTTGCGCAACAACCTGCCCGTGCATGAATTGCTGACGGCTAATTACACCTTCGCTGATGAGCGTCTGGCACGTCATTACGGTATTGAGGGTGTCTATGGCGCTCGCTTCCGCAAGGTGGCGGTTGAGAATTCGAATCGCTGGGGCCTTTTTGGTCATGGCAGTATCCTGGCACTGACCTCAGCCACCAGCCGCACTTCACCAATCATGCGCGGCAAGTTCATCCTGACCGAATTCTGGAATAACCCGCCACCACCAGCTCCCCCCAATGTGCCGGCACTGGAAGAAAGCTCGCCCCATGACAGGCCGTCAACGGTGCGTGAGCAGCTGGAAAGACACCGTGCCGATCCGGCTTGTGCAATTTGCCACAATGTCATTGACCCGGTTGGCTTCGCGCTGGAGAACTTTGATGTGGATGGCTCCTGGCGTGAAACCACACGCGCAGGCTTGGCCATTGATGCCTCCGGCATCTTGCTGGATGGCAGCCCGGTCGATGGCCCACAAGCACTGCGCAAGGCGCTGCTGCGGGACCCCGAGCTGTTTGCCAGCACGGTCGCCGAAAAATTGTTGGTATACGCATTGGGTCGAGGCCTCGATCCGCGCGATATGCCGGTAGTACGCAGTATTGTCAGAAACGCTGCCAAATACGATTACAGCCTGCTGTCCATCGTGCTTGGCGTGATTGACAGTTATCCGTTCCTGATGCGAACCAACAGTTCGCCATCAACTATTAATACCATTGCAACGACCCTGGGAGGTTAACCAATGTTTATTACCAAAAAACATCTGAGTCGCCGCACACTTCTGAGAGGAGCGGGCGTCGCCGTATCACTCCCTCTACTTGACGCAATGGTGCCTGCCGCAACCGCTCAGTCGCAGACTGCTGCCGGACAGAAATTGCGATTTGGTACCGTGTACGTGCCCAACGGGATTTATCCGCTGGATTGGCATCCGGACAAAGTCGGCAAGGACTTTGAATTCAAACGTGTCATGAAGCCGGTGGAAAGAAACCGCGATTACGTGACCACCATCAGCCGCATGAAATCACCGGATGGTGCCCAAGACATGGGTGGTATCCACATGGGTGCCAGTGCTGCGTTCCTCAACGGAGCTGGCCCGCTGAGTGAAAACGGCAACTTCAACCAGCTGCGTTCCAGAAAATCCCTCGACCAGCACATTGCAGATGTCATTGCAGGTGACACACCGCTGCGCTCACTGGAGGTCGGTACTGAAGACATGGGTACCTCTGCCGGTGCCTGTGACAACTATCCCTGTTTGTTCTTCAATACCATGGCCTGGTATGACGATGAAAGCCCGCTGCCCGTGGCGATCAGCCCGCAGGTGACATTCGAGCGCATGTTTGGTGATCCGGGGACAGCAGAGCAGCGTCTGCGCCGCCTGGCTACCAAGCAAAGCATGCTGGACTCCATTCTGGATGAATCCCGCCGCCTGGAGAAAATGCTGGGGTCCGGTGACCGTGCCTTGCTGGATGAGTACCTGACCAACATTCATCGTATTGATGACCAGATCCAGAAACTGTCCACGCGTTCCACCGTTATCGCCAACACGACCGGCGGACCGGTGGGTATTCCGGAAGATTTTGATGAGCACATGACCCTCACTTACGACCTGATGCACCTGGCGTTCCAGGGTGACATGACCCGTGTCTTCACGTTCATGACCGGTCATGAGGCTACCGGCCGCAGCTATGCCCACGTTGGGGTAAACGAGCCGCATCACAATGTCTCGCATCACCAGAACACCGAGGAAAGCATCGACAAGTATTCACGCATCACGACATACCAGATGCAGAAGTTTGGTGAATTCGTCGACAAGCTGCGGAACACACCGGAAGGTGACGGTAATCTGCTGGATTCCTCGCTGCTGTATTTCGGTGCGGGTATGAGCAACGGTCTGCTGCATGATCGCCACAATGTACCTGCCTTGCTCGTCGGTAAAGCCGGTGGTCGTCTGGAAGGCAATCGTCACATCCAGGCGAAGGAAGATGAGCCGACATCCAACCTGTTGCTCGGTATTGCCGATGTCATGGGGGCCGAAATCGATCATATCGGCATTGCCACTGATCGCTTTGTGCTCTGACTCCAACCGCTATACGAAAAAAACCAGGCTTCGGCCTGGTTTTTTTATGACTGTAAAAAATGTAAAAAGCTGATACACCTGGCCCGTTTACCTCGCGTGTTCATGCGAAAATTGGCGGTTAATAAGCGCGAAACGGCCGGTATATCGTGGACACACCATGGTTCGGGGGCTATTCTTGGTCACTAAAATAAAAACACATGACGACAGCTCATAACAAAAAGTCATTTATTGCTTAAGAGGGGATGGATCATGAAACTTCTCAGGACTGCCTTGCTGGGCATGCTGGCTTACAGCTGTCTTTTATCGCTGGCCCAGGCGCAGGCACCGACACCACCGAATGCACAACGAGCCTGGCCGGAAGGCTACATCACCGGGCA
>JBMTQX010000063.1:0-17428 GCA_049446715.1 Pseudohongiellaceae bacterium
GCAACGAGCTTCACATTGACCCGGCCTGGTTCTGCTGAACAGGTCGAGATACCTAAACGACTATTGCTTAACGAGAGGATATGTCCATGACATCTTTTGATTTTTCACCCCTATACCGTTCTGCCATCGGTTTTGACCACCTGGCCTCCCTGCTGGACAGCATCGACAACAGTGATCGCTCAGCCACCAGCTATCCGCCATACAACATTGAACTGGTCAAAGACGACAATTACCGAATTACCATGGCCGTTGCCGGTTTCGGCGAAGACGACATCAATGTCGAAGTTGAAAACAACACGCTGACCGTCTCTTCACTGCGCAAGGAGGAAGAGGGCGACAACAGCCGCAACTACCTCCACCGGGGTATTGCTGAGCGCAATTTCCGCCGCCAGTTCAAACTGGCCGATCATATCAAGGTGACCGGAGCCAACATGGCAAACGGGTTGCTCCATATCGACCTTGTGCGGGAAATTCCGGAAGCGATGAAGCCGCGCCAGATTGCCATTAACAGCAATATCCAGCGCTTGTTGAAATCGGCTTAAGGGCTTCATCATCCAAAAAAAGGGCAACTGATGTTGCCCTTTTTTTATGCACTCTCTATTGGTGTTTGCTGTCCTGCAGGCAGTCACTGATCCGCATAGGCACTTCAGGCCTGAACAGGCTTGTGCAGGGTTCTGCACAACACGAAATCAAATCACGCCATAGGCCAGCATGGCATCGACTACCTTGATGAAACCGGCGAGATTGGCACCACGGGAGTGATTGATATAGTCCTGCTCCTTGCCGTAGTGCACGCACTTGTCGTGTGTGTCCTTCATGATCTGTTTTAGCGGCTGTTTCAGCGGCTGTTGCAGTTCCTGTTCCGACCAGGACATCCGGGCCGAGTTCTGGCTCATCTCCAGTCCTGACACAGCCACACCCCCCGCATTGGCGGCCTTGCTCGGGGCAAACGGGATTTTTTAGTCCTTGAAGACATCGATACCATCCTTCATCGTGGGCATGTTGGCGCCTTCAGCAACGGCAATACAACGGTTCTTCAGCAGGGTTTTCCGATCTTGCGGGGTGCTTTTGTTCTGCGTGGCACAGGGGATGGCCATATCTGCCGGCACACCCTAGGGGGTTTTTTATCTTCGTAATAGTCTGCTTCAAAGTGATTGGTGTATTCGGCCATACAGGCACGACGCTTGATTTTCAGGTCCTTAATGTAAGCCAGTTTTTTCGCATTGATACCGTTCTTGTCGTGAATGAAAACGGAGAAACCAGACATGGCCATGACCTTCGCGCCCAGCGGAATGGCTTTTTCTGCGGCGTAAATGGTCACGTTGCCCGAGCCGGAAATCAGCACGTCCATGCCCTGAATGTCATTGTTGGCGTACTGCAGCATGTTCTCCAACATGCAGACGGCGCCATAGCTGGTGGCCTCGTTGCCAATGAGGCTGCCACGGTACTCCAGGCCTTTACCTGCGATGGTGCCGGTGAATTTGTTGGTCAGACGCTTCATTTGGCCGAACATGAAGCCGATCTCAAGCTAATATCGCCAGCCGGCACGTCAGTATCCGGGCCAATATAGCAATGCAGTTCAGGGATCAATGACGGGCAAAAGCGCATCACCTCACCGTCGAATTGGCCTTTGGGATTGAAATCGGAGCCATCCATGGCATAGAACATGGGCAGGCCCGTCAATGAGTTCTTGAAGGTTTTCTCAAAGACGAGGAATTTCAGAATACTGACATTGACGCTGGAGTGGAAACGAATGCCGCCCTTCTAGGGACCGATGGCATTGCAGTTCTGGATACGGTGGCCGTGGTTCGCGCGGATATTGCCATCATCTTCTACCCAGCAAATGCGCAAGCTGATGACACGGTCCGGCTCTGACAAACACTCCAGCACGAGGGCATCAGGGTAGCGGGGATTGTTCTCGATGTAGGGAATGACATCGATAGCAACTTCCTCAACTGCCTGGTGGAATTCTTTTTCGTGGGGATTGCGGCGCTTCAGACCAGTGATAAAGTCCGAGAAGTAATCATCGTCACTCATGCAGAGCTTTGTAGTTAATCAGTTTTTGTAAAGGGGCGGCAGGCTGTAATCGCTGCTGCCTTTTCTGATTGTACGCCCCGCCTTGTGTACACGGATGACAAGCTGTTCCAGGGTCTGGCGATCAAGATCGGCCGCGGCATCACTGTAGAGGCTGGCTTCGATGGCCCGGAAGTAAGGTGCAAATGCCTGTTCATCGCTGCGTTGCTGCAACTGGGATAGGGTCAGCAGGCTGTCTTCACCATACAGGGCTTTGCCCCAGGCAATCAGGCAACGCTTGATTTCCGCCGGCGAGCCTTTGCCGATAGCGGTTTTCAGCACTTTCAGGACGTTATCCGCACTCGGAGGAGCCGGCTGGCGGGTAACAGTGGCTGCCTTGCGCGGCATCATGGCTGGCGTGGCCGTTGTCATGAATGCCAGATGGCGACGCGTGCGCAGCCACATGCTGGTGGAAAACAGCCAGGCGACGGCAAACACGGCTGTCGCAGAAATCCAGAACAGGTAGAGACCGGACGTCTGGGTGGCGACGGTCAGGGGCGTGTTGCCACCCGCGACAGGTGACGGATTGAAATTGCCCTGGACCGGTGCTGCCGGTTGTGAGGTGCCTGCGCCCGGGACAACCGTCAGGGTACGTTCCGGAATCACTGCTCGCTCCAGGGTATCTGTCGTGGTATTCCACCACGGCACCACCAGTTCGGGGATCACGAAGTCACCGGCTTCTGACGGCACGATGGCTGCACCCTCGGTACGGGTTCCGGTAAAACCAAGATTGGTTGCGCTGTCCTCACGCACGGGCTGATCGGGATAGAACTTGAGTCCCGGTATATCTTCATAGGTGATGCCGGGTAACAGTGAACTGTTAAGACCGGAAGCCGTAATACGGATGTTGCGCGTGACAGAATCGCCGATGACCATGTTGTCAAAAGGACCACTCCAGCTTTCCTCAACAGAGATGTCTGCAGCGGGCAGCCAGGTGGCATCAGCTGGAAAACTGGCCGGTTTGCCCAGCACTTCGATCTGGTGTGTGTCACTGGCCAGGTTGATCTCACGCACACTGGTGCGGTTGTTGAAAAAGCGGGTGAGGCCGCCACGGCGTCCCACGGTGGCCGTGAAATACACCGGCGGAATCGTCAGCTCGCCACTACCCTGGGGGTATATGACAAACCGGCGTTCCGTCACGTTATAGCGAATGCCGTCGACAATTTCGGAATAGGTTTCATCACTGCCAAGCTGCTGGACGACTGCATTGCCGACCTGTGGCGAAGTCAGCTGGGCGCCCTGGTCAAAGCTAATGGAGTAATACAGCTTGATCGTGTAGAGAAGCTGCTCCTGGACGTAGATACGCCCCTTGCTGACATCCGAGAGGATGAATATCTCGCTGTCACCTCCCACCGATGGCTCGTCCGCCTCGCCGACACTGATGGTGATGGGGGCAGTGGATTCGTTGTTGATGCGAAAGGAGGGGATCGTCAGTGTCCCGGTGGACAGGGGGCGCAGGCGCACGATGTAGTCCACGAAGGATTGAACGGTGCCATTGATATTGGTGTAGGAACTGCGCGAGCTGACGGTGCCGATCTGCTCGAAATCCCGGGTCAGGCCCGTCAGCGACGGGCGTGAATTGCCGAGGCTGTTGTCCACGCGGATAGTCAACGTGAGGATTTCATTGCTGGTGATGTCGTTTCTGTCGACAAAAGCACTCAGCGGCTGTGACTGGGTCTGAGCTGCAGACGGCATGGCCAGCGAGGCCAGGAGCAGCATCATACCGGATGTAGTGAAAAACCTGTTTAGCATGTGATTACCAATTCTGTGCATTTTCCTGCTGTTCAGCCAGGTTCGGATTCTGGATTTCCTCAAAGCGGCGACGGGCAGCCTGGTACTGGAACTTGCGCCTGAGCAGTTCACCGGGATCATCGGGAATGCGTCGCAGCCACTGCTGCATCGCCTGTTCCTCTTCGGAATTCGGCTCCTCGCCATCCTGGGGTTCAGGCATTTCCTGTTGCTCTTGTTCCGAATCGTTTTCCTGTTCGGATTGCTGCTGATCCTGGTTCTGTTGCTGATCCTGTTGCTGCTGGTCTTGCTGTTGCTGATCCTGATTCTGCTGATCCTGCTGTTGCTGCTGGTCCTGCTGTTGTTCGCCTTCCTGTTGTTCTTGGTCCTGGTTTTCACCTTCGTTGTTCTGTTGCTGTTGCTGCTGTTCCTGATCTTCCAGGATCTGTTCCAGGATTTCCTTGTTATGGCGCGCATCCTCGTGATCAGGCGCTATGGCCAGAGTTTGCTCGTAGGCGGCAATGGCTTCCGGGTAACGGTTCAGGCGGGCCAGGGCATTGCCGCGATTATAATGGGACTCCGGATCGTCCAGAAGGGCGAGGTCGGCACTGGCACTCTCATAATCCCCGGCGCGGTAGCTAGCGGCAGCGCGCCAGGCATTGTCTTCAAAGAGGCCGGCAGCACTTTCAAAATCGTCAGCATTGAAGGCCTGGCTTGCCTGCTCGTCGCGGGTGACCCACAGGTCGCGGAATTCCCAGGCATAGGTTTTCTCGGCAGGTGCCATGGTAAAGGCTAGTACAAGACCCAGCACCCAGCCCCGACGAAAGGCTAGCGCGGCCAGCGGCAGAGCCAGCAGCAACAGCCAGGGTCCGGCTTCATACCAGATGTCGAATTCACGCTCGACATCGATCAGGTTCTCGTTTTCATCAAAGATGCTCTCATCCAACAGGTAGTCGATGTCCTCGTCAGTCAGCCGGGCATCGGCGTAGCGGCCACCGGTTTCAGAGGCCAGTTCCTGCAACAGGCCGCGCTCCAGCCGTGGAATCACGATAGCGTTACTGCTGTCACGCAAAAAGCCCCCTTCAGCCATCGGAATCGGTGCGCCTGCCTCGGTACCCACGCCAAGCACGGACAGCGTATGCGCGGTGTCATTCATCATGTTGCGGATGGCGCCGATGTCGCTGCGGTTGATACCGTCGGTGATGAGCAGAATCTGTGCCTGCAGCAATGACGCGTTTGCAAGCAGTTCAATCCCCACGGCCACACCTTCGGCAGGCTTACTGCCTTCAATCGGCATGATGTTGGGCAGCAGGGACGGCACCAGGTTGTTGATGGTTTCCACATCATCCGTCAACGGCGTTACCGCATGGGCATCGCCGGCATACACGACCAGGGCTGTCTGCCCTTCCTCGCGGCGCTTGTTCAGGACATCAATAATCTTGCGCTGGGTGCGCACGGCACGGTTCGGGGCCACGTCGTTGGCATACATGGACAGGGACATGTCAGCAACCATGACCAGGGCATCCTCACGCTCCTGCACCGGTACCGGTATCTGCTGCCAAACCGGGCCGGCCAGGGCAATCAGCCCCAGACACCATAACAGCAACAGGCCGAATACCGGGTATGTGGCCCGTGGGGAGGAATTCTTTTCCAGCAAGAAAGGGAGCAGCGCCGGATCAATGGCGCGCGACCACGTACTGCGGCTGCTCTGGATAAACAGCACCAGGCTCACCAGCAGGAATGCCGGCAGCAGGCCCCACAGGAATTCCGGCCTGAGGAAGTGGAAATTCTCGGTAAATTCGGCAGGCAGCAGAGGCATCAGGCTTTCACCTCCGCCATCGGCTGCTCATCGGTGCGCGGTGCCCGCCGGACAGTAAACACGATACCCCAGGGGATACGCAGCATGGCGATCAGGAAACTCAGCGCCAGGGCCGCACCGAGTGGCCAGAAGAAAAGAGCGGAAGTAGGCCGGAAGGTTTCGGCTTCCTGCTCCACCGGTTCCAGTTCATCCAGGAGTTCATAAATACCTTCCAGTTCCTGGCGGTCACGGGCGCGGAAATAGCGGCCACCGGAATTCACGGCAATGCGGGTCAGGGTTTCCTCATCGAGATCAGCTGAGGGGTTGATCGTGCGCGGACCAAACAGGGAATTGGTCGTGGAGGCATCAGCACCGATGCCGATGGTATAGATCTTGATGTTTTCCCGGGCGGCCAGATCGCCGGCCTGCAGGGGAGACACTTCACCGGCATTGTTCACGCCATCCGTGAGCAGAATAAGGATGCGGCTGGCTTCGGGACGTTCCCGCAGGTGTTTGACCCCCAGGCCGATGGCATCCCCAATAGCGGTCGCATTTTCCTCGATGATGCCGATTTCCGCTTCATAGAGCAGGGTCTCGACCGTGTCGCGATCAAACGTCAGGGGAGACTGGGTATAGGCACGGGCGGCAAACAGGATCAGGCCAAGGCGATCGCCGGTGCGGCGCTCCACGAAATCCCCCACCACGGATTTGACCACCTGGAGACGGGTGGCATTCTGTCCATTGAGCTGAATGTCCTGTGCCTCCATGGACCCGGAGATGTCCACGGCCAGCATTAGGTCGCGACCGGTCGTGGGCAGCTGGATGGGATCACCGACCCACTGCGGGCGGCTGGCTGCGGTCAGCAGCATAAGCCAGGCCAGAATGGCAAACAGGGCGACCAGGCGGTTGCGGGCGCTGACACGCGAGGTGGCAGACTGGATGCTGGTCAGGGATTTGAAAAACGGCACATACAGCGAGGCATCACGATTGTAGGCTTTCGGCAGGAAACGGTAGCACAACCAGGGCAGGGGCAGGCAGGCAAACACCCAGGGCCAGAGTATCTGGATCATGCCGCGACACTCCCGTGTGCATCACCGCCCACCTGTACAGGCTGTTTTTCCTGGTAGCGGCGGGTAATCCACTGCCTGGCACAGTCATAGAGGGCATCAGCGTCACCATCAAAGGTGGGTCGGTACATGCCATCGGCCAACACCTTGCCGGGGCCTTCGGTGAACAGGGTGCTGTTGTCACAGGCATCCAGAAATCTCAGCCACTGGCGGCCGGTGAGGTTGGCACTGCCACTGTCGGGATAAAGCACCTGGGCCACCCGGTTGAGCAGGCTGTTCACGGTAGCGAGAAAGTGCAGGCTGTGGCCATTATCTTGACGCTGTCGTTGGTAAAGGCCGTAAGCCGTCTCGAGTTCAGTCAGCACACTGGCCAGTTTACGGCGGCGGATCATGGCTGCGATGGCATGGCGGCAGGCAAAGACGATGGCAATAAGGATGACGAGCAGCAACAGCCACCAGCCGGGCGCAGGCGGCCAGAAAGATACCGGATCCGGCAGATGGATATCGCGGAGCTGGCTTAGTGGGTCTTCTGCTTCCATGTTTCTAGCTGGTCGAGTACCAACTGATCAGTACGCAGGGTGATCAGAGGTACTTTCATTTTGTTGAATTCGCCGAGCAGCATTTCGCGCCGGCTTTCGAACTGGTCGTGGTACAGGGAGCGCACCGATTTCTTGTAGGTGTTGATGGTGCTGCGCTGATGACCATCGGTAATACTGTAGACCCCGGGAATCGGCAGGTTTTCCTCGAGCGCATCATAGACAAAGATGCACGTGACACTGTTATGTATAGCCATCTGGTGTAGGTATTTGCGGCAACGGTCGTTGAAGCTCTGGAAGTCGCTGATCAGGTACACGTTGGAACCCGGCCGGGTGATGCGATACATCTGCTCCAGGGCCAGTTGCAGGGTGTTTTCATTCACAGCGTCTTCATCGGCATGATGCTGTACCAGCTCCTGGTTGTAGCGTGCTAGGGAATCCAGGAAGCGCAGGGCGGATCGTTTACTGCGTCGCGGTTTTACCAGATTCTGGGTGTTGTCACTGAAGACCACGCCACCGACCCGATCACCGTGGTCCACCGTGGTCCAGCAAATGATGGCCGCTGCTTCGGCCGCTACCACGGACTTAAAGGCTACCTGGCTGCCGAAAAACATGTTGTGGCTCTGGTCGCAGCCAATGATGACAGGACGCTCACGTTCCTCACGAAAGACCTTGGTAAAGGGTCGACCCGTGCGGGCGGTCACGCGCCAGTCGATCTGGCGGATGTCATCGCCGGGCTGGTAAGCGCGGAACTCCTCGAAGTCCACGCCGCGCCCCTTGTGCTTGGAGATGTGGGATCCGGACATACCCAGGCGGCTGCGCGACTGGTAATCCAATTCTAGGGATTTTGCCACATGACGCTGGTCAAACAGCTGCTCCAGGGTGATAAAAGCACCCCGGCTGCGGTACTGATCCTGGCGTATGTTGAGTTGGCGTTTGAGGGACAAGGGGTTTCCTGTGCTAGTTCGTCATGATCATGCTGGCAGCCGGGCAACGCTAGGGGCATCGCGCGGCACAGGGTCTCAGGCAGCAGGCACCAGTTCCAGAATGCGGGTCAGCACACTGTCGGCATCAACCCCGGCAGCCTCGGCCTCAAAACTCAGCAGAACCCTGTGGCGCAGGACATCGTGGAACACTTCGTGAACATCTTCAGGACTGACGAAGTCATTGCCCTTGAGCCAAGCATGGGCACGCGAGCACAGGTCGAGCGCAATGGTGCCACGGGGACTGGCGCCGAAATCGATCCATTTCGCGAGTTCCTCGCTGTAGGGGGCTGGATTTCGGGTGGCCATGACCAGTTGCAGGATGTATTCCTCCACCGGTTCTGCCATATGCAGATTCAGGACTTCCTGGCGTGCTTCGAACAGGCTAGCCTGCGCTACGATGGAAGGCGGCGGTGTGTCAAGGTTGCGGGCTTCATCCCGCACCAGGTGGAGAATCTGGCGTTCGGATTCCGTATCCGGATAACCGACGGTAACGTGCATCAGGAAACGGTCAAGCTGGGCTTCCGGCAACGGATAGGTACCTTCCTGCTCAATCGGGTTCTGGGTCGCCATCACCAGGAACAGCTTGGGCAGTTCAAAGGTCTGGCGGCCCACACTGACCTGGTGTTCCGCCATGGCTTCGAGCAGGGCAGACTGGACCTTGGCCGGGGCCCGGTTAATTTCGTCAGCCAGCACCAGGTTGTGGAAAATCGGGCCCTGCTGGAAGCGGAAACTGCCGTCCTCTGGACGGTAGATTTCAGTGCCCGTAATGTCACTGGGCAGCAGGTCGGGGGTGAACTGGATACGGTGAAAATCGCCTTCAATGGCTTCGGACAGGTTCTTGATGGCCTTGGTCTTGGCCAAGCCCGGTGCACCTTCGACGAGCAGGTGGCCATCGGCGAGCAGGGCGATCAGCAGGCGGTCGATCAGTTTTTCCTGACCGATGATCTGCTGGCCCATCCAGTTTTTCAGTGTGGAAATTACTTTGATTTGCGTCATGTAGTATGTCTCTTACTGCCGTATTGCTGCCGGGTTAATGCTGTACTGCGGGGCGCCGTCCATGGCAGGGGCGGGCCGGTATGTGCGCGCATGAGGCGCCTGCAGATCCTTGTATGAGCATTCCTGGGGCATCAGTGCTCTGATGGCACCTTGGACCCAATACTGGCCTGAAGTCCTGAAACAGGACGGCTCAGGCCATGAAAAAAACCGATTCTATAGTGAATCCGAATGCATTGAAAATGTTACTTAAGGCGCTATATCCGGTGTCATGGCGGCTGCAGTGTTTGCGAAAGCCGCAGCCGCCAAGTCTTGCTACTATACACATGACAACAACACACATGACAACAACGCCCCGGTCATATTGCCAGAGAGAGCCATGAGCGCGCCAACTCCCGAACTGATTCTGTATTCCACACCGGCCTGTCACCTCTGCGTGACAGCCCATGCCCTAATCAGTCCCTATCTGACCCGTCGGGATATTCCGTTGCAGGAGGTCGACATCAGCACCTCCGACGCCCTCATTGACCGCTATGGCATTCGCATTCCGGTGCTGCGCTTCAGTGACAGTGAGGAAGAACTGGGCTGGCCGTTTTCAGAGGCGCAGTTTCTGACCTTTATCGATCGGGTTGTCGAGCGGGACAGATGATCTTGATATGCCAGGGTTCATAGCGAACCCCGTACGGTTGGTGTCGGTATGACGGATATCGACATGGCCCAGCGTGATCAGGCAACGGAATTCCTCGGTATTGGAAAAATCGATGGTGAAATTGGCCTCACCCAGGCCGATCTTGCCAACATAAAAGTCGCCAACACCGTGGAAAGAATAGCCGGGCGGTGCCAGCGAGCGTGAGGCCTTGGACAGGTTGCCGTTAGACTGCCGTGTCTTGGCCAGGAACAGGTGCATCAGCTTGCCCCCCTTGCGGATACCCGAGGTGAACAGCAGGTTGTTGCCGACATCTTTGCGGATCTGGTTGTACTGCTTGAGGGATTCGCCGCGCAGTAGGTAATGGCCACTGCCATCAATCTTTATCACTTCATACTCCAGCACACGATGGGGCATTTCCGGCGTGACTTTTACGCCAAAGAAACCGCACTCAGTGGCATCGTTGAAGAAGATCTCTTCCAGGAAGGCTACTTCAGCCGGATCGAAGGTGCCAATTTCTTCGTGGTTGCGGGCAAAATACAGCATTTCGTCAAAACCGATCAGGTGGACGTTGCCATGACCGATGAATCGCCGCACCCGTTCCAGGCGCTCGATGGTGGGCTATAGCAGCAGGTTGATTTCGCTCAGTTAGATGTCGCCGGGAAAATCGCCATCGAAATTGCGGATTTTCTGCAAATAGAAGTCCGCTTCCTGCTCTTACAGCCTTTCGATGCCGGCGACATCGACGCTGCGCTCGGTGTGCTTGAAGCTTTCCTGGAGATCGTTTTCTGGGGCCATGGCCATGATGTTTTCTTCGATGGGAGGCAGGGTTTCCGGCACCAGGTCCTGGGCAGTTTGCGCCGGTCCCTGGGCAGGATTTAAGGGCGCCGGTTGCGGCAGATCCGGCAATTCGGAGAACGAAAGACGGTTTTTTTATACGGCTCGTACAGGCGGGAGCTCATGAAGGAGATACCTCCACCAGCAAGGACAGCCGCCGGAAAATCTCGTTTTTCATCATGCGGCGACTATGAGCAGAGTTTACAGGGTGAAAAAATCCTTGGCCGTTGCAGTGGTCTGTTCTGCAACCGTTTTTTCGGATTTCCCCAGGCACTCGGCGACGGTGGCCAGGACATGCACCAGATGTGCCGGCACGTTGCGCCGGGATTTCGGTTTGGGTCGTATGGTGCGCGGCATGAGGTAGGGGGAATCGGTTTCCAGCATCAGCCGGTTGGCCGGTATCAGCCGGATAATTTCGTGCAGGTGATGGCCGCGACGCTCATCGCAGATCCACCCGGTAATGCCGATATGCATGTCCAGCTCCAGGTAATTCCGCAACTCCGCCTCAGTGCCGGTAAAGCAGTGCACCACAGCCCGCGGCAGGGTATTGCGATATTCACGCAGGATAGCCATGAAATCATCATGGCCATCGCGCTGGTGCAGGAAGGCGGGCATATTCAGCCTGGCAGCGATCCGGAGCTGGCCGACAAAGGCCTCGCGCTGGCGCTCACGAGATGAAAAGTCGCGGTTGTAATCCAGTCCCGTCTCGCCGAAAGCCTTGACCTCATTACGGGTTGCGGCAAGGCTCTCCAGGCGGGCGGCAGCCCTATCATCAAAGGCATCCGCCTCGTGGGGATGCAGGCCCGTCGTGCTGGACAAGAAGCCGGGAAAGCGCCGGGCCAGGTCCGCGGCTTGCTCACTGGCACTGACGGCAGTACCGGTCACCAGAATATGCTCGATGCCTGCCTGCCTGGCATCTTCGAGCACCTGGTCAAGGTCATGACTGAAGCTTTCATGGCTGAGATTGGCGCCGATATCGATCAGCGGCAGGGCATTGTTCTGGGACATGGCACCGGATGGTATGGCGTAAATTGGCCGCCAATGGTACCCAAGGAAGCGGTTACAGGAAACCGCCAAGTCGATGTCGCTTGCCCCCTTGCATCAACGCTTTTCGCGAACCTGAAAAATCTGGGAGAAAAGCCGGCGAGACCGTTATAATAGCGCCCCTTTGAAACCGACACCTGAAGCAGGGTTATGAACGCGCAAGAAAAGAAAGCCATCGACTGGAGCAGTCTGGGATTTGAATACACCCGCACGGATTTCCGTTTTGTGGCTCGCTGGCGGAAGGGCGAGTGGACGCAAGGTGAGCTGATCACCGACGAAATCATGCATATCCATGAAGGCTCACCGGCATTGCATTATGCCCAGCAGTGTTTCGAAGGCATGAAAGCCCAGACGGCCAGTGACGGACGTATTCTACTGTTTCGCCCGGAGCTCAATTGTGAGCGCATGACCAATACGGCTGATCGGCTGTCCATGCCGCGAGTGCCCGAAGCCCTGTTCCTGCATGGTGTCAGGGAAGCGGTCAAGGCTAATGCTGCCTGGGTGCCGCCTTATGGCAGTGGCGCCTCACTGTATATCCGGCCGCTGCTGATCGGCATCGGCGAGAATATGGGGCTGCGTCCAGCCAAGGAATATGAATTCCGCGTCATCGTCTCACCGGTCGGCCCATATTATAAAAGCAGCGGCCTGTCGGTCATCAAGCTGGCGGTATCGGATTTCGACCGTGCCGCGCCGCATGGCACCGGCGACGTCAAAGCAGGCGCCAACTATCCTGGCGGTCTCTACGCCACGCGCAAAGCGCAGGAACTGGGTGCCAATGAAGCCCTGTACCTTGATGCCGCCGAACGGCGCTATATAGAAGAAGCAGGATCAGCCAACATCATTATTCACACCAAGGACAACAAGCTGATTACGCCGAAGTCGGCTGCCATTCTGCCCAGTATCACGCGCCGTTCGATCATGGACATCGCCGCGCAGGAACTGGGTCTGGAAACACAGGCGCGTCCGATTGACCTGCGTGCTGAAATCGATAATTTCTCTGAAGTCGCTGCCTGCGGTACTGCAGCGGTGTTGTCACCAGTCGGCAAGATCTGGTTTGACGATGCCTGGCACAGTTTCTATGGCGATGGCGAAGCAGTTGGACCGATCATGCAGCAGCTCTATGACCTGCTGTGCCAGATCCAGAGCGGTGAAAAAGCCGACACCTTCGGCTGGACTGTAGAAGTCTGATTACAGCAGCCTGATCCTGGTGCGTCATGCACCGGATTAACGCCGTCATGCCCGATGACAGATGCCTGAACGATTGTCGTGCAGGCTTTTCAGTTGGGCTCATCACATCAAACCTGTCCACAAAAAAGTTCTGCACAAGGTCAGCGCCAGTCTGGGTGTTTCCTGTCTTTTTATAACCTTAAGT
Source organism: Pseudohongiellaceae bacterium (assembly GCA_049446715.1). GTDB lineage: Bacteria > Pseudomonadota > Gammaproteobacteria > Pseudomonadales > Pseudohongiellaceae > Eutrophocola. The sequence goes on from JBMTQX010000063.1 coordinate 13,081, forward strand.
CGGTTTTGGCGTGTGTTAGCAGGGAAGGTCAAAGCAAACCATCATCGCAAGCCGCCCTTTTCTTTTTCAATTTCCAGTGGTTTAATGCCCACCTTTTTTGGAACAAGGTCTGAATCTTGCCTGTTGTCCGAAAAGTATCGTAAAAAAACCCGGTATTTGCAGCATATTTCTTTCTGCTAAAGACCCGTCAAGTGCACAAAAGAAATTTTTTTCGCGATGCGCCCTTGACCATGCCGGGAGTTGTCATTAATGATGTCACCTGAATTTCGAACGCATTATTGTAAAAAACACCGAACACAGACTGGATCAAAACACATCAATGGGTAAATCACTGGTTATTGTTGAGTCACCTGCAAAGGCCAAGACCATCAACAAGTATCTCGGCAAGGACTTCGTCGTGAAGTCCTCCGTAGGCCATATCCGCGACCTGCCCACCAGTGGTTCCAGTGGCACAGTCGATCCCAAGGCACGGGCTAAGGCCGCTGCCGAAACCCGCAAGATGGATCCGGAACAAAAGCGCAAGCACAAGGCGAAGAAAGCCAAGCAACAGTTGATTGCGCGTATGGGTATTGATCCCGAACATGGCTGGAAAGCCAATTACCAGATTCTCCCTGGCAAGGAAAAAGTGGTCAGTGACCTGAAGAAATTTGCCAAGGATTCCGACACCATCTATCTCGCCACCGACCTTGACCGCGAAGGAGAGGCCATTGCCTGGCACCTGCGTGAAGCCATTGGCGGGGAAGATTCCCGCTACAAACGCGTGGTGTTCAACGAAATCACCAAGAAAGCCATTACCGAAGCCTTTGCCGAACCCGGTGAAGTGGATATAAAGCATGTCCAGGCCCAGCAGGCCAGGCGCTTCCTTGATCGAGTTGTTGGTTTCATGGTGTCACCGCTGCTGTGGGCGAAGGTCGCCAGGGGGCTGTCCGCCGGGCGTGTCCAGTCCGTGGCTGTGCGCCTGCTGGTCGAACGCGAGCAGGAAATCCGCGCCTTTATCCCCGAAGAGTACTGGGAGTTGTACGCCAACCTGGTACCGGCGGGCATTCACGGTACCGACGATGCCGAGCTGCTGCGTTTTGAAGTCAACAAGTACCAGGGCGGAGACTTTTCGCCGAAGACTGAAGCCGAGACCCAGGTCGCGGTCAAAGCCCTGGAAATTGCCAGCTTCGTCGTTTCCGACCGTGAGGACAAGCCGACATCCTCCAAACCGCGCGCGCCGTTCATCACCTCGACGCTCCAGCAGGCCGCATCAACGCGTCTTGGCTTCAGTGTAAAGAAGACTATGACCATGGCCCAGCGTTTGTATGAGGCGGGGTTCATCACCTATATGCGTACCGATTCCACGGCTCTGAGCAATGATGCGCTGACCATGGCGCGTGAATACATCAAGGGCAAATTCGGCGACAAATACCTGCCTGATTCACCCGTGCGTTATTCCAGCCGGGAAGGGGCGCAGGAAGCGCACGAAGCCATCCGTCCTTCCGATGTCAATGTCGGTGAAAACTCTTCGCGCCTGGACGGCCTTGATCGCGATGCGGTGCGCCTGTACAACCTGATCTGGCAGCAGTTTCTGGCCTGCCAGATGACACCGGCGCGATACAAGAGTAGCACCCTGAAAGCCACTGCCGGTGATTACGGCATGCGTATCAAAGGTCGCATCATGGAATTTGACGGCTACACCCGCGTGCTGCCGGCCAACAAGGACGGTGACGTCGAGCTGCCGGACCTGAAAGTGGGTGACAGCCTGGAACTGAAAGCCCTGGATCCGATGCAGCATTTCACCAAGCCACCGCCCCGTTATACCGAGGCCAGTCTGGTCAAAGAACTTGAAAAACGCAGCATCGGCCGTCCCTCGACATACGCCTCCATCATTTCCACGATCCAGGATCGCGGCTATGTCAAACTGGAAAACCGGCGCTTTTACGCCCAGAAAATGGGCGATATCGTCACCGACCGCCTGGTGGAAAATTTCAAGGACCTGATGGATTACGAATTCACGGCGCGCATGGAAAACGACCTTGATGAGATTGCCCAGGGCAACAAGCCCTGGCTCGATGTTCTCAACGCCTTCTATGACGATTTTACCGAGCAGCTGGAAGCGGCCCGTTCGGAAGAAAACGGCATGCGCGAGAACAATCCGACCGAGACCGACATCAAGTGCCCGAGCTGTAATCGCAACATGCAGATCCGTACTGGCACCACCGGTGTGTTCCTGGGTTGTTCCGGATACAACCTACCACCCAAGGAACGTTGCAAGACTACCATGAATCTCACACCCGGTGATGAAGCCATCAGTGTAGACGCTGACGATGAAGCCGAGTCACGCCTGCTGCTGCACAAGCACCGCTGCAAGATTTGCGACACCGCCATGGATTCCTACCTGATCGATGAAAACCGTAAGCTGCACGTCTGCGGCAACAACCCGGGGTGTTCCGGTTTCGAGGTGGAAGAGGGTAAATTCAAGCTCAAGGGCTATGATGGACCCACACTCGAATGCGACAAGTGTGGTGCCGAGATGCAGCTGAAAAACGGCCGTTTTGGCAAATATTTCGGCTGTACGGCAGACGATTGCAAGAACACCCGCAAACTGCTGCGCAACGGCGAAGCCGCGCCACCGAAGATGGATCCGGTGCCCATGCCTGAACTGACCTGCGAAAAGGTCGATGACACGTATGTGCTGCGTGATGGCGCCGCCGGATTGTTCCTGGCCGCCAGCCAGTTCCCGAAAAACCGCGAAACCCGTGCCCCCCTGGTCGCCGAGTTGCTGCCCCACAAGAATGAAATCGATCCCAAGTACGCCTTCCTGATGCGGGCACCGACAGAAGACCCCGACGGCAACAAGACCGTGGTGAAATTCAGTCGCAAGAACAAGGAACAGTACGTTCAGAGCGAAGTGGACAAGAAGGCCACTGGCTGGAAAGCGTTTTATCGCAACGGCAAATGGGTGGAAGAGGGCAACGAATCCGGCCAGGCCAGGCGCGCCTGAACCTGGAACCGGTCTCTCTCTGTCATGGATTCGTTACTAGTCTGGATTGACGACAACAACTGGGTAATCCGTGTCTTCATTGTCGTCCTGGTGACGGTAACCGCCAGTTTCATCGCCCGTCTGCTGTTGGCACGCGCCAACCGCAAAATCAAGCAAACCCAGAACTACTGGGACGATTCTCTCCTCAATGCCGGCCGCATGCCGCTGCATGGCCTGATCTGGGTGCTGGGCCTGTCGGTGGCCGCCGAGATCATCGACAACGTTTCCGAACACACCATTTTCGAATACACCACGCTGATCCGGCAGGTCGCCATCGTCCTGCTCGGGGTGATCTTCCTGTTCCGCTTCATCAAGGAAGCAGAACTTCACATTATCGAGAAACGTGGACTCCGGGACGTCAATGCCGATGGCGTCACTGTCCGGGTTATCTGCCGCTTGCTGCGCGTTTCCGTGGTCATTACCGGCGCCCTGGTGATCCTGCAGACTTTCGGTATTTCGATCAGCGGAGTACTGGCTTTCGGCGGTATCGGTGGCATTGCCGTTGGCTTTGCCGCCAAGGATCTGCTCGCCAATTTTTTTGGCGGCCTGATGATCTTCATGGACAAACCCTTCACCATCGGTGACTGGGTCCGTTCCCCGGATCGCAATATCGAGGGAACGGTAGAGGATATCGGCTGGCGGCTGACCAAAATCAGAACGTTCGACAAACGTCCCCTGTACATCCCCAATTCAATGTTCAATACCATCGTGGTGGAAAATCCGTCCCGCATGACTAACCGCCGCATCTACGAAACGATCGGCCTGCGTTATTGCGATGCGGCCAAGATGAAGGCTGTCGTCGCCGACGTCAAAGCCATGCTAGAAAATCACGAGGAAATCGATTCCGGCCAGACCCTGATCGTGAATTTCAACGCCATGGCGGACTCCAGTCTCGATTTCTTCGTCTATACCTTCACCAGGACCACCGAATGGGTGAAGTACCACGCGGTGAAACAGGATGTATTGCTCAGAATCATCGACATCATTCATGACCATAACGCGGACATAGCCTTTCCGACACGCACGCTGGATGGTTTGGACGGCCAGAAAGCCACTGATCACGCCTGATTGCCCATTTCCATGGCTATGCGCCGGGTCAATTCGATGGCCAATATGCTCGTCTAAAGTGTTTATCCTCGATTTTGCTTATTATTGACACCGCATAAGATGTATATTAAATACATTAATAAAACACAGGGTGTTGATGAGCCATGAAGACCATGACCACTGAGCCAAAAACGCAGAGAAAAGCCCTTTCAGAAACCGGCATGGTCACGATGCTGGTCCTGTTAGGCCTGCTTTGTGCGACCGAGTCACTGGCAC
>JBMTQX010000064.1:0-17330 GCA_049446715.1 Pseudohongiellaceae bacterium
TCCCGACATCCTGCTCCCAAAGCAGGCGCGCTACCAGACTGCGCTATACCCCGAATTTTCGCTTGCACGAAAAGGTCGGCATAATACTCATGCTCCCCTGTCTCGTCAATCAATTCAGCACCTTACGTGGTGTTTTCAGTCCCTTTCGATGCGCCAGCTGGTCTGGCCATCCTTGTCCTCAAGCACCACCTTCAGGGCTTTCAGCTTGTCCCGGATCTCATCGGCCAGGGCCCAGTTTTTATCCGCCCGGGCCTGGTTGCGCTCAGTGATGAGCGCTTCTATTTCCTGCGGGTCGACATCATCGCTGCCGCTGCGCAGAAAGTCCTCAGGACGCTCCTGGAGTATGCCCAGAATACTGCATAAGTGCCTGAGCAGGGCTGCCAGCGGCACCGCTTCGGCTTCCTGGTCGGTTTTTAGGCGGTTTATCTCCCGGGCCAGCTCAAACAACACGCCTATGGCTTCTGCTGAGTTAAAATCATCGGCCATGGCGGCCATGAAACGGGCTTTATAGTTAGTATTGGCAGCGGCTTCCACGCCGTTCAGGTCCAACCCCTTGATCGCGTTGTAAAAGCGCTCCAGCGCACTGTAGGCCTGCTGCAGGGTATCCGACGTGTAGTTTATCGGGCTGCGATAATGGCTGGAGACCAGAAAATAGCGGATGACCTCGGCCGGGTACTGGGTCAAGACATCGCGGATGGTAAAAAAGTTGTTCAGTGACTTCGACATTTTTTCGTTGTCGACGCGCAGCGGGCCATTGTGCATCCACAGCCGGGCAAATTCCTTGCCGGTAGCCGCCTCAGACTGGGCAATTTCGTTTTCGTGATGGGGGAAAATCAGGTCGCTGCCGCCACCATGGATGTCGAAGGTGTCCCCGAGACAGGTGGTGGACATGGCGGAACACTCGATATGCCAGCCCGGGCGTCCCTCGCCCCAGGGGGATGACCAGCCCGGCTCACCCGGCTTGGCGGCCTTCCAGAGCACAAAGTCACGGGGATCTTTCTTGGCCGCCTCGACTTCCACACGGGCGCCTGAGACCAGATCATCCAGGTTCTTGCGGCTGAGCTTGGTGTAATCGGGAAACTGGCCCACGGCGAAATAGACATCACCGTTGTCGGCCGCGTAGGCAAAGCCCTTCTCGACCAGGGTTTCCACCATCGCAATGATTTCGGCCATGTGGCCGGTAGCACGCGGCTCGATATCCGGCGGCAGGATATTCAGGGCTCTTTCGTCCTCATGCATGATGCCGATGAACTTTGCCGTCAGTTCATCATAGGCAATGCCCATTTCGTTGGCGCGATTGATGATCTTGTCATCGATATCCGTGATATTGCGGACATAGGTGACGTCAAACCCCAGCGCGCGCAGATAGCGCACTACTACGTCAAATACCACCAGCATCCGGGCATGACCCAGGTGACAATAGTCGTACGTGGTGATGCCGCACACATACATGCGGACCTTGCCCACCTCCATCGGCGTGAAGGTTTCCTTGCGTTGGCTGAGGGTGTTGTAGATTTGTAACACGTGTTGTTTCGCTGTGGCGTGGATTGCTGTTTTCGGTCTTTGGCCGGGGCTATTTCTGTTTCTTCGCCCAGGTATCGCGCAGCGTGACCGTGAGGTTGAAGATCGGCTTTTCAGGCGTCGAATCACGTTTGTCGACACAGAAATACCCTTCACGTTCAAACTGAAAGCGGGCCTCGGCTGGGGCATTGTGCAGGCCAGGCTCTGCCTTGCAGCCTTCAAGCACCACCAGTGACTCGGGATTGATGTGGTCACGATAATCGCCTTCGGCACTGTCGGGGGATTCATGGTTGAACAGCCTGTCGTACAGACGCACTTCTACATCAACGGCCGCATCCGCAGGCACCCAGTGAATCACGCCCTTGACCTTTCTGCCTTCGGGATTGGCGCCGAGCGTGGCCTCATCGATGGTGCAGCGCAGTTCTGTGACATTGCCCTGCGCATCCTTGATAGCCTCGTTGCAGCGAATCACATAGCTGCCGCGCAGTCGGACCTCTCCCCCTGTTACTAGGCGCTTGAAGCCCGGGGGGGGGACTTCCTCGAAGTCATTGCGGTCGATATAGAGCGTCCTGGCAAACGGAATCTGGCGCTCGCCCATGCTCTCATCCTTGGGATGGCACGGCAGGGTCATGATTTCGATCTTGTCTTCTGGATAATTGTCGATCACCACTTTCAGCGGGCGCAGGACGCACATGGCACGCGGTGAAGACTTATCCAGGTCATCGCGCAGGCTGTGTTCGAGCATACCGACATCCACGACGGAATTGGCCTTGGTCACCCCGACCATCTCGCAGAAATTGCGAATGGATGCTGGGGTATAGCCTCTTCGGCGCATACCATCCAGGGTTGGCATGCGGGGATCATCCCAACCGCTGACCAGCTTCTCATCCACCAGCTGCTTCAGTTTGCGCTTGCTCATGACGGTATAGTTGATATTGAGACGGGCAAATTCGATTTGCTGCGGATGGGCCGGCATATCAAGCTGATCAAGCACCCAGTCATACAGTGGGCGATGATCCTCGAATTCCAGCGTGCACAGACTGTGCGTGATTTTCTCAAGCGCATCGGAAATACAGTGGGTATAGTCATACATCGGGTAGATGCACCACTTGTCGCCGGTCTGGTGATGATGCATGTGCTTGATGCGGTAGAGCACCGGATCGCGCATGTTCATATTCGGCGATGCCATGTCGATCCTGGCGCGCAGGGTATATTCGCCATCGACGAACTCGCCGTCTTTCATGCGCTGGAACAGGTCCAGGTTGTCTTCCACGCTGCGGTCCCTGTCCGGAGAATTCCTGCCGGGCTCGGTTAGCGTGCCGCGATACTTCCGGGCCTGCTCCTGGTTCAGGCTGCAGACATACGCTTTGCCATCGCGGATCAGCGCCACGGCATAGTCATACAGCTGGTCGAAGTAATGCGAGGCATAATACTCGCGATCTTCCCAGCTGAAGCCCAGCCAGCGGATGCTTTCACGAATTGAGTCGACATACTCTATGTCTTCCTTGGCGGGGTTGGTGTCATCAAAACGCAGATTGCACAGGCCATTGAATTCGCCGGCTGTACCGAAATTCAGACAGATGGACTTGGCGTGACCAATATGCAGATAGCCATTGGGCTCTGGAGGAAAACGGGTATGCACCCTGCCCTCATGCTTCTGGTTCTTGATGTCTTCCCGGATAATCTGGTGGATGAAATTGGACGGTGTTGCGGCGGAATCGCTCATCTGGGCTTTGACTTTCTAACAAGGCATAAAGGCCGTATTATAGCGGGTCTCCAATCAGCTAACTACACCAACGACAGACGTGAGCGCTGTTATCGCAGCACGGCCCGCCAGTCCGCAAACCACAAAACAGGATTTTCCATGATAGTGCTTCATACTTCAGCCGGCGACATCACCCTCAAACTCGATCACGACAAGGCGCCTATCTCAGCCGCCAACTTTGTCGAGTACGCCAAGGCCGGCCATTACGACGGCACGATTTTCCACCGTGTAATCGATAACTTCATGATCCAGGGCGGCGGTTTCGAGCCCGGCCTGAAACAGAAAAAAGTCAGCAATCCTATCCAGAATGAAGCTGATAACGGCCTCAGGAACGAAACCGGCACTATTGCCATGGCCCGCACCATGGAACCGCATTCCGCCACCGCGCAGTTTTTCATTAACGTCAACGACAACTCCTTCCTTAACCACTCAGGCAAGACTCCCCAGGGCTGGGGTTATGCCGTCTTCGGCAAAGTCACGGATGGCATGGACGTGGTCAACAGCATCAAGGGCTGCGAGACCGGCTCCATGATGGGACACCAGGATGTGCCGAAGGAAGATATCGTGATCAATTCCGTCACGGTGTCGGATGAGTGAATCCGGGCGGATTCTCTGCATTTCCGATCTGCACCTGAGTGCAGAGCGACCCGACATATTCAAGGCCTTTAGCGATTTTCTGGGCAATACGGCCAGGGGTGCTTCTGCACTGTATATTCTGGGTGATTTTTTCAATCTCTGGATCGGTGATGATGACCCTGACCCGTTTGCGGCCCAGGTAAAAGCCGAACTGGCCAGCATGTCAGCCTCCGGTACCGAGGTCTTCCTCATGCATGGCAACCGCGATTTCCTGATCGGGAATGATTTTGCGCGGGACTGTGACCTGACCGTGATTGCCGAGCCTTACGTGCTGTCCTGTTTTGGTCACCGCTACCTGCTCATGCATGGTGACGCACTGTGCACCAGGGATACTGGCTACATGGCGTTCCGGGAACAGGTTCGCCACCCGGAATGGCAAAGCACCTTTCTGTCACAACCGGTGGCGCAGCGCCTGGCCTTTGCCCGCGATGCCCGTGCGCAGAGCAAGGCTATCAGCAGCAACAAGGCCGATGACATCATGGATGTCACCCCTGACGAGGTGGCAAAAGTCCTCTCAGAACATGGCGAAAGCGTGCTGGTGCATGGCCATACCCATCGCCCGGCCATTCATGACATCAGCCTCAATGACCAGGCTGGCAAACGGATCGTGCTGGGTGACTGGGATACCCGGGGCTGGTATCTGGAGCTGAATACCAATGGCTATGCGTTGAAGGACTTCACGATCTGATCAGGACGCATTGGCAACCGCGTTTGCAACCAGATTAGCAATCTGCTGGCCGCAAACAACATTACTGCGGTGCGTCAGGAACCTGTGTGCCGCGGAAGAACAGCGGTGTACCGTCCGAGAATGAAATGTCACGTCCGACCGCCTTATTGCTGCGATCACGGGCCTGGTAACCAAACACTTCCAGTTCCGCTCCAATAGGAATCGTGTCGCGGGTGATGCCCTGGCGAAACAGCGAATTGGGACTGCCGCCTTCAATCATCCAGTTCACTTCAACTCCTTCATCATTGACAACCGCAATGTGAATCCAGGAATGCGGATTGATGAGTTCCACCTTGGTGACGCGGCCGGACAGAGTCACGGGCAGTTCAACGCTGAACTCCTGGGCAAAGGCATGATGGGCATGGGCCTGTACGATGTATGCGGAAAGGCTGAACAAGCAAAGCGCAAAAAAACGTTTCATGGATCAGTCCCCTATTTTTCCGGTGGCTTCATAGGCATCAAGTTCTTCCCGGCGCACGCCGCTGAGAATATTGACGATGCCGTAGTTGCCTTCATGACAGGCGTACTCAAACATGGGGCCATCAATGGCGTTGAAAGGATAGTTGCCCGACCAGTCTGATTCCCAAACTGTCGGGTCCGATACCGTGAAATCGTAATCGATAGTGTTGTCATCAATTCGCGTAAAACGCTCCACTACTTTCGCATCCGTGCTCATCGGCGCGCCACGCAAGCCTGGCATGTTGGTGCGTCCGGAATAGCCAATGGTTTCCACGACCAGCGTATCGCCTTCCCAGTGTCCCCGGGAATTGCCCAGCCATTGTGGCAGGCTGTTCTCAGCGGGATCACCACCGTCAAGCGGGATAATACGGACATCGTGGATCATCTCCAGCTGGATGATGACGTAATCCTCGGTCTGCATGAACTGGTAGGTACTGTTGTAACCCAGCGGCAGGATGGGCGGCCCCTCCTGGTCCCAGATCAGGCAGCGCTCTGACTGGGATCGGGTTTTGGCGCTTTCCCACTGGTGCTCGGCGCGCCAGGCATTGTAATCGGCCATGCTCGCCTGCGCGGCTGCCGTCAGCTCGGGGTAACGGCCATCGGCAGGCGCATAGATGATCGACGTGCGCAGATTGCGGGTGATGTTGTCCGCCGTTTTGTTCATCATGTAATCGTCAAACTGGTAATGCACATCCGCCGCCGTACCCGCTTCGGTTTCGCCGTACTCATCCTCGAACTCACGGCGCAGGTTTTCCTGCAATTCCTCAAGGGAATAGAATTCCTTGCTGCCAAGATCAGCTGGACGCTGCATGGGCACCATTGTGGCATTGGACCAGTACCCCTGGATAAGGGGGGCGCCCCACGACGTGCGGGGCATCTGCCAGGTCTCATTCTGGGCGGCTAACGGGGCATTCATGAGTATGCCCACAGCCGTCATGGTGGTGACAACGGTCAAGCGCTTGTTACTCATCATTTTCTCCATCGAGTTCGATCCCAAGATTGCGGAAGTAATTTTCCCGTGTCAGGTGATCGTAAAGAATCTCCTCAGCAAACTCGGGACATTTGAATTCAAATAGCCGGGCATGGTCCTCAATGCGTTTGTACAAGGGCATGCTAATCTGCCATGGCCTTTCATAAACGGCGGGGTCTTCCACCGTGACCTCATACAGCATGTGATACGGCGACAGCAGTGTATAGCGCTCGGTCATGGTCGTGGTATTGGTGTAATAGTTGCCCGAACGGTCAAGCCAGTTGCTGTTCAGCCCGCCCACTTCAATGACCAGGGTGTCCCCTTCCCAGCGTCCGTTTGACCATCCCATCCAGCTGTCAATGGGCGCACGCATGTGGTCTTCCATGTAGACCGTACGAACAGCCCCGGCAAACTGGTAGGCCATCAGAATATCGGTATCGGTCTGGAAGATCTGGAACGGCTGGGGAATATAGGTAGCGCGGGGTATGCCAGGCATGAAGCACTTGGCTTCCGGGTCCTCGGTACGGCGACTGGCAAAATTTGCTTCACGCTGGGCCAGCGCATCATCCCGGTAGGGGATGTTGCCGCCAACGACCACACTTTTGCCGGGTGGCACAGCACCAATGGCACCCAGCGTTGTGACCGGCCCCTGTTCTGCCACCTGATCCTCAAGGTTCCAGTTGGCATTATTCAGGCTTTGCCAGATACCACTGATATCCGGTTTGCCGTCGGGTTGCCGTGGAATGTCCTGCTGGGCCTGTGACACTGCGCTTGCCATCATGCATCCCATGACCAGGCAGGCAGCGGTCAGTAACCTTCTTTTCATTATTGTTATCCCCTTTACTCGCACGAGGATAAACTGGGGAATTTTAAAAGTCTATGCTTGAGGGGGCGGCCGAAAATGGCGGCTCCAATGGCTCCAAACCGGCCTTGTTACAGCCTGACGGGATCAGCCGAAGCCGGGGTCACTGCCCACTGAAGGCATGCGGCCCGGGCGTGAATTTCTGAATGCGCCGGCCATTGTTGACCTCACCCGTGTACAGGTTACCGGCACTGTCGACGGCGATATTGTGCACCCAGTCGAACTGACCAGCCTGACGTCCGCCCTGGCCAAAACTTCCCATCGACTCCAGGCTGGTACGCTCCAAGCGCCTGATCACGCGGTTGGCGCCATCGGCCACAAACAACCAGCGATAGTTCTCCAGCGGTGAAATGGCTATGTCCCAGACCGCACCGTTACCCAGTGTCTCCTGCGCCAGTAATTTTTCGCTGACAAAAGTGCCGTCCTGGGTAAACACCTGCAGGCGATTGGCGGTTCTGTCCGCAACATACAAGAGCCCCTCCGGACCCAGAACAACCGCATGCACAGGCCCCATGAACTGATCCGGCACATCACCTGGCCTGATTTCCGTTGCCGCTGGCAGGGGCCGGTCATCAGGCACATTGCCGTAAGCCCCCCAGTGCCGCTTGTAGGCCCCGGTGACACTGTCAAAAACAATAATGCGTCTGTTTAGATAGCCATCCGCAAGATAGACTTCCCGCGCCTGGGTATCCACGGCGATATCCGCCGGGCGTCCCAGCCTGGCCGGATCATTGCTGCCGCCTGTTTCACCTGGTGTGCCCAGTGTCAGGACATGTTCGCCGTCTGGGGTGTATTTCACGACGATATGCATACCGCCGGCATCCTGGTTGCCCCCTATCCAGACATAGCCTTCGGCATCCACGAAAATGCCATGCTCGTTCAGTGGCCAGTCGACGCCTGGCTGCCGCCATGACTGAGTATTGCGATCCCAGACCGGACCACCCCAGGCCTGCAGCAAGGTGCCCTCTCCACTGAACTGCAGGACGGCCGGTGCCGGGTTACAACATGCAGAAACAGGTGGCTCCTGCACAGCACCCAGTTCATCAGCTGACAGGGATTTCGGACGGTGCAGCACCCAGATCGTGTCATCCGGTGCAACGGCAATGCCAGAGACCTGACCGAGTATGAGGTTATTGTCGTAAGGCAGGGGCCAGTCAGCATCCACGGCGTACAACGGCTGGGCTTGTGCGAACCCGGCACCGAGGAGACTGATCCCGAGCAACAGTGTGTATGACAATGATTTCATGACTCCCCCGGGAGTTTCAGAACCTGCGACTGTGGTCAAAGTAGCGTTCAAAGTGAGCTTCGCTCAGCGTGAACAGTTCCTGGTTGATCTCCAGCATGAGATCGCGGATATCCTGCCCGGCATAGGCCGGAGCCAGTTCGGCGCCCACCTCCTGCAAACTGCTGATTCGATGCAGGCGCTTCTGCAACAGGTTGTGCAGCCAGCACCAGGGCGAGACTTCGGGATCATAGAAAAAACGAAAGTCCTCCATGGCCTGCTGCAGTTTCTCGACGGAAAATATGCGGAATCGCTCGGCCATGATCTGGCTCGTTAACTGGTCGATGCGCTTGAGCACCGCACGTTTTTCCAGCTCGCTGTACTGGTTCCAGCGAATGACTTCGAAATTAAAGCGTTTGCAACCGCGACAGATTTTGTCGCCCAGGGACGTGGTTGAGCAGATGCCAATGCAGGGAGTTTTGACGGTGTTCATGGCTCCCGATTGTAACGTGACGCGTGGGCGCGACCTAGTCTTTGAAGGCCAGTTCGAGTAAAATTATCGCCCGCTTTACTGGCCCGACCAGGCGTCGGGAATAACCCTGCAGCGCCACCTAACCTATTGAAACAAAGAGGAAATCCAAAGTGCTTGAAGCGTATCGCCAACATGTGGAAGAACGGGCAAAGCTGGGCATTGTGCCCAAGCCACTGGACGCAGAACAGACTACCAGCCTAGTGGAACTGCTCAAGAACCCGCCCCAGGGCGAAGAGGATTTCCTGCTGGACCTGATCAGCAATCGCGTCCCGGCCGGTGTCGACGAGGCCGCTTATGTGAAAGCTGCCTTCCTGTCCGATGTGGCCAAGGGTAAGGCTTCTTCTCCCCTGCTCTCGAAACTGGATGCGGTCAAGTTACTGGGCACCATGCTCGGTGGTTACAACATCACTACACTGGTGGAACTGCTGGATGACGCAGAACTCGGTGCAGCCGCGGCCGAGGAACTGTCACAGACTCTGCTCATGTTCGATGCCTTCCATGATGTCGCCGAAAAAGTCGACGCCGGCAACGAACACGCCAGGAACACCATGCAGGCCTGGGCCGATGCGAAATGGTTTGAAGCCCGCGAGGAAATCCCCAAGGTTATTACCGTGACCGTCTTCAAGGTCCCGGGTGAAACCAACACTGACGACCTGTCACCGGCACCGGATGCCTGGTCGCGGCCTGATATTCCGCTGCATGCCCTGGCCATGTACAAGATGCCACGCGAAGGCATCACCAAGGCCGTTGAGCAGGTGGAAGAGCTGAAACAGAAAGGTCACCCGGTTGCGCTCGTGGGTGATGTCGTGGGAACTGGCTCCAGCCGCAAGTCCGCCACCAACTCCGTGCTCTGGCACATGGGCAACGACATTCCCCATATCCCGAACAAGCGTGTCGGCAGCATTGTCCTGGGTTCCTCCATCGCCCCCATTTTCTACAACACCATGGAAGATGCCGGCGGTTTCCCGCTCGAATGCAACGTTGACGACATGGAAACCGGTGACGTCATCGACATCCATCCGTATGACGGCAAGATCACCAAGCATGGCAGCGATGAGGTCATAACCGAATTCAGTCTGAAAACCGCCATGCTGCTGGACGAAGTCCGTGCCGGTGGCCGCATCAACATGATCATCGGCCGCGGCCTGACCGACCGGGCCTGCGAAAAGCTCGGCCTGCCGCCGTCAAAAGCGTTCCGTCGACCGAAAGCCCAGGAAGAAAGCGACAAGGGCTACACCTTGGCCCAGAAGATCGTCGGCAAGGCCTGCGGCGTCGACGGCATACGTCCGGACACCTACTGTGAGCCCCGCATGACGACAGTCGGCTCCCAGGACACCACAGGTCCCATGACCCGTGACGAACTGAAGGACCTGGCCTGCCTGGGCTTTACCGCCGACCTGGTCATGCAGTCCTTCTGTCATACCGCCGCCTATCCGAAACCCGTGGATATTGAAACCCAGCATTCCCTGCCCGATTTCATCCAGACCCGCGGTGGCGTCTCCCTGCGTCCGGGTGATGGCATTATCCATTCCTGGCTGAACCGCATGCTGCTGCCGGATACTGTCGGCACCGGTGGTGACTCCCATACCCGCTTCCCGATCGGTATTTCCTTCCCGGCCGGCTCCGGCCTGGTGGCCTTTGCGGCCGCTACCGGCGTCATGCCGCTGGACATGCCGGAATCCGTGCTGGTGCGTTTCAAGGGTGAGATGCAGCCTGGTATCACCCTGCGCGACCTGGTCAACGCCATTCCATACGCAGCCATTCAGCAGGGCCACCTGACTGTGGAGAAGAAAGGCAAGAAGAACATTTTCTCCGGCCGCATCCTGGAGATCGAAGGCCTGCCGGATCTGAAAATCGAACAGGCATTCGAGCTTTCTGATGCCTCTGCCGAGCGCTCTGCCGCCGGCTGTACCATCAAACTGAATCCCGAGCCAATCATCGAGTACTTTAAGTCCAACGTCACCCTGCTGCGCTGGATGATTTCCCAGGGCTATGGCGATCCGCGTACCCTCGAACGCCGAGCCAGAGCCATGGAAGAGTGGCTGGCCAATCCGGAACTGCTGGAAGCCGACGCCGACGCCGAGTACAAGGAAATCATCGAGATAAATCTCAACGAGATCAAAGAGCCCCTGCTCGCCTGCCCGAACGATCCGGATGACGTCAAACCGCTATCCGAAGTCGCCGGCACCGGCATCGACGAAGTCTTCATCGGTTCTTGCATGCTCAACATCGGCAACTTCCGTGCTGCGGGCAAAGTACTGGAACAGCATGCCGGCGACGGCTCCATTCCGACCCGACTGTGGATCGCCCCGCCGACCAAGATGGATGAACACCAGTTGACCGAGGAAGGCTACTATGCCATTTTCGGCAAGGCCGGTGCCCGCACCGAAATGCCGGGCTGTTCACTGTGTATGGGCAACCAGGCCCGTGTCGCACCGAAGTCCACCGTGGTGTCGACTTCCACGCGCAACTTCCCGAACCGTCTTGGTGACGGCGCCAATGTGTTTCTGGCGTCAGCCGAAATGGCCGCCGTATGCTCTATCCTGGGCAAGATTCCCGATATGGAAGAGTACATGGCGTACATGAACAGTCTTGACACCATGGCCTCGGAAATTTACCGGTACATGAACTTCAACGAGATCGAGGAATACATGAAAGGCGCTGAAAATGCCACCAACATTCCGTTGCAGAACATCAGCGATGCCAGACCACCGGCAGAAGGCTGAGATGTGAGATCGATGAAAAAGATTGATAGCGTATATCGCTAAAACCGGTAAAAACGCCCCATAAAAAAAACCGCTGCATGCAGCGGTTTTTTTATGCCTGGCAGAAAAACCGGTGTTACTGTTTCAGGCTCTTGCTGACCACCTCAAACACATCCGGCGACAGGTCCTGTACTTCCAGAATTCGCTTGAGGGCATCCTGCATCAGAGCCTGGCGTTCCGGCATGTGTTTCTTCCAACGTGTCAGCGGGGTCAACAGGCGTGAGGCAATCTGCGGATTCATGCTGTTGAGAGTGATGACCTGCTCCACCAGGAAGTCATAACCACTGCCATCCAGGCTATGAAAACCGACACTGTTGTTAAAACAGAATGCACCAATGACCGAGCGCACCTTGTTCGGGTTTCGAATATCAAAGGCCGGGTGTTCCATCAGGGCTCTCACCTTGACCAGGTTGTCCGGCACCATGGCCGCACTCTGCATGAGGAACCACTGTTCCACGACCAGGGTTTCATGCTGCCACTTGTCGTAAAAGGCGGCCAGTAACGTATCGGCCATGGCGTTACTGTCCGCCGCTGGGTTGTTCACCAGCGCCCGCAGAGCAGCGCTGGAATCCGTCATGTTGTCGGCCTTGTCATACTGGACCTGAACCCGTTGCCAGTGTTCCCGCTTGTCGAGACAGGCCAGGTAGTTCAGAACGGTATTGCGCAGACTTCGGCGTGCCATTTCCTCAGCGGTATAAACATAGGCCGCGTCGCTGGCACAACTTTCATAGACCGCCACAAAGGCCTCTTCGAGTTGCTGAGCCAGGTAATGACGCAGGTATTCCCGCACCTCGTGAATACCATCCACATTCACCACATCGGCCAGTTCGGCCAGATAGGCCTCTGTCGGCAGCAGCAGCAGATGGGCAACCATGGCCTTGTCCATCTCAGTCTCGGTCAGGGCGGCCTTGAGCAAGGTGTCGTAGGCACTGATCAGGCGGTCGTCAACCGCAAAGGCTTCGCCCTTGTCACGACTGGCCATCAAATCATTGATGACCGCCAAGGCCAGCTGCTGGCAGGCCTCCCAGCGGACAAAACCATCTTCCTCAAACTGCATGAGTAGCATCAGTTCATCGCGGGTATAGGGATAAGCCAGTTTTACAGGCGCGGAAAACCCACGCAGCAGGGCCGGCACCGGCGCTGATGCTAACCCGGTAAAGACAAATTTCTGGGCGGCTTCGCTCACATGCAGCACCATGTCCGTCCCTGACTCGTAACCTGCCAGGTGCAGGGTCTGCGCATTACCCTGGCTGTCCAGCAATCCCATGCGCAACGGAATCGTGAATGGCTCCTTATTTGGTTGTGCCGGCGTGGGCGGACAGCTCTGGGTCACTGACAAGGCAAAGGTACCGGCACTCTCATCGTAGTCACCCGTCAACGCCAGTATCGGAGTCCCGGCCTGGGTGTACCAGCGACGGAACTGCCCCAGATCCAGCCCGGACACTTCTTCCATGGTGCTGACAAAGTCTTCCGTGGTGACGGCCATGCCATCGAATTTTTCAAAATAGCGGTCAGTGCCCTGACGGAAGAGTTCCGGCCCGAGCAAGTTGGCCTGCATGCGGACCACTTCGGCACCCTTCTCGTAAATGGTCACGGTATAGAAATTGGAGATTTCCATGTAGGACTCGGGCCGCACAGAATGGGCCATGGGGCCGGCGTCTTCGGCAAACTGCACGGTGCGCAGCATGCTGACATCCTCGATGCGGTTGACGGCACGTGATCCCATGTCCGCCGAAAACTCCGAGTCACGATACACCGTAAAGCCTTCCTTCAGGCTGAGCTGGAACCAATCGCGGCAGGTCACACGGTTACCCGACCAGTTGTGGAAATATTCGTGCCCAACAATGGATTCGATACGCTGGAAGGCCTGGTCGGTCGAGGTTTCCGGACGTGCCAGTACGCAGGAGGAGTTGAAGATGTTCAGACCCTTGTTTTCCATGGCGCCCATATTGAAATCATCCACCGCCACGATCATGAAAATATCCAGGTCGTACTCCCTGCCGTAAACGTCCTCATCCCATTTCATCGAACGCTGCAGTGCACCCATGGCGAAGTCGCACTTGTCGAGATCCTTTTCCTCGACAAAAATGCGCAGCTGCACTTCCCTGCCGGAACAAGTGGTGAATGTGTCATCGACGGATTTCAGATCCCCGGCCACCAGGGCGAACAGATAGCTGGGTTTGCGGAACGGGTCGTGCCAGGTTACCCAGTGGCGACCGCCTTCAAGCTCGCCGCTGTCGATATTGTTACCGTTGGACAGCAGCACCGGATACGTCGACTTGTCTGCTTCGATACGGGTGGTGAAGGTTGACAGTACATCCGGGCGATCCAGGTAATAGGTAATCTTGCGGAAACCTTCCGCCTCGCACTGGGTGCAGAACATCCGGCGGGATTTGTACAACCCCTCCAGGCTGGTGTTGTCCTGGGGCATGATGCGGGTATCACATTCCAGTACAAAGGCATCCGGCACATCCGTGATGATGAGTGACTCGTGGGCCGTGGTGTAATCGGATTCTGCCAGCACCTTGCCGTCCAGGCGCAGTTCCAGCAGGGTCATGTTGGCGCCATCCAGCACCAGTTCCCGTCCGACTGCCTGCCCGTCAGCGTCCGGATTGCGCCGAATGGTCAGCCGCGAGTGCACCAGCGTTTCCTCTTCAAAGAGTTTCACGGTCAACTCGGTTTCATCGATAAAGAAAGCCGGCGTCTGGTAGTCTTTCAGGTAAACGGTTCTACCCTGGGATTCTTTCATTGTCTGTCCTGTTTACTGCACTTGGGTGAATGGTATTGCGATTTATATGAGGATAGTGACCGAAAAATTACGCCGAAATGGCTATCTCGTAACCGGTAAAACGCCTGAGATTGATCACGCCGGTATCGAAGATCAGGTACTGACCCTTGATACCCTGCAAAGTACCGGTGATTTCAGTGTCCTTGTCAAAATTGAACGAGACGATTTTTTCCGGGTAAACCTGCACCGGGTAATGGATGGCCACCGGGTCGACACCGTTCAGCACACTGATGGCATGGAGTCCGAACTGGTGCTGCAAATCATCCAGTTCCCTGGCGCATTCAACCAGCAGTTTGTCCCTTTCAGCGGCCAGATCCACCGTCTCATTATCGCCCTTGAGCATGTTGCGCCAGTTGGTCTTGTCCGTGACGTTCTGCTTGAACATCACCTCTACGAATCCCGACTGCTGACGTGAACGCACGCGCATGACGGGCAGCGCTTGGATGGCACCCTGATCGATCCAGCGTGTCGGCACCTGTGAAGCCCGCGTGATACCCACTTTCAATCCGGAGGAATTAGCCAGGTACACAATATGATCCTGCATGCAGAACTCATCACCCCAGACGGGTTCACGGCAGGTGCCGGCGTCATAGTGACATTTTTCCGGCGAGATGATGCAGCTGTCGCACTGGGCCAATTTCTGAAAACACGGGTAACAGTAGCCCTGGTTGAAACTCTTGTTGGTGTCACGACCGCAATACACACAGGTGATTTTGCCGGTATACGCCAGAGTCACGGTTTTGCCAATGAGCGGGTTCAGGGGCAGGCACTCTGCGTCCAGCACCAGTCCATAGCTGACCGGATCATCCAGCCGGGCCCGCATCTTGTGCAGCTGTCCCTGTAGTAACGCAGCCATCAGTAGCACCCCTTCATGGTCCGGGTTAATGCGTGTTTCATGCAACTCAATTGTGGCATTCCTTCTCCTTGGGTTTCACATAACCGACGCGCTGTTCCGGCGGCAGGAATTTTTCATCATAGGCAATCACTGCCTGCAGGCACAGGGATCGCTGCTCATCAGTCAGCTTGTCCCCGTTTTCCCAGCGGCCCAATGCAATGGCATCACGCATTTGCGCGTAAATCTCAGGCGTCATCATCGCCAGCAGTTCTGCCAGCGTTGCAGGGGGTTCAGTCATTGTTCTGCTCCATGGGTCCTACTGCGAAGTATGCGGCTCACCGTGGCGGTCACCGCGCCATACAGTACGCCGGAGAGCATACCCCCGATATGGGCCTCGTCCGCGACAAAATCAAGATCAATGGCTGTCATCACAACCAGGCTCAGCAGGAGGAAAAAGATCAGGGCACCCGGCAGCGCCAGCCGCTTGCGTGGATCAAACAGCTGCCACATCCAGATATAGCCGAAAAGACCATATACCACACCAGACATGCCGCCAAAATAGATGGTGCCGCCATACAGGAATTGCACGCTGTTCGAGACCAGGGCAATAGTGGCTATCAGCATGAATAACACCCAACTGGCCTGCACGGCTTCGATACGCCGGCCAAACTCCCAGAGCCACAACATATTGAAGGACAGGTGTACGAGGCCGCCATGCAGCAGGATCGGGGACAACATTTGCAGGAACTGTGTGAAGGAAAAATTCGACAGCACACGGTCGAGCACGATCATGCGGGTGCCATAACTGAAATCCGGGTACAGCATGCTGCGCACCAGATCATTCATGCCGTTCAACGGCGCGACAAAAGCCAGCACAATACAGGTGATGATCAGCAACAGGGTGAGCGGCGCTTTCAGGGAGGCCCTCCCCACATTGCCCAGCAACTCGGCAGGGTTGAAATAACCGGCCATGCTGGCGGAATCGGTTTCTGCCGGCCTGACCGTGCCGGCCTGCCAATCGCGGAAAAGTCGAATGGCTTCCCCTACCTGATCCTGGCGGGAGACAGTCATTACCTGCCCGGGGTCCACGTGATGAATCCTATGCGGAATTTTGCTCTGCCAAAGCAAGCGGCTGAATTGACTCAGGTCGACATTCTCGGGCACTTCCAGCACTTTAAACATGTTGCCGTGATGCGGGTTTACCGGTTCGTGGGACGATAGGACCACCCGAGCTTGCTACGACAGGTTTCGTAATAGTCGTAATCACCCGGGTGCAGGATTTTCAGTTGCTTGTCTTTCTTGCGAATGGTGATGCGATCGCCAGGGCTGCAGGCATGACTCATGGAGCCATCACAGCTCAACTGTGGCAGGATCCGGTGCCGGTCACCAACCACCAGCGTCAATTCGCGATTGCCCTCTACCACTATCGGACGACTGCTGAGACTGTGGGGGTTGATCGGCACCAGCACCATCGCATCCAGGCGTGGGTGCATAATGGGGCCACCGGCTGACATGGCATAGGCTGTCGAACCGGTAGGGGTGGCCACAATCAGGCCATCCGATGCCTGGTTGTAGACAAATTCGTCATCGATATAGAGCGCGAATTCGATCATCTGCACGGCCTTGCCAGGATGCAGCACGATGTCGTTAAGCGCGGAACCCAGGTATACCTGGTTGCGGTCGCCGATAAACAGATCGAGCAGGAAGCGGGACTCAATTTTGAACTCACCGGCCAGTACGCCGTCCAGCATGGCTTCCAGGTCGTCCGGCATGATGTCCGTCAGGAATCCCAGGCGCCCCCGATTTATGCCGATAACCGGCAGATCATGTTCCGCGAGGATGGATGCCACCTGCAACAAACTGCCATCACCGCCAACGACTATCACCAGATCGCACTTGCCGGCCAGTTTCTGGATCGGGGCAACGGGAAAAGCGTGGTCATCAAGCAGACTGGCGACATTGACGTCGAGCACGATATCGACATTGGCCGTATGCTTCAGATAGTGCACCAGGGCCTGCAGCGAATCGACGATGTCGGGATTGTTTCTGCCGGTGAGGCCGATTGTTGAAAATTGCGCCATAAAATGAGGAAAACAAAGGATTAAGAGGGCAAATTCTATCACGGCACCAACATGAACCACCGAAAAATCTTTTCACCGATAGAGAAACCACAGCGCCATCATTTATAATGCCGGCATTTCTGAGGAAAGTTGATGGAACTCGAAAACAGCAAGATTGCCGTCATTGG
>JBMTQX010000065.1:0-16952 GCA_049446715.1 Pseudohongiellaceae bacterium
CGCCCAGGACAGTCATGCCCAGAGTAAAGGTGATGAACAGCAGAGCCGGTCAAATGGCGGATTAGCCACTAAGCCGGCATCAGAGCCGGCATCAGAAAAGCCAGCTGCCCCAGCCGGGAATACCCCTGCTGCCCCTCCAGCCAGCAATCAGCCCCCCCCGAAACGCGAACGCCCCCGTGCACCGAATGATCCGCGTAACCGGATGCAGACGGCGAACACGAAGGCTGCTCAGACCTCGGGTGAGTCTGGCGCTGCTGCGGAATTAGGCAAGTCCGCAGGTGAGACGGGGTCAGGACAGGACCGGTCGCAAGCTGCGGATAGCAACAGTACCGAGGACCATGCCGGGGCAGTTCAGGCTAACGACAGCCAGGCTGCCAACAAGGTTCAGTCCAGGGAGTAATCAGTCCGCGTCAAACTGCAGCGTGAAATCAACAACAACGTTGTTGTTGATACTGGGTAAACCGGCGATTTCACGCAATTGCTCCACGCTGTCGGCCAGTCCGAAAGCGGCGGCATGGATAATCAGGGGGCGGGCCAGCGTAACCAGCAGCCCGCCTTCTTTCAGGCCACTGACCAGCACATCCAGGGTGACCACCTGGGTCGCGCCATGCAAATCCACCGTGGCTTCATAGGCCATCGACATGCTCTCCCCTGCTGCTAGGCTTTTCAGCATGGACACATCCGTCATCAGGCTGACGGAGGCCAGCGGATAGCTGGCTACTTCAAACACAATGTCACGCATCCGCTCGTTGCGGATTTCAATGGCGGTATCCACCGTACCCAGACTGATGGTCACTTCGGCGTTGCCGTCGTCATTGATGCCGCCTGACAAGCCACCCAGGGAATTCACTTCAGACACCGAGGCTGCCTTGCTGGTCACGTAATAGAGACTGGAAGCATCGCTGTCCAGGGTCCAGCCGGCCAGCACGGCCTGGGACGTCAACGCCGACAAGGCGGTAATGAAGGTGATAGTGAACAGGTTGGATAAACGGCGATTGAACAACATGGCAAACTCCTTTGGGGCCGAATCAGCGGTATGCCGATCGGGTTGGGGTTACCCAGATTATAGAATGGTTGGCGGTCAAACCTGAAGTCGGAGGCGCGCTGGTATGACTGGCTTTGGGGTTCAGGTCGTCAAGCGTGGCGTCAGAGCAGCGCTTCCATTTCCGGTAACACCTCGAACAGGTCTGCTACCAGGCCGTAATCCGCGACCTGAAAAATCGGGGCATCGGCATCATGGTTGATGGCCACAATCACCTTGCTGTCCTTCATGCCGGCCAGGTGCTGGATGGCCCCTGAAATGCCCACGGCGATATAGAGATCGGGCGCGACTATCTTGCCGGTCTGGCCAACCTGGAGGTCGTTGCCCACATAACCGGCGTCCACGGCAGCACGAGAGGCGCCAATGGCGGCCCCGAGTTTATCAGCCATGCTTTCGAGGAGGCGGAAGTTTTCGGCACTGCCAAGTCCCCTGCCCCCGGAAACGACGATGCTGGCGGCGGCCAGTTCCGGTCGTTCACTGCTGCTGAGATTTTCACTCACAAATGTGCTTTTATCCTGGCTGATGACGGTGTCCAGATTTTTCATGGTCGCACTGCCTCCGGACGGCGTTGCCTCAAAGGCAGAAGTCCTGACCGTGATGATTTTGATAGGGTCACGGGATTCCACGGTGGCCAGTGCGTTGCCGGCATAGATCGGGCGGACAAAGGTGTTGGCCGACGCCACTGCCACGATATCCGAGATCTGCCCCACATCCAGCAGGGCTGCCACGCGCGGCATCAGGTTTTTGCCCGCGGTGCCGGCACTGGCAAGAATGTGCTCATAGTCGGCTGCCAGGCCCCTGATCAGGGGAGCCAGGGTTTCCGGCAAACGATGTTCATAGACCCCGTGATCAGCCACAAGGACCTGGGCAACACCTTCAAGCGCCGCTGCCTGGCTGGCCGCCTCCTGGCACTCGGTACCGGCCACTAGGACATGAATATCACCACCCAGCGCTTTTGCGGCGGTGATGACACAGGCCGTGACGGCATTCAGGGAGCGGTTGTCGTGATCGGCAATGACGAGACAGGACATGGGCGTTCTTCTTATTAATCAGGTGTTATCGAAAATCGGAAAGTCAGGGAATGACGCGGGCTTCGTTGCGCAGGCGGTCTACCAGTTCCTGTGCACTGTTGACCCGGATGCCGGCCTTGCGAGCCGACGGCTCATTCACGGTCAGGACCGTCTGACTGCTGGTCACAGTTACGCCAAGGGCTTCGGGAGTCAGGTGGTCGATGGGCTTTTTCTTGGCCTTCATAATATCCGGCAGTTTTGCATAGCGGGGTTCGTTGAGCCGAAGGTCGGTGGTCACTACCGCGGGCAAGGTCAGGCTCACCACCTGCTCACCGCCATCGATTTCGCGACTGACAACCGCCTTGCCGTTAGCAACATCCAGCTTGAAGGCGAAAGTGCCCTGGGGCATGTCACACAGGGCGGCCAGCATCTGTCCTACCTGGTTGTTGTCACCATCAATACTCTGTTTACCCAGAATCACTAGGTCAGGGGCTTCCCTGGCCACGACAGCCTGCAGCAACTTGGCAATCGCCAGGGGTTCCACCGGGCTGGCCTGCTCTATCCAGATACTGCGGTCTGCGCCCAGTGCCATGGCCGTGCGCAATTGTTCCTGGCTTTTGTCATCACCCACGGTGACGGCCACGATTTCAGTCGCCAGGCCTTTTTCACGCAGCCGCACAGCCTCTTCAACGGCAATTTCACAGAACGGGTTCATGGCCATTTTCACATTCGCCAGATCGACAGAGGCATTGTCGGCAGCGACACGGACCTTGACGTTGGCATCAACGACACGCTTGATGGGAACAAGTATTTTCATGGGCGGGTGATCTGGCAGTGACTTTTTGTGTAATTCGAAAGGAGCACAATTATAATGACTGTATATCAAAAAGTCCCTTAAGAGGATGAATCGATTTTGTCTGAACGCGAAATAATGCCCTTCGATGTGGTGATTGTCGGGGGCGGCCCGGCAGGTCTTGCCACGGCCTGCAAATTGGCGCAGTTAAGCCAGGAACATAACCTTTCCCTTGAAATCTGTCTGCTGGAAAAAGGCTCCGAAATCGGCGCCCATATCCTGTCTGGCGCCATCCTGGAAGCCACCGCGTTGGATGAGTTGTTTCCTGACTGGCGTGATATGGGTGCTCCCGTGAATGTCCCGGTAAGCGATGAAGAAGTGCATCTGCTGACCAGTGCCACTGGCTCCATCAGCCTGCCGACATCCCTGCTGCCAGCACAACTCCATAATACCGGTAATCATGTGATCAGCCTGGGCAACCTGTGTCGCTGGCTCGGTGAACAGGCCGACAATCTCGGCGTACAGATTTTTCCGGGCTTTGCGGCGGCTGAAGTGCTCTATGGTGACCAGGGCGCTGTCAAGGGAGTGGCAACCGGGGACATGGGCCGGGACAGCCAGGGGCAGGAAAAACCCGGCTATGAACCCGGCTATGAACTGCATGCCCGGTACACGATTTTTGCCGAGGGTTGCCGCGGTCATCTGGGCAAACAGCTGATTGAAAAATTCCAGCTGGACAAGCGCAGCACCCCCCAGCATTACGGACTCGGCATTAAGGAGTTGTGGGAAGTACCCGCTGCGCAGCACAGTCCCGGAAAGGTAGTACACGGCATTGGCTGGCCTTTGGGGCTGGGCAAAACCACGGGAGGCAGTTTTCTCTATCACCTGGACAACAACCAGGTAGCCCTGGGACTGATAACCGACCTGAATTACAGCAACCCCTGGCTGAGTCCCTTTGATGAATTTCAGCGCCTGAAACACCACCCGGTGTTCAGCCGCACACTCAAGGGTGGCAAGCGCCTGTCCTATGGTGCGCGTGCCCTGGTCAAAGGGGGGCTACAATCCCTGCCCGGCCTTACTGTGCCCGGCGGCCTGCTGGTTGGAGACAATGCCGGCTTTCTCAATTTCCTGAAGCTGAAGGGCACGCATACCGCCATGAAGTCCGGCATGCTTGCTGCCGAGACCGTGGTGGCAGCCCTCCTGGGTGACCGAGAATCTATCGGAGAATCGCTGACCGACTATGAAACCCGCGTACGCCAGTCCTGGCTTCATCGGGAGTTGGCACAGTCGCGCAATATCGCCCCGGCCATGCACAAATTCGGCACTCTACTCGGCGCGGTGTACAGCTTTGTCGATCAGACCCTGTTTCGCGGCAAGCTGCCTTTCACCCTGAAAGACACGCGTCCGGATCATGCCTGCCTGTTGCCGGCAGAGGACGCACCGCGCATTCAGTATCCGAAGCCGGATAACGAGCTCAGTTTTGATCGTCTCAGTTCGGTTTACCTGTCCAACACCAATCATGAGGAAGACCAGCCCTGCCACCTGCAGCTGCTTGATCCCGACACACCCCTGACATTCAACCTGGCCGAGTATGATGAACCGGCCCAGCGCTATTGCCCGGCAGGCGTGTATGAAATCGTGCGTACAGAGGACGACACCCGATTCCAGATCAACGCCCAGAACTGCGTGCACTGCAAGACCTGCGATATCAAGGATCCGACCCAGAATATCGTCTGGGTCACCCCGGAAGGCGGAGGTGGTCCGAATTACCCCAACATGTAATTCGGCTATCCTCGATGCTGCATTGCCCGGACACCCTACGCGCCTGCTTTCCAGACCTGGACAGCGGCTGTCTGGTTCTGACGCCCAATCATCTCACCAGCATCCAGCTCAGAGACTGGTATGGCCAGTGGCGGGTCAAAACCGGGTTGTCTCCAGTTTATCCCAGTCCGGCCATCTTCCCTGTCGATATCTGGATTCGGCAGTGCTGCAATCGGTTACTGGAAGCCGGCAGCAGCCTGCTGCCGGCGGTTCGGCTGCTGGAACCGGCCGAGGAACACCTGGTCTGGCATCAGGTAATCAGCCAGTCCCGGGTTGGCACCACCCTGTTGAACGCCACCGCGACCTCACGCGCTGTGCAGGACGCCTGGGCGCTGGAGCACCTGTGGCGCATTGCGCGCAAGGACCTGGAACACCTGGCCCCCAGTTACACTGCCAGCGGCCACGACGATCTTTCTGCTTATCTGGCATGGTCAGATGACTTTCGCCGTTACTGCCGTGACCGCCAGCTTGCCACCCAGGTAGAGTTGCTGGAGCAGCTGGTCACTCTCATCCCCGAGCAGCCCGATGCCCTGTTATTGCCGCCCAGTCTGGTTTTGCTGGGTTTCTCGGCACCACCGCCTTTGTATGCGATCCTGCTCGAGGCCCTTACCGGTGTTCGGGACACTACCCACCTTGACCTGCCACGCCAAACCCCGTCGGTGACATTGCACCCTGCCGAAAATCCTGCCGCAGAAGTTCAGGCCGCCGCCCTCTGGGCACGGCAGATTCTGCAGGAGGATCCCGATGCCAGAGTCGGCATCATCATGGTCGATGTGCACCAGCGCTACAGCGAGGCAAGACGCACCTTTGCGCGCGTATTCGCGCCTGAGGAAAGCCGGTCACTGAGCCCGGTCGCACACATGCCCTTCAATCTCGGTGGTGGGCAGGGGCTCGGGAGAACACCGATCATTCGAGCCGCCCTGCTCAGTCTGGGTCGCAACCGGCTGACAGTGGATACCCTGGAAACGTGCCAGTGGCTCCGTAGCCCGTTTCTGTCAGGTGCCGTCACAGAACACTGGCCGCGCGCCAGTCTTGAGCGCTGCCTGCGCGAGCGCAACATGCCCCGGGTCAGCAATAACGACCTGAAATACCTCGCTGCCCTGACCGAGCGTGCCTATCACTGTCCGGCACTGGTCACGGCACTGGCTGATTTCGACGCCCTGCCACGCCCCGGGTTGCGCAAGGACAGGACTACCCGGGAGTGGGAAATCCTGTTTCGCGCCCAGCTCGGGGCATTGGGCTGGCCGGGACCACGGCCCTTGTCCGATGAGGAAAAGCGCGCCCTGGACAGCTGGGAGGAAGTCATGGCCCAGTTCAGTCGGCTGACGCCAGTGCTTGGCCTGCTGGCGGTGACTGAAGCCCTGGCCGTACTCACCCGTCTGGCAGACAACCATGTGGTGCGAGCGCTGGCGGATTCTCACCCCCTGCGCATTCTGTCGCCGCTGGAAGCCGATGGTTTGCAATTCACCCATTGCCGTATGCTGGGCATGTCGGAACAGCAATGGCCGCCCCCGCCCCGGGTGTCACCATTTATCCCCTACAGTTTGCAAAAAGCCCATGGCATCCCGGAAACCGATGCCACGCGCTATGCCGGTCAAATGACGCAGATGCTTGCCGACCTGATCGGACGCACGGCATCCGCGTTTGTGTTCAGCCACCCGGTCAACCGCGATGAGATCCCCCTGAAACCTGCCCTGATACTCCAGCAGTTCATGCCCGGTGGGGTCAGCCTACCAGCCACAGCCAGGATCAGTTATCTGCACCCGCTGGCTGCAAAACAGGATTCGGACGATGCCACCGAGTTGCTGGAGGAAGCGGGTTTGCTGCCTTTGACGGACCTTGATCGTCTCAAGGGTGGCAGCCAGTTATTGGCAGACCAGGCGGAATGTCCTTTTCGCAGTTTCGTACATCATCGACTGAAAGCGCGACCGCTGGAAAAGCTGGTCTATGGCCTGGATCCGCGTGCCTCTGGCAATCTGGTGCACCTGGCGCTCGAGCTGCTCTGGAAAGCCCTTGCTTCCCAGTCAGCCTTGCTAGCCATGCCGGAAGCTGACCTCGAAGCCCTGGTGGCACGTGTTGTCAATGCTGCCGTTAATGACATGCGGCAAAAGCAGTTTCATACCATGACAGACAGTTTCTGTGCGCTGGAGGAAATCCGCCTGCAGGAGTTGTTGCTGCAATGGCTACAGGAAGAAAGGCAGCGTGGCAGTTTTACCGTGCTAGCCAGCGAACTTGATACGCAGTGGCAATGCGGGAATCTGACCCTGAACCTGCGAATCGACAGGATTGACGGTACGGACAGTGGCGACCTGGTGCTAGTGGATTACAAGACAGGACGCAGCACCCGAGTGGACTGGGAAGACGAACGTCCGGCCAATTCCCAGCTCATGCTGTATGCACTGGCCACGACACAGGCCCGGGCGCGCGCTGCCCTGCCAGAGCTAGCAGAAGCCAAACGCATTGCCGGTGTCTATTTTGCCCAGGTCAATATCGAAACCACGCGCTATACCGGATTGTCCGCGGAAGCCGGCACCTACCCCGGCACCAGTATCGAGGAGTTGCGTGGCAAAAACCACGGCCTATCCGCAACGGCTACCTGGGATGACTTGCGTCTGGCCTGGGAAGCCTCGCTGGCCATGCTGGCCGAAGAGTTTCTTAATGGCTGTGTCGCCATCACGCCCAAGTCACGCCAGTGTTGTGATTACTGCCATGCGCGACCCGTCTGTCGTATCGACGAGGCGAACAAGCTGTGAGCCGTTCACCGATTTCCGATGCCCGCGAGCGCGAACTCGCTCTGGATATCACGCAGTCCTGCTGTGTACAGGCACCGGCGGGCTCCGGAAAAACCGAACTGCTGACCCAGCGAATCCTGAAGTTGCTGGCGGTCTGTGAGCGTCCTGAAGAAGTGCTCGCCATTACTTTCACGCGAAAGGCCGCTGCTGAAATGCGCAATCGCCTGCTGGATAACCTGGAGGAAGCCGCGCATATCAGCGCCGAGGCGCTGGAGCCGTTACCCGATCACAAACGCCAGACCCTGGCACTGGCCAGGGCGGTGCTGGCACAGGATGAGGCCAGACAATGGTCGCTGCTGACCAATACCTCGCGTTTGCGCATCAACACTATCGACAGCTTCAACCAGTTTCTGGTCAATCAATTGCCCGTGACGTCCACCCTCGGGCTGCTGCCGGACATTACCGAAAAGCCCCAGGAGATTTACCGGGAAGCCGTGCATGAAACCCTGGCGCAACTGGACACTGATCATCCGATTGCCAGTGAATTGCGTGTCCTGCTCCTGCATCTGAACAATCGCTGGGCGGCCCTGGAAAAGCTGTTATGCGGCCTGCTGGAAAAACGTGACCAGTGGCTGAGCTACATTCTGGAATTTCGCCATACCGAACGGCATGTTCGCCAGCGCATGGAACAGACGCTGGCCGATATCGTGCGCCAGAACCTGCTTGAACTGGACACCGCCCTCTCCCCTTACCGGTCCCGGTTGCTCCCGGTCCTCCAGTTTGCCGTGCACAATCTGGCCAGCGAAAGCTTTGCCCTTACCGTTGATGACATTGCCGACTCGCTGCCCCTGGCCGACACCCGTGAGCTGGGTAAATGGCAGGCCCTGCTTGCCCTGTTGGTGACGAAAGAATTCGCCATACGCAAGGATGTGCGGGTCAGTGAAGGGTTCCCGGCCAAGACGGCGCCTGGCAGCTCAGAGGAAAAAGCCCAGCGCACGGCCATGAAAGCGGAGATGAAAGACATGCTGGCGACCATGGCCACGGACGCCAGGCTACTTATTGCTGTAGAAGCCATGAGTTTTGTGCCCGCCAGCCGCTTTGAGGATGGGCAGTGGCGCGTCCTGGAAAGCCTTATCAATGTCCTGTTGTCGCTGGTTTCCCATCTCAGCCTGGCATTTGCCCACCAGGGCAAGACCGATTACAACCACGTCGGTGCTGCGGCGCTGGATGCACTGGGCCATGACGATCAGCCTACCGACCTAGCACTGCGCTTGGATTACCAGTTGCGGCATATCCTCGTCGATGAATTCCAGGACACCTCTACCCAGCAGATCCGCCTGCTTAGCCGCCTCACCCGGGGCTGGCAGCCCGGAGATGGCAGGACGCTGTTTATCGTGGGTGACGGGATGCAGTCCTGTTACGGGTTTCGCAATGCCCGTGTGGGACTGTTTCTCGATACCCGGGATAACGGCATTGGGGATATCCGCTTTCGGGACCTGCGCCTGACCTGCAACTTTCGCAGCGAAGCGGCCGTAGTCGAGTGGGTCAACAGCGTGTTTTGCGGTGCCTTTCCGCCCCAGGATGACATCAGTCGTGGCGGGGTCAGCTACAACCCGGCAACGGCTGTCCATGCCAGCACCGACATAGCGGGCGTAAAGACCGTGCTGATCAGCCATGACAAAAACAGCGACATCCCGACTTCAGCGGCACGCCATCAGGAAGCTGTGGCCATCACCGATACCATTACCGATATCCGCGCATCACATCCAACAGATTCCATTGCTGTGCTGGTGCGCGGCAAGTCCCACCTGGCAGATCTAATTCCGGTCCTGCGTGAACGCGGCCTGGCCTGGCAGGCCAGTGATATCGACCCCCTGCTTTCCTATCCCGTCATTCGAGATCTCTTCATCCTGACCCGGGCGCTGCTCAATCCGGCTGACACGCCGGCCTGGCTGGCGCTGATCCGCTTGCCTATGGTTGGCCTGCGCCTGGCGGACATGGAAGCCCTCGTACTGGCCGCTGAAGAGGCTGAAACTGCCCTGGGGGATACGCTGCTAGGAAACGCCGGGACGCCGACATTATCAGGGGAGGCCGCAACTATCCTGGCCCGTATCAGGCCTGTGCTGCGCCAAGCGATCGATCAGCGGCAACGCCTGCCCTTACGAGATTGGGTGGAAAATACCTGGATGTTGCTGGGCGGGCCGGCCACGCTTCCTGATGCTACCCTGACGGAAAACACAGAACAGTACTTCCGCCTGCTGGAAGACCATGATAACAGCGGCGACATTCGCGACATTCACCTGTTTGAGGCTGAACTGGGTGCCCTCTTCGGCAGTGGGCAGCAGCAGGATGCACCCGTACAGATCATGACCATTCACAAGGCCAAGGGCCTGGAATTTGATCATGTGCTGATACCAGGCCTTGACCGCCAGCCACGCGGCAATGACAACCCGCTCCTGCTGTGGAAGGAACACATCGGGGCAGACGGCTCCAAGCGCCTGGTCATGTCCCTGCCGTCGCGGCGTGCCAGGAACCATGAGAGTGACCCGGTGTACCACTACCTGAAATGTGAGCTGGAACTGGAACAACGCCTGGAATCAACGCGCCTGATGTATATCGGTGTGACCCGGGCCATTCGCCAATGCATCCTGTTTGCCTGTGTCCAGCAGGATGACAAGGGCCTCGTGGAACCGGTCAGGAGCAGCCTGCTGGCACGCCTGTGGCCTCAGCTGCTGCCCCAACTTGAAACCGGCGATTGCCGCGTGATCACCCTCGATGAGCACGCACCAGCCGCTAACGTGACAACGTTCGGAACCGGCCCTGTGCCGATTCGATTGCGGCGCTTGCCACCGCACTGGCATAACCCGGTGACACTCCTGCCAGTAGCGGCTGAAGCGATAGCCAGTTCGGACAGCAGCACTGAGCAGCCTGAATCCCGGCACCTGCTCGAGCGCAAGATCGGCGACATTGTCCATTTCTGTCTGCAACAGGCCAGCCTCGGCCGACTTGACCTGGCCAAACTGCCTGACACGGAAGGCCTGGTGACAAGCTGGCGCCAGCAGCTGCTGCCCGTTACCGATGACGTTGACAGCGCGATCACTAACATTCGCGCCCAGCTCAAGGCCTGTACCGAAGAGGCGCACTATGCCTGGCTGGTGCTCGAACCCCATGAAGGCGCCGGTAGTGAGCTGGCGCTGTCAGCGTTCAGCCAGGACCGGCACCGGGAAGTCATTATCGACCGTACCTTCATCGACAGCGATGGCGTGCGCTGGATCATTGATTACAAGTCTTCCCGGCCCAGAGCCGACCAGGCCATCAGCGCCTTCCTGGCGGAACAAGCTGATCGTTATGCCAGCCAACTGGGCCGCTATGCAGCCCTCTTTCGCCGGATGGAATCGCGCCCTGTGCGTACTGCCCTGTTTTTCACCGCGCTGCCCTGCTTCCATGAGCTGCACGGGGCAGCCAGCGACCAGTTTTTCTGAACCTGGCTCATCCTGCAAAGGTGTCAGCTGCTGTCTGAGCGGCTATAATGCGCGCCTTTTTCTTCATCCGCCGAACACATCATGACCACGCCAGTAACCGAAAACGTCAATATCAGCGAATACGAAACCCTCATCACGCCTGATGAGTTAAAGGCGCGCCTGCCCCTCTTTGGGGACACAGCCGATATCGTGGCACGACACCGCCAGGTCATTCGTGACATTCTTGATCGCAAGGACCCGCGCCTGTTCGTTGTCGTGGGCCCCTGCTCCATTCATGATGTCGATGCCGCGCTGGAATACGCCACCCGGCTGAAGGCACTGGCAGAACAGGTTAGTGAGACGATGGTCCTAGTGATGCGGGTGTATTTTGAGAAACCGCGCACATCCACCGGCTGGAAGGGCCTGATCAATGACCCTTTCATGAATGACAGCTTCCGCATTGAGGATGGCCTGCATACCGGCCGGCGCCTGCTGCTCAAACTCAGCGCCATGGGACTGCCGACATCCACCGAGGCGCTGGACCCGATTTCCCCGCAGTACCTGCACGACATCATCACTTGGTCGGCCATTGGTGCCCGCACCACGGAATCCCAGACCCACCGCGAAATGTCCAGCGGGCTGTCCTCGCCGGTCGGTTTCAAGAATGGCACCGATGGTGGTCTTGAGGTGGCGATCAATGCCATGAAAGCGGTCAGCAAGCCCCATCGCTTCCTCGGCATTGATCCTGCGGGCAAGGTCAGCATCGTGCATACCCGCGGCAATCCCTACGCCCATGTCGTTCTGCGCGGCGGCAACGGGATACAGAATTATGATGCCGGCAGCGTTGCCCATTGTGAGCAGCAGTGCCTGAAAGCCGGTGTCTCAACCAATATCATGATTGACTGCAGTCACGCCAATTCCAACAAGGATCACAACCAGCAGCCAGTGGTGCTGGAAAACGTGGTGGACCAGATTGTGGCAGGCAACAATTCCATCATCGGGGTGATGATCGAAAGCCACCTCAATGCTGGGCGTCAGGACATTCCGGAGAACCTGGAAAACCTGGAATACGGCGTTTCCGTGACGGATGCCTGTATCGACTGGATGACCACGGAAGCCTGCCTGCTGGAAGCCCACCGCCGCCTGCAGGATGTGATCACCAGGCGCTGATCAATCGGCCTGTTGCCGGGCAGTGACAGTACCGCTCAGGTGCATGTTGCTGGACGTTTCCGCACTGACCGTGAACTGGTTGTCCAGCAAGGTGCGACGGCAGGTATTCATGACGTCATTACGCAGAGTCACGGCATCAATCGGCTCATCAAAGGGGTTGCGCCAGCAATACAACACCAGTTCCACGGACGTTCGTTCCAGGGAATAGATCAGGGCTGGGGTGGTGGCTGCTGCAACACGCCGGCAACCTGCCCCGTCGCTCCCAGCAAGAGTGCACAGGCCTGCTTGGCATCGTTCGCATAATCTATACCCACCTTGCAGCTGTAACGGCGCAGGCCGTCCCGGGTTTAGTGGATCAGGCTTTTGCTGAACAGCTGTGAACTGGGAACGAACAGGTCGCGGCCGTCGTCGGCGCGCAGGTGGGTGTAGCGCAGGGCAATGGATTGCACCCTGCACTCAAAACCTTCCGTGTTGATGAGGTCACCGATGTTGAACGGGCGACTGAACGCTAGGAAGACGCCGGCTATCAGGTTTTCCCCGATTTCCCAAAACGCAAAGCCGAGTACGATGGCGGTGACCCCGACCCCGGCCAGGACTGACAAGGCCAGGTTTTCCAGCCCCAGGATGTTGAGCGCCTGGATCAGGCCGAAATACAGGCACAGCAGCAGGAAAGTGCGGACAAAGGCATCATGGATAGAGTGACTGTTCAGGCGCCGCATCACCCGGTAAATACCTGCTGCCAGCAGCCGGCCCGTAAGATAGGCCGCCAGCAGAACTGCCAGGGCCGCGACAATGCGCAGGGACAGCTCGGAAAAAGCCTGCCAGCTGTCCTGCGCTATCGGTGAAACTTTCCATGATGCCCTCCTACTGTCCCTGATCAGGCTGAATGCACGTCATCGACGGGGTTTAAATGCCAGCAGGACATTGCCGGGCACGCCCATCAGGCCGTAGCCGGATTGCACGAAAAGCGTGCCGTTGGCCGCCCAGATGGAAAAGTTATCGATGGCGCCGCCCTTGCCTTCGATGCCATTGAGCGTGTCAAACGGTCGCGCGGTATCGAAGCTGAAGATCGGCTCGCCACTGGCACTGTCAAATACTTTCACGAAACCGTCATTACTGCCCTGCACCACAGCGCCGTCCACCAGCAGTGTTGCTGAGGACATGCCAAAGTTGCTTTCACAACTGGGCAGGTGTGCCTGGCGATCACCGCTGCAGTCCGGCTGATGATGATATTCCCAGCGCAGCGCGCCGGTGTTTACATCCAGGGCGAACAGGCCGGGATCGATACCGTCGGAGGTAATGTCGGTGGACATGTTATTAGCGGCATAGACGGTGCCGCCATCAAAGGCCATGCCCCAGTGAATGCCGCCTGATGCACCGCCAGGCCCGATCCGGGTATTCCAGACCAGCGTACCGGTGTCGGGATCCAGGGCCCAGACGTCACCGCTTTTCTGCCCGGCCAGGACCAGATCGCTGCCGTCTGCCAGTTGGGCCAGCATCACGGCGGCGCCGAAATCGACATCTCTGTTGATGCTGTCCGCTGGCGGACAGTTCGGGCCGTCGGGTTGACGGGTACAACCACTGAGGAAAATATCATTGGCGGTGGCCTGGAATTTCCAGGCCAGGCTGCCATCTGCCAGCCTGATGGCAAGAATGGCATCGCTGGTATCGGTGGCGGGCGCTGATGTGTTTTCGCCGGTACCCACGTAAAGCAGGCCGCGTTTCTCATCGATGGCTGCAGCCGTCCAGATCGGGGCACCTGACGGCCCCCACTGCTGTGTACCCACCCGGCTGACGGTGGTCGGCTGCGCATCGGGCATGGTGTGGTATTCCCAGACGCGTTCACCAGTAGTGACATCCAGGGCCACCACGGCACCATGGCTGGTACAGCATTCATAGTCGGCAGCGGCGCCCATCAGCAGCTCACCAGAAGAAATTGGCACATAGACGCGATCGCCATACAACACAGGCATAGCCGTGACATTGGAGACACTGGTGGCCTGGACACTGGCATCCCAGAGAATGTCGGCAGTCACGGCATCCATCAGGATGGTGTGTGCGGAAACATCGGCAAACACGAGTACTGGACGGCCGTCATCCAGGGTGTGGTAGCCGATGGTGGTGCGCAGCGGAATATCATGTTCATACACCCATTTCACACAGGGCGAAGCGCCGCCGATATCCAGCGCAAACAGCTGCCCGGAATCGACGATAGGGTAGTACATGGTATTGCCTACAACGGCAGGCTGGGAGCGCATGTTGGCGGTGGCGGGAAACGCCAGGCTCCAGGCCAGTTCCAGATTGCCCATGTCACGCGTCGTCAGGCCAACCTGCTCGGCGGTGAGCCGACGCTGGTTGCGGCGGTCAAACCCCTGCGTCCAGATGGTCGCCGATCCGGTGTCGACATCCATGCGCGAGGCGGGACACTGCATGCTCGTGATCCAGCTGTTGTCGATCGGGGCGGTGGCTGACAGATAAGCCACCACGTTGTCGATGTCCGTCTCACTGAGCGTCTGGGCCTGCACTTTCATTTTGCCGTGTGTCAGGGCATAGCGTACTGCACGCGCCCCCATGCGCTTGAGTGCGTCCAGCGTGGGCGACCGGGTGGCTTCGGGCATGGCATGGCAGGTAGCGCAGTTTTCCTCGTAAATGGCCAGGCCGGCGGTATTGGTTTCGGTACTGACGACCGATTGTTGTGCAAAAAGCGGCGTGCCGGCCAACAGACCAATACCGGCCAGGCCGAGCATGTTCAAATGACGCATGTATGTTTCCCCTTTGATAAGACAAATTATGCTGCAGTAAACAGTCGTGCAGTATATGAAGCCGGCTGCAGACGTACCAGCCCGGTATGGCGCAATGTCAGGCCAGCCATTGCACAGCGATGCACACTGCGTTGACCGCCAGAGTGACACTGATATAACGTTTTTTCATGGTTTTGCGGCGCGCCGGGTCGTCCAGGCTGTTGGTCGGGTCAAGTACGGCACGTCGCATGAGAAAGGAATACAGCACAAAAAACAGAAACGGGTGGCATACACACTTAGTGGGCAGGTGCTGCTGTCGCGATCGAAAAGATTCAACAGCCAGCCAACCTGAACGCCTATCCTGAGCAGCCCGAACAGGGCCTTCAGGAACATCCTCTTGACTTCATCACGCCCGAAAATGGCGAAATAGAAAAACACGTACACCGTGATGGCTATGCCACCATGCCTATAAATATAAGTCAGATCAGGACGGTTGTCACCATAGGTCCTGATGAAACCGGAACCGCCGAATATGGCCATGTGGAAAAGAAAAAGGGATAGATATGATGCCAGGGCACATCGTCGCCGGCATGATACTGGGTATTGCCTATACTGAAATCACCATGGATTTTCATGCGCCCTTCCGTATTCGTGCCCTAGACTGTCTGCGCAGGGTGCTCAGTGTGCATGAGCCAGCGGAGCAGAAAATCTAGAAGCAAAGATTATAGGAAGGCCGATGTCCGGTGGCCAGCGATTACCAGGCTGAGGCCATGTTGCCGGTGGCAGCCGTTGTTCTGGCTGTCATATACGGCCTGAATGCCGGTAGGGTTTCCGTGAGGATTTCCAGGGCCGCCTGGCGCTCGGCATCCGTGAACTGGCTGCGACCCGGCAAGATGATGTCGCCAGACAGATAAGCGGCCAGTTGCTGCAGGACATAGTCCAGTGCATAGGGTTGCAGGCTGTTGAAGTCATCGGTGTAGACCAGGTAGCTGAGCGGATAGCAAAACAGGCGCTTGCCCAGATCCAGTTCGCGCAGACTCCTGCCCTGACTGTCCATGACACCCCGTGACAGAAAGGCCTCGGTATACGCTGGTGTACCGGAAATACGCGACTGCAGGTCAGCCGCATCCATAAATACCAGCAACGCGACCAGGTTATCCAGCATACGCTGCAAGGCGCGCTGGGCCTCTTTCGGCAATGCCGCCCACGTGTCGATGTCCTCGACACTGGCGATGCCACGCCGCTTGAGCACGGCCGGCGCCTTGAATTTCACATAGGTAATCTGGTTCTGGATCGTGACCTGGTGTTCCAGCACCATCAGCGCCACGATGTCACTGGTATCAGCCGGATATGGCTCGGGATCCATATAGCCGGTATCACGCAGTGTTTTCAGATTCCATATCCTGAAATCATCAAGATTTTCCAGCTGTGAAGCGTCGTCCAGGAAGATATTGCCCAGATGCGGTTGCAGGCCATGACGACCGGTGACATACCAGCCACCCCAGCGGCCGGCCAGCGGTGACTGGTCCACGATATTGCCAATTCCGGAATAATTCTTCAGCGGGACATTGCGCTTGCTGTAAACCGACGACAATGCCATCAGCATGGGCACGCCACCACCCATGGTGCCCTGGGTGTCATGACATACCAGGCAGGTCTGGTCACTGCGTTCAAAACCCTTGCTGCCTTCTGGCACGTTATCAAAGGTATAGAACACCATGCCCTTGTCGTCATCGATGCTGGTGACTTCGACAATTTCGCTGTTCTGGACAAACCCGATATAGGTGTTGTTGTTGAAAAACAGCGCCCGCGGCTTTTCCGGCGAAATCAGTTTGTGCTGCAGGCTGGTTGGCGAATAGACAAGCAGTTGCGAGGCCGGATCTATATTCAATACCGCCAGCAGTGCATCGAGCTTGCCACGGCCATTATCCTGGTATGGCAGTGTCACCCCGCCGGTCTGCATGGCCTGCTCCAGGCGTGCAATGGGGTTGGCCACCGCCGGCTCATGATAACCATTGATGACGTATTCATCCTTGTTGGAAAACTGTGCCAGTGACTCGGTCGCACAAAGCAGGCCTAACAGGACCAGCATCGTGACCAGTCCGGTTTCTGAAAGGGGTTTTCTCTGCGTTTACGCTCAATGGTCATGGTCTTCATGGCTCATCAACACCCTGAGTTTTATTAA
>JBMTQX010000066.1:0-16463 GCA_049446715.1 Pseudohongiellaceae bacterium
CTGGCCCTGCTGGCCGGGCTGTCCCGGTTGACCCTGTTGGCCTTCCTGACCCTGCTGGCCATTTTGTGCCGTCTGCTGTGACTGCTGGCCCTGGCCGCGGGACAGCTGCTCGCGCTGCTGCTGCAGTTGTTCCAGGCGATCCTGCAGTTCCTCGGCCTGGCGACGCAGCATTTCCTGTTGGTAGCGCTGGGCATCGGTCATCTGCTGTTGGTTGCGCAGGTTGTTGGCCAGCTGCTGCTGGCGTTTGGCCAGTTCATCCAGCTGGTTCATGATGTCTTCTTCTTCCGCCTGCTGGGCCTGCGGGGACACGTTGGAACCGGTTTCGTACTGGTTCAGCTCCAGGTCCATTTCCAGTTCAAACATTTCTGCCAGGTCCTGCTGGGCGCGACCGCCACCGCCGCCACCACCACCGCCTTGCTGGTTCTGGATCTGGAATTCGTTGAACACGGCCTCGGCGCGCAGCAGGTGCTGCAGGGCTTCCTGGGCCGGGGCGATGGCGTCATCGAGTTCAACCACGGCCAGGCGCTCGGAAGCGGGGTACATGCTCTGCACGGCGCGCTCCATGTTGACCACGAATTCCTCGATCTGGTCATCCTGGTTGGCCAGCTGGCGGGCGCGTGTGCGCTCGGCCAGGGTCGCGGCCTGCTCGGCCAGCGTGGTCTGCAGTTCGGAGAGCAGGGTGGAGTTGACCTGGATCTGGCCGCTGCTGGCATCTTCGGCCTGTTCGCGAATCAGGTTCCAGGTGGAGGTGATGATCTGACGCTGACGGTTGGAAATCTCGTCCTGCGGGCCGCCCTGCTGGCCGCCACCACCGCCGCCGCCTGACATCTGCGACTGGCTGTAGCGGCGCTGGTAGTTCTGAATCTGGATGAAGAACATGTCGGTGCGCACGGTCTGGGTACGGTCACTGCCTTCGGCGTAGAAGGAGATCAGGTCGCCCGGTACCAGCGGCACGCCTTCTTCTGCCGGCGGCTGGCTGTCGTCAGTGGCGCCGTCCATCAGGGCCACGTAGGCCGCTTCGTCTTCTTCGACATCCTGCGCGATGGCTTCCTCACCGGTGATGATCTGGAACTGGCCGACATTGGTGCTGATTTCGGTTTCTTCCGGCACACGGATGTCTTCGAGCATGAAGATGTGCTCGGCGGTGATGTCACGTACATTGGTGGCCAGCTCGACTTCTTCCCAGTCGCCGCCGTTGACGGAGTATTTCAGTTTGAGCGTTTCCAAGTTGAAGTCGTCACTGGCCTCGATGCGCGCGGTGACTTCCTCGATGTTGCTGGCGTTCCAGTCGCCACCGGGGCGAATGAATTCGATGGTCGGCTTGCCGTCCTCGGCAATGCGGATGAAGTAGTCATCGCTTAGGCGGACCTGTTCACCGCCGACAATGGCGGCAATGTAGTACTCGCCTTCGTCAAGCACGTTGAATTCGGTGGTGGCATCCACGCCGTTGATGGTCATGGCCTGGTCGACTTCATTCAGCACCAGGGCACCTTCGCTCAGCGGTGAAGTGGTGGTGACCTTCAGTTCAATGCGCGTGTCGGGCAGGGTGCGGATATCGCCGACGTTGAACACTTCCGGATCACGTTCGGTCCACTCGGGATAGTTGTAGGTCAGCTCCAGGGACTCGATGCCGGGCACATCAACCACGGTGACATCAAATTCCGGGCTGCGCAGGCCGGTGGAGGTGACGTAGTAGGACAGGTTGTCCTGCATGGCAAAGAAGGTGAACTCGAAACCGGCGGGGCTGCCGACCATGGCCACTTCCTGCCAGTCATTGCCATTCTGGCGCACGTGAATGACAGCTTCATCGGGATCAAAGCCTTCTATCACCGCCATGACACGCAGGTTGGCACCGCGGCGCACGCTCTGGTCGCCCGGGGTGACCACGATGGACTGCGGAGGCAGCAGGTCATCAAAGGCCCAGCCGGCCAGCAGATTGCGCAGGCTGTAGTTCATCATGCCGGGACCGGCCACCAGCAGGATGGCCAGGATGACCACGGCCATGCCGCCGATACCGGCGGCAATGCTGAAGTCGCGCTGGCTGATGGTGGTCTCGACCGGCTGGGCGTCAGTCAACTTGAGGGTGTCTTCAGCCAGCAGGTCGCGGAACGGGTTGTTTTCCTCCCGCATTTGTTCATAAGTTTCGATGCGGCCGTCGAGACCTTTGGTGCGCGCCTCGATCTTGTGGGTCAGGTGATCATCGATGTCTTTCAGCGGGCGCACGATGGCGGTGATAATGGTGCCGGCCACCGCCAGCACGAGGAAAATACGGAAGGCAGCAACCGTCTCACCGGAAAAGCCGCTGGCGGTGGAGAACCAGGCGCCAATAACAGCCATCACCAGCAGCACGACGGCGGTCACCGCCAGGCCCTGGATCAGGGTGAGTTTTTTCAAACGAGTTTTGAAACTGTCTAAATATTGGTCTAGGCGTTTTGAAGTCTGCATGTCTGCTTTGCCTTTGCCTTTATGAAAAGCCTTGTGTGAATTCAGAGATTGCCGGTTCTTACGCGCAAGTGCTGGTTGCCCAGGAACGATTCGGCCAGCACGATGATGACCAGCAGGAACAGGAAGAAACGCCAGATTTCCCGCTCTTCGCGGTCATCATCGGCAGCCGTGGCGGCATCGGTGGTAATAGCGGCTTCACCGGAACCGGCCGTGCCTGCCACCACATTCTGCCAGTTTTGCAGCACCTGGGCATCCATAACAGTGAGATCTGACTCCCGGCGGTCGGGATTCACGGCCACCAGGACCTCACTTGCAGAAGTAATGACCCGGTAAAAGCCGGTTTTATTCAAGGCGATGTCCTGGGCCTGGGTGGTGTCGGACAGCGATAAGAGGCTGCTTCCGTCGGGATCAAACACCTGGCCGGACGCGCCGCCGGCGCGGGACAGCTGCAGGAAGGTGCCGGTAACCTGTTCGCGCACCAGCAGGTTTTCGTTGGACAGGTAACGCGCGGCTTCGGCCATGAAGGTGACGAACACCGGTTTCACGGGCAGGTCGCTCAGCGTATTGTCCAGCGCGGTGGTGAGCTGCATGAAGCGGCCGCGGCCGATCTGGCGCTCGATCAATACGGGACGATCACCAGCCTGGGCGATCAGGATGCGGTCATCCTCACCGGCGGTGACGGGCAGGGTGCGCATGATGACATTGCCCCAGCCGGAGGATTCGCGCAGCACGGGATGACTGCTGTCGATCATGGTAACCGGGTTGCG
Source organism: Pseudohongiellaceae bacterium (assembly GCA_049446715.1). Lineage (GTDB taxonomy): Bacteria > Pseudomonadota > Gammaproteobacteria > Pseudomonadales > Pseudohongiellaceae > Eutrophocola. The sequence goes on from JBMTQX010000066.1 coordinate 3,213, forward strand.
GGTCTCACGGCGGATACCGGTGGTGCCCATGGGCAGATCCAGTACCGGAATGGCGGCGCGACCAAGCATGTCTTCACCGACGCCGGCAATGACACTGCCGCCGCCGTTGACGTAATCGGTAATGGCCGTGGCCAGGCTGGCGTTCACGGCACTCATGTCTTCAATCACGATCCAGGGATAACGCTGCAGCACGCGCGGATCGAAATCGGCAATCGGCTGGGTGATGACATCATAGCCGCGCGGCGCGGTTTCCAGCGCGGTGGTGATGTAGGTGACACCGCGGGATTCGGGATCGTCGGTTAACAACAGGACCGGGGCGGGCGGGGCGTTGTCATACACCGTGTGACGGGTGTCATCGCCGGGCAGGGCATCGCTGGGTGACATGGTGATGTCGATGCGGTTGTCGCCTTCGGCAAAGGCGACATCAGGAAAGGTCACGTTCGCGAACTGGGCGCTGCCGGCCTTGCCGAACAGGATTTCTTCGGTGCCCTGCGGTTGGCCGTTGATGGCCAGGGAAACGGTGCGGCGCTGGCTTTCTTCGGTGTTGTAACTGCGGGCCGTGACAATGATGTCCTGGCCGCTTTCCACAACCACTGAGTCGATGGCGATGTTGGGGGTGTTGTCAGTGACGACACGCTGCAGGTCGAGCGTCATCGGGCGACCGTTGATGACATCGGGAATCATGTCGGCAAAGCGCACGGCCTGGCCGGTCTGCTGGAAGTCGCTGACCAGGTGCAGAATGAAGTTGGCCTGGCTCTGTTCAATCATCGTGTTCAGGGACGACACCATCACGCCGAGGTCGAGCTTGCCGTTGCCGGGAGACAGGCTGTTGATGCGTTCCTGCAGCAGCTCGGCATCATCGGTCACCGGCACGATGCTGGTGACACCGCTGGCGGCGGCATATACGCTGGCGACATCGTCAGCGCCCATGCTGTTGATGATGGCCAGGGCATTGTCCTGCGCCGTATCAAAGGCGCCGTCGGCCGACATGGAGAATGAGGTGTCTATCACGATGACGTGGTGGGTGGTGTCGGCGGTGATCACGGCCTGCGGCGCGGCGAAAAACACCGGGCGCGCAAAGACCAGCGCCAGCAGCACAAAGAACAAGATGCGCAGCGCCATCAGCAGCAGGTATTTTAGTTTTTTCTGCACGTGAATGCGTTTTTTCGCCGGTTCCAGGAAACGCGTGGTGGCGAACTGTTCGCGCTCGGTCACCTGGGTTTCCAGGCGGTGCAGCCAGATGGGCAAACCAATGCCGAGCAGGCCGAGCAGAAAAAGAGGGCCGATCAATGCCATGTCATACCATCCAGATTAATTCGCATGTCCCCTGTAGGAGCGGCTTTAGCCGCGAACGACGACTCCGCGAAATTCCATTCGGGGCTAAAGCCCCTCCCACATCGTGCAGGTATGTTTCCGCAGTTGCAGGTCAGGACAGGAGCGCAGGTCCGTTTCCCGACAGGGGCATATTCCTCACAGCCATGGTTGGCCATGTCGGCAAACGGCGCATTGCGCCTATGCCGACCTCCGGTCAGTAGATTGGCCTGATCCGTTGTAGGTGCGGCTTTAGCCGCGAATGAACACCGACGAAGATATGCGCGGCTGAAGCCGCTCCTTAGGGGGTTCATGTTTGCCAATGCGGTCGCCATCATCCGCGCTTCTCCCTGAATGTCAGGTAGTTGTGCAGCGCGCGGTCCAGTGGCTCTGACGTGTTGAGCAGCACGTGGTCGGCGCGAATGCCGTTGGCGGCTTCCTCGATGGTCTTGATGTGTTTCTGAATCTTTTCCCGGTACGCGTTTTTCATGTAGGTGGGTTCCACCTCGATGGCGTCACCGGTTTCCATGTCTTCATACAGCGTGGACTGCTTGATGTCCGGGTTGAGCTCGGCGTCATCAAGCAGGTGGAACATGATCACGTCCTGGCCATGCAGGGCCAGCGGACGGATGTTTTCCAGCAGCTCTTCGGCGTCGCAGTAAAAGTCGGAGATGACGGCGACCAGGCCGCGGCGCTTGATGTGTTCACGAAAGCGCGTCATGGGCTTGTTGATGTCGGTGCCTTTCGCGGCTTCGGCGGCATCGAGCGTGTGTATCACGCCCTGCAGCGAGCCCATCTTGCTCGCCGGTGGCCGGTATTCCTTGATCTCGTCGTCAAACAGCATGCAGCCGACGGCGTCATGCTGGCGCGAGGACAGGTAGGCGAGACTGGCACCGAGGTATTTGCCGTACTGCAGCTTGGTGATGCCGCCGGAGCCAAAGCCCATGGAGGCGGAGGTGTCGAGCAACAGCATCAGGTGCGAATTGGTTTCGCCGAGGAAGCGCTTGATGACGGTCTTGTCGGTACGGGAGTAGACGTTCCAGTCGATGTAGCGCGGATCGTCGCCTTCGGCGTACTGGCGGTATTCGACGAATTCCTGGCTGAAGCCGAACTTAGGCGAACGGTGCAGGCCGATGACGAAACCTTCCACGACGGCCTTGGCCACCAGCTCCAGGTTGGACAGGCTGGCGAGCACGGACGGGTTGAGCAGGCGTGTCTGCGCGTTCTTGTTGTCGGATTGGCTCAGGTTCATGTGACCTTCGTTTTGTTCATGTTCCTTTGTCGGCAAATGCTACGTTATGCCGATCTATGGCTTTATTCCGGTTGTACGTATATTTGCCGGAATACATTTTCATTTCTGGGCAAACGGTGGTCGCCTTGCCGGATGACGCCCTGAGGGCTCTTCCGGCCTTGTTCGTTGTGTCGAATGGCGCTGCGCTTATCCGACCTACCTCGTGTCTCATTGGTAGGTAGGATCAGCCCGCTGGGCGCCATCCGACATCGTTCAACCTTCTTATGCCGCCGCCGGAATCGCCAGGTCGTTGAGCATGCTATTCAGAATGTCATCGATGGTCACGCCATCGGACTCGGCATAGTAATTCGGCAATACACGGTGACGCAGGATCGGCACGGCGAGGTGTTTCACATCTTCTGGCGTCACATGGTAACGGCCTTCCATCAGGGCTCGGACCTTGGCGGCGAGCACCAGGTTCATAGAGGCGCGGATGGAGGAACCGAAGTTGACGTATTTTTTCACCATCTCGGTGGCCAGCGGATCGGCCGGGCGGGTGGCGCGTACCACGTCCACCACGTAACGGGTCACTTCCTGGGAAATCGGCACCTGGCGCACCAGCCACTGGAACTTGAGGATTTCCTCGGCGCTGGTACAGGCGGTCACGGGCGGCATGTCGACACGGCGGGTAAAGCGGTCGAGGACAGCCACTTCTTCTTCCGGTGACAGGTAATCGAGAATCACGTTGAACAGGAAACGGTCGAGCTGGGCTTCCGGCAAGGGGTAGGTGCCTTCCAGTTCGATCGGGTTCTGGGTGGCCAGTACCAGGAAGGGTTTTTCCAGCTGGTGGATCTGGCCGCGCACGGTCACGGTTTTTTCCTGCATGGCTTCCAGCAGCGCCGCCTGGGTCTTTGGCGGGGTACGGTTGATTTCGTCGGCCAGCAGCACGTTGGTGAAGACCGGACCGGGGACAAAACGCCATTCGCGTTTGCCGGTGCTCTGGTCTTCCTCAACCATGTCGGTACCGGTGATATCGGTCGGCATCAGGTCGGGGGTGAACTGGATACGCTTGAAGGTCAGGCCCAGGGCCGAGGCCAGGGTGTGCACCAGCAGGGTTTTCGCTGTACCGGGCATGCCGGTGATCAGACAGTGACCGCCCACGTAAAGGGTGATAAGCAGGTTGTCCACGATGTGGTTCTGGCCAATGATGGTACCGGCAATCTGTTCCCGGATCTGGTTGTTGGCCGTCACGAATTTCTGGACGAGTTCGCGGGTTTCTTCGGTATCAAAGGCGTTTTCTGTATCGCTCATAATGCGTTCCTGTCTGTTACCACGTTTACATTGTTATTAGTTCAATTCGTTCTTTGTCGGCAAACGACCTTACAGGCCTATGCCGACCTACGTCCTCATTCCGGACATGTTTCCATGTTCCGGTATATATGTTCATTCATGGGCGACCGATGGTCATCTTGCCGGATGACGCTTCGCGCTTCCGGCGTTATTCGTTTTGTTGGATGGCGCAGCGCTTATCCGACCTACCTCGTTGTTCCATTGTTGTCTCATTCGTCGCTGTCGCCCCGGCTCATCTCGAGCAGCAGGCGCTGGGCCGGTCGGTATTGCGGGGCAATATCGAGCGCGGTCATCAGGTATTCCATGGTCTTTTCTGCATTGTCCAGCGCGTCCCAGGCCTTGGCAACCCGGTAATGGGCGGCGGCCTTGTCCAGCGGATCCAGGGCCAGCAGCACCTCGAATTCCTCCAGGGCCAGCTGCGGCCGGTCGGTGTCCATGTACAGGTCACCGAGCAGTTCGTGTATGTCTTCGCGGAACGGGTTGGCCCAGTTGGCATCGACCAGGACTTCCTGAGCCTTATCCAGCATGTCGCGCTCACGGAAAAAGCTGGCCAGGCTGATCAGCGCGTCGGGCACATGGCCGCCTTTTTCCCAGAAGGTCTGGAGCGCGGCAAATTCGTCATCGCGGTTGCCCAGTTCGCGGTTGGCGCGGGCCTTCACGATATAGGGGCTGTCGTTTTCCACGTAGTCCGGATAGGTAAAGATGGCGCGGTCAGCGGCGGCCGCGGCAGCTTCCCACTCGTGGGCCTGCAGTGCCTCAAAGGCGGCACGCATGTCTTCCATCCACACGCCCAGGCCGCTGAGCAGCGGACCGTATTCGATATCGATGAACTGCTTGAAGTGGTCGTCGAACTCGTCGGCGCTGATGCCCAGCACCTGCTCGATCGCGGCCACCGGGGTGGCGCCGTCATTAAAGAGGTAAAGCATGTCGACGATCTTGTCGAAGCCGTACTCGATGTCGATGAACTCAAACACCAGCCCGGCCTGCATGTAGGACACGATAACCTGGCCCTGGTAGGTGGGACGCATGAAACCGTCATCGAGTTCGGCGATGGGCATAAACTTGCCCTCGCTCATGGCCTGCAGCACATCGGTGGGAATCTTGCGGCCGGGAATCGGGCCGGTCCGCCATTCCTCGTACACGGAGATGCCTTCACTGACCCAGCGCGGTACCAGGTTCTCGGTAGCGCCGAGTGTGTACACGTGCGCCATCTCATGCCAGAGCGTGGTGCCCCAGTGATAGCTGGCTTCCGGATGTGCGGTGGGCGAGTCCATGGCAAAGAGGTAGCCGAAGGTGACCCCGAGCAGGCCGACACCGGGCATGCCGATGGAGCGCACGATGAAGTCTTCGTGGTTCGGGTAGATCTCCACCACCACCGGTTCTTTCGGCACCAGCCGATAGCGTTCGTTGTAGACCGCCATGGAGTCCAGCGACAGTTTGCTGGCGTAATTCTTCAGCACATCCTTTTCATCCTTGCCCAGGCGCAGGATCAGTTCCGGCAACGGCCCTTCGGGCGGATCCGGGTAGCTTATGTTGACGAAGTCATCGGTGAAGGTGTCGAGCAGACGCATCAGATTGACGGTCATCGGGTTGAAGGCATTGCCTTCATAGGAAATCTGTATCTGCTCGATGGCATCGGCTATGTCGTTCATGCGCAGCAGGTTCTGGCCGAGGTAGACGCGCGCCTCGTGATGGTCCGGCTGCAGGTCCACGGCCTGCTGGAAAAATTCGCCGGCTTCGCGGTAGCGGCGCACGATGGTGGCGTGATAGCCGGTAATGAAATAGACGTCGCCGTTATTCGGGCTTTCCGCCAGGGCGGCATCGATATAGGACTGGTAATCCTGCCGTGTCATGAAGGCATAGGAGGCCCACATGGCATTGAGTTCCATGGCCGGCAGGTCATTGTCCTCGACAAATTCGGTGGCTTCTTCAAGCGTGTCCAGCGCATCGTCGTAACGGTCCTGCCGCAGCAGCGAGCCGATCACCATCATCATGGCGCGCAGGCGTGTGCCCGGCGGCGACAGTGCTTCTTCCATCACGGCAGCCAGGTGCTGGTTGAGCACCTCGGAGTCGCCGCCTTCACTCAGCGCCGAGGCGGCGCCAATGTGTGCCCACGCATTCGCGGGATCAATGGCAAGGGCTTCCTCGAACAGATTGTAGGCTTCCTGCGGCTGGAAGGTTTCCAGAAACAACTCGCCCCAGCGCACACGCACCATGGGATTGTCGGGAAAATCGTTGAAGGCCTGCTGGAACTGGGTATTGGCACCCTGCAGGTTGCCCTGGGCCCACTGGATTTCCGCGCGCACCCACGATGGTGGGTTGGAAATATAGAGGTCGGCAAAACAGGTGATGGCTTCGCGGGACTGGCCGCTCCAGTGCAGGTCCTCGCAGCGGTTTAGCTCATCATGATCGAGGGCGCCGTAGAGGTGATCACGGGACTGGGCGGGCATGCTGAGGCTGGCAGCCAGAACAGGAATAAGGGTGGCGGCTCGGGTGAGGCCACTGGCGCAGAGGATGGTGCTGTGACGCTTAGTCCCCATTAGCCCCGGATTCTCCCCTGAGCATGTCGATCTGTTCGCCGACTTCGGCGGATTCGAGAATCAGTTTCTGCAGGCGTTCGACATACTCGGCGTTGCTGTATTCATTGCGGCGCAGCTGCAGGGACTCGATATCGCTGTCGAGCTGGGCGCGTCGGGTCAGCAGTTCGGTAACCCGCGGATTGTCATCGCTGGTCTCCAGCGGCTGCACGCGGGCCAGGGTGAAGGCAGCGGCACCGCCACCGCGAATCTGCGGATGCTCGGTGGCCAGACGGCCGTCGCTTTCAAAGAAGCGGGCGGTTTCGCGTTCGGCAAAATCAAAGGCTTCCTGAATGCTGACGTTGTTGTTCTTGTTGATGTCGGCCACTTCACTGGCCAGGGCTTCGGCGAAGAAGGTGCCGAACTCGGTGGCGTTCTTTTCATTGCCGTTGCGGGTGGCGGTAATGATGATGCGGTCGTCGGTTTCCAGTTTCTCCAGCATGGCGCCGCTGGCGCTGGCGGTGCTGACAATGAAATGGTTGCTGCCAGGAAAGCTGCCCATGACTTCGGCCAGGTCGGCATCAGTGATGTCAGGGCCGGGAATATTGAACTTGAACTGTTCGCCGTCGTAGCTGCCATGGCCGATCAGGTAGATGGCGACCCGGTCATCATCGGTGAGCGTGCCGGTGAGGGCATCAAAATGGGCGAGCAGAGCGTCGCGGGTGGCATCCTCGCCAGAAAAGGTGGTGACATGGTCCGGGCTGACGGTTTCGGAGGCAGCGGCAATCTTCTCACGCTGTTCGGTAAAACGGCGCTCGAATACCTCGACGCCACCCAGGCCCTGCACCACGGTGATGTACAGCTCGGCCTGTGCCGGCAGGCTGCCTAGGCAGGTGGCCCAGAGCAGCAGGGCAAGCGCGCTTTTAGACCATGTCATGAGGCCTCCTCATATAGTCTTCCACTGCCGGCGCAGTCCCCATTCCATGGCTTTCAGCAAAATCAGCAATAAAAAGAAGAAAGGCGCATCCCACAAGTAGCTGATCTGTTGTTCGGTGATGCCCGCGGTGGAGTAGGAAATGGCTTCGGGAATCTCGCCCCACTGTTCGGGTGTCCAGTACTGACCGCCGGTGACGGCAGCGACGCGCTCCAGCAACTGGCGGTTCTGGCGCATGTTGAAAATTTCCTGGCCCTGGTCGTAACGCACGGCGGTGGTGCTGGAGGAGACCAGGTTTTCGCCGACACGGGAAATGGCTTCAATGCTGTACAGGCCGGTGCCGCCGGGGGCAAAGCTGGCTTCATAGACGCCGGGCTGGCCGGGTGCCGGCAGCAGGTCGAGGGTCACGACATCGTTGTTCTCGGAAGACACTACGGCGGAAATGGCCAGGCCCTGGTTTTCCTCGGCTTCGGGGTCGCGCACCTCGGCGCGCACGCGAATCTCCTCGTTGTTGACCGCGCTGGACAGTTCAAACGGGCGTGGGGAGTTGGTCACCAGTGAGCGCGTCATCTGGCGCCAGAAGGTTTCGTGACGCATGTCGTCCACTGGCAAGCTCATCTGCCAGCGCCAGGTACCGCCGGTGGCCATGACGTAGGTCTGGCCGCGGCCGTAGGGCTGGGTGACCAGCAGTGGCTGGAGGCGGCCTTCGACGTTGACGTTCAACAGGGTGGTAGAGGCCGGACGCAGGTCGCCCAGCAGCTGGTAATCGGCGACTTCCGGTAACTCACTCCAGAGACGGTCGTTTTCGGATTCGCTGTCGCTGAACTGCAGCATCGGCGCCAGGCGGCCCGAGTCGGTGAGGGCGACCGGGGCTTTTTCGCGAATGAAGGCGGATTCTTCCATGCTGTTCAGGCGCACCGGCAGGATGTCCGCCACAGGGGATTCGGCCCAGCCGCCCAGGCCGAGACCGTTGAGGCCGGCCAGCATGAGCAGGCTGCCGCCACGCTCACTGACAAAATCACGAATGAGTTCCTGCTGTTCGCTGCTCAGCTCGGCGGCATTGTAGCTGCCGATGATCAGGGCATCGTAGTCAAACAGTTCGGCGCGCTCGGTCGGAAAACCATTGGCCAGCTGTTCCGGGTTGTCGATGCCCTGACGGTAAAACTTGTTCGGGGTGACCTTGAGCAGGGTGGACAGCTTGATGCTGGGGTCGTCGTCCAGGGCGCGCTGCATGAACTTGTATTCCCAGCGTGGCTCGCCCTCCACATAAAGCACCTTGTACTGGCTTTCCTGCACGTCCACGACACGGGCGCGGGAGTTGTTGGCCAGGTTGGTTTCCCCGTTCACGGGGTCAAGGGTGAAACGTAGGTCGAGCTGACCGGGTTCTTCCACCTCGATATCGACAAAGGCCAGGGTCATGTTCTGGTCGTTGCCCAGGGTGACCTCCTCGGTGCTCAGGAAAGTGCCGCCGTTATACACCTTGATGCGTGCTGTTCCGCCCTGGTCGTGGCGAATGCCGACGCGGGCGGTCAGGGTGGTGCCGGGCAGGGCTTTCTCGGGCAGGATCACTTCGGTGAGTTCGAGGTCCTCGGGAATGTCTTCCCGGCCGATGCCCACGGTGTGGACCGGCACGCCGAAACCGGCGATTTCATTGAGGTCGGCCTGGTTGATGGCGCCGCTGTTGTCGGCGCCATCGCTGACCAGGATCACCGCGCCCAGGGATGAGCCGCTGGCCTGGCGCAGGGTCTGTAACAGGGCAGTGCCGATCTCGGTGGCCTCGCCCGGATCCGGCAGATTGGCAAAGGTGTCCATGGCGGCCGCCGTAGCATCGAAGCCGTACGGCAGGATGTTGTAGATCTCGGCAATGTCTTCGAGGGATTCGGGGGTGAGCAGTTCCTGGGCCTGGACCATGCGGGTGGCACCACCATCACTGAAGGTCATGCTGCCCGAGGTATCGAGCATGATGGCCACGGCATTTTCGCCGCGCAGCAGGCGCTCGGAGACCAGTGCCGGCTGCCACAACACCACCATGACAACGGCGACCATCAGGCATTGCAGTAAACCGAGAGTGGCCAGCTTGCCCCAGCCCAGGTTGCCGGGACGGCGTGCCAGCATAACGGCCACAGCGACGGCAAAGACGGCCACGGCTGCCACCAGCACCCCCAGCGGCCAGCCACTGGCGAATATAAAGTCGCTGTCGCTGAAAACGGCGCGGGGATATTTGAAGAAAAATTCGAACATACTGCCAGTTTAAGTCAGAGGTACTGCCGATTACGGTCAGCCTTACAAGGGACATCCCTTATGACCATAAAATTTCTGTTTCATTATGCGTTTGCTGCGAATTACGGCACGCGCTTTTCCAGAGTTCACTTCCATGCGCTTGCAGGCATTGTCACGCGGGAATGTTGACGGCGACAAACGTGTGGCAGGGACATCAAGAAACACTCTGAACAGCTGACAATGACCTGCTCTTTACTGAGCACACTTCAGCAAACTTCGCCCCTTCCCATCACCCCGGTAAAAACGCGCCAGAACTGCCTGGAAACCGCGGTTTCCTTGGCTCTCCCGAAGAAGGGGGAAGCCATATAATCATGTTTGTTCTGAAAATACCATCCCCGCCCCCGGGCCAACAATGCAGCGTTCAAATGTTCATATTGCTGTCACATTGTTGGCCGCCCGAAGCCCCTTTGTTGCCCTGTTAAAGTCGCTGGTTTATGTTGGTCCGACACATGCTAGCCCCGAATTACGGGGCCTGCAGTGATTATCTGTGATATCTCCCGGCGTTGTTGCACAGCGATTATGAAGACTGCCAACAGGCACCAGGGGTCAGGCAATGCCTTGCATTCAATGCCTTGCATTCAGTGTACCGGCAACCCGTTCACCATCATCACCCTTGCCGCCAACCTGTGGCAGGCGGCCTGTTCCGGGCAGGACCCGCCGGCGGCCGCGGAACCGGCTCCCGAAATCGGCTTGCCACTGTCCAGCGCTGTTGCTAACACCCTGAGAAACGCCATGGGCGGCCGCGCCGCCCGGCGTCGTATCGAAACCCTGGCCATGCACGGTGACGGCACCCGCAACCGGCTGGGCCAGATTCCGGTGACCGGCGGTATTGACCCGGATGCCGATGACGGACACGGTGACCCACATGGTCGCTTTTTCCCATCACAGCGTGGTGGTGGAATTCCCGAATTTCGTGGTGGTCGTGGAAGGCCCCTACACCGAGGCGCAATCGCTGACCCTGGCCCGCATGATCGAGGGTGCCATTGGTAAACCCATCTGCTATGTGGTGCCCGCCCATCCGCATTACGATCACACCGGTGACCTGCGCGGGCTGGCCTCCGAGGGCGCCTGCGTGCTGACTGCGGCCGGGCATGAGGACGAGATTCGCGGCATCGTTGAATCGCCTCACACCAACCCGCCGAGTGCGCTGGCCATGCGCGCTGCTAAAGGCGCCGAAATCGGCCAGGTGGAAGTGTTTGCCAGGGAAACCGAGATAAGCGATGGCGACCAGGTGTTGCGGTTGTATGAGGTCACGACCATTCCCCACGTGAACCCCAAGGTGCTGGCCTATGTCGAAGGCGACGGCATCGTGTTCCAGAGCGATTGGTTTTTTGGCGGCCCGAGACCGGATGCCATCGCCCTGTATGAAGCCGTCACCGCGCTTGGCCTGGAGGTCAGCCAGGTGGTGGGCGATCATGGCGGCGTGATCCCCGGCGAGGTGCTGATGGCGCTGGGGAAAACCGGGGTGGAGGAATAACAATGGAGGAGCGGCTTTGCCGCGAATGACGATTCGCTGATACCGGATTCGCGGCTAAAGCCGCTCCTGCATTGTTCAGGTGAATCTTTCGGTCAGCGGTGACTTGCCAAAAATGTCGGCAAACGGCCCTTCGGGCCTATGCCGACCTACAACGCCTCCAATTGTGGTGATTACCCACCTACCACAAACGCCAAAATAACGGCCTGAAAACGACAGTCGTTACCGGTCGCCCTTTTATCCTTTTTATCCTTTTATCGATAAGATATTCGACGTCGTGGGATGGCGGCACAAAGTGCCTTATCCGACCTACCATTACCTCTGATTCACGTTAGAATAGGCCGCGTCCGCCACAGGGCACCTTATCAAGAAGGCGCAGCACAGACTGCGCCTCATTTATTTCAACCAAAAACAGACACCAGGAAGACACCATGCTTGTCCCCGAGGCCATTGCCAAAATTCTCAAAGCCGAGGGCGTGAAATACCTGTTCGGTTATCCGCTCAACCCCATCATCGAAGCCGCCGCCGCCGAGGACATCCGGACCATCATCGTGCGCCAGGAGCGCACCGGGGCCCACATGGCAGATGCCTTCAGCCGCCTGTCCAGCGGGGACGATATCGGCGTCTTCGTGATGCAGCATGGCCCGGGTGCCGAGAACACCTTTGGCGGTGTGGCCCAGGCGTACGGCGAGTCGGTGCCAGTGCTGTTCATGCCAGCCGGTTACGACCGCAGGCTGGCGCACTACTACCCGAACTTCAATTCCACTTTGAACATGAAGCACATCACCAAGTGGGCCGAACCGGTCACCATGGGCAGCGAGGTGGTCAACATCATGCGCCGCGCCTTCACGCAGCTGCGCAATGGCCGTCCCGGGCCGGTGCTGGTCGAGATTCCATGGGACACCTGCAAGGAAGTAGCCGACATCTCCACCTACGTGCCGACCAAGAAAGTGCGCTTTGCGCCGGACGCCGATTCCGTGAAGGAAGCAGCCGCCGCGCTCGCCGCCGCCGACAAGCCGGTGATTTATGCCGGGCAGGGCATCAACTACGCCAAGGCCTGGGATGAACTCAAGGAAATTGCCGAGCTGCTGAACGCCCCGGTGACCACCAGCCTGGAAGGCAAGAGCACTTTCAACGAAACCCATCCGCTGAGCATCGGCTCCGGCGGCCATGCCACGCCGAAAGCGGTGTATCACTTCCTGTACGAGTCCGACCTGATTTTTGGTATTGGCTGCAGCTTTGCCATCACCTCGTTCGGCACGCGCATGCCCGATGGCAAGAAAGTCATTCATGCCACACTCGATCCGATGGACCTGAACAAGGACGTGCCGTGCGAGATCGGCCTGGTGGGCGACGCCAAACTGACTCTGCGCGCGATCATCGATGAGCTGAAAACCCTCGACCTGAAAAAGGCCCAGGCCCGTGCGGAAACCACCCCGGCCGACATTCGCGCCGTGAAGGATGCCTGGATGGCGCAGTGGCTGCCCAAGCTCACCTCGGACCAGAATCCGATGACGCCATACCGCGTGATTTACGAACTCAACAAGCTGGTCGACAAAAAGAAAGTCATTATTACCCACGATGCCGGCAGCCCCCGCGACCAGCTGGTGCCGTTCTGGGAAGCCGAAGCACCGCTGTCCTACATCGGCTGGGGCAAGACCACGCAGCTGGGCTATGGCCTGCCGCTGATGATGGGCGCCAAACTGGCGCGACCGGATCACCTGTGCATCAACGTGTGGGGCGATGCCGCCATCGGTTTCACGGGCATGGACTTCGAGACGGCCGTGCGCGAGCGTATTCCGATCATGTCCATCCTGTTCAACAACTTCTGCATGGCGATGGAGCTGCCGATCATGGAAGTCTCCACCGAGAAATACAATTCCACCGACATCGGCGGCGACTACGCCGACATGGCCAAAGCCTTCGGCGGTTATGGCGAGCGCATCACAGAAGTGAGCGATATCGTACCGGCCCTGAAGCGCGGCATCGAAGCCACCGAACGCGGGGAAGCGGTACTGCTCGAGTTCATCACGTGCAAGGAACTGGAGATGTCTCTGCATTACTCCTCGTATGGTAAGTAGGCCGGGAAAGGCACGCAGTGCCGTCATCCGGCGGCTTCCACGGGATTTCGAGGAAGGGAGGAAAGGAGGAAGGG
>JBMTQX010000067.1:0-16232 GCA_049446715.1 Pseudohongiellaceae bacterium
CTTGGGCGTCCTGCCTCTTGCCTCCTGCCTTCGTTTTAAACGTCGAGACGGACTGCGATACCTTCTAGGGCCGGGTCCGGCGCGGGAAACATCTCCATCACCTTGGGGTCGTGACCGGGAATGATGCGGGCGGGATCATCGACCAGGCGCTGCATTTTCTGCCAGCCGTCGATCATCTGGCCAACATCAACCACGATGGGGAACGGCCTGCCCTCGTTCATGTTGGCGGCATAGTGGCTGGCATCGGAGGCCAGTACCAGCCAGCCTCTCTGGGTCCACAGGCGTACCACCTGCAGGCCCTTGGTATGGCCGCCGACATGATGCAGGGAAATGTTGGGGGCCAGCTCGACATCGCCGTCATAAAACGAGACACGGCCGCCATAGACATTGCGGACCATGGCCACCACCTCATCCAGTTCAAAGGCGTGGGCAAAAAACGGGTTGGCCATGTAGCGCCCGGTGGCGTAAGCCATCTCGCTGTCCTGCAGGTGAAACTGCGCCTTCGGGAACTTGTCGAAATTGCCGATATGATCGTAGTGGAGATGGGTAATGATGACGTCTTCCACGTCTTCGGCCTTCACGCCCAGTTTGGCCAGGCCTTCGGTCGGACAGCGCAGGAATTCCCGCTGCCGTTTGTCGGCCGCCGCCTGGTTGAAACCGGTATCGATCACCCAGGTCTTGCTGTCACTGACGGCCAGCCAGACAAAGTAGTCCATGGGCATGCCGGCTTCGTGGGGGTCGCCGCCCAGGAAATTTTCCGAGGCCTTGCGGTCCACCCGCGCATAGCGAATGGCGTAGACCCGAAAATGCTCCAGTTCTGCCATGGCGCTCAGCTGTCCTCTGCCGCCGCGACCAGGGACTCGAAGTACTTGTACAGCTCGACATTGTCCGCCTCAAACCCCAACTCGACTTCCGCCTTGTCATAGAGGCTGCTGAGCAGGTTGATGAAGTTGCTGGGCGTGCCCTCCGATGCCGCCAGGTCCACGGCAAAACGCAGGTCCTTGGCCATCAGGCCCAGGAAGAACCCGGAATTGAAGGTGCCCGGCAGGATGAACTTCGGAAATTTGTCCTCACTGGAGTTGCTGCGCCCGGTTGAGGCATTGATGATATCGACCATCACTTTAGGATCCAGCCCGAACTTGCTGCCAGTGATGACCGCTTCGGAGGTCAGGGCCAGAGTGCCGGCAGACAGGAAGTTGTTCATCGCCTTCATGGCATGCCCGGATGCCGGCCCCCCGGTGTGGAAGGGCTTGCCCATGACCTCGAAGACAGGACGGCACGCGTTGATCAGGTCCTCGCGCCCCCCCGCCATGATCGCCAGCGCCCCGTCAGCGGCCTTGTATTTACCCCCGGACACCGGGGCATCGATCAGGTGAAAGCCCATGCCGACCAGGTCTTCGCTGAGTGCGCGGGTGTCTACCGGGGAACAGGAACTCATGTCGATAATGACCGCGTCATCCTGAAGTCCACTGGTGACATTGTCGCCGTCGCCCAGCAGTACTTTTCGCACGGCCTTGCCTTCCGGCAGCATGGTGATGACCAGGTCCACCCCGGCGCCAAGCGCCTGCAGCGAAGGTGCTGCGGTAGACCCGGTTTCTTCGCAGAAGCGACCCACCGTGGCGGCATTGAGATCAGTCACGACCAGCGTGTTACCGGCAGCAGCCAAACGAGCCGCCATGGGATAGCCCATGTTGCCCAGGCCGACAAAGCCGATCCTGGCAGGAGGATTGAAGTTTCTCATGCCTTATTCGCCATCCATTTCCTTGATGACCGGCGAGGCCGACCGGAAGCTGTCAACAGCTGCCGGCACACCGCAATAGACCGCGGCTTGCAGAAACACGGCGGCAATTTCTTCATTGCTTAGGCCATTGTTCTTGGCACCGCGGGTATGCACGGCCACTTCATGGGATTTGCCCAGGGCGGTGAGCATGCCCAGGTTGATCAGGCTGCGGTCACGACGGGAAAGCACGCCGCGATTCCAGCCGTCCCCCCAACAGTACTCATTCAGCAGGTCCTGCAGCCCCTGGTTAAAGGCATTGGCATTGTTCATGGCCGCATCGACGTATTTGTCGCCAAGGACTTCACGGCGGGTTTGTTCGCCCAGGGCCTTGAGGGCAGCGCGGGAATCGTCAGACATTTTCAGCTCTCCGGTGATTTAGTAAAAACGAGGCCCGCATCATACAATACCGGCCATAGCGTTGCCATTTGCCAGAAAGCAACGACAACACAGGGGGAAACATGGCACAGAATCCATTCAATCTCGAGCAAAAAACCGCCATCATCACCGGCGGTGCATCCGGTATCGGTGCGGCTACGGCAGAACTTTTCGCCTCGGTCGGCGCCACGGTTTATGTCAGCGATATCGACCTGGCAGCCTGCCGGCAGCGCCATGCCGAATCAGCCTATGCCGACCGCCTGATCGTCGGCCATTGCGATGTCAGTGACGATGCCAGTGTGGAAAACTATGTGGCTGGCATTCTAGCCGAAGCCGATGTCGATATTCTCTTCAACAATGCCGGTGCCGGCCTGGTTGGCAGGATTGAACAGACTTCCGATGCGGATTTCGATCGCCTCTACAACGTCAACGTCAAGGGCGTGTTTCGCATGACCCGCGCGCTGATGCCGCATTTTCTCGCCAAGAAAGCCGGCAACATCGTCAACATGGCCAGCATCTGCGGTGTCATCGGAGTGCCCGACCGCTTCGCCTACTGCATGAGCAAGTTCGCCATTGTCGGTATGACCAAGGCCATGGCCATGGATCATGCCAGGGACAATATCCGCGTCAACTGCATCTGCCCGGGACGTATTGCCACGCCCTTCATGCTCGCCCGTATCAATGAATATCCCGATCCCGATGCCATTCGTGCCGACATGGACGCCAGTCAGCCCATGGGCCGAATGGGTGAACCGGATGAAGTGGCGACCGTGGCACTGTATCTGGCTTCGGATGCCTCGGGATTTGTCACGGGGGCCTGTGAGAGTGTCGATGGTGGATGGTTTGCGGGCTAGGAACGGATTTATTGTAGGTCGGATAAGCGCAGTTCCATCCGACAGGGCAGCCAACGGCTGCCTTATCTCGTCGTGTTCGCAACTATCGAAAATAATATGTCGGATGGCGGCCTTGCAGCCTTATCCGACCTACAACCTATCAGAGTGAAAGCCACTACCGCCCTGGCCACTCGATCTGGCCCATCGCGGCGTCATCCGGATACACCGTCACCGGTTTGCCATCCTGCCACTGGATGACCAAGATGCCGGCATCGATGCGTTTGCCGGTCGCATCGAAACGCACCCGGCCACCGGCAAAGTAGTCGGCCGCGCCGGTAGTGATGTCCATGCTGTGCAACGCCGTGTTGACCGCGACACTGTCAACTGTCGGCGCCAGTTCCAGGGCTTCCTTGATCAGCCAGATATGGCCAAAGGCACACAGGGGGTTCTGGGTCATCCAGGGCTCACCGGAAAAGGCCATGTAATCGGCGATCATCTGTTCCTGTCCTTTTGTGCTCCAGTTCGCCACGATCGACATCACGCCTTCCAGCAGCGCTGCTGGCATGTTCGCGGCCAGATCCGGCGAACCCATGGCGGCGCCGTTACTGATGGTGGGAATACGCCCGCGTCCCAACCCGAATTCGTTCATCTTTTCCAGCAGCAGCTTGGTATCGGAGATGGCGGTTGGCAGCAGCAACAACAGATCCGGACGCCGTGAGCGCACGCGCTGTATCAGTGGGGTGGCATTGGCCAACGGTGGTGTAAACACCTCGTTGACCAGCAGTTCCAGGTTGTTGTCAGCCAGCGCCGTGCCATTGACGATGGGTTCCACGAACGCCACCGACGCTGCCGTGTTATCCATCACGATGCCGATGGTCTCGGGACGCTCGCCGGAGGCCTGCTCGGCGATATCCAGCAGCAGTGGCAGCGCATTTTCACTCTGGTAGGCCCCGGTCGCGGAAGTCTGGAAGACATAGTCGTATCCGCGCGAGGTGATCTGGTCGGAGTAGCTCAGGGTAAGCATGGGAATCTGCGCACGCTCGGTGACCTCGGTCACAGCCAGGGTAAATGAGCTGAGATAGGAGCCGGTCACGCCCACCAGGTCAGGTTCATCTGCGACCATGCGCTGGGCGGCGTTTTTGGCACGCTCAACCGAATCGCCAGTGTCAAACACCACCAGTTCCAGCGGCCGGTTGCCGTGCGCGGCAATACCGCCGCCGGCATTGATCTGTTCAACAGCTAGCTCGGCAGCCGCCCGCATCACCTGCCCCTGCCGGGCCCAGGGGCCGGACAGCGGAACGACCAGGCCAACCTTGATCGGCGCCTGTGCCTGTACGGTCAGTGCAGCGAATGCACACAGAAAAACGGTGAGAAACCTCAACCCCTTCATAGAACCCCCTAGTTATTGTTTTGCGCAATGATTAAACGGGGGATGTGGGGTGTCAAGGAAGGCGGTCTTGGATGCAGTAGGTTTCGCGGCTGAAGCCGTTCTACAAAGTGTTGTAGGTCGGCATAGGACCGAAGGTCCGTTTGCCGATATTCGTCATGCCCATTGTCGGCAAACGGTGCGATGCACCTATGCCGACCGACGAACTAGGCCGACTTACAACGACAACACACTGTAGGAGCGGCTTCAGCCGCGAACCGGAAATGAGAAAATGCAGGCAACAAAAAAGGGAGCCGTTCGGCTCCCTTTCGTGAATGGTCTGGTTCCAACGGAACCCTTCAAAAACCAATCAAACATCAGTTCCTGAGGAGGATGTTATGTTCGCCTCCGGACGCTAGTACCGGATTGAACATTTACACCAATACCCGTTGAAACCTTGCACATATCACTAGACATTGGATCACCTCCTTTGGTTTTTCAGTTGAATTGTGACTTAAATTACAGGCATCCCGTGTCACTGTCAATCATCAATTCACTGACACGAAACACCCCCTTACAGGGACAATAACGTGTCCTCCAGCACCAGGGTTTGCACGGCCTGATAGTGGGACAGAAACACCTGACCGTTCAAAGCCGCGAGAAAATGCGTGCCTTCCAGGTGATCCATGACCGGGCCTTTGACTTCCGACAAATGAAAGCCCACCCCCTGCTCCTTCAGGATCTCGTTCATGGATTCGAGCACTTCCAGGGCACTGATATCGATTTCATTGACCGCGTTGCACATCAGGATGATGTGCTCCAGTTGAGGCCGCTCGTTGAGATTGCGAAAAATCTCTTCCTCGAGGTGAGTGGCATTGGCAAAGTAAAGGCTTTCATCAACACGCAGCTGCAGGATGGTAAGAAACGTTTCAACCTGATGGCGTTTGACGTTTCGGAAATGTTTGGTGCCCTTGATCTCGCCGACCTCGGCAATATGCGGGCGTGAGGTCTTGTACAGATGCAATACCAGGGACGCGGCCACACCGGTGGAGACACCGGTTTCCACTCCTGCCAACAGGGTCACCACGATGGTGGCAGCCACGGCAATGAAATCGCTGCGGGAGTAGACCCAGGTCTTCTTCAAGATGCTGAAATCCACGAGGCCGAGCACGGCGATGATGATGGTGGCTGCCAGTGTGGCTTTGGGCAGCAGCGCCAGGTAGCCCGTCAGGGTCATGGTGGCAACCCCGATGCCGATGGCAGTAAACAAACCGGCGGCCGGTGTGCGTGCTCCCGCATCATAGTTCACGACCGAGCGCGAGAATCCCCCGGTCACCGGAAAGCCGCCGGACAGGGCCGAGCCGATATTGGCCGCACCGAGACCGATCAGTTCCTGGTTCTGGTTGATTTTCTGCCGCCGCTTGGCGGCCAGGGTTTTGCCCACAGACACGGATTCGACGTAGCCGATCACGGAAATCAGGATCGCCGGCAGGGCCAGTTCCTGCACCATGGTGCGATCAATCCCCGGTAAAGCCAGGTTCGGCAGACCGGCAGGTATCGCCCCGACCAGCGCTACGCCGGCGCTGCCAAGGTCGGCCAGGCCGGCCCAGGCAATGGTGATGATGACAGCAATGACTGGCGCCGCCTTGACGATAATTCCCGCGGCAAACGCAGGCACCCCGAGCCGGTCGAGTCCTTGCTTCAGCCACAACCGGGCAGCAGTCAGAAACACCAGGGCAAACCCGCCGACCCAGAGCGTTTCCGTGCTGGTTTCCGGCAGACCTTCCAGCAGAGAGGTCAATTGTTCAGGCAAGTTATCGCCACCGGCCTGGATGCCAAGAATATGACGCACCTGGCCGACAGCGATGATGATCGCCGAGGCCGTGATGAACCCGGCAACCACCGGATGGGACAGAAAATTGGCCAGGAAGCCGAAGCGCAAAATGCCCAGCAGGACCAGGAAGATCCCCGACAACAGGGCGAGAATGACGGCGGCCTGCAGGTATTCGGCCTGAGTGGCCAGCCCCATGCTGCCAATGGATGAAGCAGTCATCAGGGAGACTACCGCCACCGGCCCGACCGCGAGTGTGCGACTGCTGCCAAACACCATGTAAAACACCAGCGGCAGAATGCTGGCATAGAGACCGACTTCGGCGGGCACACCGGCCAGCAAGGCATATGCCAGCGACTGTGGCACCAGCATGATGGTGACAATAACAGCGGCAACCAGGTCATCGGTAAACTGGTCCTTGTCGTACTGCCTGAGCCACTGCATACAGGGAAAAATTTTTTCCAGGGTTGTTGTCACTGATTTTTATTCACACCTGTTTATGCACTGCTTGTGGATGACGGCTTTTCGATCACTACGGAATAGCCGGTGTGACCCATGACGTGGTGATGTCACCACGCTGTTTAGGATTCCAGGTCGGCCAGCTTCTTCGGCTTCACCAGGGTCTCCTTGCCCTTGAGCATGCCATCCCAATACAACCTGGGCATGACCACCTTTTTGAGGAACCAGGCCAGCCATGTGGGCTGGGTGCCTTCCAGCAACCAGGTTGGCAAAGAGGGTGACAGCTTACCGCCATAGCGGAATTCGGCCAGCACGATCTTGCCGCGCTCCACGGTCAGCGGACAGGCGCCATACCCGTCATAGCCATACTCGGTTTTGCCCTGGCGCATGTCTTCCAGCACATTACAGGCCACCACCGGCGCCTGCTTGCGCACCGCTGCAGCGGTTTTCGCATTGGCGGTATTGGCAACATCACCGAGCGCCCAGATGTTGGCGTACTGCTTGTGGCGTAACGTGTTCGCGTCCACGTCGACCCAGCCGGCCTGGTCGGCGAGCGGGCTCTGACGAATGAAATCCGGTGCCGTTTGCGGCGGGCATACGTGCAGCATGTCGAAAGTGGTCTGCACGATGTCCGTGTTGCCATCGGCGTCGGTGCGCTTGAACCAGGCTGTTTTCGCCGGGCCATCCACCTTCACCAGGTTATGGTTGAGATTGAGCGCGGCTTTGTATTTCTCGATGTATTTGGTCAGGGCCGGCACGTACGCTGCCACGCCGAACAAGACGCCACCAGCGTTGTAAAACCCGATGTCGATATCCTTGAGCACGTTGTTATCCAGCCAGTAGTCACCGGACAGGTACAACACCTTCTGCGGCGCCCCGGCACACTTGATGGGCATAGGCGGTTGGGTGAATACAGCCTTGCCGGATTTCAGTGACTGCACCAGTTGCCAGGTGTACGGCGCACAGTCTGGCAGGTAATTGGAAGTAACGCCGTTCTGGCCCAGCGTTTCGCGCAAGCCTTCCACGGCATCCCAGTCCAGTTTCAGGCCGGGACAGACAATCAGTCGTTCATAAGTCACTACGTCGCCGGAGGCCAGTTTTACCTGGTCTTCCTCGGGAGCGAATGTGACCACGGCGTCCTTGAGCCACGTCACCTGCCTGGGCATGACTGACTTCATGTCACGACGGGTCTCGGCGACATTGAAGATGCCGCCCCCGACCATGGTGAAACCGGGCTGGTAATAATGATCATCCGCCGGATCGATGATGGTGATCTGCAGACCAGGCTGCCGCTTCAGCAGACTCGAAGCTACCGAGATACCGGCACTGCCGCCCCCCACAATGACGATGGCACTGTTTAGCTTGTTGTTCATGGTCTTCTCCTGCTGCGGGACTTATTTGAAAGCGTTAATGGGCAATTTTAAATATACCCGGCCGTTATCTTCTTTCGGCGGCATATGGCCGGCACGCATGTTGACCTGCAGCGAAGGCAGGATCAGGCGCGGCATATCCAGCTTGGCATCGCGTTTTTCCCGCATCGCCACAAACTCATCCTCACTGACGCCGTCATGGACATGAATGTTGTGCTGTTTTTCCTGGGCCACCGAAGTCTCATAGGCCACGTCCCGGTTCTCGGGATAGTCGTGGCACATCAACAAGCGCATGTCATCCGGCAGGGACAGTACCTGCATGATGGACTGGTGCAGCGTACGGGCATCACCACCGGGAAAATCGGCCCGGGCGGTGCCCACATCTGGCATGAACAGGGTGTCGCCGACAAAGGCGCAGTTGCCAATCACATGGGTCATGCAGGCCGGCGTATGTCCCGGGGTGTGCATGGCGTAGGCGGTCAGCCCGCCAATCTGGTAACTGTCCCCGTCACGGAACAGCACATCAAATTGTGATCCGTCCCGTTTGAAGGCAGGCTCGGCATTGTAGATCCCGGCAAATACTTCCTGGACCACGGTGATGTTGGCGCCAATCCCGATCTTGCCGCCCAGGGCTTCCTGAATGTACGGCGCGGCTGTCAGGTGGTCAGCATGGACATGGGTTTCAATCAGCCATTCCAGCGTCAGTTGCTGGTCCCGGATCCACGCAATCATGGCATCGGCACCTTCATGGGTGACCGTGCCGGAGGCATAGTCGATATTCAGCACGCAATCGACCACGGCACAGGCCTGGGAACCCGGATCCCTGACCACGTAGGAAAAAGTTTCCGTGTCCTGGTCAAAAAACGCTTTCACGTCCGGCCGAACTTGCATCTGCGGGCTGAACGGCAAGGGTTTGGTCATGGTGTCTTCCTCGGTTTCTGTTGTCTCGGGGTACGCGCAAACTGGTACCGCCCCGAGGGGCGCAGCATATCTGGCTGTTCTTACCCGTACTGAGCAGGTTCTGTGCCAGCCTGCCAGGCTGCACGGCAAAACATTTTATCTTATTGATATTTCAATATATTTATGCGGATGGTGCAAACCTCGCCAGGTCATGACGCGTAGCCCTTGTGCCACAAATGACAAGCAAACTGTTATATCTGGCAAAACCGTGGCCGGGGCTGGCTGCCGGACTTCGAGGCGATTGTTGAATCCCGGCGCGCCAGGGCTGACTACATGCCCAGGTAGGCCTGCCGGATACGATCGTTGTGCTGCAGTTCAGCCGGTGCACCACTCAGGATGATGCGTCCCGCCTCCAGCACATAAGCCCGGTCGGCAAAATGCAGGGCTTCGGCCACCCGCTGCTCGACCAGCAATATGCTCAGGCTGCGCTTGCGATGAATCGCCACCAGCCGCTCGAAAATTTCATCGGCAATGGCCGGCGCCAGTCCCATGGAGGGTTCATCCAGCATGAGGATGTCTGGTGCCGCCATCAGCCCCCTGCCGATGGCCAGCATCTGCTGCTCTCCACCCGACAGGGTGCCGGCAGCCTGCGCGCGCCGATCCTTGAGGACGGGAAACCACTCCAGCACCTGATCCAGGTTGTGTGTAAACGCACTGTCATCACGACAGGCGAAGGCGCCCATCTCCAGGTTCTCCAGCACAGTCAGCGTTGGAAACACCTGGCGCCCTTCCGGCACATGCGCAATGCCGAGATGGGGACGCTGCGCGGCCGGCACGGCAAACAGGTTACGACCCTCCCACATCATGGAACCGCCGGAAGGCGTGACCAGACCCGAGATGGTTTTGAACAACGTGCTTTTGCCGGCACCATTGGGGCCGACAACGGCGACGAACTCACCCTGCGACACGCGCAGGAAAATATCGTGCAGCACGTCGAAGTCGCCGTAACCGGCGCAGACATCCTGCAACTGCAACAGTATCGGCTCACTCATGACCGGGTTCTCCCTCAGTCCTGGCTGCCCCTGCCGCCGCACGTTTCTCAGTTCCCTGCAGCCACTTCTTGCCGAGGTAGGCCTCGATCACGGCCGGATCCCGCACAATCACATCAGGTATGCCCTCGGCCAGCATGGCGCCATGATCCAGCACGATGAAACGGTCCACCAGCTGCACCATGGCCTGCATGCTGTGTTCAATAATCAGCACGGTGATACCCAGTGCCCGCACTTTCCGAAGTACTGCCAGCATGTCCTGCATGGCCACCGCATCCAGGCCGGCCAGGATTTCATCGACCAGGATCAGGGTCGGCCTGGAAGCCAGCGCCCTAGCCAGCTCCATCAGGCGCAGCTCCTTGGTGGTGAGATTGGCAGCCGGGTAGTCGTGCAAGTCATGCAGTCCGACCAGCTGGACCGCGGCCGAGGCATAGCGCACGGCCTGCTGGCGCGAGTCGGCATGCACATAGGCGCCCAGCACCACGTTATCGAGCACCGACAAATGCGTGAAAGGTCTTGGCACCTGGAAGGTGCGCGCCATGCCCAGGGCACAGCGGCGGTTGGGTCGCTGCCGCCCCAGCGGCTGACCGTGGAAACGGATTTGGCCGGCATCGGGGGGTATGAACCCATTGAGCAGGTTGAACAAGGTGGTCTTGCCGGCGCCGTTGGGACCGATAATGCCGAGCAGTTCACCATGGCGGACGGAAAAGGACAGGTCGTTGGTCGCCTGCAGTCCACCGAAAGCCTTGGACAGGGCGGTCACCGCAAGCACCGGATTGTCATGGGGATTTTCATCGGGGATGGGCGGCACCACCAGCAGCTCATCACCGGCACCGAAATCGGCCGTGGCGGCTGTTGAGCCCAGCAGCCGGACCTGCCCCGGCTTGCGCCAGGCCTGGAGTTTCAGCAGCAGGCCCTGGGGCGCAAACAGAATGACCACGATAATCGCAATACCGTACACCACTCCCTGGATACCCGGAAAATCGGCGGCATAGCGGGCATAGAGCAATTCACTCAGGGGCACCAGGACAAAGGCGCCCAGCACGGGTCCCCACAGGGTGCCGACACCGCCGAACATGGCAAAGATCAGGGCCTGGGCCGAAACCAGCATGCCGAACACGGCCAACGGCGTCACCACCAACAGCACCACGGCATAGAAGCCGCCGGCTGCCCCAGCAATGGCAGCACTGACCGTAATGGCGGCCAGTTTCCATTTCAGGGTGTTGATGCCTGCCGCCTCGGCAGCGTCCTCGTCAAGCTTGATGGCCAGCAGCGCCATGCCAAAGCGGGAATGGGCCACGGCTGAACTGGTGAGCAGCGCCGCCACCAGCAACGCCAGCCCCAACAGGATATGCCAGCGCCCGTTTTCGAACTGCATGAAGAGCACCGGTGCTTCCCGGTGCATTGGCAGGGCCACTTCCTGGTAGCCCAACCACTCAAAGACATACAGCAGCGCCAGCGGATAGGCCAGCATGGCCAGGGCGAAATAGTGTCCGCGCAGGCGAAAGGTCGGTAATCCCACCAGCAGACCGGCAGCCCCACCGGCCAGGGTGGCCAGCACAATGGTGAGCCACGGATTGAGCTCCCACACCACCAGGCACAGGGCTACTAGGTAGGCGCCCAGCCCGAAGAAGGCAGCATGGCCGAAACTGATCAGGCCGCTATAGCCGGACAACAGGTTCCACGACACACCCATCACCGCCCAGACCGGCACGATGGTCATGATGAGCTGGTAATAGGAATTGCTGACCAAGAAAGCCAGCACGGCATAGACCAGGGCGAACACGCCAATATGCAGGCTGTCCCGTTTCAGTCCGGACAGGGTTGCCAGGTTCATGCGATGCGCTCCCGGCGCCCGAAAAAGCCCTGGGGCCGGAGCAGGATAATGAGCAGGAAGCAGACAAAGATGACCGTGTTCTGCAACTGGTTGGGCAGAATGATGGCGGACACCTGCTGCAGGATGCCGATGGTCAGGCCACCGAGAAATGCTCCGCGAATACTGCCGAGACCACCCAGCACCACCCCGGCATACATGATGATCACATACTCGGTGCCAATGTAGGGCTGGAAGGAAATATTGGTCGCGAGCAGGCCACCGCCGATGGCGGTGATACCGACCCCGAAGCCGAATGCTATGCGATGGGCGCGATCGACATTGATGCCCATGTAAGTGGCCGCATCGGGGTTGTCCGCGGCAGCGCGCAGGGATTTGCCAAGCCGCGTCCTGGCCATGAGCAGGCCGAAGGCACTGACCACGACGACAGCGAGAATGGCAGCGATGGTCTGCGCCTGGTTCACGAACACACTGACGCGGTCACCGACCATCGGTCCCCATTCCCAGGCACTGTAGGACAACTCGTTGCTGACCGACACCGGACTCGAGCCAAACAGGAACAGCCCGCCGTTTTGCAGGACCAGCGCAATCCCCAGAGTCAGCACGAGTTGCGCGTAATGTCCCTGGGCTTCCAGGCCGCTGGCTTGCCGGCCCGTGACCGAATGGATCAGAGAACGGTGCAGCGCCATGCCCAGCACAAACAGGGCGGGCCCGGCCAGCAGCGCCAGCATGAAAGGAAACCAGACGCCGTCAAAAAACGCCCAGCTGCCGAACCAGGCAAAACAGAAATAGGCAAAGTACATGCCGAGCATCATGAATTCGCCTTGGGCGAAGTTGATGACACGCATGACGCCGAAAATGATGGTGAGCCCGACACACATGAGGCCATACATGGCCCCGATCAGCACGCCCGCAACGAGGGACTGGAGAATGTTTTCCAGGGTCTGCAGGCCATCCATGGATTATTTCCCGGCTTTGGTGCTCGTGCGGAACGGCATCGACAACAGGAACAGCCAGGTGGAAAAGGACATCAGCTTCATGCCCTTGCGTGCCTCCTCCGGCGTCAGCTTCGCGGTCATGGGCATGGACTGGAAGATCTTGCCCTTCACGACCAGCTTGTCGCCGTCACGTTCAATGGCGGAGACATCCATCAGCTCACTGCCGTCCTGGGAGTAAATTTTCATACTGCTGTCCTGTTGGCCATATGGCGTTGATCATTCGCGGCTGAAGCCGCTCCTACAAACATTCGAAGCCGTAGGAGCGACTGCAGCCGCGAATCAATTCATCACTGTTTTTTAACCGGCAATCGGTAATCTGCAATCGGTACCTGTCACCATCAACTGATGACCTTGTCGAAATCCATGCCCATCTGGTCGAACATGGTCATGGCGGTACCGCGACCGGCACCGAACACGCCGCCGCCGGGATGCTGGAACGGGCCGACCAAGTACAAGCGCTCGATGCCAGGCACCGTATTCTTGCCCAGTTCAGGTGTCGGCCGATGGGCACCAAACTGATACAGGTAAGGTGCGACACCGTGAATATCGCCTTTCTGGAAACTGGCCGAGGTGCGCTCCATGTCCAGCGGTGAATCACAGTGCCAGTCGAGAATGATGTCGCGACTCAGGTTGGGCACGTAGGGCTGCATGTTGGCAATCATGTGATCGGCAAACGCTTCCTTGTGCCGGTCCCAGGCTGCTGCGCCGCCATCGGGATGCTCGTAGGGACAATAGTCCCAGGCGTGCATGGTGGCCTTGCCCTCCGGAGCGCGGGACGGATCGATGTTGGTGGCCGATCCCAGCGCACACAGGGAGTTGCGCGGGATGCGTCCATAGCGCAGATCATCGAAGTGATCGCGCAGCGTGTCGATACTGTCCGGCAGCAACTCGATCATCATGGCCTTCTTCACATGATCACCGGCGGCAAACTGCAGCGGTTCATCAAGCGCGGCATGGATGGTGAAAACACAGTTGGCCGACAGCTCGACTTTTTTCGCCGTCTGGGCCACGAAGGGATCCAGGCCGTCGACCATGTCCGGCAACAGGTGCGGGTGGATGGCGCCAATCACGGCGTCCTTCGCCCGGATCTCGCGCCCCTCATCCGTGACCACCCCCACTGCGCGACCGTCGGACACCAGCACCTTGCTGATTGAGGTATTGGTCACGACTTCGCCACCGAAATCCTCGATGCAGTTCACCAGTGCCTGGCTGAGCATACCGCTACCGCCCTTGGCGACACCGATGCCGTATTTTTCCAGCCACCCCAGGAACATGAAGGGCCCAATGCCGGTGCCCTTCTCTTCCGGACCAGTCAGGTTTTCGCTGACCATGCGCAGGAAGTGCAGGCGCACGCGTTCGTCCTGGAAATACTCCAGCACGATGTCATAGGCGCTTTTCATCATGATGCTCATGATTTCCTGACCCTCACGGCTCTGGTCCATCATGGCGTACATGGCCCCGATTGGTGCCGGTGGGGTATAGAGGGTACCAACCAGAGCCGGCAGAATGCCGGCCGCCTTTTCCGAGAAGCGGCGATAGCTTTCCGCATCAGCCTCGGAGAAGCGGGCGATTTCGGCAATGTTCTTCTCGCGGTCAGTATGAATGGCCAGCGTGTTGCCATCGGGGAAGACCGAGATCATGGGAATTTCGGGATGGATGTATTCCAGGCCGTATTTGGACAGCAGACCCAGTTCGTCATTGACGATCATCGGATTGGCCTGGATGAAGATATGGGCCATGGAGTGCTGATCGTGCTTGAAGCCCGGACGGGTCAGTTCACGTGTCACCACGCCCCCGCCAATCCAGTCCTGGCGTTCCAGGACGAGTACTTTCTTGCCGGCCTTGGCCATGTAGGCGGCCGCCACCAACCCGTTGTGGCCGGAGCCGATGGCTACGACATCATAAGAATCTGACATGAATCCCCCTTCAATCATGCTGGTATGGCAAGTGCCAGGACGTGTTATGTGAACCCCGGCTTATGTCCGGGTCCGGTGCTTTCATATATCGTACTTTCAGTCTTGCTTTCGGTCTTGCTTTCGGTCTTGCTTTCGGTCTAGCTTTGGGCTTGCCCGCAGCAAGCAGCGTCCTGTATCTTGCGAGTCAAAAGCCAAGCAAGCATACCAAAGAAAAGGGGAGTGTGTTGATATGTCAGACAGTGAAAAACAGAACGAAACACTGGTCAGAAAATTCTTTGAAGTCCTCAGTGCCGGCGACCTGGAAACCCTCCGTGGCATGTTCCGCGAGGACGCCTGCTGGACCGCCATGTCCAAGGAGATTCCCGGTGCCGGTGCCCATCCCGGGCGTGACCACATCATCGATGAATTCCTAGCGCCCGTGCGCGGCCTGTTCATTGACGGCGATCCCAAGGTGACCATCCACAAGCTCATGGCCAAGGACAACATGGTCTATGCTGAAACCCAGGCCACGGGCACGTTCCAGCACGGGCAGATGTACGACAACCTGTATTGCTGGGCCTTCGAAATTATCGATGGCCAGATTGACCAGGTACGTGAGTACATGGACAGCCACTACATCATGAGTGTGGTGCCGAGTTAATCCGGTAGCACCCTGCACGATGTTCGCGGCGAAAGCCGCTTCTACGGTATCAACTCTTTGTAGGAGCGGCTTTCACCGCGATGGCAACCCCCGTACCCATCCGCACCCATCCATTTTCCCTATCGCAACTCATCACGCCGCTTGATTAACTGTACCTTGTTATGATCGGCATCGTCGTAATCGGCAAACTTGTTGTAACACCGATGAGTGCCAACACCTTGCGCGCATTCTTGATAGGACACCAGTAATGCTCAGTGCGGGCAATCACTTCCCGCGTATACGCCACCACGCCTTTGCCATACCCGCAGTAAACACAGTTGAGTTTTTCAATGCCGTTGAGATAGGCCAGCTGGTGACGATCCATGACCATGTTGTCGCTGCGTTTCACCCGGCGAATGCCATACAACCGGAAACAGATGTGCTGATGGAACATGGTGGTGATATCGAAAAACGCGATAGGCATGATCATGGCGTAAATGAACGGGGATGACAGGATGTTGCGGATGCGGGAGGAAAACAGCCACGGCATGATGGCCTGTTTCAGTTTGCGATGGGCCTCCTCCACTTCCTTTTCAAAGCGCGCCCGCGAACCTTCAAAACGACAGCGGAATTCATCCTGCTTCTTGTTCAGTTCCTAGTACAGCTTTTTTCCAACGTGGCCATTTTGTCGGTCAGTTCCGTGATGCTGCTCCTAGTGTTTTCCTTTGTCCGGGCCCGGATTGAGCCTATCATGTCCCTAACGTCTGCCCAGCATTGCCGGCCCTGCACAACCTGCGGCAGACAGTGTTGTCACCCTGCTCGGCGATGCCTGTGACTCCTCCAACCGGCATTGTATTGCCGGCATTGAACCCGACCAGGCACGCATCACTAGCCATCTCAAC
>JBMTQX010000068.1:0-16159 GCA_049446715.1 Pseudohongiellaceae bacterium
TTACGGAGCAGGCCGGTGACTTTGCCTGGTAAGAGGCAGGCAGTGGCATCGGGTAACGGGAATTTCGTGGTAAGCAGCGGACAAATTGGTGACCAGTAACGAAGCACAACATGCCGGCTCGCGTTTGTTGTGGCGCAGTGCCTGGCGTTATGCCTGGCAGCACCGCTGGCAGACGGGGCTGAACATTCTCGGCATCCTGATCGGCGTTATGATGGTGGTGGCTGTGGATCTGGCCAATACCAGTGCCCGGCGTGCCTTTGACCGTTCCCTGGATATCCTCAACGGCAGTATCACGCACCAGATCGTGGGTGGCTCTGAGGGTGTACCCGAGCAGGTGTTCACCGAGATCAAGCGAGTCTTTGGTGTTCGCCGAGCTGCTCCGGCGCTGAGCGGTCAGGTGCGAGTTGGCAACCGTCAGCTGACCCTGGTGGGCGTCGATATCATCAGTGAGGCCAGTCTCGACCGCAACCGTCCGGGCATGCCGAATAATGCCTTTGCCCTGGCCGGGGATTTTGTGAGCGCCATCGGCACGTCGGACCGGGTGTTCATGGCGCAGTCCCTGGCAGCGGCTCTGGGGCTTGAGGCCGGTGCTTCATTTGCCATACGCACCCAGACCGGATCACAGCCTACCACCCTGGCCGGCGTCTTCAACAGTGCCGATGCCGAAGCGACCAGCGCACTGGTATTGGCAGACATGGCCGCCGCCCAGGTCCTACTGAATCGCGCCGGCAGGCTCGACAGCATCGACCTGGTCCTGGATGACCAGACGGCACAACAACTGGAAAGCTGGTTGCCGGGTGGCCTGTTGCTGGTGCCTGCACAGGTGCGCAGCGAAAACCTGCGCGAAATGAGTGAGGCGTTTCACATCAACCTGCTGGCCATGAGCCTGCTGTCCCTGCTGGTGGCAGGCCTGCTGATTTACAACACGGTTACCCTGTCGGTCATTCAACGACAGCAGACCCTGGGCATTTTCCGCTCCCAGGGCGTGACTGCCCGGCAGCTGCTGATCCTGGTGCTGGGCGAGAACGCCCTCATCGGCCTGGCCGCCAGTGTGCTTGGGGTCCTGGCGGGCTGGTGGCTCGGTGGCTTCCTGGTGACGATGGTGACCGGCACGGTAGATGCCCTGTATTACGACCTTGCCGTATCCGGCTATTACGTCTCCCCCCTGGTGCTGGGCAAGGGTTTGCTGCTGGGGATGGTGCTGAGCCTGGCATCTGCCCTGTTGCCGGCAATCCGTGCAGCACGCAGTAAACCGGTGACCCTGCAGCATGGGGCCGCGGAAGGCCGGGAATGGCACAGGCTTGTGCCATGGCTAGCTGGCGGCGGCCTGTTGTTGATGCTGGCAGGATTCCTGGTGCTGCAACCGGATTACGGCTCCCTGGCCAGCGGTTTTGTGGCGCTGACCGTCATTGTGTTCGGCTTTTGCTTGCTGGTGCCCTTGCTGCTGACCGTGTTGTTGTCACTGATGCTGGCCTGTGGCCGGCGCTGGTTTGGCCTGGCTGCGGTCATGGCTTTGCGCAGCAGCCTGGCCGCCATCAATCGCACCGGCCTGGCGGCGGCGGCGTTGTGTGTTGCCATATCGGTGACGGTAGGGGTCGGGGTCATGGTGACCAGTTTTCGCGGCACCGTGATTGTCTGGCTGGAGGAATCCCTGCCCGGTGATCTGCAGCTGACGGCGGTCAACGGGGAATTTCCGCCAGCCATGCAGGCATCCCTGCAGGACATACCGGGTATTGCCGGTGTGTCGCCCTCGGTCCTGCGGGAAAGCGAGGCGCCATTTGGTCCCATACGCCTTGGCATGAATACCCTGCCGGCAGCCACCAAGTTTTACATGAAAGATGTTGCCCCGGGTGGATTTGAAGCCTTTGATGCGGGGCGGGGTGTGTTCGTTTCCGAACCCCTGGCCTATCTGCAGCAACTGGCGCTGGGCGATGACATCACCTTGTTGACCGGACGCGGCATGCAGACGTTTACGGTGCTGGGCATTTTTCATGATTACACATCCGGGATCGGGTTGGTGCATCTGCCAGCGCCGCTATACGCACAATACTGGCCCAACGAGCCGATGACACGGCTGACGTTGAGTGTCAGTACGGATGCCGGTGCCGAGGCGGTGGCAACAGCGCTTCGCGCGCAGCTGGATGTAAGTGGTGTGCCTTATACCCTGGTGTCCAACAGCGAATTGCGCGAACTGACCCTGCAGATTTTTGACCGGACCTTTGCCATTACCCATGTCCTGCGCATGCTGGCAATCCTGGTCGCCTTTGTCGGGGTGCTGAGCACGCTGATGGCCCTGCAGCTGGAACGGCTGCGCGAGTACGCCATTCTGCGCGCCACGGGCATGACGCCAGGGCAGGTCATTTCACTGGTTCTGCGTCAGACCACCGTACTGGGCATGTGCGCCGGATTGCTGGCCCTGCCGCTGGGCCTGCTCATGGCCGATATCCTGATCGAGGTCATCAACCGACGTTCCTTTGGCTGGAGCATGCAGCATTTGCTGCCACCGGATGTGCTCACCGAAGGTTTTGTGCTCGCCGTGATTGCTGCGCTGATCGCCGGTGCTTACCCGGCCTGGCGTGCCGGTCATATTCGTCCGGCACTGGCCCTGAGGCGGGAATGAACAGCCGGCTGCCATCCATACGGTCACTGCTCATCACCGCCGGCGTGATGTTGAGTGCCTGCAGCGAACCGGAAACCGTCACAACAGAACGATTGACCGCGGCAGCGGCGTTGGCCGGCGGTGACGTGGACGGTTATGAGCGCGTGACCGGCCCCCGGCAATTCCGTTTTCCTGAAGATCATGGCCGGCATCCCGGTTACCGGAACGAGTGGTGGTACCTGACCGGCAATGTGAATGCCGAAGACGGCCGGCGTTTCGGTTACCAGGTCACCTTTTTTGCCAACGCCCTGCGTCCATCCGCAGACGCCAGTTGTGACACTACGCGCTGGTGTACCGATCATGTGTGGATGGGGCATGCGGCCATCAGTGATGCAGCAACGGGCACACATTACGCTGCCGAACTGTTTTCCCGCGAGAATCTGGCACTGGCCGGTGTGAGCACCGATCCGTTTCGGGTCTGGATCCAGGACTGGCAACTGTTTTCCACCACAACAGGGCTGCCCTGGGAGCTGGAAGTGTTTGCCGAAGACTTTGTCCTAACCTTGCAGCTGGACACCGCCAAGGCACCGGTACTGCAGGGCAATGACGGCTTCAGTATGAAATCCCCGGAGCCGGGCAATGCCTCCTATTACTACAGCATGACCCGAATGGCGACCAGCGGCCGCCTGCACCTGGGCAATGAGGAATTCGCCGTTCGCGGCGACAGCTGGCTCGACCGGGAATGGAGCACCAGTGCACTGGCGGCCGACCAGAGCGGCTGGGACTGGTTTTCGCTGCAGTTCAATGACGGCACCGAACTGATGTATTACCAGCTGCGCACCCTGGACGGTGAGGCGCATCCCGCCAGCAGTGGCAACTTCACCAGCCTGATGGGCACACAGACCGCCATCACGGCGGATGAAATGTCACTGGCAGCGATGGCTGACTGGCAGGCGCCGGATGGTACCGTCTACAACACGGCCTGGCGTATGCGCTGGCAGGACAACACCTGGATCGTGAAAGCGGTATTTGCCGACCAGCTTATGGACGTGACGTTCCAGTACTGGGAAGGGGCGGTGGATATACTCGATGCCGATACGAATGCAGTGGTCGGTCGCGGCTATCTGGAAATGGTGCACTGACTAGAGCTTGTCCGGCATCAGTTTGCGGTTGCGTTGGTTGCATTCCGGACAAATCGCATGATGGTAGTGCGTGTGGGCATGCAGTGACAGGAAGCAACCGGTATCAAGCCAGAATCCCTTGTCATCCCGCATTTTTAGGCAGCTGGAACACAGCGGATAGATGTCAGCCAGCGAACTGATATCGCGTGCAATGCGCTTCAGCAGGGCTGCCGAACGCTTGCCCTGTTCCAGGGCTAGGAAACTTTCCCATTTGGATCGGCCCAGCTTCACCGCCATGATATGGCAGCTGATGTTGATAAAGATGATGGGCACAATGCTCAGTGTCACCTGGGCGGTATAGTTCGGTTTCTTCAGGAACAGCAGCGCAATAATCATGCCGATGAAGAGCAATGTGGCTGCTGTTGCCTGGTAACGGGTGGGCTCCGGCACAAAGGCATAGTAGATAATGAAGTTGCACATGTAGAAAGCGCCAATGTAATCCGGTGGCCGAATGATGTTGTCATACAGAGTCAGCACGCTGAACTTGATCATCACGACAAAAAAGATGATGCCGAAAACAGGTAGTCCTCGATTTTGGGCATGAGCAGGATGATGCCGATGGCCCCGACCATGGCAATGGCCTCGATTGAGAGAATGACTTTCGGCAGGATGATGTTGCTGGTGTAGATGGACTGATCGAAAAAGTTGTATGACACGACGAATGTCAGCAGGACTGCACAGAACCCGAGCAGTACGCGCATCTGGCGCTTGTACCGTTTAAAAGACGCCGTGCGAAATGCCCGCTCCAGGCAGAAGTCCTGGAGGATCTCGGAGCGTGGCAGAAACCTTAGTGTTCCATGACTGGGTAGTTTGACCGGGCGTCAACGTGGTGGCTCTGGTGTCTTCAAAAAGATTTCCCAGTGTTGCAAATGCGTCGCAGGTGGGAAATAGGAAAAATTCTCAATGTGCATACCAGCGCTGGAAACAGGTATGTCTTATGAGCGCAAGCTGGCCGCTTCCTCGAAGGCGATGAAACTGCCCAGACCAATCAGAATGCGGCCGGACAGGCGCTCTTGCCACAGTAGTGCATGCTTGTGTGGGCCAGCCAGCGCGCGGCCTGACTGGAGAACAGGGCGACCAGCAGATCACAGGGGATGGCTGTCAGGGTAATCACCACGCCCAGCACCAGCAGTTGCCATGACACCGGACCCAGCGCTGGATCCACAAACTGGGGTAACAGGGCGATGAAAAAGAGGGCGGTTTTCGGGTTGGTGATTTCCACGATAATGCTTTCACGATAGATCCTGCCTAGGGACTTGAGACCTGAGCGGGTACCGGCCGGATTCACGGCATCGTGCTTGCGCCAGCTGCTGATGCCCAGCCAGATCAGGTACGCGGCGCCGACCAGTTTCACGCCGGTATACAGGACCGGCATGGTGGTAAACAGCACTGACAGACCGAGATCGGCGGCCAGCACATGCACGAGTCCGCCGGTGGCGAGACCAAAGGCCGCTACCATTTCCGCCTGCAACCCCTGCGCTACTGAGCGTGCCATGACGTACAGGTTGGATGGCCCCGGCGACAGGCCGAGCAGCACGCAAATGATGGTGAAGGTAATCAGGGTTTCGAGGGAGGGCATGGTATGGCGGTTTCCGGTTATTGCTGGGCAACTTTATCAACCGCAAGGCCGGTTTGGGAGGGGCGCACACGTATGCCATTCAAGGTACGCCCGATACATGAGTACCGTACCCAGTGCTCATAGGTCCAGAAACAAATAACCGAGGTGACAAGAAGGATACACGGAAACTTGATGCTCCAGTGTAGCGGAACATCCATGACCAGCGTCTGTAGAAAAACAATAACCGGCACATGCACGATGTACACCCAATAAGACGCATCGGCGATATAACGCCTGAGAGCGCTTTCATGGTTAAAAAACTGTATACCGGCACCCATGAAAAAGAAAATCCAGCACCATGAGGCCATGGCGTAGACAAGCGCAAAATGCAGTTTTCCTGTTGCGTCCGTATCGGGGAACGAAAAAGGCGCCGGGTTTATCAGCGTTATACTGTAATACGTAAAAAACAATGCGAGTATCAGATACTGCAGCCAGTCAGTTTTCATGGTATCGAGGCAGCGGCGGTCACGATCGCCATGCCAGCCAATCAAAAAAGCCATCCCGTAAATCACAAAGCCCGGACCCTCCCGCCACACAGCTTCTGTTGGTGTTGGTATGCCGCCCCAGTAAATCCAGGATTCGCGGCCAAATAACATGCCCGCAGAGACAGCCGTTGTGAGGATCACCAGCATCCGGGATTTACATAGCGTGTAAACCGCAGCGGTGAGTTTCGCCACTATGCTGCCATTCGGATCCATTTTATGCGTCAGCATCGAACAGGCAGTGGCGATCCCACAAAACCACAACAGGTAATACAAAAACCAGAATTGCATGGTGATTGGGCCAGCGGGTGCTGATTCCAGTAGTGTGAACACCTGTTCAGCGCCATCCGGGCCATAGAGTTTCCTGGCCGCCCAGATCATGATTGGCATTATGAGCAGCAAGGAAACAACACTGGCGATGATCATCGGCAGGGCAAGCCTTTGCAGGCGGTTTTTGAGGAATGCCTTTGGCCCCTTGCTTGCCAGTGCCATGTGGGCGAAAAAGCCGGCGATAAGAAAGAATACGGCCATTCGAAACATGTGCAGCACATAAAAGAGCCAGGTCAGGGACATGCTTTTCGAAAGGTCCGATACAGGGAAGCCGTACTGTGCAAGGCCGGGCAGGAACGACATGCTGCCATGGATAACCAGTCCCAACAGAAGGGCAAAGCCTCTGATGGCGTCAAGTGCATGCAGCCGGCTTGATGGCATGGACAGACCTCCTGTGTCTTTAAGGTTTTACCTGAATAAACAGTCACATACTCTCATGGAAAGCGTGTGATTTTCCTTAATGTTTGCACCGTTAAACACAGTGTTGTCTTTACAATTGCGCACTGCTTGAATCAGGTGGTCCGGCGGCTGGAGTTCGCATGCTTCAAGGCCGGCAGTCGCTTGAATAATGGCATGATGTAGTTTACTTTAAGCGTGCTTTTCAGGCGGTCAGCGCAAAGCTGGCAGTCTATTCGGGGGCGCATAATAAGACCGGTCAAACACGGCGCATCACTTTGATTTCAATCAACCGATGATCATTGAGATTAGGCCTTGGCTATTCCGAGTCATAGCAGTGTGCTGTAATTCCGGCTCATGAATCCGGAAACAAACGTGGGTAATAACTATGGGTTTTTTAGTCTGGCTTGAGGAAAGTCCGCTAGGGATATTCATTCGTGAATCCCTGTGGGGCTACCCCATTGTACTTTCCAGCCATGCCATCGGTATGGCAACAGTTATGGGTGTGGTAGTCGCCCTTAATCTCAGGGTGCTCGGTTATGCCAAGGGGATTTCCATCCTGGCATTCGACAAACTTTTCATCGTTGGCTGGCTCGGCTTTCTGATTAATCTGGTATCCGGCCTGATTCTGTTCTGCAACACACCGACAACCTACTTCTTCCAGGGTTCATTTCAGTTGAAGATTGGTGCCATCGTCGTCGGCGGCACCCTGATGAAGGTGGTCATGAACAGTGTGCGCGCTGGTAATAGTGAAACGGTCACCAAAATTTATTCATTCGCATGTATCGCCTGCTGGTTTATTGCCATGATCACCGGCCGTCTGATGGCATACATGTAAAGGGGAGGCAAATATGGATTACGATACTTATGCACCGTTAGCCTCCTGGTTGGAGGCCACCTGGCTGGGTGAGCAGATGCGCAACATTTTCTGGCTGTTCCCGGCTATGGAAACCATCCATTTCATCGGCATCACCTTTCTGTTTGGTTCTCTGCTCGTTATCGACGTGCGTGTACTGGGCTTTGGCCGTTTCATCAACATGAACGCTGCCCTGAAATTCATTCCGGTGGCAATCGGCGCCTTTTGCGTCAACCTGCTGACCGGTATCGCGTTTCTGTGCGCCAACCCGTTCCGTTATTTCCCGAACATTGCGTTTCAGTGGAAGATGGGCCTGATCGTCATTGCCGGTCTGAATGCCCTGTGGTTCTGGTTCGGAGAGCACAAGGAACTGTCTGCCCTGGCAGACGGGGAAGATGCAGAATTCCGTGCCAAGGTAATCGCGGCGCTGTCTCTGGGTATCTGGCTTGCTGTTATAGTGTTTGGCCGCATGATTCCCTACGTCGAATATTGATAGTTTGAAAGCGCAACAAGAAAGAGGGCTACGGCCCTCTTTTTTGTTGATTTGAAAAAATGCCTTCAGCAGTGGCTGCTGCGCTCGGCTACTCGGCGTTGTCCATGTGCTCGGTCGGTCATGTATTACTTATACACTCCCTCCCTGCGCGCACGGACGCCTTGATTAGCCTTGGCTCGCGACGCCATCTAAATTTAAGCCTTTATGGACGAACCCTGTTCGCTTGTAGGAGCGGCTTCAGCCGCGAATGACATGTGGAATAGTTCCGATAGAATCATTGCATGAGTGAAAAAGCTGCTGCCAGATCCCGTCGTATAGTGACCGAACCGATTCGGCCGCTGCTGGTGCAGCTGACGTTTTCGGCGATGATCGGCAACCTGGCAATGCACCTGATGGGCATCGTTGATACGTTCTACATCAGCCGGCTTGGCACGGTAGAGCTGGCAGCGGCCAGCTTCGTGATACCAATTCACACCCTCTACATCAGCCTGGGGCTGGGTATCGGCATGGGGATGAGTTCGCTGAACTCGCGCCTGATCGGGGAAAGCCGCTTTGCCGATTCTTCCCGCCTGATCCGTGATGGCCTGCTGTTTGCCGGTATGTTCGCCGTCACAGCGGCCCTGATCGGCAGCCTGTTCATGACGCCATTGTTTCGCCTGCTCGGTGCCGATGAGCGCACGTTGCCGTACATCCGGGATTACATGAGCATTCTGCTAGTGGCACTGCCGCCGCTGATGCTGGTCGTTATCGGCAACAGCACGTTTCGCTCCATGGGCAATATCCGCATGTCTGCCACCCTGGCGGCGTGCCTGTCAGTCCTGAACATCACAATTGATCCGCTGCTGATATTCGGTATCGGGCCGTTTCCGCAAATGGGCATTCGCGGCGCGGCCACCGCCACCTTTTTATCGGCCACGATTACCCTGCTGATTTCCCTGTATGTCCTGGGCTTTTATGAAAAACTGCTGGATCTGGCCATGCCGCGCTGGCAGCACCTGAAAAGCAACTGGGCACAGATACTCAGTATTGGTGTGCCAGCCATGGGCGCCAACATCATGACACCGCTGGCGGCAGCCATCATGACGGCCATGGTGGCGCGCTTTGGCGATGTGGTGGTGGCGGGTTTCGGCGTCGGCTCACGCGTGGAAACCATCAGCCTGATCTTTGTCATGGCGCTGTCATCCACGGTGCCGATGTTCATTGGCCAGAACCTAGGCGCGGGCAGGAACGACCGTGCCTACACCGCCCTGATGGGCAGTCTGAAATTCGTGCTGGTGTTCCAGTTTGTCATTTATGCCGTGCTGTGGCTGTTGGGCGATACGATCGCGGCCACCTTCAGTGCCAATCCGGAGGTCACCACCGTCATCAAAACCTACCTGCTGATCCTGCCCCTGACCTACGGGGCCCACGGTGTGGTGGTCTTGTGCATGGTCGCGCTCAATGTCATGCGCAAGCCGCGCATTGCGTTGCTGCTGACTTTTACCCGGCTCATGGTGCTTTATATCCCGCTGGCCTGGGTAGGCGCGCAACTGGGTGGCCTGAAAGGGTTGTTCATGGGCGCCGCCCTGGGCAATGTGCTCGCATGCGGCTTTGCGTGGACTATGATCCAGCGGGTATGCCAGGAACTGGGTCTGAAGCCGGATTCAAATCCGATTGCAACGTAGGTCGGCATAGGCCACCGGCCGTTTGCCGACATGGGTTTCGATGCAGTTTTTGATAAAAGGATAAAAGGGCGAACACCTTGGACATGGTGTAACGCCCACTCTCATCTCAAAGTCAAAATAGCTGACCGAAATCCGCCGGAATACCCGGCCACCCTTTTTTATCCTTTTTTCCCTTATCGGGCTCTTAACTGAAATACGCCGCCACACAGGTCACCAGCACCATGGCAAACAGCGTCCACTTCAACACGGACTGCGGCACATGGATGGCGAACTGCACGCTGGTCATGGCGCCTGCGACCATGCCCACGGCCAGGACGAGGCCGGGAATCCACAGCACCTGGCCACGCGCCACAAACACCACTAGGGCAATGACTGTCAGGGCAGCGGTGATGGCCATTTTCAGGGCATTGGTGCGCACCAGGTCATAGCGTAATCCGCCGGCAACCGCGGCGATGATTAGAAAGCCGACGCCGGCCTGGATGAAGCCCCCGTAAAAACCGGCGATAAACAGGCCAATAGCCGCAGCAGGGCGCTCCCGCAGGGTATAGGCAGGCGTGCCTTCAGGCGGGGCAACGACGGACGGTTTGACAAGCATCATAATGGCCATGCTCAGCATGGTTACCAGCAGGGTAGGCTTGAGCCAGCTGACCGGCATGTAGGATGCCAGCAGGGAACCGAACAAGGCGCCGATCAGGGTTGGTACCAGGGTGGGGACAATGGTGGAGGGGGCCAGCTTGCCTTTCTTGTGAAAACCGCTGGCGCCGGCAAAAGACTGTAACAGGATGCCTACCCGGTTGGTGGCGTTGGCAATGTCGGCCGGCAAGCCAAAGATCATGAGGGCCGGCAGGGTGAGCATGGAGCCGCCACCGGCAATGGTGTTGATGAAACCGGCCAGGAATCCCGCCACCACCAGCAGTGAGATGCTGAGTACAGAAAGTTCGAATTCCATGGCAATTTCCCGGTAAAAACAGGGGCGGCAATATGACTGAGGGCGGGGGGATTGTCAATTTCAGCGACATGGGAATAATGCTAGAATCGCCGGCTTTGAAAAATCCCGTCAAGGAAATCCGAGTGGACAAAAATAACAGCGCCGTGGCCAATCCCGGCCCTCTCCAAACCTACGAGGACAATCTCGCCAAGGGCGAGTTCCGCATCCAGCAGTGCAAGGAATGCGGTGGTCACGTCTTTTACCCCCGCTATTTGTGCAACCATTGCGGCTCGTCCGATCTGAAATGGGTGGATGTCACCGGTCGCGGCACCGTGTATTCCACCACGGTTGTGCGTCGCAAACCCGAGCGTGGCGGTGACTACAACATTGCCTTGATCGATCTCGAGGAAGGCCCGCGCATGATGAGCCGGGTGGTGGATGTGGATCCGGATGCCGTCACCATCGGCATGGCGGTCAGTGCCCACGTCGGCATGATTGATGAAAAACCCGCCGTGGTCTTCTACAACAAGGAACAGGGGGATAAGGAATGGTAAGCCCATTGCGCGGCAGTGCCGCAGTCGTTGGCGTCGGCCTGACCGAATTCACTGGTCTGCCCGGTTTGACGCACATGGAAATCATGGCCCAGGCCGTGGAAAAAGCCATTCTGGATGCGGGCATCAACAAGAACGAGATTGACGGTATTTTCAGCGCCAACTTTGTCGAGATGCTGACACCGCTGACGGTGGCCGAGTACTTCGGACTCAATCCGACTTTCATGGACGGTTCCAACACCGGCGGTTCCGTATTCGTCAACAGCCTGCAGTCAGCCGCGGCGGCCCTGCACCTGGGGCTGTGTAATGTGGCGCTGATCTGCTATGGCAGCAACAGTGCCACGGGTCCGTTTACGCATCCGCCGGCCATGCACACGGTCGAGGATGTCTACAAACCCCGCAATCCGATCAACCCGTATGCCCTGGCGGCCAAACGCCACATGCATGAATACGGCACAACCAAGGAACAGCTGGCGGAAGTTGCGGTTGCCGCCCGCCGGTGGGCGCAGCTGAACCCGGCAGCCACCATGCGTGACCCGCTGACGATCGAAGACGTGGTCAATGCCCGCATGATTGTCGATCCGCTGGGGCTGCTCGACTGTTGCCTGGTCAGCGATGGCGGCGCCGCCATGATCATGGTGCGCAGCGACCGGGCAAAAGATTTCCCGAAGAAACCGGCTTACCTGCTGGGTGTTGGCAGCCGTACCGACCACAACATCATTTCCGCCATGCCGGACCTGACGGTGACCACGGCCAAGGAAGCGGCGGCTGCTGCTTTTGCCATGGCGGGAGTCACGCCGAAAGATATCGATGTGGTCGAGCTCTACGATGCCTTCACCATCAACACCATCCTGTTCCTGGAGGACATGGGTTTCTGTGAGAAAGGCGAGGGTGGCAGTTTTGTGTCCAATGGCAACATTGCCCCTGGCGGTTCCCTGCCCGTGAACACTAACGGCGGCGGCCTGAGCTGTGTGCATCCGGGCATGTACGGCATGTTCCTGATGATTGAGGCCGTGCAGCAGCTGCGTGGTGAATGCGGCGAGCGGCAGGTGGCCAATGCGAAACTGGCAGCCTGTAATGGCAACGGGGGTTTCCTGGCCAGCCAGGTGAGTGCCATTTTCGGGACCGAAGACACGCTATAGGAATTCCGTGGCCGGAAGGTTGCATGACTTATATCAAGTCGGGCCAGATGCAATATGAATAGGATGAAAACCGGTACACGATGACGTGTGCCGGTTGTCAAAGTTCAGAATTCCGAATTCAAAATGATGCGTTGAGAGGAAATTATGTTGAAAAACTCCTCGTTGTTGCTCACCGTGTTATTGGCAACTGCATGACTTGGCGGGTATCGAACCTACCCTGACGAGATAGACAGTTTCAGGTTCCCGATCATGCAGGGGGAACTCAACCGTGGTCAGCAGGCTTTTTTGCGTCTGGAATGCAATCAGTGTCATGTCGTGGATGATGTGGACCTGCCAGCTTTCTCCGGCCCGCGCCCCGTCACGGTGGACCTGGGCGGTGATCTCTATTTGGCCAAGACTTATGGTGACCTGGTCACTTCCATCATCAACCCTGATCACGTCCTGTCCGAGAATTACCTGGACCAGCTGCCGCGCGAAGTGCGCCGGCGCACCAACAGCTCACCCATGTACCTGAAAGAAGACATGCTGGTGACCGAGCTCATCGACATCGTGGCGTTCCTCAATTCCCGTTACAGATTGTTGCCGGGATATACGGAATACTATGACTGAGTTAAAAAAACCGGGCGCAAGCCCGGTTTTTTTGCGTCAAACGTCACGACTCTTAAATCCCTTTTTCCCATGCGCCGAGGAAAAAGTGCTCGCTCAGCGGATTGCGCTGGCGGGGTTTCAGCTCCCGTTCGGCGAACGCCGCCGGCAGGTTGTCTTTTGGCAGCTGGTACCCAATCGTCATCATCGCCATGGGTTTGTAGCGTGCCGGAATCAAGAATGTCTCCCGCGCCTTGTCCGGGCTGAAGCCGGCCATCTGGTGGGTCATCAGGCCGAGCTCGGCGGCCTGCAGGCAGATGCTGATGGCAGCTGCACCGGTATCGTAAAGGCCCCAGTCATTGGGGTTGTCGTTTTTTGAAAACTGGGTGTCCGCGCAAACGATGGCGAGCACCGGTGCATACTGACACCAGGGCTGGT
Source organism: Pseudohongiellaceae bacterium (assembly GCA_049446715.1). Lineage (GTDB taxonomy): Bacteria > Pseudomonadota > Gammaproteobacteria > Pseudomonadales > Pseudohongiellaceae > Eutrophocola. The sequence goes on from JBMTQX010000068.1 coordinate 13,264, forward strand.
TACCCTCTGCGAGGCAGTCGAAAGCCTGCTGCCAGGCACTGTCATCTGCAGATTTGCTGCAAAAGAGCACACGCCAGGGCTGATCGCCAAAACAGGACGGTGCCCAGCGGGCCGCTTCGGCTAGGGCGCGCAGGTCATTGGTGGCTACAGCCCGGTCAGGGTCATAGGCAACACCGCTCCAGCGGGACAGGATCAGCGGGTTGACCGGAGCAGACGTATCGGCGGATTTTTCAAACATGGGGTATCCTTGATCATGGTTGGCGCGTCGGCCAGGACGACCGGCAGCGCAGGGCAATTATAAAAGAGGCCCATGGTATCCCAGGGCAGGCTGGAAATTGAAGGTGCCGCCGGGCACGGAAGAGCGCAATTTGCGACTATCCGCCCTTGAATTTCCAAATCCCGGTACTATATTTAAGTTAAGGATTGTTTTGAGCCTGCAAAAAAATCCTGAACCTACTGATACACAAGGATTTTTTAATAAGTTCAGAACATTTGGCCGCTTGGCTGTCTAAACCAATAGATGATAGAATCCGCCGGCTACGGCGTTGCGTATGACGATGAAAACAGACACTTTTAACGCTAAAAACACAGGCAGTACGGAACTTATGTCACTGAATGACAGCACAGGCACAAACCTCCAGGTCATCGACACGATGGTGCCTGGGCGCGACCTCAACGCCTACATCACGGCGGTGAACGGGATCGCCGTGCTGTCAGCCGAGGAAGAGCTCGAGCTGGCGAACCAGTACTACTACGAAGATAATCTTGATGCAGCGCGTAAGTTAGTACTTGCTCACTTGCGCTTCGTCGTACACATGGCGAAAACCTACTCGGGTTACGGCCTGAGTGAGGCTGACCTGATCCAGGAAGGCAACGTCGGCCTGATGAAGGCAGTCAAGCGCTTCAACCCGGAAGTCGGCGTCCGCCTGGTGTCCTTTGCCGTGCACTGGATCAAGGCTGAAATGCACGAATTCATTCTGCGCAACTGGCGCATTGTCAAAGTGGCCACTACCAAGGCCCAGCGCAAACTGTTCTTCAACCTGCGCAGCTCCAAGAAGCGCCTGGGCTGGTTGAGCCAGGAAGAGGCCGAAGCCGTGGCGGAAGATCTCGGCGTAGACGCTTCCACGGTCATGCAGATGGAAGGCCGCATGGGCGCTTTCGACGCTTCCTTTGACGGCGCGGCCGATGCTGATGATGACGAAGCCTACCAGGCACCGGCGCAGTATCTGGAAGACACCCGCTATGACCCGGCCCGCACCGTGGAAGCCGATGATTACGAAAAGACATCCACCGATGGCCTGTATGTCGCGTTGGAAGACCTGGATGATCGCAGCCGTGACATTCTGCAGCGTCGCTGGTTGAACGATGACAAAGCCACCCTGCACGAACTGGCCAATGAATATGGTGTCTCTGCTGAGCGTATCCGCCAGCTTGAGAAAAACGCCATGAACAAGGTCAAGGCGATGATGGAAGCCTGATAACCAGGGACACTTGCAGCCAGTAAGCAAGTGTCAAGTTCAAAAAAACAAGCAAAAGCCGCTCAACCGAGCGGCTTTTTTATGTCTTAATTTTTCCTCCGCCATTTTTTTTCTGAATTTTGATTCAGGCTTAGTCGCGCCTTAAACCGGTGGATCTAGAGTACGCCTCCTGATGCCTATTACCGGATAGCCACTCATGAACAACAAAGTCTTGATTGCCTTTTTACTCTGCCATGTCAGTGCGGTAGCGCTGGGCCAGGCGGACAATGTCATCCTCGTTACCATAGATGGTTTGCGCTGGCAGGAAGTGTTTCGTGGCCTCGACCCGGTCCTGGCACAGGATGAGCAGTACTCCGAACGCCAGGAAATGCTGGCAGAAAAGTGGGGTGATGCCCCGGATGGTTCAGCACTTATGCCGTTTTTACATGAGGTGGTTTTTACCCAGGGCAGCGTCATTGGTAACCGGGATGCCGGGTCATGCGCCCATGTTACCAACCCCTGGTATTTTTCGTATCCGGGTTACAACGAGATTCTTACCGGTTTTGCCGACCCGGCCATAGATAGTAACAACCCGGTGCCAAATCCCAATGTCACCTTCCTGGAGTGGCTGCAGAACACCGATGCTCGATTTGATGGAAAGGTGGCCGCTTTTGCGTCCTGGAATGTTTTCCCGGCAATCCTCAATATGGCACGTAGCGGCGTGCCTGTGAATATTGGCAAGTTGGCGGATGCCGATAGCGATGAAGAGCTGTTGCTGAACCGCCTGCATGATGAAATTCTGAGTCCATGGCCAACGGTCAGGCTGGATGCCTTTACCCATCACTATGCCCTGTCTGCCATGCGCTATGACCACCCACGGGTGCTGTATATCGCCTATGGTGAAACGGACGATTTTGCTCATGATGGTGAATATGACCAGTATGTGCTGGCAGCCCATCGTACAGACCGCAATCTGGCGGCATTGTGGGAGCAGGTCCAGTCAGATCCGTTCTATCGTGACCATACGGTTATGTTCATTACCGTCGACCATGGTCGGGGTGAAACACCGGCCGAGACCTGGCAGCACCATGCGAGCAAGGAGTCGCTGTCTGGCTACATGGAAGCCCTGGCCCAGTATGAAAACGGCATCGAAGGTTCCAATGCCGTCTGGATGGCGGCGATTGGGCCGGGTGTTGCTGGTAACGGCTTGATCGCCAACTCCGGCTGTGCCGGTTCAAACCAGGTTGCTGCCACCCTGTTACAACTGCTGGGCAAAGACCCGCAGGCATTCAGCGCCAAGGCTGGAATGCCGTTGTCGGAAATGCTGGTGGCATCATGAGCGCCTCCAGGCAAAGCAAGCGCGCTGTTCTCAAGGCCATGGGCATGATGCCGCTGGTATCCATGCCACAATGGTTACCGGCAGCAGAAGCTACTGTCAC
>JBMTQX010000069.1:0-16049 GCA_049446715.1 Pseudohongiellaceae bacterium
CTGGCCTATGAAGCCGAGCTGACCCGGATCGCCAGCATGATGATCTCCGCCGAGATCAGCATGCTGACCTACAACCAGATCGGCATTTCCGATGCCTACCATCCGCTGTCCCATCACCGCTACATCCAGGCCAACATGGACAAGTGTGCGATTGTGCAGGCCTATCATGCCAAGATATTTGCCCGCTTCCTTGACCGCCTGAGCAACACGCCGGACGGTGACGGCTCCATCCTGGATCATTCCATCCTGCTGTTTGGCAGCAACATGAGCGACTCCAACGCGCACAATGCCAACCCACTGCCCTCGAGCATCTTTGGTAACGCCTATGGCCGCATCAAGGGCGGCCAGCACCTGGTCTATGACCAGGACACCCCGCACGCCAACCTGATCCTGACCCTGCTGGATCGCGCCGGTATTGCGGTGGATTCTCTGGGTGACAGCACCGGCATCCTCGCGGAAGTCTGATATGCCAGCGCGTAAACCCTTTACAGCAGCTACAGCGGCACTGATCACAGCTCTCACTCTGGCGACAGTGCCTGCGCTGGCCCAGGACAACCTGCCCCAGCTGGTGGAGCAGGGCAAACGCCAGGCCGCCATGACCCTGATTGAAAACGGTGCCGACGTGAATCAGCGCTTTGCTGACGGCACCACGGCACTGCACTGGGCTGCCTACCAGAAAGACGCTGAACTGCTGGCATTGCTGCTGGCCGAAGGAGCCGATCCCAATGCCAGTAATGATTACGATGCCACACCGATGACCGTGGCCGCTGTCCACGGCGACCTGGGCATCATGCAGGCCCTGCTCGAAGCCGGTGGCGATGTCGAATCACCCAATGCCGAGGGCCAGACCCTGCTCATGGCCATCGCCCGTACCGGTAACACCGCCACCGCGCGGCTGCTGCTGGAACATGGTGCCAATGTTGATGCCCGGGAACACTGGGGAGAACAGGCCGCCCTGATGTGGGCCGCTTCCCAGAGCCAGCCCGCGATGGTGAAACTGCTGGTCGAGTTCGGGGCCGGTGTCGATGACCGCAGTCGCGATAATGCCTGGCCGCGCTATATCACCTCCGAACCGCGCAACAAACCGCTCGATCCGGGTGGTTATACACCGCTGCTATATGCGGCCCGTGAAGGCTGCGTTGAGTGCATTGCCCATCTGCTCGATGGGGGAGCCGACATCAATCTGACAGACCTGTGGGGCCAGACGCCGCTGCTGATGGCCACGCTGAACATGCACTGGGATGCCGCCGACCTGCTCATCGACCGTGGTGCCGATATTCACCGCTGGGACTGGTGGGGCCGCACCGCGCTGTACAACGCCATCGATCTCAACCTGATTCCAAGCAGTCGCCGCGGCGACCTGCCCGTCACTGACGAACACACGGCGCTGGATATTGCCGGCAAATTGCTCGATATGGGCATCAATGCCGACATGCGCTTGAAAAAGGAGCCGCCCTTTCGTTCCGGCGGCGACCGCGGCTATACCGATGCCAGCCCGGACGGACGCGTACTTAACGGCGGTGCGACCGCACTGCACAAGGCCGCCAAGGCCGGTGATGTGGCAGCGGTCAAATTGCTGTTGTCCCATGGCGCCAATGTGCATGCCGCCAACAAACTGTATGACGTCACACCGATGCTGACAGCAGGCGGTGTCTGGCGCGTGTACGGCATCTTCATGGAATACCCAATTTCCGGCCAGTACAAGACTGGCACCCAGGCGGCCGAGATCATGCAGCTGCTGCAGGAAGCCGGTGCAGACATTCATGCCCGTGCCTCCAATGGGCAGAACGTGGCCCACGGCTCGGCCAAGGCCGGCTGGAACGAAGCGCTTCAGTACGCCTGGGAGCAGGGCGTGGACTTCCAGGCCCGGGATGTCGGCGGCATGACCCCGCGCGACCTGGCAGAAATGATGGGGCACACGGAAACCGTGGCCTTTATCGATGCGCTGCTGGATAACTGATTCAAAGCCATGAACACACGGCGTCTTTTTCTTCTGTTACTGTGCCTTGTGCCACTGGGCGCGGTTGCTCAGTGGCGCAACCACCAGCCCACTTACGATGCCATCCTGGCACACTTGCCGGAAGGCGTGACCGCACAGACGGCCACCGCTGACCAGATTGGTCAGGCGGCGCTGGAACTGGCACTCGGGGTGAACAGCGCCGGCGAGGAAACCGCGCTGACGCAGACCGAGATGCAGGACAACCTGACCCAGGTGATGCTGTCCCTGGTGGAAATGACACGCGCCGGCATGTTTCCGGCCGCGCCGCGCTTCGGTGATGACAATCCGCCGGGCAGGCTGTATCTGCGGGTGCTCAACGTTGCCTCCAGCAACCTGGATGTGGCATCAAGCACCTATTACGGCACCACCACCCAATACATTATCGGGCTGACCGCCGCCATGCGTGAGGGCCAGAACCTGGCCAACAACGCCAGCAGCAACGCCATTACGCGCAAGTAAGTTTTCAAAACATAACCGCCAGCATGGATGCTGCCGGACACATATTCTCTGTTCTAATAGGACCAGCGTTTTGATGCCTCGATCAACTACGCCCACAATGACAGCTTACTCACTGACCTGAACAGCTAACCCGATCTGAACCTGGACCAGGGCGAATTCGGGCGCTGGGATGCCAAGGTCACCTACCTGGTCAACGACAATGCGAAAGTGTTCCTGGAAGCGGTCAATCTCAACAACGAGCCTAGGTCGGAGTTGCAGGGCGGGCGCGCGAACTGAAATACCGAGTTTGAGTGGGTTGGCTGCACCTATTACCTGGGTTTCAGTGATGGCTTCCAGGTTGCTGCACATGCTGCTCATCACCGGTGTCCTGTCGGGCATCGCTGTGGCCTCGGCCCAGGTGCCTGAATATCACGCCGTGTTGCTGGACACTTTTGAAACCAGCAATGCGCGCCAGGGAATCGCCGTCGACAGCACGCATTTTTTTGCCATCAACAACACCCGCATTACCCAGCACGATAAAGTCACTGGCAAGGCACTGCGGCATTGGAATGGCGGTCCCGATGATGGCCGGGGCCGGCTGGTGCACCTGGACAGTGGTATGGTGAAGGATGGTCTGCTTTATGCCGCCCACTCCAATTACCCCGGCTTTCCCATGACCAGTTCCGTGGAAATCTGGGATGCCGCCACGCTGGCCCATGTCGGTTCTCACAGCTTCGGGGTGTTGCTGGGTTCGCTGACCTGGCTGGATTACCACGCTGATAGCTGGTGGGGGACCTTTGCCAACTATGACCGTGTCCAGCCAGGCACAAGCGCGCCCTATGGCTCGACGGCGGCTACGACCCTGGTCCGTATGGACGATGACTTTGTCATCCAGGAAAGCTGGCTGTTTCCGCCGGCGCTGCATGCACGCTTCACCCCGATGAGCAATTCCGGCGGCAGCTGGGGTGAGGACGGTTATCTTTACATCACCGGCCACGATCACCCGGAAGTCTACGTGGTGCAGCTTCCCGAGCAGGGCAGCGAAGTGGAGTGGCTGGCTACCGTGCACGTACCCTGGATCGAAGGCCAGGGCATTGCCTGGGACCGCAGTACTGGCGAGCGGGTGATGTGGGGCCTGTTGAAAAAGGACAGCCAGGCGTTTCGCTTCACCATGCCGGCGATTACCAGGGTACGCGAGCCGCACCCGAAAAACCCGCTGACGCATTCCGGCGAGTAGCCTAAACCTCCAGCCCGGCCACGTAACCGGAGGACCAGGCCCACTGGAAGTTGAATCCTCCCAGGTGACCGCTCACATCCAGCACTTCACCGACAAAATACAGTCCCGGCCGGGTTTTCACCGCCATGGTCCTGGAGCTGATGCCGTCCGTGTCGACGCCGCCGAGCGTAACTTCCGCCGTACGATAGCCCTCTGTAGCCGATGGTTTCAGTGACCAAGCATTGAGCTTGCCGCCAATGTCCTGCAGCAGGGCGTTGCTGAATTCAGCCAGCGGCTTGTCGGTATGACCAAGCCACCAGAGTGCCTGTAATTCATTGACGAGCGCCTTGCCCAGGTGTTGCTGCAACACGCTGCGAAGCAGGCTTTTGCCATGGCTGGTTTTGGCGTCGACCAGCCAGGCAGCCGCATCCCGGTCGGGTAAGAGGTCGACAGTGATGGTATCTCCCGGATGCCAGTAACTGGATATCTGCAGAATGGCTGGTCCGCTCAAACCGCGATGGGTGAACAGCATGCTTTCCCGAAAAGCCTGGCCGTTGCAGCTGACACTGACGTCCACGGACAATCCCGACAGCCGTTCACAGATGGGCTTGAAGTCATCGGTAAACATGAACGGGACCAGCCCGGCGCGGCGTTCGGTCAGGGCAAGGCCGAACTGGCGCGCGATGTCATACCCTATGCCGCTACCGCCCAGGGTCGGGACAGACAGTGCACCCGTGGCAACCACCAGCGACTGGCAGGTCAGGGTGTGGGGCGCGCCATCGGCAGTGGTCACCGCCAGCTGGAAGCGGGCGGTTTCAGCATCGGAAGCGCTGATCTCACCGACATCGCAGAGGGTGTGAATGCTGACGCCGGCCCGGGTGCATTCGGCCTGCAGCATGTTGACGATGTCTTTGGCCGATTCCTGGCAGAACAACTGTTGGTGCTTGCGTTCCTCATAGGCAATGCCGTGCTTTTCCACCAGCTTGATAAAGTCCCACTGGGTGTAGCGCGACAGCGCGGACTTGCAGAAGTGGGGGTTCTGCGACAGGAAGTTGTCGGGTTCGACACTGTAGTTGGTGAAGTTGCAGCGCCCGCCGCCGGACATGAGGATTTTCTTGCCGATCCGGTTGGCTTTCTCCAGCACCAGCACGCGCCGGCCACGTTGCGCAGCTGTTAACGCGCACATGAGTCCGGCGGCACCGGCGCCCAGGATGATCACGTCGCAGGAGGCGGGCAGCGCTGGTGTTGTTGAGGGGGCTGGCAAAGACGGAAACCGGTGGTTGGTCAGACTGGCGCCTATTCTAACAGGCATGGACACCGCGTGCGGGAATCGCTAGATTCAGGCTTCAGGCAATAACCAAGCAAGGGGGACTTACCATGCCAACATACACCCTGGAAGTGAATGGCCAGCAGCGTTCGGTCGAGGCCGACGCTGATATGCCGCTGCTGTACGCCCTGCGCGGCGACCTGGGCCAGAAGGGTCCGAAATTCGGCTGTGGTTTGTCCCAGTGCGGCGCCTGTACCGTCATCTACAACGGCAACGCCGTGCGCTCCTGCATTCTCCCAGTGTCGGCTGCCATCAATGGCAATATCCGCACCCTCGATGGCCTGGGGACAGCCGATAACCCGCATCCCGTGCAGGCCGCGTTCATCGCCGAAGAAGCGGCCCAGTGTGGTTACTGCAGCAACGGCTGGATCATGACAGCCACGGCCGCCCTCGAACAGAATCCCCGCCGGAGTGACAGCGACATCCGCAGCATGCTGACCGGACTCAAGTGTCGTTGCGGCACCCATATGGCGATCATGCGCGCGGTGCGCCAGGCGGCTGATGCCATGTCGCTCGGCCAGCCGGTGGCCGGCACCCGGGTACAGGATGACGCGGAGGGGAACCATGAACAGGTCTGATACCAAAATGAATGCCTCCCGCCGCGGCTTTCTGGGCAAGGGTTCGGCCCTGGTCTTTGCCTGTTCCACCGGGGGTATGCAACTGCTTGCCCTGAACCCGGTCCAGGCCCAGACCCTGGCCGCGGCCCCGCGACCGATTGGTCCCGAGCAGCTCGATACCTGGCTCGCGTTTGATGCCGACGGCATGGTCACAGCCTTTTTCGGCAAGATGGACATGGGGCAGGGGGTGGATACCGCCATTGCCCAGATCGTGGCGGAAGAACTTTACCTGCCGGCAGATCGCGTCAACGTGGTCATGGGCGACACCCATCGTACGCCCAACCAGGGCGGGGCCAGTGGTTCCAGCGGTGTGCGCCAGGGCGCCAATGCCCTGCGCAATGCCGCGGCTGAAGCGCGCCGGGTCCTGCTGGATCGTGCGGCCCAGGTACTGGATACCCCGGTCAACAATCTGCAACTGGATGCCGGGGTTATCAGCGTCACTGGCAATACCGGTCGCCAGGTGAGTTTTACCGACCTGATCGCAGAGGGTTTTGCCACCGACCTCGACTGGAACGGTGCCTATGGCAACGGCCTCAACGTGTTCGGCCAGGCCGAAACCAAGGCCGTCAGTGACTACCGAGTGGTGGGCACACCGGTGCCGCGCAAGGACATTCCCGGCAAGATCATGGCCACCACCGAATACTGCCATCACGTCAGCCTGCCCGGCATGCTGCATGCTAGGGCGGTGCGCCCGCCGGTCGCAAACCAGGTGCCGGTCTCGATTGATGAAGGCTCCATTGCCGGTATCGATTCGGCCCGGATAGTGCGCCTGGGCGATTTCGTAGCCGTGGTGGCTGACAACGAGTGGGCGGCTATCAAGGCGTCACGGGAACTGGCCGTGACCTGGAGCCAGGAAGCCGCGCCGTTCCCGCCTATGGCATCGCTGTTTGAACATATTACGAATGCCCCGGTTACGGGAGACAGTGCCACCGGCGGTTTTGGCGGCCAGCCCTATGAGACCGCGCCGTCCCTGAACGCCATTGCCGCGGCCTCCCGGCAGTTCGACGCCACCTATGAAGTGCCGTTTCAGTCCCATGCCCGCATGGGGCCCTCGATGGGCGTGGCTGATGTCGGCCCGGATGAGGCGGTCATCTATTCCGATACCCAGAAACCCCATGACACCAGGACAGGCATTGCCCGCTTGCTGGGCATGGCGCCGGAGCAGGTGCGGGTGATCTGGAAGCCGGGCCCGGGTTCCTACGGCCGCAGTGATGCCGACGAGGCCGCCTATGAAGCGGCGCTGATCTCACAGTATCTGGGCCAGCCGGTGCGCATGCAGTGGATGCGCCATGAAGGCCACGCCTGGGACCCGAAGGCACCACCGTGTGTCATCAACTGCCGTGCCGGTCTGGACAACAACAATGCCATTCTGGGCTGGTACTATCATGCCAAGGGCATGTCGGGCTGGGATGTCTGGTTCAATGCCTCAGAACCCAAGGACACGCTGGTCGGTCAGCTGATCGGTTACGAACGGGAAGGGCGGTATAACTTTGGCGCCCCCACCGAGTCCTATGCCTTTCCCAACAGCGTCGCCTACTGGGAAACCATTGCCCCGCTGCAGTACCGTGCCTCGCCGCTGCGCACCTCGCATATGCGCGCTCCGCAGGAGCCGCAGATTCATTTTGCCCATGAAAGCTTCATCGATGAAATCGCCGCCGCCACCGGGCAGGATCCGATCGCGCTGCGCCTGCAGCACCTGAACAATCCCCGTGAACGCGATGTGCTGGAAGCCGTGCGTGACTTGTCAGGTTGGCAGTCAGGACCAGCACCGCAGGGAAAACAGACAGGTGAGTTGCTGCGCGGAAAAGGCGTGGCCCTGGGTACCGCCTTTGGCGGCTTTGTCGCAACAGTCTGCGATGTCGAGGTGGAACCCGCCACCGGTCGTATCTGGGCGCGGCGTTTTTATGTGGCCCACGACTGCGGCCTGATCATCAACCCGAAAAGCCTGCGCACCACCATTGAAGGTAATATCGTGCAGGGCCTGAGCCGCACGCTGTTCGAGGAAGTGCGTTTTGATACGGACATGGTGCGCAGTGTCGACTGGATCACTTACCCGATCCTGGATATCCAGGATGCGCCGGAAAGTATCCAGATCACCACCCTCAACCGACCGGACCTGCCGCCGGGCGGTGCCGGTGAGCCGAGTCACGTCACCGTGCCGGCCGCTGTCGCCAATGCCGTGTTCAATGCCACCGGCGTGCGTATCAGGCGATTGCCGTTATCACCGGAGTATGTGAAAGCAGCGCTGGCCTGAGCAGGGCAGGAGCACGGCTGTTTTGTTCGAATCCGTACCGGTTTTGAAAAGCGACGCCTGATGGTGATGACAAGCTAGTGCGCCGGGTCGGACAGGGACTGAATATCGGTGGCACCGGCAAAGAGCAGTGAGAGGGTGCCCGCTGGCCGGTAAATGTTTAGGGTATTGGCCATGTCGGGCCAGTAGTTGCGCAGCATGGCGTGACGAATGCTGGCAATGTCCTCCAGCCTGTCACAGGCTGTTTCCTGGTAAATATAAAAAAACTCGGATTCCAGTTCGCCGCCAACCAGCTGCAGCGGAATGCGCTCGCCATCGTGATCCCACAACGTAAAACTGTTGCTGAATTCCAGGCTGATGCGTGCCTGTGCCTCCAGGTTGTCGAGTCCGCCCCGGGCCTGCAGCGTATTGCCCAGCGTATGTTCGACATCATGGGCATAGGTACGATGGATGATTTCCAACAAACCCGTACGGGGGTTGCACTCCATGGTGGTGAGCACGGTTTTTTCCCGATGCGCATGGGCCATTGATGACAGGCACAGCAGCGGGATCCAAACTAGTTGGGCCAGTCTTAACATGGGTTCACCGCGGTGCGTGTCAGGGTCTTGCCGCTCACTGGCTGTTGGTAGCGTCCGCTGGCGTAGTAGCGTCCAGTGGCACATCTGTGCCCGCTTCCGCTTCCTCGCCGGTCTCGGCGGATTTCAGTTCCACCAGCATATCCGCCATGAGATCGCGCTGGCTGCTGTCACTCTTGTACAGTTCCAGGCGTGACTTGCGGATTTCGCGGGGCATCATGTTGTTGTCGATATCGGCATCGGCGATCTGCCGCTGCGGGTCGACTTCCACAGAGACAATGGCCTTGTCGGAAATCAGCATGTGGGAAACCGCCCTGGGGGTTGCGCGCCAGATTTCCGCCGGCAACATGCGGAATTCCTCGCTGCCATCGGCAAATGTCAGCTGCAGTGGTATCGGCATGACCAGTCCGCCCAGGTTTTCGAAATCCAGGAAGTAAATGAACTGGCCTTCGGCAATGGCCCTGTCGAGTACGGTAACTTCCCAGTCTTCCAGGCCTTCGCGGAAACTGGTGTAGGTGTTCCTGTCCTTGTTGGAGACCGTGAATTCATCGTTTTCATTATAGAAGTCGTTGAGCTCGGGAAAGCGGTCCACGCGTTTTTCGATGTCGGCATTACGCTGCTGCGTGAGCGATACCGGGTCCTGTTCATCCTCCTCGCGGTCGCGCGGAAACTCCAGCTCGGGGTCCTGGGTGGACACCTGGTACTCCCTGACATCATTCAGGGCGATATCGACATGGTCGGTGGAGTAGAACCAGCCGCGGAAGAACCAGTCCAGGTCAACGGCAGACGCGTCTTCCATGGTGCGGAAAAAGTCCGATGGCGTGGGGCGCTTGAACATCCAGCGTTCGCTGTATTCCTTGAAGGCAAAATCAAACAGCTCCCGGCCCATGACGGTTTCACGCAGGACCACGAGTGCGGTGGCGGGTTTGCCGTAGGCATTGTTGCCGAACTGCAGAATGGATTCCGAGTTGGTCATGATCGGCACCTGGTTCTGCGAGAGCATGTAATCGACCATGTTGGCCGGATCACCACGGCGGGACGGGTAGTCGTCTTCCCATTCCCGTTCGGCAAGGAACTGCAGGAAGGTGTTGAGCCCCTCGTCCATCCAGGTCCACTGTCTTTCGTCGGAATTGACGGTCATCGGGAAATAGATGTGGCCAATTTCATGGATGACCACGGAGATCAGGCCGTACTTGGCGCGGCGGGAATAGGTGCGCTCACCCGTGTCCTCGTCCACTACCGGCCGGTAGCCGTTGAAGGTAATCATGGGATATTCCATGCCGCCGGATTCCCAGGCGTTGACGGAAATGGCGACGGGATAGGGATAGTCAAAGGAGAATTTTGAGTACACATCCATGGTGTGGGCCACGGCATGGGTAGAATACTGCGACCACAGCGGTTCAGCTTCGGGGGGATAGAAAGACATGGCCATCACGGTCTCGTGTTCGGCGCCTTCCTGCTCATGGGCCATGGCGTCCCAGATGTACTTGCGTGAACTGGCCCAGGCAAAGTCACGTACGTTGTCGGCCTTGAATTGCCAGGTCACCATTTCGTCCGTGCCTTCCGCCTGGTTGGCCTCAGCCTCTTCCGGAGTGACGATAAACACGGGCGTGTCCGATTCGGCGGCCTGCGCCAGGCGGTCACGTTGCTCGCGGGTCAGTACCTGGCCGGGGTTCTGCAATTCTCCGGTGGCGGCCACGACATGATCGGCCGGCACTGTCAGGGACACTTCAAAATCGCCGAACTCCAGCGTGAACTCGCCACGCCCGATGAACTGCTTGTTCACCCAGCCGTTGTAGTCGGTGTAGGCAGCCATGCGCGGATACCACTGGGCCAGGGCGAACTGGTATGTATCAGTCTCGGGAAAATGCTCAAACCCGCCGCGGCCATCCCAGTTGTTCAGGTCCATGATGTTGTGTTCCCAGTCGATCTCGAAAGTCACCGACTGGCCGCTGCGCAGGGGAGAGGCCAGGTCCAAGCGCATCATGGTGCCGTTAATGACGTAATCGATGGCGTCGCCGTTGCGTAGTGCCACACGCTGGATGTCATAGCCATATTCCCGGTCAACCCGGTGCTGCTCCATGCGCATGCGGGCGAAGGACAAACGGTCGTCACCGGCAGCGGTGCCCTGGATGTTGATGGAATCATCGCGGAAGCGGTTCTGGTCCAGCTGCACCCAGAGGTACTTCAGGGTATCCGGGGAATTGTTGGTGTAGGTAATGCGTTCGCTAGCAATGATGCGCTGGTTGTTCTCGTCCAGGGTGGCATCAATCACGTAATCGGCACGCTGCTGCCAGTACTGCGTTCCGGGTGCACCCGAAGCCGTGCGGTAGGTGTTGGGGGTTGGCAGGATTTCATCGAGCTGGCGAAAGACATCCTCAAAGGAGCCCTTGGACTGCTTGGTCTGGGCGAGGACGTTCGGCGCCATGAGGTTGCCCGAGAGGAGCAGGGTGATGGTCAGGAAAACAGGCAGCCTGGATAAGCCGGTCCGAAATGCTTTGACTGGTGTGAACAGTGTCAAGGTAGCCGCCATGACATGTTTATTCATCAAGGTAGTCGACATCGTGAATACGCTCTCTGCTAGCAGTGATTTGCCCATTATGGACGGTAGCTTGTTGCTGATGATATTTACGTTGGGATTATAGCTGCTGAAAATGCTGTGCATAGCGAAAATACGCTGTTTTTACAGCGTATTTCGCGATGGGTGCTTTTATGCACCAAAGCGCGTCGCGGAGTCATGGTATGCACCATTTCAGATCCGCTTTTAATCGAACAGGCGTCTTACTTGCGACCGTAGATGTGATGGACACCCGGCGCCTGGAAAGCTCCACCGAGCGAACTGGGCATAACCCCTATCGCCCGGCAGTGGCAGGAACCTGATTACCGGCATTGTTGCCGGGGATGGTGGGTACCAGGGTGTCGTTGTCACCCTGGAGCAGCTTCAGGGCCTTGGCGACCGCTTCCGGCGAGCCGCTGTGCCTAGCAATCAGTTTGTACATGACCGGCACCACAAACAGGGTCATGAGGGTTGTCATGAGCACACCCGAGAAAATCACGATACCCAGCTGGATGCGGCTTTCTGAGCCCGCGCCGGTGGACATGATCAACGGTACCGCACCCATGATAGTGGACAGGGCCGTCATCAGCACCGGGCGCAAACGCAGTTTGCAGGCGTAGAGAATGGCCTCATTGAACTTATGACCGGTGTCCCTGAGCTGGTTGATGAACTCCACGATCAGGATGCCGTTCTTGCTGGCAATCCCCACCAGGATGATCAGGCCGATGTTGCTGTAGATATTCAATGACCCGCCTGTCAGGTAGATGCCCAACAGTGCGCCAAAGAAGGCGAGGGGGACCGTGGTCATGATCACCAGGGGATGGATGAAACTTTCAAACTGCGCCGCCAGCACAAGCAGCACCACGATCAGTGACATGGCAACGATGAAGGCCAGGTCTCCGCCGGAGTTTTTCAGATCCAGGGATTCGCCCTTGTAGTTGATCTGCGCGTATTCCGGCAATTCTTCCCGTACCACGTTTTCCAGAAAACCCAGGGCATCCTCCAGACGCACGCCCGGAGCCAGTCCGGCGCTGATGGTGATTGAGCGAACGCGGTTGTAGCGGCTCAACGTGTCTGGGCCTGCGCTGTTGGCGATGGTCACCAGGTTGGACAGTGGAACCAGGCGGCCGCTGGTGTCGGAGCGCACATAAATATTGGTGAGATCATCGGGGCTTTGGCGCTGGGATTGTTCCGCTTGCAGGATGACATCGTATTCCTCGCCGAGATCGGCAAAGGTGGTGACCCGACTTTCGCTCATCATGGCCTGCAGGGTCTGGCCAATGGCCTGGATGGAAACGCCCAGGTCGGCGGCCCGAACTTTATCCACCGTAATGCTGAGACTCGGTTTGTTTTCATTGAAGTCGGAGTCTGGCCGGGTAAACATGCCGCTTTCGCGGGCGCGCTGAATCAGGATATCCCGCCACTGGACCAGCTCTTCATAGCTGCGGCCGCCGATCACAAATTGAACCGGTTGCCCAGAACCGCCCCGGCCGATGCCGGAGCGCATGAAACTGAACGCCTGCACGCCCGGCAGTTTCGCCCATTCAGCGTTGAGTTCTGTCATCACCTGTTGGGTACTCTTGTCCCGTTCGGCCCAGTCAGGCAGGGCCACGAAAACGATGCCGGCGTTGACGCCGCTGCCGCCGCCCCAGCCGGGCACCATGGAGATGACATTTTCCACTTCGCCGCGTGCCTTCAACGGCTCAATGGCTGCCTGCATGAGATTGATCTGCTCTTCCATGTATTCAATGCCGGCACCCTGAGGCCCGCTGACCTGGGTGATGAACACACCCTGGTCTTCACTGGGGGCAAAGGTGCTGGGGACCTGCTGGAGCAGGGCGTAAATGGCCAGGCCAATCACCGCCAGGAAAGGCAGGACGGCCCAGCTTGCCTTGAGACAGGTTTGCAGGCCGCTCTGGTAGGCATCCTGCAGCCAGGTAAATACTTTGTCGACGCGTTGGGTGAGCCAGTTCTGCCGGGTTTCAGACTTGAGCAGTTTAGAGCTCATCATGGGTGTGAGCGACAGGGCCAGTACACTGGAAAACACCACGGCGGCGCCGATGGTAAAGGCCAGTTCATACAGCAGAATACCCATATTGCCGTCCATGAAGATCACAGGGACAAAAACAGCGATCAGGACTACCGTGGTGGCAATCACGGCAAAGGCCACTTGCCTTGCTCCTTTAAACGCTGCCAGCAACGGCGGTTCTCCCAGGGCGACACGGCGCTGAATGTTTTCCAGCACCACAATGGAGTCATCGACAATCAGGCCCACACTCAGTACCAGCGCCAGCAGGGTAATCAGGTTAATGGACAGATCCATGATGGAGAGCACGATGAACGACGCGATCAGGCAAACCGGTATGGTAATGGCCGGAATTATCATGCTGCGGACTGATCCGAGGAACATGTAGATGACAATGCTCACAAGGATCATGGTCATGAAGATGGTTTCATACACCGAGTCGATGGCATTTTCGATAAAGGCGGCATCGCTGGTGGCAATAAACAGTTCCATGTGCGAAGGCAGGGTGGCCTGCACTTCCTCGACCTTTCTGGCCACGTCCTGCATGACCTGCAGGCTGTTGGCGGTGGACTGTTTCACCACACCAAGGCCTACAGCCTGTTCGCCATTGCCCTGGTAGCTCATGCGGTTGTTGGCGGCGCCCAGTTCAATGCGAGCAATTTCACCCAGCGTAATCAGGTGGCCATCCTGGCCCCTTGCAATGACCAGGCGCGAGAAATCCCCGGGGGTCTGGAAAATGCGTTCAACTCGCACGGTCAGTTCCATGTTGGTGGATTCGATACGACCGGCCGGCACCTCGATATTCTCGCGCCGCAGGGCTGATGCCACATCAGTGACTGTCAACTGGCGGGCAGCGAGGGCCTGCCGGTCAAGCCAGATGCGCATCGCGTAGCCGCCGTTGCCGTTGATTTGGACATTGGCAACGCCGTCGATAATGGCAAACTGGTCGACCAGAAAGCGATTGGCATAGTCATTTAGTTCGAGGAAATTCAGCTGCGTGCTACGCAGATTCAGGTACTGGATAGGACGCGAATCATTATCTGCCTTGGAGATTTGCGGAGGGTCCACATCCTCGGGCAATGCCTGCGTGATCCGGGAGATTTTCTCCCTGATGTCATTGGCGCCCACTTCAATGTCATAACCCACATTGAATTCAACCGAGACACTGGCACTGCCGTCCCGGCTGGATGACGTGATACTGGCAATCCCTTCGATACCATTGATCTGGTCCTCGAGAAGTTGTGTGACCTGGGTTTCAACCACCTCGGCTGATGCCCCGGGATAGGAGGCGCTGATGGATACTACCGGTGAGGAAGTATCGGGATATTCACGCAGGGGCAGTTCCAGGAATGAGAGTAAGCCGAAGCATACCAGCAGCAAGCTGATGACAGTGGCGAAAACCGGACGTTTTACGGAAATATCGGAAAGAATCATGGCGTCTCAAATCAGGAAGAAAGTGATCAAGGAGTTCTCAGGAACCTGAGCGTGCCATATCTGGCTGGGCGGCATTGCTTGCCATAGAGGTGACGCTGTCACTGGTCATGATGCTGACTTTCTGACCGGGACGGACCTTGTTCACTCCGCGGCTGATCACGCGATCACCCGGCGTCAGGCCGGACAGAATTTCCACGACACCAGGGCGGCGGCGCCCCAACTCGACTTTTACCTGTTGCACTTGGTTATTGTCATCCACCACGTAGACATAGGCGTTACCCTGGCTAACGATGGCGGAAAGTTCCGGTACTACCATGGAGAGTTGCTCATTCAGCTCCATTTCAACCGTCATTAACATCCCTGGGCGGAGCAGGCCTTCCGTATTGTTGATATGGGCGCGCAGGGAGACAGAACGGGTGACCGGGTCAATGCGTGAGCTGACCACGCGTACTTCACCCTCAAAAACACGGTCAGGATAGGCAATGGTTGAAGCCAAGATTTTCTGGCCGGTACCCAACTGGGCCAGGTGTTTTTCCGGTACAGTGAAATCCAGCTTGATGAACGAGATATCATCCAGCGTTGTTATCACCGTGTTTGCCGTTGCCAGGGTGCCTTCACTGACGTTGCGAAAACCCAGGACACCGGTGATGGGCGCCCGGACAATACGATCTTCCATGGCCACCATGACACCTTCCAGGCGTGCATCAGCCATTTCCATGGCCGCTTTTGCTACATCAAGGTCGGTACGTGCCACGAGACTGCGACCATAGAGTTCCTCGATGCGGTTGAACTGACGGCGGGCTTCCTCGGCCCCGGCCAGCGCTTCGTCGAGCCGGGCGGCCTCGGATTCATTGGTGAGTTCCACCAGGATATCGCCCTGCTGGACAAAGTCGCCATCCTCAAAGCGCACCTGGCTGATGGTGTCTGAAACCTTTGGCACCACGTCAACAGACTCGTTGGCTACGGCCGTAGCGATGGTCTCGACCCGCTCGGTGATGCGCTGCATTTCGACCAGGGTAACTTCGACCTGGGTCTCACCTCCCCGGGCTCCAAAAGGGCCACCCATCGCACCGGCAGAATCCTGCAGGGTGCGATCGACCACGAAGTAGATAACCAGGGCGAGAGCCAGGACGAAAAAGATAACGATGGGATGACGCTTGATAAAAGCCACTGTTTTGCTCCGGTAAGCTAAAGTGCCAGCAAGAAGGTTCTGCAACATGACGCAGATCACAATCTGCTTTGTACGCAAACCGGTGCTTGCCAGATTCAAAACCTCACGGTCTGGGAGGCAAATTCACGAAATTTCACATTTCAAACATGGTGTCCGGCAAAATAGCCGGCGCTGGCAAAGGCTTGAACAAGCCCGAAAGTCCGTTAAAAGCCCAGACGCAATTTGTCGCCCTGTCTTCCGGGACAGAGCGATTCAAGGGAAGTAGCTGGAAGTAGCTAAGGGAGGACATTGAGACTAGTGGTGGGCCCACCAGGGTAAACCCGAGCGATGTATTTGACGCGACAGCGTCAAGCGAGGGGAACGCCCGCAATCTGTGATTGCGGGCTGGACAGTCCTTGAGGCACGCGCATTTTTCCAAAGGGAAAATGGTGGGCCCAC
>JBMTQX010000070.1:0-15111 GCA_049446715.1 Pseudohongiellaceae bacterium
AAGAGACAAGAGACAAGAAGATGATGAAAACTTCAATTTCGAAAACGAGCTACCAATGGCATTTCTTATCGGCGATAAAGACAGAACTCGGCAAAACCCCCGGCAAATTTCATACGCTACTTGCCTCCTGCCTACTGTCTCTTGCCTCTGCTGGTGCGCTGGCGCACCACAGCTTCAGCATGTTCGACCGTGATACCGAAATGGTCGTCACCGGCGTTGTCGAGCGCTGGGCTTTCAACAACCCGCACGCCTGGTTGTACATCAATGTCACGGATGAAAACGGCGAGACCGTGGAATGGGGATTTGAAGGCAGTGCCCCGCCGTCACTGGTGCGTGCCGGCGTTACCGGCAGAACCTTCCAGCCGGGTGATGAGGTCACGGTAATGTTCAGTCCGCTGGTGGATGGTCGCCCGGGTGGCGCCATGTGCTGGGTGAAAGCGGCTGATGGTTCCTACAAGCGCCCGGCCGACGGTGGTTGCGGCTCACGCGATCCGGACAATATCGAGCGCTGGGAAAAATGGCAGGCCATGGGTATTACCACCAGCAAGGACCCCCGCGCCACGAAATAAGCCCCGCTCGCAGCACCCACAAAAAAAGGAAGCCATGGCTTCCTTTTTTTATGCCCTGGATGAACGCATTTCAGGTAGTCGCAGACATCATCGTGGGGTCATCCTCACTCTCCACCAGGGGCAGGATGCGAAAATTCAAAATGCCATACACGATCGAGATGACCGGCATGGTCAGATTGAAAAAGCAGAATGGCAGGTACACGAATGTCGGCACACCCAGTGTGGCTGCCATGAAGGCGCCGCACGTGTTCCAGGGAATCAGGGCCGACGTCACCGTGGCGGAATCCTCGATGGCCCGGCTTAGATTGACCGGTGCCATCTTGTGGTGACGAAAGGCCACTTTATACATGCGCCCCGGCAGCACGATGGCAATGTACTGATCGCCGGCAATGATGTTGGTGCCGATGCAGGTCAGAATCGTGGAAGTAATGATGGCTGCCGAGGATTTTGCCCGCTGCATGATCTCCTCCAGCAGTTTCACCAGCAGCCCCGTGTGTTCCATGGCGCCACCAAAAAACACTGCACACATGATCAGCCAGATGGTATTGAGCATGTTGGCCGCTCCGCCACCGCTGAGCAGGTCATCAAGAACGACATCGCCGGTTCCGGCTTCATAGCCACCGAACAGAATCGACCAGATCGCACCGATCTGCCCTCTTTCCGCGTCACGGCCAAAATCCTGGAACACCACGGCATAGATAGCCCCCAGGAAAGCGGCGATCAGGATTGCCGGCAGGGCCGGCATCTTTTGCCAGGCCAGCACAAACAGCGCCGCCAGCGGCAGCAGCATGTACCAGTCGATCGTGAAGTGATCCGTAAGCACAGCCAGGGTACTGTCGAGATTATTCATATCCGCGGCCGGTTCCGAAGCAAAACCGATGATCGTGAACAGGGTCAGGGCAAACAGCAGCGCCGGCACGCCGGTCCAGGCCATGTGGCGGATATGGGAAAACAGATCCACCCCGGCCACGGCCGGCGCGAGATTGGTGGTGTCTGACAGCGGAGACATCTTGTCACCGAAATAGGCCCCGGAAATGATGGCTCCGGCGCAAATGGCCGGCGACAGGCCCAGGCCCGCGGCAGTGCCAATCATCGCCACGCCGACACTGGCAGCGGTTGTCCACGAACTGCCGATACTGAGCGAGACAATGGCACAGGTCAGGCAGACCGCCGAATAGAACACCGAGGGATTCATCAGCTTGAGCCCGTAATAGATCATGGCAGGCACCACGCCGCCGGCAATCCAGGTCGCGATCATGATGCCGATTGCCAGGAGGATGAAGCTGGGGCCGAAGATGATGGTCATGCCGGTGAAGATGTCACGTTCCATCGCCGCCCAGCCCTGGCCATTCTTGAAACCCACGAGCATGGCAACACAGGCCGCCAGCAGCAACACGATCTGGTTGGGCCCGTAGGATGAGTCTTCGCCAAACAGGCGCACGGAAATGAACAGGAGGATGACGAGGAAGCTCACAGGTATCAGGGCATCAAGGACAGAAGGAGCTTGCTGGGACTTGCCGGACAGGTTTGTTTCAGTCATGACAGGGCCACTCAACCCAGCCAGTGCATAACCAGGCCGGATTTCAGTTTCGGTTCAAACCAGGTGGATTTAGGCGGCATCAGCCGATCTTCCTCGGCAATGGCGATGAGCTGTTCAATGGTCACCGGATGACAGGCAAACGCGGCCGCATAACCGCCATTGTCTACTGCTTCGGCCAGCGCCGCCAGCCCCCTGGCACCGCCGATGAAATCCATACGATCATCCGTACGGGGATCTCTGATGGCTAACAAAGGCGTCAACACGTGATCCTGCAGGATGGCCACATCCAGAGATGACACGACATCGGTGGCCGGCTGATATTGATCCTTGAGAGCCAATGCATACCAGTGGCCAGCTAGGTACAAGCCAAACACTTGCGGCCGCATTGGGGTCACCGGTGCCTGGCTAGGCGTGATGTGAAATACCTCGCCCAGGGCCACCAGGAAGCCGGGGACATCATAGGCGCCGAGATCGCGAATCACTCGGTGATAGCCGAGGATATTCAGTTCATCATGGGGAAACAGCACCGCCATGAAATAGTTGTAGGGCTCGGTACCGGTATGGTCTGGATTGGCATCCCGGCACTGGGCACGATAACGCACGGCCGCAGCCGACCGGTGGTGACCATCGGCCACAAACAGTACCGGCACAGCAGCAAACAGGTTGGTCACTGATTCCAGCACGCTGGTATCGTCCATGATCCACAACTGGTGCCGAACACCCTCGACCACAAAATCATTGACAGGCGTACCGGCAGTACTGCGGCTGACCCGGTCCTTGAGCGTCGCGTCGGCCCGGTATGTCAGAAACACCGGTCCCACCTGGGCACGCACAGCCGCCATATGGCGGGTGCGGTCATTTTCTTTTGCCGGCCGGGTCAGTTCGTGTTTCTTGATGGTGCCGTTTTCATATTCATTGGCACTGACCAGCGCCACGATGCCGGTCTGGCAGTGGTCACCGAGCGTCTGGCGATAACAGTAAAAGCAGGGCAAAGGATCGGGGGTGAAGATGCCCTCGGCAAGACTGCGATCCATATTGGCGCGCGCCCTGTCATAAACGGCATCGCTATAAACATCCACGGACGGATCGAGATCGATTTCGGGCTTGCTGATATGCAGGAAACTGAGCGGATTACCGTCGGCCAGCGCCCTGGCTTTCTCGCTGGAAACCACGTCATAGGGCGGTGCGGCCACTTTATCCGCCAGTTCCTGCCGCGGCCGCATGCCTGTGAAGGGTACTACGGTCGCCACGAGCTTGTTCCTCTTGTAAAAGGGCCTTGAATGGATGTCTATTTGACGGCCAGCAGCTCAACTTCAAAGATCAGTGCCTGGTAAGGCCCGATCACGCCACCGGCGCCCTGAGCGCCGTAGGCCAGATTGTGCGGAATATACAGTTTCCACTTGTCGCCGGTTTTCATCAGCTGCAAGGCTTCGGTCCAGCCGGCGATCACGCCGTTGACCGGAAATTCGATGGGCTCACCACGATTGACCGAACTGTCGAACACAGTGCCGTCGATGAGCGTGCCGTGATAATGCACCTTGACGGTGGATGAGGCACTCGGGGTCTCCCCGTCGCCGGACGCCAGCACTTCGTACTGCAGGCCCGAATCAGTGACCTTAACTTCATCGCGGTCGGCATTGTCTGCCAGGAACTGCTCGCCCGCGGCTGCCTCTTTACCGGCATTTTCGTTCTGTTTCTTGATCATGCGCTGATTCAGATCATCGATCGCGCTTTTCAGATCCGCCTCCCTGACCTGGCTGGGGTTGCCATCCAAGACATCCCCGATGCCGGCAAGCAGTGCCTTGGTGGACATGCCGTCAAAGGGCTGGCGTGCGAGTTGTTCTCCGACCTGGCGTCCGATGCCGTAGCTGGCCTTTTCATCCATGGAAGTAAATTCATCAGACATTCTGTATTTTTCCCGTTATTTTCAAGTTGAGGGCGCGATTCTAGCACGTTAGAGGAGGTGATTCCGGTTGTTGTTCCGGTCCCTTCCCTTTCCTACAATGACGACCTTTCCACACATTGCAGGACTGGCCGTGATGAAAACCGCACCTGTCTGGGGCATGGACCTAGGAGGCACCAAGATTGAAATCCTGGTCATGGATCCTGTGACGCATGAAGTTCTGTTTCGCGAACGTACCGACACCGAAAAAGACCAGGGGCGTGAACGCATACTGGCCAATATGCAACAACTCGTGTCTGATGCCATCACAGCGACAGGCCATCACCCTGCCCGCATCGGCATTGCCACGCCCGGCACATCGGACCCGCTCACCGGCCTGCTGAAAAACAGCAACACAACCTGTCTCAATCACACCCCGGTCAAGCAGGACCTTGAATCCCTGCTCGGTTTGCCCGTGGTGATGGCTAATGACGCCAACTGTTTTGCGCTCGCGGAAACCAGCCTCGGCGTGATCGCCGATACCTGTCCGGCGGCAAACGTGGTCTTTGGCATCATCATGGGCACCGGTGTTGGTGGCGGCATCGTGGTCAACGGCAAAGTCATCGGCGGCATCCATGGCATCGGTGGCGAATGGGGCCATATTCTGCTCGATGATCAGGGTGAGGACTGTTACTGCGGCAAGCAAGGCTGTGTCGAAACCGTGATATCCGGGCCGGCCCTGGAACGTTTCT
Organism: Pseudohongiellaceae bacterium; assembly: GCA_049446715.1. GTDB lineage: Bacteria > Pseudomonadota > Gammaproteobacteria > Pseudomonadales > Pseudohongiellaceae > Eutrophocola. The sequence goes on from JBMTQX010000070.1 coordinate 4,744, forward strand.
ATGCCGATCGTACCGGTAAGCCACAACGCCTGGCCGAGATTGCTGCACGTGAAGCAGAAGACGCCGATGCCGCAGCCACCATCAGCCACCTGATCAACCAGTTTGCCAAAGGCGTTACCCAGGTGATCAACGTGCTGGATCCGGATGCCATTGTCATTGGCGGCGGTGTCGGTAATATCGATGCCCTGTATGAGCCACGCACCATTACCGCGATCGAGCAGCACCTGTTCAATCCTGTCTTCAACGGCCGCATTCTCAAACCCGCCCTGGGCGACAGTGCCGGTGTCTTTGGCGCCGCCATGCTGGTTGCCCCATGAGCCTCAGCGCGTCAGCTGTGCCAGCAGAGTCATGAAGTACGGCATAATCTTCAGGCCGGCATATACCGCCACGGCGATAAATACAGCCACGCCCAGGCGTCGCAACCAGTAATCCAACGTATCATCGATTTCCATGCGCTGGCGCGCCAGATACAGGCGCATGTCACTGTGCAGTGTGCCGCTGGCTTCACAGCCAGCCAGAAACGACAGCACCTCAGGATAGCGAATGAGGTCTTGCCCGCCCAGGGCATTGACAAGGGAGGCATCGCTCTTGACGATCTTGCTGATGGCAAACAGGTGCCGGCGCTGCAGCTTTTTGCCGGCCACATTCCGACTGATGAGTTTCAAGGCCTGCACGGCGTCCATGCCGCTGTCCAGGCACATTGTTAGCATGTCGAGATAGGAAACATAAAACATCCGGCGCAGGAAATGCCGGTCACTGGCCAGGGACAAACTCTTCAGCAGGATCGGGCTGAACGCCCCCAGGCGTGCCCGGGGAAACGGGCGAACAATGAGCTGCTGGTAACGCAGGATGAGCACCACGATTGCCAGCAAGGTACGTATGGCATAGGACACCAGCGACAACGTGCCGGCAGCCACCACCGAAATCGGCAGATCGATGATGGCGACCAGCAGCGTCAGTCCCGGTGTGACCAGTTGGCGTTTAACCTGACCGAACAGTGCCAGGTTGGCGGTAAAAAATGCCTCCAGCCGCGACAGCACTGTTTCGAGCCTACCGCTTTGTTCGCCAATGTTGATCAGCGTAGCCTCCCAGGCACTGACCAGTCCAGCTGTCTGCAATATCACCGCCATGCGGCTGTCCTTTCGGACCTATGCCGACCTACAACACTATGCTGACCCGCAAGGCGCTGCTCATGCTTGCCCTGCTCTAGTGGATAGCGCTATAAGGTCGTCATGACCTATGCAGAAACCCGCGACTATCTGCTGAGTAAACCGGAAAGCATGGAAGACTTCTCCTTCGGGCCGGAAGTGGCCGTGTTCAAAATCCGCCAGAAAATGTTCGCCACACTCACGCTCAGTGAGGGTATCGCTTACACCAATCTCAAATGTGATCCCCAAGAAGCGCTGATGCTGCGCGATATATTTGACGAGGTTATGCCGGGCTATCACATGAACAAGAAACACTGGAACACGGTGAAGCTTGATGGCGACCTGCCACGTGGCGAAATCGAGCGCATGATCAATAACTCGTATGCGCTGGTGGTGAAAACCCTGCCGGTGAAAGTGCGTCAGGGCCTGGAGATCGCCTGGGGCACAGAGACACTCTACGGGGTTCAGCACCAGACCCGCCAGCCGGATCGCAAACGGTAACAGCCATGTACCCTGCAAAACTTAACTACGCGACGGGCACGGTCAGATTCTCATCTTGTGCCATCCATGCTATTTTGCCGCCTTAACCGAACTGCTAACGGCCTGCACCCTTTTGAAACTTCGTCACCTTATTATTCTTGTCGTCCTGGCAGCCATCTGGGGTTCTTCTTTTCTCTTTGCCCGGCTTTCGGTCGGTGAATTCGGCGCCATTCCACTCAGTGCCGCTCGCTCCGTGATTGCCGCGATCACCCTGTTTGCCATGATGCTGTTTGCCGGCCAGTGGCCGCAGTTCAAACAGTGCTGGAAGCATTTCATTGTGCTCGGCCTGATCAGCACTGCCCTGCCGTTTGTCTTCATCACAATCAGCACCGACCTGTCGACAGCCGGTTTTGCTTCCATTCTGAATTCCCTCACCCCGATCATGAGCGCCACGGTCGCCTGGTTCTGGCTGAAAGAATATCTGCCCGTGTCCGGCGTGGTGGGCATCGGTCTCAGTTTCGTCGGCGTGCTGGTAATGGTGACCGATACCCAGTCACTGGCCAGCGAGTCGGTCTTGATCCCCGTGATTGCAGGCCTGGCCGCGGCGTTTTTCTATGGCCTGACCGGCAACTATTCGCGCAAGTTCATGGAAGGCGTGCCGCCGCTGGTGCTGGCGACGGGCTGCCAGGTGTTTGCCGCCCTGATCACCCTGCCCCCGGCACTGTTCCTGTGGCCTGATGATCCGATCAGTACCGCGGGCTGGATCAATGCCGCCGTGCTTGGCCTGATGTGTACCGCGCTGGCCTTCATACTCTACTTCACGCTGCTGGAGAACATCGGTGTGGCACGCACGGTCATCGTCACTTATATGATTCCCGTGTTCGGCATGTTGTGGGGCTACCTGCTCCTCCACGAAACCATTACGCCCGGTATGATTGGCGGCGCTGCCCTGATCCTTTGTGGCATTGCCCTGACCACAGGTCTGGCTACCCGGCTGCTGAGCAGCAAACCTGACAAGGTGTACAAAAACGAGCTATGACGAGTGACCAATCATTGCCGGTTATCAGCTTCCTGGCTTCCCATGGCGGCTCCTCCGCCAGGGCCATCATTGCCGCCATGGCCACTGGCGACATGGCTGCTGTACCCGGCATCCTGATTACCAACAATGCCGACTCCGGCATTCATGCCTGGTGCCAGGAGCAGGGTTTTCCCTGCGCGCATGTGTCCGCCAAAACCCATGACGATGAAGACGGCGCCATTGTCGCCGCCCTGGAACAGGCCAATACCGATATTGTGGTGTGCTCCGGCTACATGAAAAAAATCGGCCCCGCGACCCTGGCTCGCTACAGCGGCAACATTCTCAATATTCACCCGTCGCTGCTGCCCAGGCATGGTGGTCTGGGGCTTTATGGCGATCGCGTGCACGCCGCCGTGCTGGCTGCTAGGGATGTGGTTTCCGGTGCCACGGTGCATGTGGTTACCGCGGAGTACGATGACGGGCCGGTGATCGGCCAGTCCCGGGTAGACGTCGCCCCGGAAGAAACAGTGGCCAGCCTGCGGGCCAAGGTGCAGGGCACAGAACCGGGCCTCTACATCGAGTGCCTGAACCGGTTCCTGGCACAATCCGGCTTTTGACCCCACCGCCAAAACGCCCTACTCTCACACGCAAAGTCATCTGTTAGCTTGCCCGTATGAACGAACAAGTCACTTCAGCCCAGTCCTTTGTTCATGGCGTTGTCCTGTTGGGCGATGGTTCCAGCAAACCACTGGACAGTGTCACTGGCGAAAATCAGCCCATGTGGCTCCACATGGACTACTCCTTTGATGACATCGCCGATGCCCTGAGCTCCCTGGGCCTATCAGACAACGTGATCGATAGCCTCGTTCGCCCCACTACCCGACCCCGCACCATTGCCGAAAAAGGCGGCTTCGTCATTTTCCTGCGGGCGGTGAACCTGAATCCCGATGACAATCCCGATGACATGGTGTCATTGCGGGTCTGGCTGGAAAAAGACCGCCTGATCACCATTCGCCAGCGTCGTGTGTTTTCCATCCAGGACATTCGCAAGGAACTGGAAGCCGGCGATGGTCCCACCGATATTCCGGGCCTGTTCATGACTATTGTGGAGCGCCTGGCCGATCGAATTGCCGACTACGTCGATGATATCGAGGACAAACTGGGCGAGTTTGAAAAATCGCTCGAGACGTCGGACTCCAACAAGGTGCGTGTGGCGGTGTCGTCCCTGCGGCGTCAGACTGCCATGGTGCGCCGCTACCTGGCCCCGCAACGGGATGCCCTGGACTCCTTCCATCGCCAGTGCCGGGACATTTTGTCTTCGGCGCAAGCCTTTGAATTGCAGGAACAGACTGACCGCATCATTCGCTATGTGGAAGACCTGGACCTGGTTCGCGAACGCTGCCTAGTGCTGCAGGAAGAACTCATGAACCGCATTGCCCAAGAACAGAACGCACGCATGTATGTGCTGTCCATCGTCGCGGCAGTGTTTCTGCCCATTTCGTTTGTGACGGGTTTGTTTGGCATGAACGTGGCAGGCCTACCCGGTGCGGAAACGCCCACGGCATTCGCCTTGGTCGCCGGTACCATGCTGGTGATGGCCGGCGGCAGTCTGGCCTATTTCAAACTGAAGAAGTGGTTGTAAGCCACGCCCGGTAATCCAGTCGCGTCTTACTCGCTTGTGCGCTTGTCCCTGACCAGGGTCAGCCTGCCGTCCAGGTGCACATCGCGCTGCGGGAACGAAATAACGATGCCCGCTTCGTTGAACAGCTCATCGATTTTGAAACGGATATCGGATTTCACCTGGCGCAGGTCGCGCTCACCGATGGCATCAATCCAGAAATAGGCATCAAAGACCAGCGCACTGTCACCAAAATCTTCGAAGAACACCTTGGGCGCCGGATCATCCATCGTATCCGGATGGTCATCCACCGCGCGCATGATCAGCTGCTCTACCTGGCGCACCGGCGAGCCGTATGCGACACCAACGCGCACGACACAGCGTGTCTGCTTGTCGATCAGGGTCCAGTTCACCACGGTGTTTTCCAGCAACTGACTGTTGGGAATGAGCAGGTGGACGCCATCCACCCGGCGCACCCGCGTGGAGCGGGTACTGATGGTCTCCACGGTACCCTTCACGTCACCGATCTCCAGAAAGTCGCCGATACGAATCGGTCGTTCCCACATCAGGATCCAGCCGGAGATGAAGTTGTTGATGATATTCTGGGCACCAAAGCCGACACCAATGGCCACAGCACCGGACACAAAGGCAAAAGCCCCCAATGGCACTCGCAGCAGGCTGAGAATCAGCAGCACCAGCACCACGATGCTGAAAATGACGTAGATGCGCCTGATCAGCAGCTTCACATCCGGCGGCAGATCCGATTTTTCAAGGCGGCGGATGATGAACTTGTTGGTGAGCCCGTAAACAAGCCAGGCCAACAGCAGCAGCAACGGAATCAGCAGCAGCTGCCCTATGGTGAACGACTGTCCGTTGAAGGTAAAAACGTCGGTACTGAGAAAAGCGAGAATGGATTCCATAATCGGAAACGACTGAAAAATGTTGCCGCCATCATAGTGGTGCCGATACCGGGAAACAATAGTGCACCCGGTTGGTAAAGGGTATTGTCGGGGGCTTGACCCTCCTGTGGGGGCAGGCTTTAACCTGCTCTGCAGTCAAACCGGAGATACCATGTCATACAAGATCGGTGAAGTCGCCAGACAGGCGCGTATCAGCATCAAGACATTGCATCACTACGATGCGATTGGCCTGTTATCGCCAACCGGGCGCACCGAATCCGGCTATCGCCTGTATTCCATGCAGGACATGTTACGGCTGCAGCAGATCCTGTTCTATCGCGAACTGGAATTTTCCCTGGAAGCCATCCAGCAGCTGCTGAGCCAGCCCGGCTTTGACTACCTCACGGCCCTGAAAGAGCAGAAAACCATGCTGGAGGAAAAACAGCAAAAGTTGTCTGGCGTGCTCGGGCTGATCAACAAGATGATTGCGTACAAAGAGGAAGACATTGTTATGAGCCTGAAAGACATGTTTGACGTGTTCCCGGACATCACCGAGGACATGGTGGCAGAAGCCGAGCGTGACTGGGGACACACCGAAGCCCACCGGGAATCCCTGCGCCGCTCGAAAAACTACACCCGGGCCGACTGGGAACAGATGAAAACGGAGCGCAATGCCTTGCACGAACACGCCCAGGCCCTGTTCCGTGAAGGTGCCGCCCCGGATGATCCCAGGGTGCAGGACATGGTGGACCAGCAGCGGTTGTTGATCGACAAGTGGCATTACCCCTGTGACAAGCCCTTTTATGCCAGGCTGAGCGAAATGACCGCCAGCGATGAGCGTTATCGCAAAAACATCGACGCCGACTGCCCGGGCCTGGCTGCCTTTATCCGCGATGCCGCTGCCATCCTGGCAACAAATGCCTGAGAAAGGCCACGTGGCATTGGCGACTGAAGCCGCTCCTACACAGAAAGGTATCCACCAACGCATCGCTGTACATTTTAGGAGCGGCTTCAGCCGCGAACGATACCACCGCGGTCTGGATGATCGGACCCAAGCGCTGCGGTCGACAGTGCACCCCGCTAACGGCAATGCCATAATGCTGTTTCACGCACTGAATGGCATTTGGCATGAGCCTTACCTTTTATACCCATGACGCTTGTCTAGACCATGACCCGGGCACGGGCCATCCGGAAAACCCTGGTCGCCTGGCCGGCATACTCAGGGCACTGGAAGATGCCGCGATCAGCGACCAGCTGGTCAGGGCAGAGGCCCCGCTGGGCACCGATGCCCAGGTGTTGCTGGCCCATGACGCGCGCCTGCTGGACAAGGTCAAGGCCAGTGCTCCTAAACAAGGCATCGTGTCACTGGATGCCGACACGCATATGTCCCCAGGTTCACTGGAAGCCGCCCTGCGCGCCGTGGGCGCCACCTGCCAGGGGGTCGATGACCTGATGGTAGGTACAACGGACAACATCTTTTGTGCTACCCGCCCGCCGGGACATCATGCCACCCCGACCCATGCCATGGGTTTCTGCCTGTTCAACCACGCTGCCATTGCCGTGCTCCATGCCATGCAACATCATGGCCTGGAACGGGTTGCCCTGGTGGATTTCGATGTCCACCACGGCAATGGCAGCCAGGACATCGCCAACAGCCGCGAGGGCTTCTTTTACATTTCCACGCACCAGAGCCCGCTCTACCCCGGCAGTGGCTACGAGGAAGAGAACCGCAACAACAATATCCTAAATGTCCCCCTGCACGGCGGCACGGGACACACCTCCTACACCCGGGTTTTCACTGACCTAGTACTACCTGCACTCCATGCCTTTCAACCCCAGTTGCTGGTGGTCTCTGCCGGTTTTGATGCCCACCAGGCCGACCCGCTCGCTGGCATGGCCCTAACCGACGACACCTACTACTGGCTCGGTCAGCAGTTGCGACAGGTCGCCATGCAGCATTGCGATAGCCGGCTGCTGTCGACCCTGGAAGGCGGTTACAACCTTGGCGTGCTGCCTGGCAGCGTATTGGCCTATCTCCAGGGCACGCTGGAGCAATCCTTCTCCGGTTCCTGAAGCGGTCTTACAACTTCTCGAGTTCGGTGATGGCTTCTGTCACCGCTTCCAGGCGCTGTTCCAGAATAGCCTGGGCATCCTGCAAACCTCGGTTGTAGTAAAACTTCCCCATTTGCGCGCTGAAAAAGTCGACCAGGAACTCGGCATCGAACTGGCCGATCTCCTGGTCCAGTTCATCATTGAAGTACTGCTGTACCTTGCTGACGATGGCGGCTTTTTCTTCTGGGGTGAAATCAATCATGGTGATCCTGTCTTCTATTTTTCTGTGCGCGGCTTGGGTTGTTCGCGGTTGAAGCCGCGAATGGCGTCTTCATTCCATGACAAACGAATGGTTGCTGCTCACTTCACCGGAAAATCGAAATAGGTGTCCGGATAGGGTTCATCGAACAGGGTGAAATGCCACCACTCCTCTTCCAGGCCAGCAAAACCATGCTTGCTCATGACCGAGCGCAGCAACTGGCGATTGGCGCGCTGCTGCACGGAGACGGTGGTATCGCTGGGCCAGGATTTCTGGTCGAACAGGTCAAACGGCGTGCCCATGTCCAGCTCCTGGCCGTTTTCCAGTGAAATGATGGTGACGTCGACGGTGCTGCCACGGGAATGGCTGGACTTGGCGGCAATAAAGCCTTTCGGAATCAGCTCGTCCTTGTCGACGTTGGGGTAGTACTGTGCCTTCATGCGAATGTCATCGGGGTCGTTGGCCCAGCGCACGAAATAATCCACCGCCTGCTGCGGGCGGTAGGCATCAAAGAACTTGAGCGCAAAGTTAGAATAGGCCAGGTCCTGCTGCACTTTCTTCAGCGCTATGGCCGCCTGCAGGGAGACGATCAGCGCGTTGCCGTGGTAACCGGGAATGGACTGGCCGATGAAGTTGTTGTCGGAGTAGTAACGCAGGTCGAATTCCACATACGGAATGACTTCGGTCAGGTAAATGAAGTTGTCAGGCACATCCTGTGCGTGGGTCGTGGAAGAGTATGAATACATAAGAAACAGGACTGTTGTGATGAAAGGTTTTATGCCGGGCATGCCGAAACGTTGTTCGCGGTCGGCCTCATGGTACCGATGAACATATCACCCTGCCACCCAGTAAACAGTGAGCCTGACAGGACAACAGCGTGCCGTCCTGTCATGGCTGTCCTTCTTACCCCTCTTCTTAGGCCTCTTTATGGCTGCATGGCTGCATGGCTGGTTTAGCGGGGCGGAAAACCCGGAAAGGTGGCAGCGCCTTCGGGAATGTGGTGAAAGGCCTGCTTCTGACCGATCCAGATCACGTGATCCGGCTTGTCGTACAGGGACGGATCATCCAGGGTGCCGACCTTGACGATGACAAAATCTGCCGCCGCCGGGGCATGGGTCACCAGGTGTGTGCCGCAGTCGGGGCAGAAGTCGCGGGTGACCGGGGTTTCCAGGTCAGAACGCCGGAACTGTTTCACCTCACCCTTGGTGTAGGAGAAGTTGGCTTTCGGCACACCGACGATCACGTTGGGGTTGCCGCCGCTGATGTACTGGCAGGCGCGGCAGCAGCACTGCCCCTTGAATGCCACGTCGCCTTCAATTTTGTAACGGATGTTGCCGCAGTAGCAGCCGCCTTCATGAGCCATGGTGATCTCCTCGCTGTGTTGTTGGTGTTGTTAATTGTTCGTTGAGTTGTTTTCGTGTTACTGGAATGCCAAATATTCGCTAGCGTCCCGGTGTGAATTTCAAGGACATGTCTTCTCGGCTAAAGCCGTTCCTACACAGGATCAACGCTGCAGGAGCGGCTTTAGCCGCGAACGGAAATTTCCCAGTTTTCAAATGGGGTCACCTCTCATTATTCGAGCACGATACGGCCGTTGCGCATGCCGTTGTAGGACGTCGTGGTGAGCCACTGGTAGGAGACATCAAAGAGCTGCTGCGCATCGCGCTCCCACATGGCGTTGTGGGAAGCGCACGGCATTTCCACGTACACCTTGTCGGTGGCGCCATAATCCGCATACAGGTTGCGCACCAGGTCGGGCGTCACCTGCCTGTCCTGGGCGCCGGCCACCATCAACAGTGGCGTGTTGGTCGCGCCCACCACGTCCTTGCCCCAGCCAAAGGTCACGGCACGTGGAGCGCGCCGCACGCCGCTGCCCCAGGTGGCACCGACCGGATCAGAGGCCAGCATGTCGGCCCACACGGCATCGCTGACGCGCTGCTCATATTGATTGGTACAGCCAACCTGGCGCTCCCAGTTGGCGACAAAGTCAGCTTCGGACTGCTTGGTGATGGCGGCCCCGGTAAAGTCGGCTTCAGCCATGGTAGCCGGAAAGGCACTGATATAGGCCGGTGCCAGCATGACGATGTTGTGCACCTTGTCCGGATGCCGGTAGGCATAGCCGCCGGAGCGCGGACCGCCCTGCGACCAGGCCACCAGGTGCACCCGGTCCACCCCGCGCAGTTCGCGCAAATAGTCCACGACACCATCGATGTCGTGCCAGTCGGAGTCCATGGACGTGGTGGCATAGGGATAGGAGGGTTCACAGCTGTCGCCGAACAGCTGTTCCTGCTGGGCGGCGGACAGGTTGCAGCGGTCGTTCATGACCAGCGGGCGCGTGCTGCGGCCGTAGCCAGTCATGTCCATGGAGAAGACGTCCATGCCACGCTCGGCCAGGTAGGCCATCCAGCTGTAACCAGCCACCGGCACATCAAAACCGACTTCTGCCGGCGTGCCGGCACCGTGAATGAACAGCACCACCTGCCCTTCCAGGTCACGGCTGTTCAGCGTAGCCGGTGCCACCCGTTCCCGCACATAGATCTGGGCCACCGAGCCGGTCATGGACGGTACCCGGGAAACCACCGGGACATAGTGCTCAACGCTCAGCACACCGCTATTGCCCGAGGCGGCCATTTGCGTCTCCGAGCAGCCGACCAGCAAACCGGTCACCAGAAAACAGGCCAGCAGGCCCCGCAGTGAATGCCGCATAGGATCCCCCCCAATAAAAACGGCTCATAGAGGGGGTGAGACTATGACAGACCGGGGGCCTGATCAAGGACTCACCACAAATTGACTAATCCCAGGCGGAGGGGTTTAATCTTGGCCAACAACAAGATCACACTGGGGGATTACCAGCATGTCAGAGTCAGAAAAAAATCAGCAAAAACAGGAACTCA
>JBMTQX010000071.1:0-15049 GCA_049446715.1 Pseudohongiellaceae bacterium
TTTTCTCCTTTTCTCCTTTTCTCCTTTTCTCCTTTTCTCCTTTTCTCCTTTTCTCGTCTCTACCTCAATGACAGGTACTCTGCGAAAAACGGCAGGACGTTGTCGATAAACCGTTGCCCGACACGATTGCCGTGATCACCCTGGTAGATTTCATAGCCATGCGCTACGCCCAGACGGGTCAGCGCCGCATCCAGTTGGGTGTTGGTCGCTTCCAGGCCGTCTTCATTGCCCACGTCCAGGAAAATGCCACTGAAGGATTGCAGGGCCGGTACATACTGGTCAACGAACGCCAGTGGTGAGTTGGCCGTCCACTTGCCGGCGACCAACGGGTCTTCATTGCCTGAAGCATCGACGGGGAAATCGAGGTAGTAAGGCGGGTTGTTCGGATTCGGAGCCCAGGCCGCAGCCTGTGCCTGCATGACGTTGTCGAAGCTGCCCATCTTGTATTCCTCCAGGCCGGCCGCCATGCGCTCGTACTGGGCTGCGGACTGTTCAGCACCCGGCCCCCTGTTGAGCAGGCAGCAGGCGCTCATGGCATACAGTGCCCCAAAGGTGTCGGCCCGTTTCATGCCGATGCGCATGGTGCCGTAGCCGCCCATGGAGTGCCCGGCCAGACCACGGCTCTCGCGTGTGGCCAGGGTGCGGTAATGACTGTCGATGTAGTTCACCAGGTCCCCGGCGACAAACTCTTCCCAGTTGCCGATGGTGGGTGAATTGGAATACATGCTGCCGCTGTACTTGTTGAAGGCATCGGGCATCACCACGATGAACGCCTCGGCACCGCCGGCCATGGCTGCATCCGCAGACGCCGGCAGCTTGAGGACGCCGTTGACATAGATTTCAGCGCCAACGCCATACCCGTGCAGGAAATAAATCACCGGATAGCGACGGTTTGACGAGGCATATCCCGGCGGCAGGTACACATACACATCACGGTCGGCGCTGTCACCGTTGAGGTTGCCCTCTAGCGACGAGCCATGCACCGTGATTTTTTCTAGGCTGCCCTGGGCGAACAGGGGTGCTGTGAACAGGCTGACCAGTAACAAGACAGCGGCTCGAAATGAATTGGACTGGAACATCGGGATCCCCTTGAGTGTTTTGGTAGTTGTTAGTTGGCAGACCGGCAAGGTAAACCAGGGCTTTCGCGTTGGCAAATGGCAGGCGCAGGCTACCGGGCAGTTTAGGGTTATTCGCGGCTGAAGCCGCTCCTACGGGGATCAGGTTAGTCGTGTAGGAGCGGCTTCAGCCGCGAACAACAATCTGTTGCCCTACCTACACTATCAGGCCGCCGGTATATCAAACTGCGTCAGCCGTGCCGCCGCCGGGCGCCCCAGAAAGTTCCACAGCAACCCCAGGAACAGCAGCAGCGCAAAGCCGGTGGCCAGCATGAAGCCGAACCGGATATTGCCGAGCGCATCACTGAGTGCCGCCATGGCCAGCGGCCCAATAGCAGCGGCCAATGCGGTAAAAAACAGGATCACGCCGGCAATGGCGCCGTGCTCTTCCCGCGGAAAACAGCTGATGCCTTTGGAATTCAGGGTCGGGTACAGCACCGACATGAACAGGCCGGACAGGGGCAGCAGCCACACGGCCAGAGCCGGTCCACCCGCCAGGCTGCCGGCAAAGCAGCCGAAGATGGCAGCGGACAAGACCGCGAGCACGGCATCCCAGGCCAGGTGATTGAGCAGCCAGGCCCCGAGAAAACGCCCGGCCGCCCGCAGCACAAAAAAGATGGTCAGTGCATAGGTCGCCAGCCAGGGTGTCGGCCCGGTGTAATCTTCCAGCCAGGTTGGCATCCACACATAGATCGCCACCTCGACCGCCACGTACAGCATGATGAGCGTGGAAAAGCCCAGCGCATACGGATTTTTCATCAGGGTCAGGGTCTGGGCCAAGGAAGCGTCCTCTGTACTGACCTCGGCGCTGTCGTTGGGAATCGCCGGGTAGTTCACAAACAGCGCTACGGCGGTGAGCAGGCCACAGATGACGGCGGCGGCCACGTACAGGAATTTCCAGGAAATGCCGGCCGTGATCAGCGTGGCGACCAGGGCGGGACCGACAATGGCGCCGACAGCAAAGAAGCCTTCCACGGTGTTCATCAGGGAGGTGTGTTCCCGCGGCGAGCGCGTGATATCACCGATCAGGCCCAGCGCGCCGACCTTGAAGACACTGACACCGACACCGGACAAACCAAGCAACACGACAAAAAAGCCAAAGGTGTTGCCGGCAATGAACAGCAGGGAACCGACCCCGTAGAACACCAGGCCCAGCACGATGGTGCGCTTGCGGCCGATGCGATCGGCCAGGAAACCCAGCACCAGGCCGCCCAGTGCAATAGCCACCATAGGCACGTAGTGAAAGGCACTGGCCGCGCTCAGGCTGAGGTCGAATTCATCGATCAGGGAAGGAATGATGCTGCCCACGGCGTCCGTGGTCATGGCAAACATGAAGAACATCATGCAGGTCAGGATGCGAATCAGGCCGGTGTTGGCTGGTAGGTGACCGTAAGTGGTCATGGCTGCCCTCTTTTTATTGTTGTTTTGGTATGGATGCGTTCGCGGCTAAAGCCGCTCCCACACGGGTCAGTTGTTCTTTGTGGCTCAGAGCCGTCAGGCAGAAGCTGCTCATTTTTCTACGCGGCTGCAGCCACTCCTGCAGGGTACTGCTGAACCCGTCAGGGTAGCTGAGCAATGTGGGAGCGGCTTTAGCCGCGAATGATAAAGACATGATCCGCGAAAGCTTTCCACAGCCCCCGCAAAGACTTGCCACACCATCTGTTTTACAATCTTCCGCATTATAGGTTTCTCTCACCAACCCCGGCAAACAGGACTAGAACAATGACAACACGTGCCCTGCCGCGCTTTTCGTTCTTCCTGGTATTGATCACCAGCCTGACCGCACATGCGCAGGACCCGATCAACGACCGTCCCGATGAACCCGGTTCCGGCCCCTACCCGGCGATCAAGCAAATCATGCCTTCGCTACCCGACCAGGTCATCTACCATCCGCAGGATCTGGATGCTCTCGGTGAGACAAAACTGGGTGTCGTGGCCTGGGGTAACGGCGGCTGCGTCTTCAACGGCGCCAGCAGCCGCTTTCACCTGCTTGAACTCGCTTCGCATGGCTACCTGGCCATAGCCGCCGGCGGCATCTTCAGCGGACCCGATGGTGATCCGGCCGGCCTCCTGGATGCCGACGGCAACACCCGCCGCTCCAGCTGGACGTCACTGTCCGAGGCCATCGACTGGTCGCTGGCGCAGAACGATGATCCTGACAGTCCCTTTTACCAGCGCATCGACCCCGACATGATCGCCCTGTCCGGCTACAGCTGTGGCGGTGCCCAGGTTAATCGCGTCGCCGCCGATCCCCGCGTAAAAACCCTGGTGATGCACAATACCGGTGTTTTCGTAGACGGCCCGCCCAGTGCTGACATTGAAGACATGGTGATCACGAAGGACATCCTCGTGGACATCCATACCCCGGTAATCTATATCCTTGGCGGCGAAACGGACATTGCCTATGAAAACGGCATGGACGACTTTGCCCGCATCGACCACGTGCCCGTCGCGGTGGCCAATATCGATGCCGGTCACAGCGGCACCTTTGACATGCCCAACGGCGGCAAGGCCGCCACCGTGGCCGTGAACTGGCTGCAGTGGCATTTGCGCGGCAACCGCAAGGCGGCGCTGTATTTCATCGGCCACGACTGCGACCTGTGCCGGGACGAAGACTGGACGCTCGAACGCAAGTTCGGCGGCGTGGCCGCGCCCTGAAACCCTCCGTAAAGCGCGCCGTTCAATCATGGTGAAAAATCAGGTCCAGCTCATCACCTATGTCGACCGTCTGACCGGCGGCGGCCTGCCCGAGCTGAAAGCTTTGCTGGAAGGCCCGCTGGCAGGCTTGTTCGGCGGCATCCACCTGCTGCCCTTCTTTGACCCCATCGACGGCGCCGATGCCGGGTTTGATCCGGTGGATCACACCCGTGTCGATCCCCGCCTGGGTGACTGGGCCGACATCAAGGCGCTCTCGCACACCACCGGAGTCATGGCCGACCTCATCGCCAATCACATCTCGCGGCAATCGCCGCAGGCGCAGGACTGGCTGGCCAGGGGGCCGGCATCCGATTGGCACGGTTTGATGCTGACCAGGGACAGTGTCTTCGGCACAGCCCCCGATGCGGCCGCCCTGAAAGCCATCTACCGTCCGCGTCCCGGCCTGCCCTTCAGCGAGGCTACGCTGGGCAGCGGCGAAACCGTACAGCTGTGGACCACCTTCACCCCGGACCAGGTCGATATCGATGTCACCCACCCGCTGGGCGAAAAGTACCTGGACGGCATCCTGCAGACTTTCGCCGCCAATGGCGTGACCATGGTGCGCCTAGATGCGGTGGGCTACTGCATCAAGAAACCCGGCACCAGCTGCTTCATGCTGCCGGAAACCTTTGCCTACATCGACAGGCTGTCAGCGCGAGTGCGCGAACTGGGCATGGCTGTGCTGGTGGAAATCCATTCCTATTACCAGCAGCAGATCGCCATCGCCAAACAGGTGGACTGGGTCTACGACTTTGCCCTGCCACCGCTGGTGCTGCATGCCTTTGCCTTTGGTACCGCCGGGCCGCTGAAGCACTGGCTGCAGGTGCGCCCGACCAATGCCCTGACCGTGCTCGATACCCATGACGGTATCGGCGTCATCGACATCGGTCCCGACGGCAGTCGGGAAAAGCCCGGGCTGGTGCCGTCACAGGAACTCGACCAACTGGTGGAGATCATGCACGAGAACAGCCAGGGCCAGAGCCGCCTGGCCACCGGCGCCGCTGCCTCCAACCTCGACCTGTACCAGGTCAATTGCACCTACTATGACGCCCTCGGCGGCGATGACCTGAACTACCTGCTCGCCCGCGCCATCCAATTCTTCACCCCCGGGATTCCCCAGATCTACTACACCGGCCTGCTGGCCGGGCGCAACGACATGGCGCTGCTGGCCCGCACCAGCGTCGGTCGCGACATCAACCGTCATTTTTACACCCCGGACGAAGTGCTGGCGGCGCTGGACACACCGGTCGTGCGCAAGCTCTGTGAACTGACCCGGCTGCGCAATACGCACCCCGCCTTTCAGGGTGAATTCAGCCTGCTGACCTCCGGTGACAGCATCCTGCACATGGGCTGGCAGCATGGCGAGGAGCGCGCCACGCTCATGGTCGACTTCGCCGCTGGCTTACATCAACTGCACTTCTCAGATAAAGGAAAAATTGTGGAACTCTCCCTCGAGCCCACGCCGTAACCCGCAATTGGCTTGGCCCGCCGCCAATTCGGGATTTGCATTCAGCCCCAAAGCGGAGTAGCTTTTCAGCGATCAATAAAAAGTGACCTGACACGTCAAGCACGAGCCTTTGCCAGGATCACGCCGGACCCACCGGGTCCGATCAAGAATGAAAAAGTCATAATGTATTAATAAAGGCAGCTATATTACGGACAGTCGTTGCGAGTTTGTCCGGGCTTCGGGGGATGCCATGCAGGGGAAACAGCCGGGTCAGTCCGGCCTTCACACCGGTCGCTTGCCGACCACCAAAAAACTCAAATCACACAATTTCACGTCTCGAATCGCCTTGCCCGTGTGTTACGCACTGGCCCTGGCTGTCTCTTCACAAGTGCTTGGCCAGTCTGATGCCGGGTACATGGACGACATCCAGGAATACTGCGTGGGTTGCCACAACTTCGAGGACTATGCCGGCAGTTTCGAGCTGGAAACCATTTTTGATGATGACATCGTTGCCCATGCCGACCAGTGGGAGCGCGCCATTCGTAAACTGCGTGCCGGCATGATGCCGCCACCGGGTCAGGACCGTCCTGATCCCGAGCAGTACCTGGCCCTCACCGAGTGGCTCGAACACCAGATCGATGACAACGCTCCGCTCAACCCGGGCACAAAAACCCTGCACCGTCTCAACCAGAGTGAATACGCCAATGCCATCGAGGAACTGCTGGGCATTCGCATTGATCCGTCGCAGTACCTGCCTGCCGATTCCAGCGCCCGCGGCTTCGACAACCAGGCCGGTTCCCTGACTATTTCCCCGACCCTGCTGGAAGCCTATACCAAGGCTGCCGCACGCCTGGCCAAGATGGCCGTCGGCTTCTGGGAATCACCCACCGAATACACCTACATTGTGGAAGCCGACAACTCACAGAACATGCAGCTGCCCGGCATGCCCTTTAATACCCGCGGTGGCATGGCGGTAGAGCACGTGTTTCCGGAAGACGGCGAATACAGCTTTTCCATGCAGAACTTCGGCCTCGGCAGCTTCATTCCCGGCGAAAAGCTGGAGCTGAGCATCGACGGTGAACGCGTGCACTTGTTCGACTACACCGGCGTCGGTGTCTTCACCGGCATGGGCGGTGGGCAGGACGGCTCCCTGGATGCCACCGTGACCGTAAAAGCCGGTACGCGCCTGGTCGGTGCCACTTTCCTGGCCACCAACTTCCGCCCGGACATCGGCCTGATCCAGCAGTACGACCGCAAGTCGATCGAAAACAACGACCTGCCGCAGGTGCACTACCACCCGGCCATTGGCATGCTAAAAATTTCCGGCCCGTTCAACGCCACGCCGTCCGAAGACTCCATCGGTCAGCAGAAGGTGTTTGTCTGCAACCCCGCCAATGCCGACCAGGAACCCGAATGCGCCCAGCAGATTTTCCTGACCCTGGGCAAGAAGGCGTTCCGGCGTCCGGTCAATGAGGCCGACATCGCGCCCATGATGACCTTCTACGAAGAAGGTCGTGCCGGCGGCACCTTTATTGATGGCATCGAACTTGGCCTGCGCCGCCTGCTGGCCGACCCGGAATTTCTCGTGCGCCGTGAAGCCGAACCGGCCGATGTTGCGCCGGGTGAAACCTACCGGATCTCCGACCTGGAACTGGCTTCGCGCCTGTCCTTCTTTTTATGGAGCAGCATTCCCGACGAGGAACTGATTGATCTCGCCGCCGCCGACCGCCTCAACGAGCCGGCCGTGCTGGAGGCCCAAGTGCGCCGGATGCTCGACGATCCGCGGGCCAGCGCCCTAGTGCAGAACTTCGGCCAGCAGTGGCTGTACCTGCGCAACCTGCCGACCACTTCGCCGGACGGCATCTTCTTCCCGGACTGGGACGCCGAACTGCGCCATGCCTTCCAGGAAGAAACCGAACTGGTGTTTGAAAGCATCCTGCGCGAGGACCGCCCCATCACCACCCTGCTCGATGCCGACTACACCTTCGTCAACGAGCGCCTGGCCAAGCATTACGGCATTCCCAACATTTACGGCGCGCACTTCCGCCGGGTCGAACTGGGCCCCGAACTGGACTATCGCCGCGGCATTCTCGGCCAGGGCAGCTTCCTGTCCCTGACCTGGGCGGAAAACTTCCGCACCTCGCCGGTCAAGCGCGGTGTCTGGGTACTGGAAAACCTGCTCGGCACACCACCGCCGGCACCGCCCGCCAACGTGCCTGCGCTGGAGGAAACCGGTGAGAACCGCATCAGCAACCTGCGCGACCAACTCACCCTGCACCGCGCCAATGAGCCCTGCGCCACCTGCCACGCCATCATGGACGGTATCGGCTTTGCGCTCGAGAATTTCAACGCCGACGGCAAGTACCGCACCATGGCCGGTCATCCGCGCCAGTTCGGCGGCGTCTCCGCGCCCATCGATGCCACGGTGAACCTGTGGGACGGCACCACCGTCAACGGGCCGTCCGGCCTGCGCAACCAGCTGCTCAAGTATTCGCCACAGTTCGTGCGTTTTGCCGTGGAAAAACTCATGACCTATGGATTGGGCCGCGGCACCGAGTATTACGACATGCCGCAGGTACGGGAGATCGTGGCTGACGCCGAAGCCGATGATTACCGTTTTTCAGCCCTGGTACTGGGTGTGGTTAACAGCCCGCAGTTCCAGATGCGCACGAAAGTCGAGGAAAACCTGGACGAGCTGGCGAGCAACTGACGCCTGCCGTTAAAGGAGATAACTATGAAACTGATCACCAAGAAATATCTGCCCCGCCGGACCTTCCTGAAATCCGCCGGCATCAGCGTCGGCCTGCCATTCCTGGACGCCATGATTCCCGCCTTCGCGCAGAACGCACCGGACGCGCCACCGCACCGCTTTGTCGGTGTCTGGCATCCGCACGGGGTCGCGCCGGGTTACTGGAGCCCGACCAGGGTCGGTGCCGACTTTGAGTTCTCCTATGTCACCAAACCGCTGGAAAACCTGCGGGAGTATGTGACCCTGATCAGCGGTCTGGATATTCCCGAATGCTATTCCACTGAAGAAGAACCCGGCGGCAACCACGCCCGTGGCGCGGCCATCTTCTCCGGCGCCCGTCCGCGTCGCAACGCCGTGGCACCCTACCTCGGCGTGACCATCGACCAGCTCATCGCGCAGGAATACGGCCGCGACACCATCCTGTCGTCGTTGCAGCTGGGCGTGGAAGATGCCGGTAATTACGGTAACTGCAACTGGGGCTACAACTGCGCCTACACCAATTCCATGTCCTGGACCTCGCCCACCGAACCGCTGCCCACCGAGATCAATCCGCGCGTGGCCTTTGAGCGTCTGTTCGGCAGTGGCGGCAGTGTCGAGGAGCGTCGCCGTGGCCGCACCCTGGATGCCTCCATCCTGGATTCGGTGGCGGAAAAGATTCCCGAACTGAAGCGGGAGATTGGCGCCGGTGACCAGATACGCCTGGACAATTACCTCGACAACATCCGCGAACTCGAGCGCCGCATCCAGATTGCGCTGAACAACGCCGTGGCTGAACCCACCGAGGAAGTGCCCTTTGGCATTCCGCAGGACCGGGACGTGCACTTCCGGCTGATGTTCGATCTCATCGCGCTGGCCTTTGAGGGCGACATCACGCGTTCGGCCACCATGATGCTCGGCCGCGACCTGTCCGGCTTCAACTTCCCGGCCTCCGGTTCCACCGGCGCCTGGCACGGCTCCAGTCACCATGGTGACAAGCCTGACAACATCGCCAACTACGCCAAGATGAACCGTTACCATTACAGCCTCGTTGCCGAGTTCCTGGAAAAACTGCACAACATCGAGGAAGGCGACGGCAACGTGCTGGATCACTCGCTGACCTACATCGGCAGCAACATGGGCAACTCGCACCGCCATGCCCACGAGAAGATTCCGGTGGCGCTGATCGGCAAGATCGACGGCACCTTCCAGGGCAACCGCCACATGGTGTTCCCGGACAACACGGAAAAGCACGCCAACATGCTGCTCAGCCTGCTGCATCTTTACGGCATCGAGCGGAACAGTATTGGTGGCAGTACGCATCTGTTGCCGATTGCCTGAGGCTAGAGGCAAGAGGCAAGAGGCAAGAGGCAAGGACATTGAAGTCCAGGGTTCTCTGCAACGTAAGGTTTGGTGACATTTTGAGGTTTATTTTGGCAAGTCGTTTTTTATCACTCAGGCTCCTGGGCACATTAGCCATGTTGTTGGCGGTGGGAGCTGTCTCGGCACAAATCCGTCGTCCACCCACATGGCCAGACATTCCGCTGCCGGGTGGCGAAGTGCGCAACGTCATTCTCGACAATTGCACCGCCTGCCATGGCATTGATGACTATGCCTTCTATGCGCTAGACCGTGACGGCTGGGATTCCCTGATCGATGACAAGCACCAAGGCGACTACGCGACCGGCATCAGCACCGCCGACCGCGCCGTGCTGCTGGATTACCTGGTCGGCAACTTCGGCCCGGAATCGATTCCGTTCCCGCGCGACTACGTGCCGCCGGAAATCGACGACTTTTTCACCAATGCCGATGCCCGCATTTTCATGGAGGTGCGCTGCACCGCCTGCCATACCCTGGACCCGATTTACAGCATCCGTCGCAGCGAGGAAGGCTGGCGCGTGGCACTGGTCAATGAGCGCGAACGCGGTGCGCAGTTGAACGATGAAGAACTGGAAAAACTCACTGAGTGGCTCGGCCGAGCACGCGGTGTGAATTTGTTTGAATAAAAGCATGTTGTAGGCCGGAAGAGGCCCGAAGGGCCGTCATCCGGCGCAGACCATTAATACTGAAAAACACCAGGACCTGTTTATGCGCCTGAAAAAATCCTCCCGGGAAATCGTCTTCTCGCTGACCCTGTCGTTGCTCCTGGCGGGCCTGGTTGCCATGCTGCCGGCTCACGCCTCGGACCTCGCCAATGCCATGCAGGCCGGCGATTTCAGCCGCGTGCAAACCCTGGTGCGCGAGGGCGCGGATGTAAACGAACCGCAGATCGACGGCGCTACCGCCCTGCACTGGGCCGCGCAATGGAATGACGTACAGAGCGCCAGGCTGCTGCTGGATGCCGGCGCCAACCCAAATGCCAGCAACCGTACTGACGCCACTCCGCTGGAGCTGGCGGCCATCAATGGCAGTGCCGAGATGCTGGCAGTCCTGCTGGACGCCGGCGCCGACCCCAACGCCCGGGTAACCATAACCGCTGATACCCCGCTCATGCTGGCTGCCAAGACCGGTATACCTGCCGCTGTGCAGGTGCTCATCGATCACGGTGCCGAGGTGAATGTGCGCGAGGAATGGGGCCGCACCACACCGCTGATGTGGGCCGTGGCCGAAGGCCATACCGAGGTGGCAACGCTGCTGCTTGAACACGGCGCGGAGCTGGAAGCACAGACCATCTTTGTGCCACCGGATACCACCCGCGGCTTTGAGGGTTCACCGCCGCGTGACCGACTGGCCACCGAGAACGGGCCGGTCCAGCATGCCAGTGGCGAACTCACCGCCCTGCACTTTGCTGCCCGTGACGGCTACATCGACACCGCCGAGCTGCTGCTGGATGCTGGTGCCGACATCAACGCCCTGGTGGCCGATGGCAAAAATGCACTGAGCCTGGCCATTTTCAACGGTCACTATGACATGGCCTCCATGCTTATCGACCGCGGCAGCGATCTCAACATTGCTGACGCCCGTGGCTTCACGCCGCTGTTCTGGGCCGTGGATCGCCGCAACATGGAAACTGCCCCAAACTTCCCCTGGGTCATCACCGACGATCCCCTGCCGCTGATCAGGAAACTGCTCGACAACGGTGCTGATCCCAACGCCCTGGTCAACGACACCCCGCGCGCCCGCATGCGCGGTGGTTCCCCGCGCATCGTGTTTTCTACCGCCATCATGCGCTCGGCTTTTTCCGGTGACCTCGAACTGACCCAGCTGCTGCTCGACTACGGTGCCGACCCGCACATCAAGTCCAGCGACAATGAAACCACCCTTGGCGCCGCTTCAGGCCTGGGCTTCATCCATGGCTATCATTTCCAGCATCCCTACAGCGAACGCCTTGAGTTGATCAAACTGCTGGTGGAGGAATACGACATGGATGTGAACTGGCATGACGACTATGGCATCACGCCGCTGATGGTCGCCGGCAACCTGGGCGATGTGCCCATCATCCAGTATCTGATCGACGCCGGTGCCGACCTCGGTGACTATGACCTCGGCAAGAAAAACGACGGCATGTTCGGCGCCAGCATCGAACCGTTGATGCCTATCGACTACGCCATCGGTGTCGGCACCTTCCGCCCCAACAATGCCATCGTGCTCAACCAGGACGCTGTGGACCTGATGCAGGCCGAAATGGCCACACGCGGCATCGCCCACACCACCTCAGAGTGCACCCTGCGCGGCTTCACCTGCTCCTACGTGGACATGGACCCGCGCGCCGTCACCCCCCAGCGCATCGCCGACGCCCGCGCCCTGCAAACCGGCCACCAGGTGGAAAGCCTCACCAAGACCACCGGCCTGCAGGTGGAAGAGGACGAGTGCCTGTCCGTGGCAATTTCCTTCAACGACAGCCAGACCGAGTTCTGCGAAGAGTCGGAAGAGAACTGACCTCCTGGCGCTTCATCACTCCGCGCCTTGAACATTTGTCACCTATATTGAAGCTGTTATCCACATCGAACATGGAGGTTCGTTGTGCCGGAAATATCACGCTTCTTCGGGATCGCGACCAGAGATGTACTATGGTGATCACGAGCCTCCTCATATTCAGGTCGAATACGCTGACAATAAAGCTGTGATCGACTTTTAAGGCAATGTCATCAGAGGCTCTCTGGCTTCGAGAACGGCGCTACACCTGATATGTGACTGGTTAGACCGGCATCTGCCGGAACTTGAAAGTGAATGCGCCGTCATTCCTCTAGCGCTTTGTGGCATGCCGGACTGCCCTGCACTTCACCCACTGCCATAACACCGGTCAATACAAACACATCAATACTTTGGATTAGCGTGCTTGTGATCGGCATGGTGAAATGGCCGAATGCCCAGCATTCACAACCCGATCCCTGCCGACCACCTGTCCTGAAGGAGTTTGCCATGCATCCTGTAAGCACGAGCCTGCGTTTCCTGTTGATACTGACCACGCTGATGGCCGGTACCCCTGCCCTGGCCCAGGACAGCGCCGTCAACACCCTGATGGCGCGAGTGGCAGACGCCATGGGCGGTGAGCAGGCCATCATGGACGTGCACACCCTGCAGGCTGATGGTTACGGGATGGAGGCGTATTTCTGGGGCGGCGGCAATGTCACCGGCGATCCCATGGCACCGCAGAAGTGGGCAGAAAACCCCAACATGTCAGCGATCTGGGATTTCGACAACGACCGTTACCTGACCCGCTATCGCCACAATTTCCTGTTTCCCTTTGGCGGCATTTTCGGCCACAGCTTTGCCCTGTCAGGCTGGGGTTTTGACGGCGAGGTTGGCTATACCTTGACCGAAAACGGCAACGCCCAGCGCCTGGCGGACTGGACTACCGCCGGCGCCTGGTTCAAACCGGACGGCTATGTGTTTCGCCGCTATGAATCCCTGAGTCATCCGCTGGCCGCGGTGCGCGCCGTGCTCTCGGGTCTGGCGACAGCTGAAAACCTGCGTATCGAGGACGGCCTGCAGGTGGTCGACCTCATCATTGCGGCCGGCCAGGTGTCGATGGCCATCGAGCCACAATCCGGTTTGCCGCGCTGGGTGCGCTGGACCCTGCCCCACCAGAACCTGGGTCAACTGGTCATGACCACCACCTTTGCCGGCTACCAGGACTGGGACGGCGTACAGCTGCCCTTTGCCTGGTCATCAAAGATCGACTGGCGTGACACGCCGATCAAGACGCGTCTGCTCGATGCCTACTATGTTAACGCTGACGGCACCCCGAACATTGCCGCCCCGGCAGCGGTGCTGACCCGGCAGTTACCCCGGCCCAACAATCCACCACAGATCACCGCCACGCCGGTGGCCGACCACATCTGGCACCTGAATCCGGGCAGCAACACCGTCGTGGAGTTTGCCGACCACGTGGTGCTGTTTGAACTCAGCGGCGACACCGCCAGCGCCAAAAGCACCATCGATTTCGTGAACACCCTGGTGCCGGGCAAGCCGCTGACCCACCTGATTGTGTCCCACCACCACTTTGACCACACCCGCGGTTTTCGCGCCGCCATCGAAGCCGGCCTGACCGTGATTGCCCATCGCGGCAACTACGGCATCCTCAGCGAGATGGCCTCGAGACCGGCGCCGAACTTTGCCGACATGGTGCTGCTGCCTGATGGCGGGTACCTGGATTTCATGCCGGTCGATGGTCACCTGCGTCTGCAAGACGACATCATGACCCTGGATATCTACCCCGTGGTGAAACACAACCACATGGCCAATGCCGTGTTTGCCTACGCCCCGGCGAGCCAGACCTTCATCGAGGCCGACCTGGCCACCCCGGCCAACCAGTTCTCGTTCTGGGCGGAAGCCTACGAAGACAATCTCGAGCACTACGGTCTTGAGGTGAAGATGGTGTCACCCCAGCACGTCAACCGGCCGATGACCCATGAGGAAACCCTGGCCTGGATAGCCGAGGGCGTACCAAACGCCATAGCCCGCTGTGAAGAATATGAAGAACGCGGGAGGAACCTGCCGGGCTGTCCGCCCTACCTGTTCCGTGACTGGAGCGAGCGCCTGAACCGTGAGTAACATGACATCTGAATCGATCAATATGATGGCAGGGTTATATCGGCTGCAGTAAAACCAGGAAGTCTTGCCTGTCCTGTCCCGGGGCTTTCACCATCGATGCAATGGAATACCAACAGACTATCCGCAACAAAAGTGGCGGTTCAACCGTGTGATAACGTTGGCCGATTTGCGCTTTGATCCTGTAGGATGGCGATCTTTTCAGTGCTTTGTTCAGGGGGACGCTGTTATGCGCATTTCTGCTTTTTACATCCCGATGACCCTGGCTGTCGTGCTTACCGGATGCGGTGGGGACACTGCCAATGACACGGTGACAACGTCACCGGCCGTCCAGGCTCCGGCTACGGAACGGGCTGCCGCCGATCCCGCCACCCAGTGGAGCAATTACGGTCAGGGTTACAGTGAGCAGCGCTTCAGCCCGCTCGACCAGATCACCCCGGACAATATCGACCAGCTCAACCTGGCCTGGTTCGCCGACCTGGCTGAACGTGGTGGCAATTATGAAACCACGCCACTGGTGGCCGATGGCCGTATCTATGTGTCCTCCCCCTGGAGCAAGGTCTATGCCTTTGATGCCAAAACCGGTGAAACCCTCTGGAAATATGATCCCAAGGTACCGGGTGAATGGGCCGTAAACCTGTGCTGCGGCATCGTCAATCGTGGTGTCGCCCTGTGGGAAGGCAATGTCATCTGGGGCACGCTGGATGGGCGCCTGGTGGCAGTTGATGCTGAAACCGGCGAGCTGGATTGGGAGGTTCAGGCCACGGACCGCTCGAAGCAGTTGTCCATTACAGGTGCCCCGCGCATTGCTAACGGCAGGATATTCATCGGTGAAGCCGGATCCGAATTCCACATGCGCGGCTACCTGGCGGCCTATGATGCCGACAACGGTGACGAGCTGTGGCGCTGGTGGGCGGTACCTGGGAATCCGGAACTGGGTTTCGAGCAACCCGAGCTGGCATGGGCGGCGGACACCTGGAACGGCGAATGGTGGGAAACCGGTGGCGGTGGCACACCCTGGGATGCCATTTTGTATGATCCGGAAACTGACCAGGTGATTTTCGGCACCGG
>JBMTQX010000072.1:0-14767 GCA_049446715.1 Pseudohongiellaceae bacterium
CAGGGTGGCAAGCAGGGCGGGAGTGAAAATCGTTTTCATGAACAAGGTCTCCTGAGTGAATGGGTCAATAGGGTTGGTATGAGTCTTCAATTGGCCGGGACAAGGCGCTTAAGTGCGTTGCCGGCAAACATATAGATGGCGCCATCCGGGCCGCTGCGGACATCACGGATGCGCTCGCGGTTATCGTGCAGCAGATGTTCTTCGGCCACCACCCGGTCGCCATCCAGTACCAGGCGGACCAGGGCCTGGCCGGCCATGGCGCCTATGAAGAGATTGCCCTGCCACTCGGGGAATGCATCACCGGTGTAAAACGCCATGCCGCCCGGCGCGATGGACGGCACCCAGTAGTAGACCGGTTCGGTCATGCCGGGACCGCGTCGTTTGCCCTTTGCCACCGGCACGTTAACGCGGCCGTCGGGCTGGCGTGCATCGTACTGCACCCCATAGGAATAATTGGGCCAGCCGTAATCGGCGCCGGGTTTGATGATATTGACCTCATCACCGCCCTGGGGTCCGTGATCGATGACCCACAACTCGCCGGTCTCCGGATGAATGGCGCCGCCTTCCGGATCTTTCAGGCCGTGGGCATAGGTTTCTCGGGCCACCATGGCATGACCGAGCCAGGGGTTGTCAGCCGGAATGCTGCCATCCTTGTTGATGCGCACCACGCGACCGGAAAAGTTGCGGGCGATGTTCGGGTCATCGAGAAATTCGCGGCCTTCAACAGTGTCCAGTTCGGAATCGTAGAACCGAAAGGCATCAGCCCCGATGCCGAACAGGCTGCCGTCGGGGGCAAACACCAGGCGGCGTTCTGTGCGGGTTTCCCCCAGCACTTCGAGATCTTCCAGGCGGCGCATGTCTGCACTGAGCCGGGCGCGGGCAATACGTTCGGTGCCCAGGTTCAGGACCCGGCGCTCGGCCAGGGACAGGGTCCAGACATCCTCATACCAGTGGGGGATCGGCCATTCTGCTGCAGCTTCGCCTTTGGGTGGCGCCAGGTACGTGAAATAGATGTAGCGGTTGCTGGCAAAATCCGGGTCCAGCACCACGTCGTGCAGGCCTTCGGCGGCCACTCGCTTGATGGGCGGTACACCGGCAATGGGTTCCGATACCACGCCGTCAGGAGAGATGGTGCGCATGGTGCCGGCACGCTGGGTAAACAGGATATGGCCGTTGGGCAGAAAAGCCATCGCCCAGGGACCTTCCAGGCGGTCAGCCACGGTTTCTACGCGATAACCGGTGGCCGGATTGGCCGGTGGCGGTGCGTCGGTTTGACCCGGAAAAGCCGGTTCCGGTTCAGGCGGGTTAGGAGTCTGCGCTAGCAGGGAGGCAGGCAGTGTGGCGACAAGCAGCAGGGTGAGCAGGCGCATGATTTGCCACCGGATTTTTCTTGCTGAAAGACTGAATATTCTTATTCGTTCCATTTTGAGACTGTTGACTAAGCCCAGGCAGTCCAGCACTATCGTTGGCTGGATTAAAGCATAAGAAGACGACCGTCACACAATCCCTTTATCGCCCGATTTCCCGTCAGTCGTCATTGCAATCGTTATAAAACTCAGTCGTTCAAAATAATAAGGGGATAGCGTCGATGTCACTTTCCTTGCGGGAAACTTCCCACCCGATAATTCAGCATTCTATTTCTGCCCATGCCCGCTTCTGGCGCATGGCAGCAGGTGTCCTGCTTTCTGTGGTTGCGCTTGGCAGTACAGCGCAGACCACGCGTGAAGGGGTGTACACCGAGGAACAAGCCGTTGCCGGTGGCGCCCTTTACCTGCGTTCCTGTGTCGAATGCCATGGCATCACCCTGTCCGGTGGTGAAGCCGGCCCTGCCCTGGTGGGGGGCGCTTTCTGGCAGCAGTGGGAAAACCAGTCACTGGCCGCGTTTTACCAGATTACGGCATCGACCATGCCCGTGAACAATCCCAATGGCTTCTCGGCTGAACAGTACGCCAATCTCGTGGCTTTCATGCTGCAGCAAAACGGTTTGCCGGCGGGGGAAGAAGCCCTGCCCAACACGGCGGGAGAGCTGGTGGCTATCACCATGCAGCCGTCCGAAGAGCCAGTGCGCGTTGCTTCGCTGCTGGCCGGTGCCTCCTCCGCCCAGCGCCGCATCGACTACGAATGGCTCAGCTATCACAACGATACCCGCGCCACGCGTTATGCGCCGCTGGACCAGATCAACAAGGACAACGTTGCCAACCTGGAAATCGCCTGGCGCTGGACTACTCAGAACCATGGTCCCAATCCCGAATTCAACTACGAGTCCACGCCGATCATGGCAGACGGTGTGCTGTATGTGACAGCCGGCCGTCGTCGTGACGTGGTCGCGATTGATCCGGTCACCGGTGAGAACCTGTGGATGTTCCGTTACGATGAAGGTGTCCGTCGCGGTCCGCGCGTGAATTCCGGCCGCGGTGTTTCATACTGGCGTGATGACAACGGCCAGTCCCGCATTATCCTGGTAACACCGGGTTACTACCTGATCTCCCTCGACACCGCAACCGGCAAACCGGATCCAGCCTTTGGCGAAAACGGCATCGTTGATCTGCGTGTCGGCCAGGAAGAGCGATTCGAGATCGATATCGAGAGCATTCCTTCCGGCCTGACCACACCGCCGGTGATTGTTGACGGCGTTGTTGTGATTGGCGCTGCATTCCCGTCCGGGGGTTCGCCACGCTCCATGACTGCGCCAGCCGGCAACATTCGCGGCTATGACGTGCGCACCGGCGAGATGCTGTGGAAGTTCCACACCATTCCACAGGGCAATGAATTCGGCACCGAAACCTGGCGCAACAACAGCAACAGCTATAGCGGCAACGCCGGCGCCTGGGCCACCATGTCGGCGGACCAGGAACGCGGCATAGTCTATGTGCCGGTTGAAGCGGCTACCGGTGACATGTACGGCGGCCATCGTCCGGGCGACAACCTGTTCAGCCAGTCGCTGGTGGCCCTGGATGCCCGCACCGGCGAGCGCATCTGGCATTACCAGCTGATTCATCACGATGTCTGGGACTACGATCCGCCCACGGCCCCGGTACTGGCTGATCTCAACGTGGATGGCGAAACCATTCCGGCGGCGATCCAGGTCAGCAAGCAGGGCATGGTCTATACCTTCAACCGCGTGACCGGTGAGCCAATCTGGCCGATCGAGGAACGCCCCGTGCCACAGTCCGATGTGCCGGGTGAACAACTGTCGCCGACCCAGCCGTTTCCGACCAAGCCGGCACCGTTCGAGCGCCAGGGCCTGACCGAGGACGATCTGCTGGACTGGACCCCGGAAATCAAGGAAGAGGCGCTGCGCATTGTCAGCCAGTTCACGTATGGCCCGCTGTACACGCCGCCATCCCTGATCACCGAGACCAATGGCGGGACCATCTTTATGCCGGGTTACGGCGGTGGCGCCAACTGGCAGGGCGTCGCTTTCGATCCTGAAACCAACATGCTGTACGTGCCGTCCACATCACATCCGATGAGTGTGGGTCTCACCGAAGATTCATTCTTTGAAGACAGTGATTTCGATTACGCCATGGGACGCGGCATCCGCTTTGAAGGCCCGTTCGGCCTGCCGCTAATCAAGCCGCCCTATGGCCGCATCACCGCGATCGACATGAACGAAGGCGAGCATGCGTGGATGATGGCCAACGCGGACACGCCGGAAGCGATCCTGGAACACCCGCGTCTGCGCGGTGTGGATATTCCCGAGCGCACCGGTCACGGTGACCGTGGCGGCCTGCTGGTGACCAGGTCACTGCTGTTCGCGGGCGAAGGTGCCGGCCTCTATGGTGGCCAGACTGGTGGGGGGCCGATGTTCCGGGCCCATGACAAGGCCACCGGTGAAATCATTGCCGAGTTCGAACTGCCGGCAAAGCAGACCGGTCTGCCCATGACCTACCAGATCGATGGCGTGCAGTACATCGTCGTTCCCATCGGGGATACCGGGCATATCGGTGAGCTGGTGGCGCTGAAGGTCGCGGAATAATTAGAAGAGGCAGAAGGCAAGAGTCAAGGACGACTCGTTTGGCTTTTTGGATACTCCGTGGGCCGGAAGAGGTGCGTAGCGCCGTTATCCGGCAATCGGAAAAATAGGCTGACCATCCAGACATATCAGACATAACCTTGACAAGAATTTGCGGAAGGACATCCTGTTCTTGCCTATTGCCTATTGCCTATTGCCTATTGCCTATTGCCTATTGCCTATTGCCTCTGTTTTCACCAGTGCCCGCTCGACGAGCGGTCCCACGCTTTCTGCCAGTCATCCGGAATCTTCGCGTCCGTGAAGAGAAAGCCGGGTTCATACTCCGGATAGATGTCATCGTACGTAGCCACGCGCACCTGGTTGAGGCGACGATTGATGTGCTCAGGCTTCACCTCTGACAGGGAATGCACGCCCAGTTGCGCCAACAGTTCGGCCAGGGCGTTGATCATGGCCTGATGGTAGTTGTAGACACGCACGCCCTTGTCAGTGACATCCAGCTGTTTGTAGCGCGATGGATTCTGGGTGGCGACCCCGGAAGGGCATTTGTCGGTGTTGCAGTGCCGGGCCTGGATGCAGCCGAGGGCGAACATCATCCCGCGCGCTGAATTGACCGTGTCGGCACCCAGTGCACCGAGCCTGACCATGTGAAACGCCGAGAACATCTTGCCGGCCGCGATAAGCTTAATGCGATCGCGCATATTGATGCCCCGCAGGGCGTTGTGAATGAAATGCAGGCCTTCGCGCAACGGTGTGCCCACCGAATTGGTCATCTCGATCGGCGCAGCACCGGTGCCGCCTTCACCGCCATCCACGGTGATGAAGTCGGGCGTGATGCCGCTCTCATGCATGGCCTTGCAGATACCCAGGAATTCGCTTTTGCGCCCCAGGCACAGCTTGAAACCTACCGGCTTGCCGCCGGACAGCTCGCGCAATTCCTCGACAAATTGCAGCAACTCCTCGGGATTGCTGAAAGCCGAGTGATAGGGCGGGGAGATCACGTCCTGGCCAATGGGCACACCACGAATCTCGGCAATATCCGGGGTGACCTTGGCCGCCGGCAGGATGCCGCCGTGGCCGGGTTTAGCGCCCTGGGAAATCTTGATCTCGATCATCTTGATCTGCTCGTCAGTGGCTTTTTCCGCAAAGCGCTCGGCATTGAAGCGTCCCAGTTCGTCGCGGCAGCCGAAATACCCGGTACCGATCTGCCATACCAGGTCGCCGCCGTACTGGCGGTGATATCGGGTGATGCCGCCTTCGCCGGTATTGTGGAAAAAGCTGCCCAGTTTGGCGCCGCGATTAAGCGCGAGAATAGCGTTCTGGCTCAGTGAACCGAAACTCATGGCAGAAATGTTCAGCGGGGAAACCGAGTAGGGCTTGCTGCAATTGATCTCGCCGAAGGTCTGGCGAATGCTGGACGGGTCGACATGCGTCGTTACCATGGCATGATTGAGCCATTCGTAACCGTTCTTGTAGGTGTCGATAATGGTGCCAAGGGGACGGGTGTCTTCCTGTTTCTTGGCGCGCTGGTAGACCAGGCTCCTGAATTCACGCGGCACCGGTCTGCCGTTCAGGTCCGACTCGACAAAGTACTGCTGGATTTCGGGGCGAATGTATTCAAAGAGATAGCGGATGTGGCCGATCACCGGATAGATGCGCAGGATCGTGCGGCGCTTCTGCCTCATGTCGTAATACCCCAGCAGCACCAATGGTACCAACAACAACCAGAGCCAGTGCAGGACAGGCCATATAGCGGACAGGACAAGCAGTAGCAGGGGCAGAATGATGCTGGCAGTGATAAAAGTCTGGCGAACGGTCATGGGCGACTCTGTACTTGGCTGTGCTGATGCTGGCCGGATTAAAACATAAAGCTTGATGACGAAACCAGATTGTGTCGTGGATCAAAAACTGGTCCGGCGGCATTGAACTTCTGGCGGGCGGTACAGTCTGAGGAAGTGCCCCCGGTATTGAAAGCCCACTGCAGGGAACGGCGCTTGCGAACAGCTCTTTCAGGTCATGGCACTTTCAATGAAAAAAAGGCAATGAACAATGAAAAAAAGCAATGAACAATGAAAAAAAGGCAATGAACTGACGTTATCATTGAACCGACAGGCTGGTGAGGCGCATGCCATGGTCAATAGCCCATGAACGATGTACCATCACCGGCCAACCGATATTCACCGGTTGCGAATTACACCAAGGAGTATTTTATGCGCACCAGACTGTTACGTTTTATCACTGCTTTCGCAGCGTTTTCCCTTTTTGGCGCGAGCCAGGTCTTTGCCCAGGGCTTTTCCCTGCCCAACATGAAAGTCGAGACCAACGCTTTTGAGGACGGCGGTATCATCCCCATCAAGTACACCTCCCATGGCGACAACGTTCAGCCCGGCTTTGCCATTACCGGCGCGCCGGAAACCACCTCCAGCTTTGCCATCATCTTCCACGACATCGAAGTGGCCATTGGCGGCACCACCGGTGATGTGACCCACTGGCTGGCCTGGAACATCAGGTCCCGGACCATTCCTGAGGGCAGCCTGCCTGCCGGCAGCGTCCAGGGTGCGAACATTCGCGGCCAGAGCAACTACATGGGCTCCGGTGCTCCGTATGCTGACCGTTATCACCACTACGTGTTCGAGTTTTACGCCCTCGACGATACGCTCGACCTGCCGGAAGGTGCCAGCCGGGATGAACTCGTTGAAGCCATGCAGGGCCATGTGCTGGCCAAAGCCGCCTACGTTGGCCGCTACGCCAACGCACAGTAAACCCGTCTAGCTGCAAGTTTCAGCAATAAAATCGTGGTTAAAACACCCGGGCTTGTCCCGGGTGTTTTTTTGTAAGCGCCAACCGGTCAGCTTGTCTGGGTTGGGCAGAATGCCTATAGTGGGCATCGATTCAGCGTTCCATTGGGGGGAAGTCATGAAGAATTATCTGCTGGCAGCAGCCTGTGCTTTACTGCCGCTGACCGTATCAGCCCACCACAGCTTTGCGCCGCATTTTGATGCGGACAAACCCGTCAACATCACTGGCGTAATCACCGAATACGAGCGCCGTAATCCCCATGCTTACCTGAACATTCGGGCCGAAGATGCCGATGGCCGGGTGACGCAGTGGCGTTGTGAATCCCATGGTTTTACCCAGTTATCGCGCAACGGCATCACGCCGGAAATGCTGGCGCCGGGCACTAGGATCGGCATCACCGGGTCGCAGCACCGACGTGACCCCAACATGTGTTTCTTTGACATGGTGTACCTGGAGGACGGGCGTGAACTGAGCGTCAATGGTCCCCGCGGCCAGGCTCAGAACACCGAAGCACAGCGCGATGCCATTTTTGGTACCTGGATGCTCATCCCTGGCGGCTTTGCCACCAGTGGTCCGCAGTTCATGATGGATTTCCTGACCGAAACGGGCAGGGCAGAGGTGGAAAAATACAATCCCTTTACGGATGATCCCACCTACCGGTGTGAACCCGTGGCGATTCGCCGTGCCTGGGGGGCGCCCGGCACACCGCTGGCCATTTCGATGGCAGGTGATGATGTGCTGATTCGCCATGAGTGGATGGATGCGCAACGGCTGGTACACATGAACCAGGATGCTGTGCCGGAAGGAACAGAGCCGTCCATTCTCGGCTACTCCATCGGCCACTTTGAAGAGGATACCCTGGTCATTGAAACCACGCACTTTACCCAGGGTGTGCTGAACCAGTTTGTTGTGGTGGAAAATGAACCCATGCGCGGATTGCTGCATTCCGAGGCGCTCAGAACGGTTGAGCGCATTCGCCTGGACCCGGAACGCAATCGCCTGGTGATGTCCATTGATCATTACGACCCGGTGTTTTTCAGTCGTGACTTTCCGACCTACACGCGTGAATTTGCGCCTTCCGATCTTGCCATTCAGCCTTTCGGGTGCATTCCTGAGCAGTTGAAATAAGCGGCCGCCGTTTTGACGCTGCTGCCACTGGAAACCCTGCTGTTGTTGTGTCTGGTCGCCCTGGCGACCGGCTTCATCAAGGGCGGGGTGCCTTCTCTGGGCACGATGCTGACGGTATCCGTGGCACTGTTTTTCCCGCCCCGCGATGCGCTTGGCATTACACTGCTTTACCTCCTGGTCGGCGACCTGGTCGCGGTCTCACTGTACTGGCGGCTGGCGCACTGGCAGGAACTGAAGAAAATGCTGGTGCCGGTGGTGATTGGTATCGTCCTGGGCGGGATGTCACTGTCCGGGCTGGACAACGACAACCTTGGCCTGACCCTGGGCGTCGTGGTCATCATCCTGGTGGCGCTGGAACCCTTCCGTGATCGCCTCAATGCCTGGGCGCTGAGCCATCCGGGCAGTGTCAGGGCAGGGTCCGGCATGCTGGCCGGACTGGCCACTACCATCGGCAATGCTGCCGGGCCGATCCTGTCGCTGTATTTCCTGCTGCTCAAACTCGACAAACTCAGTTTTGTCGGTACCGGAGCCATCTTTTTCTGCTTCGTCAACTTGAGCAAGATTCCGATTTTCATCGGCCAGGATATTTTTCAGCCGCAGTACTACGGCTCCGTACTGCTGACTGCGCCCCTGGTGCTGGTTGGTGCCCTGGGTGGACGCCGCTTCCTGCAATGGGTATCGCAGGTCTGGTTTAACCGGATCGTGCTCTGTTTCACAGCGCTGGCCGGGGTCTGGCTGGTGATACGCTATTTCACTGGCTAGAATTGACTGGATACTGCGGTCGCCCGGTCCGCTTCGTGCCGTCATCGTGAAGGCAGAACATGGAGAATATGATGTCCCTCAATAACAGGCTGGCCATACTGCTGGTCTTGCTGTCAGTTGTGCTGACAGGATGCGCCACCAATCCCGTCACAGGCCGCAGTGAAATTTCGCTGGTCTCCGATGCCCAGGAGCGGGCTATTGGTGCCCAGCAATATGCGCCCTCGCAACAAAGCCAGGGTGGTGAGTTCGTGGTCGACCAGGCACTGACCGGTTATGTCAGTCGGGTCGGTCAGCGGGTGGCCGCTGTCAGTGACCGCAACCTGGATTATGAATTTGTGGTGCTCAACAACTCGGTGCCCAATGCCTGGGCTTTGCCTGGCGGCAAGATTGCCGTCAACCGCGGCTTGCTGACCGAGCTCAATAGCGAAGCCGAACTGGCTGCTGTACTGGGGCATGAAGTGGTTCATGGGGGGGCCCGGCACGGGGCGCAGGCCATCACGCGTGGTACCTTGCTGCAGGGCGCCCTCATGGTGGGCGCCATTGCCACCAGTGACAATGACTACGCCGATTACATCGTCGGCGCCTCCCAGTTGGGAGCCCAGTTGATCACGCAGTCCTATGGCCGCGAAGCGGAACGGGAAGCTGATTACTACGGTATCCGCTACATGCTTGCTGCCGGCTATGATCCCCGTGCGGCCGTGAGCCTGCAGCAGACTTTCGTGCGGCTGTCGGAAGGGCGCAATCCGGGGTGGATTGAAGGCCTGTTTTCCAGCCATCCGCCTTCAGAGGAGCGGGTGGCCAACAACCAGGCCCTGGTGAACGAATTGATGCCGCACATCCAGGGTCGTGACCTGGAAACCGGCGAGGTGAGATTCCAGCAGGCGACAGCTTTCCTGCGCGAGAAGGAGGGCGCCTATGCCCTGTTTGACGAAGCCCAGCTTGCCATCAAAGACCAGGATTTTGACCTCGCCCTGGTGAACCTTGATGCGGCCATTGACATGGTGCCGGGAGAGGCACGCTTCTCCGGACTCAAGGGCGACATCCTGCTGCATCAGGAAAAGTACCGTGATGCGATTAATGCCTATGACAATGCCATTCGCAAGCACGACGATTATTACGACTACTACCTGGGGCGCGGCGTGGCCTATTCCCGGCTGGGTGACCGCAGCCAGGCCCGCAACGATCTCGAG
This sequence comes from Pseudohongiellaceae bacterium, assembly GCA_049446715.1. GTDB lineage: Bacteria > Pseudomonadota > Gammaproteobacteria > Pseudomonadales > Pseudohongiellaceae > Eutrophocola. Next base: position 9,853 of record JBMTQX010000072.1, read on the forward strand.
CACAGTGCTGAGTTGTTACCTACTGCCATTGCCATGAATGAACTCGGCAAGATTGCGCTGGTGCAAAATGATCGGCAGGTTGCCAAGCAGTATTTTATGGAGGCGGCCCAGGCCCAGGGCAGGGTGGGTCAGGAGGCCACGCAAAGTTTTGTCCGCCTGGACCTGGCTGACAATCCGCAGCAATACATCACTGTCCAGCCTTTCAACAGCGATGGTCGGCTATTTGCCCGGGTCACCAACACCAGCGGTATGGAAGTCACCAATGTTACCGTCGATTTTGCCGCGGTGATTGGCGGCAGTCTGGGGCGCCAGACTCGTGTCATCAACAGGCTGGCTGGCAACAGTACGGTGGATGTGAATTCCGGGCTGCGCTTCGCCGACGGGCAGGCAGTCACCAGAGACCAGATGCAGGCCGGTGTGCGGTCGGTGCAGATACCCTGAAGCATGAATCCAGCCGGCTTCCTGGCTGAGCACGGCAGACAGCAGCCAGAGCTGGGATGTCACATAGGGTATAACGAGTAAAATGGCCAGCGGCACTCGCCGGTATTTGCAGGCTATGCCCCCGGCACCAACCAGGACCGGAAAGGTCAGTGGCCACAACCCAAGCCAGGGTACGGCAGCCAGGTAAAGTGATGTGGGCAGTCCGCTGCCAGCGGCGATGTAAAAAAGGTGTGGGGTTCTGCGGGACAGCCCCGAAACAATCGCCAGCAGGCTCGTGATCATGCAGGCTGAGTAAACCAGGCCGATGAACATACCTGCGTATCAGGCCCTGGCCGCTTCACTTTCCACGTAATCAATGAATTTCGACAGTTCTTCAATCGGGTGATAGCCCGAGGTCACGTAACGTCCGGCCACAAAGCTGGGCACACCGGTAATCTGCAGCTGCCGCGCCTGCTGCCAGGCCTGGTCTACCGCCGGGCTGAAACGCCTTTCATCCAGTACAGCAGCGGCTTCTGTCCGGTCCAGTCCGGCCCGTTCCACGGCATCCAGCAGGACCGTTTTGTGTGCCAGGTTCTCATCCCTGACGAAATAGGTGCGAAACAATTCGTCGTGAAGGGGCTTGCCGTTCTCCAGGGTGTCCGCCCACAGGCCCAGTTCCTGCGCCAGCCGGCTGTTATAGGTTTTTTCGCGGGCACCGTGCTCAAGCTCCAGGCCATCCATCAGGGCGTAAAGCCGCTCGTGGACGGCATCGAGATTGGGGCCCAGAAACGAGGACAGCAGCAAACCGTCCTCCGGGGTGTCCGGATGCAGCGGAAAAGGCGACCAGCGCACGGTGATATCACGCGTCGCTTCCAGCTTTGGTACGACGGCACTGGCCAGATAACACCAGGGGCATACGTAATCGGAAAATACGGTCAAGAGGGTAGTATCCTGGGTGGTCATAGCTTGGCGTCCTGATGGTCTGATGAGGGACAGATTAATAGCAACGTTATGGCGTTGATTGGAATGGTGGCAAGATAACAGCCAATCAGGCACTGACGTCGCAATAATAGCAGTGACACCAAGTATACTAGCAGGCTGTTTTTTTAACCGTTTGAATTTCCGGAATTCCTTTTGCGCTTTCTTAACAAACAGTCCCTCGAAAAGAAAAGCAGGGCAGTATTGAAATAGTGACAGGATAGCGGGCCAGCGGCCCTCAACGAAGACACTTTCAATCCGGCACTGGCAGAGATTTTTGTCGGTCATGAAATTCTGCTGGAAGAGAGCGCCTTTCGCATGGGCAGCGTGCTGTTTGCTGAACTGCGCGGTTTCACCTACCTCAACGAGCATTTTCGCAGCGACAAGATCATCAGCATCCTGAATGAATTTTTCGGGACCATGGCAGCGATCATTGGTCGCCACCATGGCATTATCGACAAATTCATGGGTCATTCTGTCATGGCCTTTTTGGATGTGTGCGACAGTGTCTCGGAAAGTGCGCGCACTGTCCTGCAATGCGCCATCGAAATGCAGATCGCCATGGACGAGGTCAATCGCAAGGGGGCAGAACTGGGCCTGGATACCCTGTTCATGGGTATCGGGATCAATACCGGTGAAGTGGTGGCGAGTGTCCTAGGGTTGGAAATCTAACGCGAATTCACCATGATCGGTGCCGATGTCAATCTGGCGGCACGCAGCGAGCAGGACACCTTGCGCGGACAGATCCTGATTTCGGAGCGTACCTACAATTACGTCAAGGGCAGTGTCGTCACCGGCAAGATCCATGAGGTCAATGCCAAGGGCCTGAAGGGAACGCTGTGCTGCTATGATCTCAAGGCACTGAAGGAGCCGGTGTACCTGGAACGGCCAAGCCTCGAGAATCGCAGTGCGCTGCGCATCCCGATAAGAATTCCCGTGACTTACCAGTTACTGGATGGGATAAATGTTCTGCCGTAACTATTCCATGGCGAAGTGGTGGATATCCGCTATGCCGGTATGCTGATCGGTGCATCGGCGCCCAACAGGCAGTTTTCAGACATCAAGATCAAGCTGAATCTGTCTCCGCTGAGCAGTGAACCTGTTGATCTGTATGCCAAGGCAATGTAGGTTCATCACAAGGACAGGTGGGCAGAAGTAGGTCTGGAATTCGCCATCATTGATGATGCCACCAGTGCCTCACTGAAGATTTTTGTCGATAACCTGATTTGAAGCCTGCCTCGGTCATACCCGGCAGGTCGGTCAGGAATCAGGGGAACACCATGAGGGGAAATCATGACAAGCAAAACACCCGTACGTTACTGGGTGCTGGCACTGCTGCTGGCAACAGGTTCACACGCTATGGCTGCTGACAGCCCGGCACCGGTCAGACTTGATCGGGACAAGATGGCAGGACTCGACCTGACGTCGGTGCCGCCGGATGCCTATATCGACATTCTCGAAGCCGGCGAGCTGAACATGCGGGTGGCCTCGCTGTTTGAGGGCAAGGAATTGCGGGTCTCGATTTTTGAATCGACACCGGCAACCACCAATCACCGCACGCGCCCGACCGATATTGACGAGTTCGTCTATGTCCTCAGCGGCAAACTCATTCTTACCGAGCCCGGCGGCACCCGTCACGAATTCACCGCCGGTGATTCTCTGGTGTTGCCAATGGGTTTCACCGGGACGTGGGAAATGCAGGGCAACTACCGCGAACTGGTTGTCATTATGCAGAAGTAGGGCAGCACAGGCTTTACCCGCCCGACATCAGTATTTATTGCAATTTTTACGGCTATTCTTGGCCGTTTTCACTGTATCAGGAGTATCAGCGCATGAAGGGGAAAATTGCCTTCGAAGAACACATGGCGATTCCGGAAACCACCGATGAAACCCGCGACTTCGCCGGCGAGTCATCCGATTTCGATCAATTCACCAGAGAAATTCTCGACCTGGATGATATCCGTCTCGGCTACATGGATGACGCGGGTATCGAAGTGGCGATTCTGTCGCTGAATGCCCCGGGTGTGCAGCGCATTCTGGATACCGATGAGGCCATCGAGACGGCTCGCAAGGGTAATGAAGCCATGGCGGCTGCCGTTGCCCGTCATGCTACCCGCTACCGGGCCATGGCGGCGCTGCCAATGCAGGACCCGCAGGCTGCGGCAGCAGAGCTGGAACGTTGTGTGAAGGAACTGGGATTCGTCGGGGCCCTGGTCAACGGGTTTACCCAAAAGGACACCCCTGACACAGCGATCTACTATGACTTACCCGAGTACCGCGAATTCTGGCAGACCCTGGCCGACCTGGATGTGCCGTTTTACCTGCATCCGCGCATGGGGTTACCGTCACAGTCAAAGAACATCATGGACCAGCCCTGGCTGCGTTCCTCGCCTTGGGGCTTTACCGTTGAAACCGGAACCCATGCCCTGAGGTTGTGTGGCTCCGGGCTGTTTGAAGACGTCAAACATCTGAACGTGATTATCGGTCATCTCGGGGAGTTCATTCCCTATAACCTGTGGCGCATGGACGCCCGGATGGCGTTTTCGCCACGCGGTTACCGGGGCAAGCGGCCACTGGGGGATTATTTCCGGGAGCATTTCCATGTCACCACGTCGGGCAACTTTCATGACTCGACCTTGCGCTGTGCGCTGGATGAACTGGGCAAGGACAGGTTGTACTTCTGCGCGGATTATCCGTTCGAGCGCATGCAGGACGCCTCGGATTGGTTCGACGCGACCACCGTGCTCACGGATGAGGAAAGGTTGCAGATTGGTCGCAAGAACGCGATCGAACTGTTCAAGCTCGACCTCGACTGATGTCTCAGGGGGCTGTTGCCATCGGTGGCAGCCCCAACTGCTTGCGGATTGCCGGGCGGTAGTGGTTGAGGTTGTACTCCACCAGGTCGACGACCTTGTTCAGGCTTGCCTCTATGGTGTGCGTATCTTCGTCAAACCACATCACACCCTGCCAGACCGGCAGTGACCGCGTGCGGTCTAGAATGAATCCCACCACATGGATGACCGCCCGGGAGTCAAACTTGTCTCCTCGGTAATCTTCCACGAACTCGGCGATGCTCTGGTAACTTTGCGGGGTCAGAAACTCCTGCACCGATTCAATAGTGGCCTGACGTCCAATGTCTACCGGCCGAATAATCAGAACGGCATCAAAGCCAGCATCAGCCAGTACAGTCCTCACTGTACGGGTGTCGATTTCACTGACTTTTTAAAATTACGGGGTAGCTCTGGTAAACCTGGTAATCGTTTTCACGCAGTCTTTCCACCAGGGCATTTTCCAGCAAACGGCGGCTGGCATCGTCCACATCCAGCGCCAGCACGGAAAAATTGACACTGCCCAACTCGTTCTGGGCCAGGGCCGGGTTCAGAAAAGACGTGAGTAGCAGTAAAAGCTGGGCAATAAGCGTTTTCATGGCAATCTACATGAGTCGTGTTATTAGACTGACCGCTAAACCCGGGTCGTTGGCTCACGACATAATATTTTCACATTCAGGGAGATGTAA
>JBMTQX010000073.1:0-13251 GCA_049446715.1 Pseudohongiellaceae bacterium
CCTGCAACAAACCGTCCTCGCGCAGCCGTTGTGGCAAGCTGACGCTTTATCCTTTATCCGTTTATCCTTTTATCCTTTTATCCTTTTATCGAACACGGTCGATAACCCTGCCCTGCCAGCCTTTTCGTCATCCCTTCGATATCGTGATGTTTTCCGTTTGCATCTCCCCCAGCGGGGAAACGGGAAAGTGATCAAGGACGTTCGGCAGGTATTTCAGCTGCATGGCCCTGGCATTGAAGTCGGCCTGGATGATGCTTTTCGTATGTGAGAATTCGCGCTCCATCAGGGGTGAATGGCTTTCCATGCCATCGATCTGGATGAGGTGAAAGCCACGCAGGATTTCATCGGGATCGGTCAGCTTTTTGCCGATTTCCTCATGCCAGGCCTGGAAAAAGTTCTGTCTGAAAGCAATCACCTCCTCCGTGTGCATGCCTGAGGAGGCGAACAGGAACCAGTGTTTGAAATCCAGCGTCCGTGATGCGTACGTAACACCACCCCAGGAGTACTGGATAACCTGCTTGCGGGTGACCAGGAAAATATCGAAGGGGTTGTAGCGGGCGTGATCCAGCTGCTGCAGCCAGGCGCTGACGGATTCGGCCTTGCCCCGGGCCAGCGCGGCCGGAATGATGTCGCCACGGGAAACCGCCTTGTCTTTTTGCGGCGCCTGGTAGCGATTAAGCAGGCATAATGTGACACCATGGCTGTTGACTCCGAACCAGGTGCCGCCACTGACAAGATCCACCGGGTAAAACAGGCGCACGCCATTTTGCGTGCGGGAATGAAGGACACCTGCTTCCTTGCGGGAGCGACGTTCATCCCGGTTCATAGTCACCACGCAGCGTTTCTTGCCGCTGTAGATGGTCAGGGTGCACACAGCGAGTCTGCCTGTTAGTCGTGTCAGAAAATGGCTTCAAAACCGTATTAACGCACGGCAAGCTCCGGTCTGCACAGGGGTAAGCCGCACATTTACAGCAAAATCACCAGCTGCATTGCCCGGGCCCGGTGACTGCTTTATCCTTTCAGCCTTTTAGTTTGCCGAAATGACCAGATGATCCTGCAAATCAAAGACCTGTGTAAGACGTTCCGCACGGCCGCCAACCTGGAGCCCATCGAAGTCCTGAAAAACCTGAACCTGGACATGGAACAGGGGGAAACCCTGGCCATTCTCGGGCAGTCAGGCAGTGGCAAATCAACCTTCCTGACCCTGCTGGCCGGTCTCGACAGTCCCACCTCCGGGGCCATCATTCTCAACGGCCAGGACATGCAGGACCTGGACGAGGAAGCTCTGTCGAAATTCCGCGCCAGGAACATCGGCATCATCTTCCAGCAGTTTCACCTGATGTCGCATCTGACGGCGCTGGAAAACGTCAGCCTGCCCCTGGACCTGTTCAAGGACCCGGACGCCGAGGACAAATCCCGCGAGGCCCTGGAACAGGTCGGCCTGGGCAAGCGCATGGGCCATTTTCCGCACCAGCTCTCCGGCGGTGAGTGCCAGCGTGTGGCCATCGCCCGCGCCATGGTGGTCAGGCCGAGCATCTTGCTGGCTGACGAACCCACCGGCAACCTCGACAGTAGCACCGGGGATATCGTCAGTGACATGATTTTTGACCTCGTGGACCGCCACGGCATGACCATGCTTTTCGTCACTCATAACGAGGAACTGGCCAAGCGCTGCGCCCGCCAGCAACGATTGCAGGATGGCCGGTTTGTGTGAATTCTTTTGTAGGCCGGTAGAGTCACGCAGGGACGTCATCCGGCGGTTCTTACAGATTGGAGAACAATAACTGCATTCAGAGATCGTGCTATCGCCGGATGACGGGCTTCGCCCTCTTCCGGCCTACACCGTGTTCAGGATCAGGTAGGCAACTATGCTCTGGCTAAAACTCGCCTTCAAGGAAATCACCAACAACTTTCGCTTCAGCCTGTTCTTTGTGCTGAACCTGGGTATTGGCCTGATCGGTTTCATTGCGCTGGACTCCTTCAAGAGCTCCATCGACCAGCACCTGGAAAACAATTCCAAGTCCATTCTCACCGCCGACATCCAGGTCTCCTCGCGCTTTGCGCTCACCGAGCAGGAGCACCAGCTGTCGGAGTCCATTCTCGAAACCGATATCATCTCCCGCTCCGACCAGATCTCTTTCCTGTCCATGGTGGCAGGCAACGAGAACACCCGCATGAGCACACTCATCGGCATCGATGACAATTACCCGCAGTACGGCGAAATCGTCCTGCAGGAATCCGGCCCGGTATCGCTTAGTGATGCGCGCCAGCGCCTGATCAGCAGTGACAGCATCTGGGTGGCCCGCGACCTGATGGTGATCCTAGACCTGGACATCGGCGACACCCTGAAAATCGGCGAGCGCGAATTCACCATTGCCGATGTCATCCTGGAAGATCCGAGCAGCACCATTTCCGTGATGTCGAACTTCCCCGCCATCTACATGGGCCTGGACCAGATCGCCAGCACCGGCCTGATTCAGCTCGGCAGCCGCATCACCTATTCGCGCTTCTACCGTCTGCCGGACAGCTACACCTACGACTATCGCGAACTTGAGGACCGCTTCCGCGAGATGGAAGAATCCGTTTACCGGGATACCCGCCGCCTCTCCATGACCACACACCAGGAAGAAAGCGAGGACCTCGGTGAAGTTCTGGGCTACATGAATGACTACCTCGGCCTGATCGCCCTGATTGCCCTGTTCCTGGCCGGCGTCGGTGCTGCCTACCTGTTCCGCGCCTTCTTTACCTCCCGCTTCAAGGACATGGCCATTCTCATGTGCCTTGGCGGCACGCCTCGGGAAGCCTACAAAATGACGCTGGTGCAGATCGTCATACTGGGCACGATCAGCGCCCTGATCGCCAGCGCGGTCGCCTACATAGCCATGCCACTGCTGCCCCTGCTGTTTGAAGGTTTCCTGCCGCGTGGTTTCACCAACAGCATGGAACTGAATTCCCTGGTGTTGGCCATTTTCATGGGCACCGTCGGCAGCATCATCTGCTGCCTACCGATACTGTCCAAAATCTACGACCTCAATCCTATCGGCCTGTTCCATGAAAACGTGGCCCCGGCCTCTGGCGCCGACCACTGGCAACGCCATGTCGTCAGTTATGCGCCGATCCTGATCACCTTCTGGGGTCTGGCCATGTGGCAGGCCAGCGACATCTTTGTCGGCACCGTCTTTGTCGCCGGTTTCCTGGCAGCCATCTTCATCTTGGGCGCCATCGCCTGGGGCATCATCGGTGCCTGCACCCTGTTTACCTCGAGCCGTCATGTCACGCGCAAGATTGCCCTGCGCAACCTCAGCCGCAACAAGCTGGGCGCTGTATCCTGTTTCCTGGCCATCGGCCTGGGCGCCCTGCTCATCAACCTGATACCGCAAATCCAGAAAGGCCTGCAGGGCTATATCGAGCAGCCATCGGATTATTCGGTACCGGATTTCTTCATGTTTGATATCCAGCCGGAACAACTGGAAGAATTGCAGGCGGTGATCGGGGAACGCGGCTACACCCTGTCCTTTCTCTCGCCCATGATTCGCGCCAGACTGGAAGCCGTCAATGGCCAGGTCATCGATGACCCGGAAGAAACACCGGATGAACAACTCATGCGCCGGCGCATGATGAACCTGACCTACCAGGATGCCCTGAAGGACTCCGAGAGCATTGTCGAAGGTGACACCTGGGACGGTCCATGGTCGTTTGGTGACGATGCCCTGCCGGGCATTTCCCTGGAAGAGAATTTTGCCGAGCGCATGGGTCTGGCCGTGGGTGACACCATGTCCTTTGATGTGCAGAGCGTGCCCATCGAAGGCCGTGTCATCAACACCCGGGAAGTGATCTGGAATTCCTTTCAGCCTAACTTCTTCGTGTCCTTCCAGCCCGGTGTCCTGGACCCTGCGCCGAAAACCTTTGTGGCCGCCATTGCCAATGTCAGCGAGGCCGACCGCATCGCGGTGCAGAACAGCATCGTCACCACCCTGCCCAACATCAGTGTGATCAACGTGCAGGAAATCGTCGCACGCATTCTGGATGTTACCGACCAGATAAGCTGGGCCATCAGTGTCATGGCCTATCTGTCCATCTTTGCCGGGCTGGTGGTGTTGTTTTCCATCGCACGCTACGAAGTGAAGTCCCGCTTCTGGGAAATCAACCTGCTGAAGATTCTCGGCGCCAATTTCGCGGACGTGAAGCACATCGTGGAAATCGAATTCGGCATTCTCGGCTTCTTTGCCGGCTTTGCCGGTGTCGCCCTGAGCCTGGCGATGTCGTACGGTATTTCCTACTTCATCTTCGATGGCCTGTGGAGCTTTTCACCGTGGATTACGCTGTTCACCATACTGGCCATTTGCGCGCTTAGTGTCCTGACTGCGCTGGTGGCCACGCTCTCGGTGCTGAGACAGAAACCGCTGGAACTGCTCAGAACGACCTGACCTTTTCACTTCATCAGGGCTGTTGCCATGCTGAAACTGACCGGCATCCTCATCGTCGCCATCGGCTTTGCGCTGCGGCTGAATACCCTGCTGTCCGTGCTGGCCGCCGGTATTGTCACGGGTCTGCTGGCCGGTTTCAGCCTGAACGAGATCATGGCGCTGCTCGGTGAATTCTTCATCATCAACCGCTTTATGACCTTGCCGGTCATTCTCATGATGCCGGTGGTGGGCCTGCTGGAAAAACACGGGCTGCGTGAGCAGGCTGCCCACCTCATTCGTCATGCCGGCGTCGCCACCGCCGGTAGGGTCTGCCTGCTCTACCAGGCCATTCGGGAATTCACCAGCATGCTTGGCCTGCAGATCGGCAACCATGCCTCCATGGTGCGCCCGCTGATCTCACCCATGGCCGAGGGGGCAGAAGCGGCGCGACACGGCGACATGGATGAGTCCACCCTCATGAAAATCCGCGCTCATGCCGCTGCCTCGGAGAATATCGGCAACTTCTTTGCTGATGACATCCTGGTCGCCGTCGGTCCGGTGCTGTTGATGAAGGGCTTTTTCGATACTGCCGATGTCGCTGTCGAAATCCTGCACCTGGCTTGGTGGGGACTGCCCACTGCCCTGTGGGTATTCGGCGTGGGCTGGTGGCGCAGTCATGTGCTCGACAGGCAACTGGGCGCACCGCGATGACGCTGCTGAACCTGGAACTCTTTTTCGTGCTGGCCGGGCTGTACCTGGCGTATACCGCCTTTCAGGCTGCCATTACTTCGGCCCATCCCAAACGCTGGGGCTCGGCGCTGTTCTGGGGCCTGCTTGCCTTTCTGTTTATGGCCGGGCCGACTCTACCGACGGTGCTGGTCGGTTACCTGGTTACCGGCCTGGTCGCCCTGACTGCGTTCAAACTGGTGGGCGCCCCGCATTCGACAGAAACGGATCACGCCGAGCGGCAGGCCTCGGCGGAGCGACTTGGCAACCGGCTCATGTTACCTGCGCTGGCCATTCCCCTGCTGGTCATTGGCGGCAGCTACCTGTTTCGGCACCTGGCCATCGGTGACTGGCGCATTGCCCTGGCCGACCAGTCCACCCAGGTGGCGCTGGGTCTGGCGACCCTGGTTGGCCTGGTCATGGCGTTGCGGGTATGCCGCTCGCCCCTGGCTGAACCTGTTCAGGAAGGCAGCCGACTGATTGAAATACTCGGCTGGACCCTGCTGCTGCCGCAGATGCTGGCAGCGCTCGGCGGCATTTTCGGCGCGGCAGGCGTCGGCGATGTGATAGCAGACCTGGTGGCCACGGGCGTCCCGGTGAATCTGCCTCTGGTAGCAGTCATCGCCTATTGCGGTGCCATGGCCCTGTTCACCATGATCATGGGCAATGCCTTTGCCGCCTTTCCCGTGGTGACGCTGGGCATTGGCCTGCCCTTTATCGTCAACACCCATGGCGGTAATCCGGCCATCATGGGCGCACTGGGCATGCTGTCTGGCTACTGTGGTACGCTGGTGACACCGATGGCCGCCAACTTCAACCTGGTGCCGGCGCTGTTGCTAGAAATTGCGGACAAGAACGCCGTTATAAAGGCCCAGGCACCAATGGCCCTGGTGATCTGGCTGTTCAACGTCACCCTCATGTATCTGTGTGTTTACCGTTTCTGATGTCTGCTACCGCCTCTGACACCCTGCTGCTGACCGGCTTTGAACCTTTTGGGGACAACGCCGCCAATCCGTCCGAACACATTGCCCTCACCCTGGATGGTGAAGTCATTGACGGTTGTGTAGTCAAGGGCATGGTGTTGCCGGTGGTGTTCGGGGAGGCTGCCCGGATATTGCTGGATGCTGTCCAGGTCAACAGGCCGAAAGCGGTAATCTGCCTGGGCCTGGCCGAGAATCGCTCAACCATTTCGGTTGAACGCCTTGCCGTCAACTTGGCTGATGCCCGCATTCCCGACAATGCCGGCAATCAGCCCGTGGAAAAGGCCATTGTCACCGATGGTCCCGCGGCCTGCTGGTCAACCCTGCCGGTGAAATCCCTGGCCAGCGCCCTGGCAGCAAAGCACCTGCCTGTGGAAATATCCATGAGCGCGGGCACCTATGTCTGCAACGAGCTCTTTTACCGCTTGCTGCAGGCACAGGCAGATCGACCCGATATGCCCGCCGGCTTCATTCACCTGCCGCCACCGGAAAAACTCGGCGACGATGGACTCACCACGCTGACGGATGCCGTCAGGGTGATACTTGAATCGGTCTGTGCCAGCCCGGCTGACTAACCCCTGACGTGGGTGTTGAACCACCCCACCATCCGGCGCCAGGCATCCTCGGCGGCAGCGGCGTCATAACGCTCGGGCGTGGCATCATTGAAAAAGCCGTGTACAGCACCGGGATAGATATGACCTTCGTGAGTGACACCGGCGGCTGACAGGGCCTCATCATAGGCTGGCCACGCCTCCACCAGGCGGGTATCGCGCTCACCATGCATGACCATGACCGCGGCACGGATGTTGCGGGCCTCGTCCGCAGACACGCCACCACCGTAAAACGGTACTGCCGCCGCCAGATCATCGCCCATGCGGGCTGCCAGCTGGTTGGAAACGCTGCCCCCGTAACAGAAGCCGGTCACGCCGATTTTGCCAGTACAGTCGGAGCGATTTTTCAGCCAGTACGCGGCGGCAACGATATCCTCAAATCGCTTCTCCCCATCGAGTTGGCTGAACAGTTGCCCGCCCTGGTAATCATCCCCGGGATAGCCACCCATAGGCGTCAGCACGTCGGGCGCAAAGGCCATGAAGTTGGCCAGCGCCAGGCGCCGTGCCACGTCTTCGGTGTGGGGGTTCAGGCCGCGGTTTTCATGCACGACGATTATGCCCGGCAACTGCGCGGGTTCGGCCGAACGGCTGTCGGCGCTGAAGGGGCGGACCAGGTAACCCCGAATAAAACCATGCCCGTCAGGCGACGGCACGGTCACGTATTCGGCACGAATGCGCTCATCATCACGGGCAATCTGCTGGCCCATGGCGTAATCAGGCGTCAGGGCCTCAATGATGGCGCCGGCACTAAGCCCGGCGACAGCAAATTTCCTGGCCCCGTTGAGGAATGCACGGCGACTGATCTCGCCATGAACATACTGGTTGTACAGGTCAATGGCTTCGGGTGGTACGGTACGGCGTTCTTTGGCTGTCATGCTGATTCCCCCTGTAAATAGATGTCAGGCAAGCATAAACAGGCGTGCATGGCATGTCTATCGGGACTGCAGCTCCCCGCCACAAGACCTTAATTCCGCATCATAACTTCCTGTATTGCGATGATCATCAACCCAGACAATGATGTTCAGCTCACAACGGCAAACGGACAAAAAAACGGGCAGCTCAGGCGGCCCCTTGTATCCGGGCTTGTAACACATTTCATTACCCAGAAGCCCTGTTGCATGGGAGTCAGATATTCAATCGGTTGAAAATGACGCGCGGCATCAGGCGAATCAGTCGCATGATCAGTGACCAGCGAACAGGGGTGTAGATCACGGGTTTGTGGTGCTCCATTCCCGAAACGATATCGGCAGCCACCTGGCTCAGCGGTGCCAGTGTCAGACCCCGCTTATGCAGCCTGACCGTTTTCGGTGTTTTTGTTGGCCCGGGTTTGACCAGAGAGACATGCAGGGGAGATGACACCAGACGATGCTGCAATCCTTCAACATAGGTGGCCAACAAACTCTTTGCAGCACCATAGACATAATTCGACTTTCTGCCCCGATCACCTGCTATGGAACCTATAACCCCGATACGTCCACCAGCCATGGTCATATGCGCGGCAAAGGCTTCTGCGAAAAGCACCGGGGAAACACCATTGACTTCAAGACTGATCATGACTGAAACAGGATCCTGCTGACACATTTGCTGATCAGGCAAATAGCCATGGGCAATGAGAACGATATCTGGCAGGGAACGTGTACACGTTGAATCGACAAATGCCTTGATAGCCTGGGGATCCGTGAAATTCAAACTCTCGCAATTCACCTTGGTATCTGGCGAAAGCGCCTGTAAGTCGTTAGCGAGAGTCCTGAGCTTTTCAGAGTCCCTGGCTGCCAATACGAGCTCTGCAGGGGCATCCTGCAGCCAAAGCCTGGTACAGGCCTCGGCAATTGCGGAAGTGGCGCCCACAATTACAATTTTACTGCTGTTCAAACTGTCTCCGCTGATGGTAGGACGTCAGGACAAATCGAGACGGTGATTAAAGTACCTAGCGTCCTGAAAAAATCGGGTTGCCCGCCCCGTCCCTGACCAAGTCGGCGATGCCGATATCCGGAAACTCCTTGGCGCGAAAGCCTTCCACGCTGACGGTATCACCAGGTTTCAGGGCATCACGACGCCAGCCCTTGCGCATCAGCCCCACCGGACTGGGCAGTTCGAAGTTCCAGGTCACGATGGTGCCATCGGCCTGTTCGACATCCACATACAGCCGGGCATGGGGACTGGTCCAGGCAAGCTCCTTTACAGTACCGGTGACATCGACAAGGATGTTGGGGTCGAATGCTGCGGCGGAATGGTGCGCCATTGCTGTTGTATGTACCAGCCATCCTAAAACCAGTAACCCCACGCTTACCAATATATTTTTTATCATTATTCCCAACCTTTTCATGACACCCACGTAATCTACAAATAAATAACCTGGCCTTGCCACCTGAGGATTCGCCCCTTTCTCCCTTTCTCGAAACCGCCGGATGACGGCACTGCGTGCCTCTTCCGGCCTACATCCCAGTATCGCTTTTACATCAGAGCACGCTCTCAAACAGCTCAACATCCTGTTCGTTCTCGAGGCAGATTTCCTCGATCAGCTCCGTGTCAAAGACACCGTCACTGCGCAAGGTGACCGTCCAGGGCGCGGTATAGGCCTTGGGATCATCCACAGTCAGCTCTACCTCCAGGGCACCAAAGGCCGGCCGGGAGATGCGCTCGATGATACGGGCGGCTTCCGTAATCGGGTTGCCGTTCATGTCGAGCCATAAATCATCGCGATAGCCCAGCGACTCCACCACCAGCGTGTCGCCTTCCCAGTGGCCGATGGAATAGCCGCTCCAATACGGAAACGGCTCTTCCGGCAGTGGGCGGCCATCGAGGAATATCTGCCGGTAACTGGCATTGAATTCATGCAGCATCACGATCAGGCCGGGGGTCTGCACAATCTTGTAGTACTGGGGGAAATAATAGGCACGGGGAAAATTGGGTGGCAGGCAGCGTGCATGCGGGTCATCCATGGACTGGCGTGCCGTGCGCCCGGCCACCAACTCAGCCGCCCAGGGCTGGTATGGCAGGCCATCCGGCAGGGAACGGCTGATATCGCGCTGATCGGCGGGCAGATCCATCTGGGTGATGCAGGTGCTCTGGTCCGGACAGGGATCCAGCAGGCGCTCGGCGGCGACCCAGATGCCGGACAGGTCAGGCACGCCCGTAGCAGTCCTTGGTGCCGGCATTGCGGTATCGACACTGCCGTCATCCAGCCGGGGCACGCCCGGTGTCGGGTAGTCAAACCACTGGCCTGACGCACTCTGCCCGGCGAGCAGCCCCCACATACAAAGCATTGCCGCTAATCGTCTTGTTGTTTTCATTATGATTCCCCTCTGACGCCGGTTTGGGCCAGCATAATCATCTGAGCCGTTGCCGTCCACAGGGTGATGCCTGGAATTTTTTAGCGGTCTTGCCCATAAAACCACAGGCAAAAAAATGGCGCCCCGTTGCCGGAGCGCCATTGTCGATATCCCTTGAGCGGAAAACCGGTTATTTCTTGGTACGCCAGCTGTCGGCGTAGTTTTCACGGGCATCCTGAGCGTATGGCGTCGGAGACACCTTGACGCGGACTTCACACTGCCTGTGCGGCTCGATGGAAGTCTTCTCAGTGACAGGGTCTTCACCCCATTTCAGGGTCAGGATGTCGCCGATT
The DNA here is from genome assembly GCA_049446715.1 of Pseudohongiellaceae bacterium. Lineage (GTDB taxonomy): Bacteria > Pseudomonadota > Gammaproteobacteria > Pseudomonadales > Pseudohongiellaceae > Eutrophocola. The sequence goes on from JBMTQX010000073.1 coordinate 10,349, forward strand.
TCAACGTCGGCATCGACGACGGCCAGGGACAGCAGACAGCGCTCGTTGTAGGAATAGCCATTGAACATGGACATACCTACACGCTTGCCGTCTTTCAGCAGTTCGTCAGCGTTGCTGGAAGAATAGTTGTGGTTCGGGAAGTCGATCCACTTGCAGGCTAGACCCGGCTCGAAGGCAGACATGATCACTTCCATGACATCGTCACGGTTCCATTCCAGGGTGACCTTCTTGCGCTGCTTGCCTTCTTCTTTCATTTTCTCGAGAGCAGCCTTGCCGATGAAATCGTCTTTCTTCCAGCCGATGTAGAAGTCATAACCCAGCTCAAACGGGCTGACGTAGTAATCATCGATGTTGCCGGAGAGCAGTGAACCACCCAGTGAGCCAACCGCTTCGTAGTGGTCGGCACCCAGCCAGTCACGATAATCCTTCAGCATGCCGTCGCCGGAGTAGATACCCGGCAGCGGAGACGGAATCCAGCCGGATTCCAGGGTGTTGGACGAATAGGCGCGTGCACCCACGAAACGCAGGTCAACACCGGCATCCTTGGCCGCCTGGGCGACAGTGGTCTGGATGTAATGCTTGTCGGCATACGGACCCCAGATTTCAAGACCCGGTGCACCGGCCATGCCATGACGCAGGGCCTGGACACGGCGGTTGCCACAGTTGATCCAGTCGACGTGGAAGAATTTCACTTCCGGGATCGGGCCGCCGTTCATTTTTTCGAAAATCTTGTTCGCTTCCGGACCCTGGATCTGGAAACGGTAATGGGTGCGGTAGATGGCTTTGCCGTCCGGACGGGAGTCGGAACGCGGATCGTGGAACAGGCGCACATTCCATTTGCCATAAGAGGCCTGGAAACGCAGCCAGTTGGCAGTCGGGGCACGGCCCACGAGGACGAATTTTTCTTCGGATTCACGGAAGATGATCATGTCGCCGATGACGTGACCATTCGGGGTGACGGGCACGAAATGCTTGGCCACGTTTTCCTTGAAGTTGGCAAAGCTGTTGATGCCGGTATAGCTCAGGAAGGCTTCGGCATCCGGACCTTCAACGGTCAGTTCATCCATATGGTGGGTCTGGTCATACAGCACCGCAGATTCGCGCCAGGCGATCTGCTCGGAACGCCAGTTGGAGAATTCTGAGGCGACGACAGGGTAGACGTAAATGCCGGCTTTGTTATTACGCAGCAGGTTGACGGCACCGCCGGCCGCTTCCATTGCTGCTGTGAGGCTGTTTTTGCTCATCTTGGATTGCTCCTAACAGGTCTTCGGATATCGAAAAAAGGGCGCATTGTGCCAGAATCTCCGGGGTGGAGAAAGCAAAAATCATCGTTTTGAAATCCGGAAAACGGCCTGAAGTGATAGTTTGTGCCAACATGGTATTTTATCTTATTGTTTTTATTGGCTTTATCTTCCTCGCGTGAGACGCCTGCTTTTTTCGGATAACGAAAAATTTTTCGAAATATCGAAAAACAGCGTTTTATCGCGGGTGGACGACACACTAGAACCTGTTTATCCTTCATTGCCACTTTGACCGGAAAGGCCGAAGCAGAGCCGGTCAGCGCCTGCCCCATATCAGGTGACACCCGCGCCGGACACCTGTACCGGCTCATAACAAGATAACAACACGAGCAAGCAAGCCATTAGCCAGAGGGGACTCCAAATGCCAAGAAGTACCGACCATTTCCTGACCACACATGTCGGCAGCCTGCCGCGCGAAACCGAGCTCATGCACATGATGTGGGCCAAAGAAGATGGTGTTCCCGTAGACCCCGATGCCTTCCAGAGCCGCATCCGCCAGGCGGTGATCGATATTGTCAGTAAACAGAAATCCCTGGGGATCGACCTGGTCAATGATGGCGAGCAGTCCAAGCCCAGTTATGCCACCTATATCAAGGACCGCCTGGACGGCTTTGGCGGCAGCGAGAACACCTATGTGTTCGATGACCTGGTGGACTTCCCGAACCTGGCCAAGCGGGTGGGCGAGGATCCTTCACGCCAGCACCGCCATGCGCCTGGCTGTAAAGGCCCCATCAGCGTCAAAACCACCGAGGACGTCCATACCGACGTGAAAAACATGCAGGAAGCCACCGGGGGCAACATGGAATATGCCTTCTTCAGCTCCGCCTCTCCGGGCGTGACCTCGATCTTTTTCAAGAACGAGTACTACAAGACCCACGAGGAGTACGTCTTTGCCATTGCCGAGGCCATGCGCACCGAATACGAAATCATCGCTGCCTCAGGCGCCACCCTGCAGATCGACTGCCCGGACCTGGCCATGGGACGGCACCTGAATTCCGATGGTGTGACCCTGGACGATTTCCGCAAGACCAGCGCCCTGCATATCGAAGCGCTCAACCACGCGGTACAGAACATTCCCGCCGAACAGCTGCGCATGCATCTGTGCTGGGGCAACTACGGCGGTCCACACCATTGCGACGTCAACCTGAAGGACATTATCGACGTGGTCATGAAAGCCAAACCGCAGACCGTGCTGTTTGAGGCCGCCAACCCCCGCCATGCCCATGAATGGGCCCTGTTCGAGGAATACAAGCTGCCGGAAGGCAAGGTGTTGTGCCCGGGCGTCATCGAAGTTCAGTCCAACTATGTCGAACACCCCGAGCTGATCGCCCAGCGTATCAAGCGCTACGCCGACCTGGTGGGACCGGAGAATGTCATGGCCGGCACCGACTGCGGTTTCAGCATCCACGTGGGCCAAGCGTCCATCGACCCGGGCGTGGCCTGGATGAAGCTGAAGAACCTGGCGGAAGGTGCGGCGATTGCGTCGGAGTGGTTTTTCAAGAAGTAACGAAGAAAGGAGGACGGGAGAAAAGGAGGAAAGGCAGGCAATTCGGTGAACCATATATATTTAAATCCCGGATTGACTTCCGCTCAGTAAACGAA
>JBMTQX010000074.1:0-12845 GCA_049446715.1 Pseudohongiellaceae bacterium
TCTCTTGTCTCTTGTCTCTTGTCTCTTGTCTCTTGTCTCTTGTCTCTTGTCTCTTCAATTGAAAATCCCCCTTCCATATCCTATTCTCAGGGCTCGTCAAGGGATGTCGCTATGAACATAGGCAGAACAACAGTAAACACGGTTTGCGGCATGGTGCTGGTGTCGGTCGCATCCATGGCGTTTGCCCACCATGGCTGGTCCTGGTATGGCAATGAGCCTTTCACCCTGACCGCTGAAGTGGCCGACAAGCGTTTTGGCAATCCCCATGACCAGCTCACCCTGAAAGATGCCGACGGGCAGGTCTGGGATGTGCTGCTCAGCCCGCCCGCGCGCAGCCGCCGCGCTGGCCTAACCGGTGACCTGGTGGAGGTAGGTGCCATGGTCACCGCTTTCGGTCATCGTCGCGGGGAAGGTAATCGTTTTGAAATGAAAACCGAACGCCTGCAGATCGGTGACAGGATCTACAACCTGTATCCGGATCGCAGCTGACCGCAAGATTATGGATGCCCGTGCCAGGGGGCTGGCCCGGGCATTTTTGTGTTGATTCCAGACGCCTAGTAAGGGGGGGGATTTCATGAAAGCGTTAAAAGCCCTGCTTTTCCTGTTTTTCTGTCAGGCCCTGGCCTCCTGTAACACCTCCGCCCGGACCGATACGCCAGCGCCAGCTAGGCGGTATAGGCCGAGTAAATCACCAGCAGCAGGGCGCCTTCCTTGCGGTCAAGCAGGTTGCGCGTGATCAGGCACAGCACCATGGCGACGTAAATCAGGGCCATGGTGCCCAGGTCAGGCCAGCCAATGGCGCCGGCATCCAGCGGTTGTATCAGGGCCGTCACCCCGAGAATGCCCAGCGTATTGAAAATATTGCTGCCAATGATGTTGCCGATGGCCATGCTGCTGTAGCCACGCATGGCGGCGATCAGGGACGTGGCCATTTCCGGCAGGCTGGTGCCAACGGCGATGATGGTCAGGCCAATCACGGCCTGGCTGATATCAAGCTGTTCGGCAATGCTGATCGCACCGAGCGTACCTTGCCACCGCCAACCAGAATGGCCAGCCCGGCCAGAAACAGCAGGATATCCACATAAAGCGGTTTCGCCATGGTGGCGCCCGAGACATCAAGATCATCGGTGGTGGGTTCAGGATGCCGACGGGCATGCCAGAGGGTGAACGGGATGTAGGCGACAATGCCGGCGCTCAGCAAGATCCCTTCGACCCTGCTGATACACGAGTCCACGAGAAAAACGCACATCAACGCGACACATCCCAGCATGATCGAGGCATCCACTTTCAGTACCTTATTCTCCACCACCATGGGCTGAATCAGGGCGGACAGGGCCAGGATCAGACCGATATTGGCGAAGTTGGACCCCACCACATTGCCGACAGCAATGGCCGATGCCCCATCCAGTGCCGCACTCACTGAGACCGCCAGTTCCGGTGCGCTGGTGGCAAAGGCGACCATGGTCAGTCCGATGCTCAGGGCCGACATGCCGCACTTGTGGGCAAAGGCCACGGCGCCACGGGCCAGCATCTTGCCGCCAAGGAAAAGCATGACGAGGCCGGCGCACATTTGCAGGATGGGAATCAACATGTTGGTGCTACTGGATCCGGTATAAGGCGTGATTACGATTGGCCTGCCGGTTGACCGGCATTTTCAATGCCCTGAGTATGGGTATATCATCGAACCGCTTCTATAGCTTGCGCGCTGATATTTTTCGGGCACTGCGGCCCCTGATTACAGCACCTAGTGAACACTGTGCAAAGGACAAGGCCATGGGTTTATCCAGCATTATCCTCCTGATTCTGATCGCCGTTATCATTTTCTGGGTGGTCGGTATCTACAACCGCCTGGTGACGTTGAGAAACCGTTTTCAGAATGCATTTTCCCAGATCGAAGTGCAGCTCAAGCGTCGTTATGACCTGATTCCTAATCTGGTTGAAACCGCCAAGGGCTACATCCAGCATGAGCGGGAAACCCTGGAAGCCGTCATCGCCGCCCGCAACCAGGCCCTCAGCGGCCTGGAAAAAGCCACCGCGGCACCGGGCAGTCCCGCTGCCATGCTGGATCTGGGACAGGCCGAGGGCATGCTGGCCGGTGCCCTGGGGCGCCTCAATGTCGTGGTGGAAGCCTATCCGGACCTGAAGGCAAACCAGAACATGATGCAGCTGTCGGAAGAACTGACCAGCACGGAAAACAAGGTGGCTTTCTCGCGCCAGGCCTTCAATGATGCCGTCACCGAGTACAACACCTACAAGCAGACTTTTCCGCCGGTGATCTTTGCTGGCCTGTTTGGTCACGCCCAGGATGCGAGCCTGCTGACGTTCGAGGACAGCACCGAGATCCAGGCCGCCCCCAAGGTCAGTTTCTGATCTCTTGACGGCGACCTGACACGGCGGCGATGTCGTGAATTTTTTTTCCCACCAGGACAAGGCCCGGACCAACACCCGTAATTTGGTGGTGATGTTCCTGTGTGCTGTGCTGACGCTCATTGTCATCACCTCGTTCCTGGTCATCGGCGTACTCTTCTATGCGCAATCCCAGAGCACGGTTGGTTTCAATCGTGATTTCCTAACGTCCACCATTTTCATCGAGGTCAGCATCGGCGTCATCGTCGTCATCGGGATCGGCACTCTGGTGCGTATGGCGCAGCTGCGCGGGGGCGGCAAGGTGGTGGCCGAATCCCTGGGCGGGCGCCTGCTCAACACCAGTACCCGCGATGCCGATGAGCGCAAGATCCTGAACGTGGTCGAGGAAATGGCGATAGCCTCGGGCACACCGGTGCCGCCGGTGTATCTGATGGAAGACGAGGCCATCAATGCCTTCGCCGCCGGCTACCAGCCAAGGGATGCCGTGATCGGCATCACCCGCGGCTGCATCCATGCTCTGAGCCGTGATGAGTTGCAGGGTGTGATTGCCCACGAGTTCAGTCATATCTTCAACGGCGACATGCGCCTGAACATCCGCCTGATGGGCCTGCTCTACGGCATCATGGTGCTCGGTATTATCGGCTACCACATGCTGCGCGGAGGTCGTTATGGCGCCACCTCCTCCCGGTCCGGCAAAGGCAATGGTGGTGCCATCCTGTTTCTCGGCCTAGGCCTAGTGGTCATTGGTTACGGGGGCACGTTCTTTGGCAACCTGATCAAGGCGGCGGTCAGTCGCCAGCGCGAATTTCTGGCCGATGCCTCGGCGGTACAGTACACCCGCAATCCTGACGGCATCAGCGGGGCCCTGAAAAAAATCGGCGGGTACAAAGCCGGTACCCGGATCAGCAGCGGCGATGCGTCGGAAATCAGCCACATGCTGTTTTGTGAAGGGGTGAAATCGGCATTCGCTGGTATGTTCGCCACGCATCCTCCCTTGCAGGAACGCATTCGCCGTATCGATCCGCAGTGGGATGACAGGATGGTCAGTGCCGGGTTCGCACCGGCAGCTGAATTGGACGGAGTCTCTGCCTTCGCCGGTAGTGCCGCAGACAGCAGTGCATTGGATGCCGTGGGAAATCCCGGTGCCGAGCACCTGGTCCAGGCCGCCTCGACGCTGGATCGCATGCCAGCGCTGTTGCGCGAGGAAGCCCACAACACCCAGGGTGCCACCTTGTTGATGTACGGCCTGCTGCTGCAGTTGTCGCCACCGGCCATCGCCAGCACGCAGCGTAAATTGCTGGAAAAAGCACTTGAAGAGGCCGGCTATCGGGCCATGATGCAGGTGGACCAGGCCCTGCATGATTATCCGCGGGTGGAATACCTGGCGTTGATTGAACTTGGTCTGCCCAGTCTCAAGCAGTTGTCAAAAGCTCAGTACCAGCACTTCATGACCACGCTGGGCAACCTCATCCTGGCCGACAATGACATCTCGTTGTTTGAATGGTGCCTATTCAAGATTCTGCGCTACAGCCTGGACAAACGACCCGGACGCCGGCAGAAAGCCGTGGCGTTAACCAGTCTGGGCAGGGAGTGCCAGGTGCTGTTGTCAGTGCTGGCAACTACTGGCAACGCGGATGAACAAGCTGCAGCCCATGGCTTCAACAAGGCGCTCAGCGAGCTGGCCATGGACAGACCGCTGTCCTATGACCGGGTGCTTGGCGCCGACTTGGGGCAACTGGAAAAAGCCATCGATAAACTCAATCACCTCAAGCCCTTGCAGAAACCGAGACTGCTAAAAGCCATGGCGGCATGCATCAATGCGGACGGGGTGGTGACGCCTGAAGAGGCAGAACTGCTGCGGGCCGTGGCCAGCCTGCTCGACTGCCCGATTCCGCCGCTGCTGCCGGGGCAGCGTTTTATCTGAAGAAAATGCAGGATGGAGGTCGGCCAAGCCCGATAGGGGCGTTTGCCGACCTAGACCTAGAATGTTGTATGCCTGTTTCAGTTGTTCGCGGCTAAAGCCGCTCCTACAGATTTTCACCCAAATGTAGGAGCGGCTTTAGCCGCTAATAACCCTGGCGTGCTGTAACTTACTCCATCGCACCGACATGGGTGCTTTCGAAAAACTCCAGCTTGTCAGCGGACGGTGTCATACCGGACTGCATGCCGATTTCTTCGCCCAGCACCATGACGTTCTCCGGGTTGCTGCTGGTATAGGCTTCCCAGCGGGGTAGGCCTTCTCCGGCGGCGCGGCTGCTGCGGGCAAAACTCACCCAGTAGGTTGCCATGGCATCGGCCAGGGCGCGATCGGCATCGGTCCATTCCGGGTGCTGGTCATGCTGGTTGAACACGTAGGCCAGTTCAGCCACGTGAGTGGCACCGCGATCGGTACCTGGCGGAACGCGGGTGAAATAGTACACATAGGATTCAAAGCCCCAGTCAGCCTGCAGGCCAACCATGTGCCGTGGCAGCCAGGCCATTTCATGGTTGTAGGCCTGGCGGGCCGCAGTCACCGCTTCGGCATCATTGCCGGCAGGGTAGAGCGCATGGAAGTCGTCAGCCTTGTCGCCAAAAACTTCATCGACGTAGTCGCGATGCGCCGCCAGGTTCGCGGAGCCAATGCCGAAGAAGTTGGCTTCGTCGCGGTTACTGCCGGCGAGCAGGTAGACCGGGTGCTGTTCACCATCGGCATACACCTGGGCAATCTGCTTGGGCATGAACCAGCCGTCGACGTTAACGCTGCCACCGGCCGGGAAATTGTTGAAGATCTCTTCGGTCGAGGCCGCACGCAGGTCGGCCAGTGAATCGGCGCCAAAGGCGCGCATCTGAGCCATGCCGGCAACTTCCAGCTCACCCAGCGTCGGCTGTTTCATGGTGGTAAAACCCAGGGCCGGCACTTCGGCACGGCTTTGCAGGATGGCGCGGTGGATCAGGCCCAGGCTGAGGGGTGAGGCCAGCAGGCTGCTCACCGCCATGGCGCCGGCGGATTCGCCGAACACGGTGACATTGGTCGGATCACCGCCAAAGGCCGAGATGTTGTCATAGATCCATTCCAGCGCGGCGATGGCATCGAGCATGGCATAGTTGCCCGAGCTGTTGTTCGGCGATTCGGCGGTCAGCTCGGGATGGGCAAAGAAACCGAAAGTCCCCAGGCGGTAGTTGAACGTGACCACCACAGCGCCCTTGGCGGCCAGGTGCTGGGCATCATATTGCGGACCATTGCCAGAACCGGTGAAAAAGCCGCCGCCGTGAATCCAGAGCATGACGGGATGCAACTCGTCCTGCGATTTGGCCGGTGTCCACACATTCAGATACAGGCAGTCCTCGCTGCTCAGGACCTGTTCACTGCCGACGGCGAAACCACGCTGGACACAACGTGGCGCGAATTCGGTAGCCGCGCGGACACCTGCCCAGCTTGCTGGCGGCTGTGGTGCTTTCCAGCGGTTCTCACCAATGGGTGGCGCAGCATAGGGAATACCGCGATACACCATCACATCGGCATGGCTGGCTTGTTCGCCAGCCAGCAGTCCAGTGTTGATGCCCAGCGGTGACGGCAGCTGGGCCAGTGCCAGCAGCGGGCAGCACAGGCCAGAGAGCACGACGGCAGCGGTGGTGAGGATCTTGTTCATGGAAACTTCCCTTAACAGTGTTTTGTAGTGGTTATTCGACTATACCAGTATCAAAGCCGTCCAGGCTAAGCGCATTTTTTCTGGCCCAGTAGGCCTCGATACCTTCGCGGCCCTGCTCCTCGGCCCAGTTCTCGAGGGTCTTGCGATCAGCCACAAAATCCATCAGCGGCACGGCAAACCCGCATGAGGTCTGAACCAGGCCAATGTCGAGTGTAAAAAACTGGCGGGTACCGGGGTTACCGGCGAACTGTGCCTCGTAATCCTGCCAAGCGGCATCGCGCGGATGCACAGCCTGCGCTGTGCCATAGACCCGCAGGATCAATGGCTTTTTTTTCTCGAAGGAGCAGAACATCAGGGTCATGCGATTGTTTTCGAGAAGGTGGGCGGCGGTTTTGTTGCCGCTGCCGGTCAGGTTTTGCCAGACAATGCGGTTGGCAGACAACACCTTGAGACTGTCAGTGCCTTTTGGCGAAACATTGACGCGGCCGTCAGAGCGGGCGGTGCCGGTAAAGTAAATGTTCTGGTTGTTGATAAAGCGTATATGGCCATCAGTCAGTGCTGGAAACTGTTCTGCCATGGTGTGTTCCCGGAACGGTAGTGATCAGTGGGATTGGATCAGGCTGTGTCAGGCCCAAAGGCCCGGGATATTCCGGTGCTAGTGGGCTGACAGGTAAAAAATAACACAATACAAAACCTTGAAACACAGATGACCAAGCTGGTCCTGGTGCAGGCTAACCCATTTCTCGCCTTTGCAGAAATCGATGAGCCAGTGGCTGATAGCTTCAATCAAAGCGAACAGGTTGCACCCGGTAATGATGATCACGATGCCAGCGTGGGTAAGGGCATGCGAGGTAAGCCAGTAATACCACTGGGGGGAAGTCTTCACCGTACTGTTCATGGATGGTGCTGTGCCGGCTCTTGGCTGAACTCATGGGGCCCCAGCTGCAGGACATAATCCCCGGCACAATGGCCGATGATGAGGTGGAAAAACAGAATCAATACATCCATGAGGCTCCTTCCGGGTCAGTGCCTGTCGCCATAACGGGTTAGATTACATATCGTTACGTCATCATTATTGATGCTCTGTGCCCGGTTACAAACGAATTTACGCCAGAACCCGGTCACCTGTGGCGCAATGGTTCAGGAATGGTTCATTTAGGGCTTGCTACTGTGACGCCAAAGGAAAAGACAAACGATGGCTGGATTGTTATTTAGAGGAAGCACGACCATGAACACGACACGCATAGGGGTTATCTCCGTTCTGGCTGCCGCGGTGGCAGCCAGTGTTCCGGCACAGGCCCAGACCAGTTACCACGAGGCCCGTGTCATCGAAGCCACGCCAATTTATCGCGTGGTGGAAACCGCCGTTCCCACACGTCAGTGCTGGGAAGAGGAAGTGGTCCGTTCCAACAGTCGTCACCATTACCGCTCCCGCACTCCGGGTCTCCTGGGAGCGGTAATTGGTGGCGCAATTGGTAACTCGGTGGGGCACCACAACACCAGCCGCAAAGTCGGCACGGTCGTCGGTGCCATCCTGGGCGGTGCCATTGCCAGGGACATCCAGGAGGCCGATCGCTATGACCACTATGACAATGTGAGACTGGAAACCGTTGAGCGTTGCGAGACCGTCACGGCCTACGAGCAAGGGGAAAAACTGGTTGGTTATGATGTACTGTATCGCTACAATGGTGTGGACTATACGGTAAGAACACCGCGTGATCCGGGTGCCACCATTCGTGTGCGAGTGGATGTCGAGCCGGTCATCTAGACTGGACGGGTCGAGGTAAATCAGACGGTGATTACCGGATTGCCTTGTCATTGGCATACGCAACGGAACGCTCGTTCAATGCCGGGCTTTACACCCTTTAGCGCCACTCAACACTTGTCCGAATCGTTACACACGTTGTTGTGTGAGTTGAGTGTGTTGTGTGAGCTGTGTGAGTTGTGTAAGTTGTCTGAGTCGTTGAACAAGCAGTTAACCAAGTGGCGGCACAGGATGCCCATCGGGTGGTCCGGACTAACCCGGTTGCCACTTGAATGGTTACCCCAACATTGGCAACATCAGGCATTCATTCAATACAGCGTACCGACCCGGCAAGCTGATCGTGACAAAAATGAAGAGGAAACCAGACAGTTCAACCCCGCCAATGCGCATGCTCGACATCGTGCCTGGCACGGTGGCATTGACCGGTGTCTGTCTGCTGATGCTGCTCCTGGCGCTGGCCCTGCCTGTCCAGGCAGCGGAAAACCTGCCTGACCTCAAAGATCCCCGTAATGCCCTTAGCCCGATTTCCGAAGACAATGCCAATGGCCGCGTCCAGCAGCCGCGTATTTCCCGGCGCCAGGCATCCAGTATCGCCAGCAGCCGCTATGAAGGACGGGTGCTGAGCATTCTGATGGACGACAACACCAACCAGTGGCGTGTCCGTATGGATCGTGATGGCACGGTCTTCAATGTCTTTGTTCATGCCGCATCCGGAGACGTCAACGCGTCCTCCGACTGATTCGTCTGCCGTTCCCCTGCCGGAGTATCCAGTAACCTCACATGCGCCTGCTGATAGTTGAAGATGAAGACCTGCTCAGGGCCCAACTCGTGAAAGCCCTGACCGATGCCGGCTACGTGGTGGATTCCTCCGGCGACGGTGAAACCGGCCTCTACCAGGCCCGCGAATACGACTACGATGCTGCCATCATCGACCTCGGTCTGCCAAAGCTGAACGGCATTGAACTGATCAAGGCCATTCGCAGTGAAGGCATGAACTTTCCCGTGCTGATCTTGACCGCGCGTGACAACTGGACCGACAAGGTCGAGGGCCTGGATTCCGGTGCTGATGATTACGTGGTCAAGCCTTTCCAGATTGAGGAAATCAAGGCCAGGCTCAATGCCCTGCTGCGCCGTGCGGCCGGCTTTGCCAAGCCGACGCTCGACTTTGGCCACATCAGCCTCGATACCACCGCCAAGCGTCTCACCGTAAGTGACCATGACGTTGAACTGACCGCCTACGAATACAAGGTGCTGGAATATCTCATGCTGCATCCCGGCAAGGTGGTATCCAAAACCGAACTGACTGAACATCTCTACGATCAGGATTACGACCGCGACAGCAATGTGCTGGAGGTCTTTATTCGTCGCTTGCGGCAAAAACTGGATCCGGATGAAACCCTGAAACCGATCGACACCATCCGTGGTCAGGGCTACCGGTTCAATGTCTCGGCCAGCTAATCCGCCGATTTCCCTGCAAACCCGGCTGGTCCTGGCCTTCGGGATTCTGCTGATCCTTTTTCTCGGCCTGACCGGTCTCGTCCTCGATCGAGCCTTTCGTGAAAGTGTTGCTGCCGCGGTGGAAGAGCGCCTGCAGTTGCAGGTGTATGCCCTGATGGGGGTGGCAGAACCCGATGGTGACGGCTTTTTTGTGCCTGACCTGGAAGAAGCGCGCTTTGCCCAGATCAATTCCGGTCTCTACGGCTTCATTCTCGACACCAACGGTCGCGAAGTCTGGCGCAGCCAGTCGGCCATCAATCTCGGCCTGGACCAGGCCAATTTCATGAATCAGCACGTTGACCCGGGTGAAACCATGTTTGGCACGATGGAGCCCCCCGGACAGGGCCGTCTGTCCTACGCCAGCTACGGCACCTTCTGGGCACCGCTGGAGCAGGAATTTTCCTTTGTGGTCATGGAATCCGTGGAACCCACCACGGCCGAAATCCGTGAGTTCCAGTCCAACCTCTATCTCTGGTTTGGCGGACTGGCCATCCTGCTGTCCCTGGTGCAGGTGCTGCTGTTGCGCTGGGGCATGAAACCCCTGCAGCAGCTGACCTCGGAAGTATCCAGCATCGAAGCCGGCGAAAAGGACCAGGTGGAGCATGAATACCCCCCGGAACTGCAGGCCATGAGCAAAAACCTGAACCTGCTCATCAAGAGCGAACGTGAACGCCAAACTCGCTATCGCACCACGCTGGGCGACCTGGCGCATTCCCTGAAAACGCCCTTGGCTGTGATCTCCGGCATCATCCAAGGTAGCAAGGAAAACAGGGCGCTGTCTGACCCGGAGGCACTGCGGGATGTCGAGGAACAGCTGGAACGCATGAACCAGATCGTGTCCTACCAGTTGAAGCGGGCCACCCGGTCAGAACAGTTCAGGCACCTGGGGATGTCGGTTAGGGTGGCACCGGCGATCAGCAAACTGGTGTCGGCACTCAACAAGGTATACCGCGACAAGGGGGTTGCCGTGGAGGAGATACTGGACAGCCAGGTCATGTTCCACGGTGAGGAAAGCGACCTCATGGAACTGTGCGGCAACCTGCTCGACAACGCCTTCAAGTACTGCAACAAACACGTTTGGGTCAGCCTGTCCGCCAGCGGTGAGCACCTGCAGCTGGACATCGAGGATGACGGGCAGGGCATCGCCGAACAGGACCGTGCCTTTGTGCTGAAACGAGGTGCCCGCGCGGATACCCTGAAAAGCGGTCAGGGCATTGGTCTGGCCGTGGCGGTGGATATTGTCAGCAGCTACAACGGCGAAATTCGTGTCGGCACCAGCGTGCTGGGTGGGGCGAAAATTCAGGTCAGTTTATAAAAACACCGAAAAGCGTCCTGTGTCATGAGAACGCTTGATGCTCTTATTGCTCAAGAAAATCTCATAGGTCGGCCTAGGGTGTTGCCCGTTTGCCGACAAAATCACTCGCGGCAAAAGCATAAAAGGCTAATGAATAAAAAAAGGAGCCAGGGTATGAGGTTGAGTAACGTTTCCCCGATTTGGCTCAAGGAGATTACAGGTAGGCCTAGCTAGAAACTCCCTGATCATACCCCGGACTCCTGCGGCAGAACCCGGTCAGGAGATAGAGACCGGGCCTGCCAGGCTGGAACCATCAGGCGGAAAATTTCGACGCCTTCTCAACAGACCCTGAAAGGGGTTCCGGCCTTTCAGGGCTTTTCTGTGCTCCTCATGCCGATTCACGGCAAGCAGGCACGGGTCAGAATCGACAGGCCGAATCCGGCAGGCGTGTCCGGGTTTCCCGGCCGCGACTGTCGATGGTGCGCTCGTAGCAGTCCCCGAACAGATCCCGCAACAGGCTGGTTCGGGGTGTGCTGGTTGTGGTCACGACACGTGTGGTGGGAGGCCTGTCATTCACATACACCACGATAGGCTGGTTGTAGATCACAGAAGTACGGGTCTGACGCGGTAGCCAGTTGTTCGTGGCAAAGCCGGTGCCGTAAAACAGGCTGCTGCGGTTCCAGTTGGAGTAGCCGCTGCCGATATTCAGGCTGACCGCCCAGCTGTCATGATCGTAAAACCGGTTGCGATGCGTGTTGCTGTAAAAGCCATTACCGGCATATTGGCGGTTGCTGTTCCAGCGGCGATTCCACTGGCTTCTGCCACGGTTGTTGCCGGCATAGTGACGCTGGTCCCGGTTGAAGGACGTTGTATGGTTCGGCTTGAACCGGGGTGCGTTGCCACGATGGCGGTCATCGGCCAAGGCGCCGCTGGTGGCCGAGGTCAGCGCCAGGGCAACGACCAGAACCGGCAGGCGATTCACGGCGGTACGGACGGTTTTTCTGACGGCGTCGAACGTCTTGTTTTTCATGTCAGCAATCCTCTGGGTGCGGCTGTGATCGGGTCCGGACAACATGCGGGGCCGGATGGTCAGCGTTGGCACCAGTCTAGGCAGGCCTAACTGAATCGTTGCTGAATCGGGAAATGCAGGCGCCAGGCCAGTAAAAATGAGGGTTTCAGAGGGTTTTGCGAATGCGTGCCAGCAACCTGGCAATACCGGCAAACCAGAGATTGAGCATCAGCGCCATGATCCACTCGAAGCCGTCTTCATGGCGGTCATAGTTGTCACCCAGCAGCCCCTGCAGCATGACACTGACAATGCCGACACCCAGCAGGCTCAGCAGCAGTGTCATCAGGCGCTGCTGGAGCAGATTGTGTTTGGGATTGGACAGCTCGCGTGCATATTCCCCCAGCAGGTGGGTGGCAAGCACCTGCGCCAGGTAGGTCAGGGCAAAGGCGAGGATGACGCCGGTGCGGCGAATGAAGCGAAAGGTGTCGCCTTCCTCACCCAGTGCCAGGGTGTAGCCGACCAGAGAGACGGCGGCCAGTATACCCACCACCTGCATGGCATCGTACCAGCGTTTCTGGTCGCTGATAACGGTGCCGGTAAACCATCGGGACAGTTGGCGCCAGAACATCATGGTGAACAGGGCCGACGGGATCATGCCGAGTTTGAACCAGAGCTTCTCCGGCATTTGCCGGCCGGTGGCGCTGAAGGAGGCACAGGCATCCCAATAGGGAATGCACCATTCCACGTGACCCTGGCTGGCGGCAATCAGGTAGCTGGTATGGGTGGTCAGAAATGGCAGCAGGGCACAAACCCAGGCCAGTTTAACTAGTGTTGGTAATAAATTATCCGCCGTGTGTGCGGAAGATGGTGCTGTCATGCGTCAACTGTAACATGCCAGGCAGGTGGTTTCAGGCAGGGCAGGTATTGATGATGATCGACTTGATGGTCATGAAGTGGTTTTGCGGCAAAAGCTGCTCCCGGGGAATATCCTTTTTGCAGGAGCAGCTTTCACTGCGAATTCATGGCGACAGTGCAGGTCGCTGCGTAACGTGCTACTGCACTGGTTTGCTTCAGAACTTGAAGCGCGCACCAACTTCTATTGAGCGTCCTGTTTCAGGCGCAAAACCCCTGAGATAGGAAGTGGACAGGCGAATTTCCTCGTCACTGATATTGCGTGCCCTGGCGAACAGCATCACTTCACCGTCTCCCGGTGTGAACGTGTAGTCGATACCGGCATCCCATCGCTGGTAACTGTCCGTAGCAATTTCGAAATTGCCGGGCTTG
>JBMTQX010000075.1:0-12569 GCA_049446715.1 Pseudohongiellaceae bacterium
ACAAGCCGTAAGACAAGCAGTAGCACAAACTCCGAGCAGTTCCCGGAGTAGCAAGACCATTAAGGGAATTTTGCCGATACCGGCAAAATTCCCTTAAGTTTTTTCTGACAGGGTACTTCTTGTCTGAAGAAAAGCCCCTGAGGGGCAGGCCAGTGACTGCCGGATCCGGCACTGGCAAGAATGAACTGATTAATTTTTGACATGGTAAACCAAAGCCTATGAAACGTAAGACCCTAACCCTGGCCATCGCCAGTGCTGTATTCACAAGCTCCGCCCTGTATGCCCAGGACGATGAGCTGCAAAGTGCTTCTCGCCCTGCTCCCGGTGGCGACATCACGGAAATCGTCACCCTGGGTGAATATATTCCGGATGAAAAGCGCGCCACGGCCTCTGTCTCCAACGTGCTTGACGCCGAGGCGTTCTCGCGTGCCGGTGACAGCACAGTAGCCGAGGGTCTGAAACGCGTTTCCGGTCTTAATCTGGCCGGTGGAAAGTTTGTCTATATCCGCGGCCTGGGTGAGCGTTATTCCAGTACTATCCTCAACGGCTCCACCCTGCCGAGCCCGGAGCCGATTCGTCGCGTGGTACCGCTGGACCTGTTTCCGGCCAGCATCATCGACAGCGTCCTGGTGCAGAAAACCTTCAGTGCCCAGTACCCGGCGGAGTTTGCTGGTGGTGCCATCCAGATGCGCACCAAGGTCGTCCCCGATGAGCCGTTCCTTGAAATCAAGAGCAGCGTCGGCTACTCCGGCAACACCTCGTTCCAGAACGGTTATACCTACAATGGCGGTGGCAAGGACTGGATGGGTGTGAATGACGGCACCCGTGATCTCCCTAATCTGCTCAATGATGCCATTTCCGGTAACCGGGAACTGCGTCGCAACAACATATTTTTCCAGAACGGGTTCAGTGCTCAGGAGCTGGAAGCGATTGGTGAAAGCCTGAACAACACCTATTCTGCCCAGCAGGAATCCATTCAGCCCGATGTGAGCGCTTCAGCCAGCTTTGGCAGCGCCTGGTATGGTGAAAACACCCGCATTGGGGGTATGGCCAACCTCAGCTACAGCAACACCTGGGACAGCATCACTGTCAGCCAGAACACCTATGTTGCTGACAATGAGGGTAACCTCAGCCAGCGCAATGACATGGACTTTGCATCCACGGAACATAGTGTTGACACCTCCCTGTTCCTGACCGGTGGTATCGAGTACAACGATGCCCATTCCCTGAAGGCCACGATTCTGCAAATCCGCAAGATGGATGACCTGGCCGGTGAGACGACAGGATTTCTGGCGACCGAGGGGCAGAATATCAGGACAACCCGACTGGAGTGGATCGAGCGCGACCTGTTATCCCAGCAACTGGAAGGCGAGCATATTTTTTATGACTGGAACGAGTTGACCCTGAACTGGCACGTCAACGAATCCCGGGCCAAGCGCGATTCACCGGACTTTCGCCAGAATCGTTATGAATACGCACCACAGATTGACGACTTCGCTTATGCGTTGCGCGCCGATGCCAACCAGCGCTGGTGGTCGGCCCTGGAAGACAACAACCAGGATGTGGGGGTGTCCGCGAAGATGTTCCTGGAAACGCCCTTCAACACCAATACGGAACTCTCCATGGGTATGACCCAGGTCAGGAAAGATCGTGAATCCCAGATCCGCCGTTTCCTGTTCCTAGCCAATGGTGCGGATATCACGGGTTTTGATGTGCGCCGGTTGCCACTGGAACAGATCATGGTGCCGGAAAATATCAGCCGGTCCGGTTTTGAGTTGCGTGAAGGCACCCGTGCCACAGATAACTACACGGCCGATCAGGAACTGGACGCCTGGTACGTGGAAGCCGATATCGAGCTGACCTATTTCCTTCGGCTGCTGGCCGGTGTCCGAGGCGAAGAGTCTGTGCAGACTGTCTCAACCTTCAACCTGTTCGATCCCGACCAGGCCATTGAAAGCCAGCTGGCCAGTGATGACCTGTTCCCGATTCTGACCGGTACCTGGATTCTCGATGACTACAACATGCAGGTTCGTGCCGGTTACTCGGAAACCATCTCCCGCCCGGATTTTCGTGAACTGTCACCGGCGCCGTTCATTGACCCGGTCACCGGCTTTGTTGTCGTGGGTAACCCGAATCTGACCGTAGGCTATATCGACAACTACGATCTGCGCTGGGAATGGTATTTCTCCGGCGATGAAAGCATTTCTGTCGGACTGTTCTACAAGGAATTCGAAACTCCGATCGAGGCCATCATCGAGCCGGGTGCGGCCAACCAGCGTACGTTCATCAACGCCCAGGCGGCTGACATACGCGGTATCGAGCTGGACGGTTTTCGCTGGCTGGACTTCATCAATCGTGACTGGGCCAACTGGTTTGTCGCAGCGAACCTGACCCTGATTGATTCCGAAGTCTCCATCAAGCCGGAGGATTCCGGCCTGGTCACCAACACGACCCGCGCCCTGCAGGGCCAGGCGGATTACATCCTCAATATCCAGCTGGGTATGGATGACAACTTCCGCAACAAGGGTTCACTGGTATACCACATTACCGGCGAGAAAATTCGTGAAGTGGGTATCCTGGGCCAGCCTGATGTCTATGACGAAGCCTACGGCGAGCTGGACTTCAACTACACCCGTATCATGGGTGATCACTGGACTCTTAATTTCCAGGCGAAAAACCTGCTGAACCAGAAGCGCGAAACCACGCAGGGTGGCTTTGATGTGAACAGCTACTTCGAAGGCCGTTCCGCCAGTCTGGGGCTGGAGTACGTGTTCTGACCAGTACGCGGAAAGTAAAAAAGGCCGGCATTCGCCGGCCTTTTTTCATCCCTGGTGATTCTGTGCTCAATCCAGCAGGATCAGCCGGGTGCTCATCCACACCAGCACCAGTGTGACCAGCACCACCAGGAGCGCCAGCAGCGTATACAGCGCCAGCACGATGCGAGAGCCCAGTCGGGTCAGGAAATCATCGTGGGGCAGCACCGGGGGCGGAATGCGGCGGAACAGGTTCAGGAAGGCATACAGCATCATGCCCCACAGCACGAGCACCAGGGCGGGCTCCAGCCAGGCACTGTAGCGTGACGGGTCCCCCAGCAGGCTCAGCAGCACCCCGGCGAAACCAAGGGCGGCGAGCAGGATGGCGATCGGCCCTGCCCATTGCAGGCGGCAGGCCAGTTTGTGCAGCAAGAACAACACGATCAAATCCCGGGTATAAAAAAACCTGCAGCAAGACTGCAGGTTTTTTGGCCGGTGCGCAAATCGCGCGCGAGCTTGCTCAGTCTTCGATATGAACGACCAGAAGATCGCAGCTGGTACCGTGGGTGACACTGGATAACCTCGAGCCGAACAGCAGCTCCCAGCCGTGACGCCCATGGCCGCCCATGATGATCAGGTCGGCATCGATGGATTTGGCCAGTTCCCGGATTTCACGGGCAGGCTGGCCCAGCACGGCATGTAGCCGGCTTTCCGAAATACCGACATTGGTGCCCATCTCCCGCAGGTTCGACTTGGCCTGCTTGGTGACTTCTTCATGCAGGCCTTCGATGTCGACGCTGGTCACTTCCACCGCATAACCCACGGCAATGTTTTCGATGACATGCACCATGCTCAGTTCAGCATCGTTTTGCTTGGCGATGGTCCTGGCCTTGTCCAGGATAATGGCCGAATCCTTCGTCAGGTCCACGGCCACCAGAATATTCTTGTAGAGTGACATTCGGTTTCCCCCTGTTGGGTCGTGCTTTTGCCAATTCAGTGGAGAGATTACGCGCCGGGACAACAAGAGGACTTGATCTGGCGCAAACACCGCAAAGAGCCCAGAGCGGGATGAAAGCGGACGGGCAGCCTGTTACCATGCGCCCGGGAAAATTCAAGCCAAAACCGCCGTGACGGGCCAGGCGGACAGACGGTAGAAGGCACCATGACAGACACTAACGACAAACCGACCGGCTGGCTGCAGCTGGTGGCTGGCAGCAATGACCAGGGCATGCCGATCATGGAGAAGCTGCCGGTGCGCATCCTTGAGCTGGGCCAGTTCGAGTTGCTGCGTTCCCCCCTCTTTGTCCGTGACCTAGCCGCCGGAGATATTTTCACCGTGGAAGACAGTAACCCGGCCGACTACCGGGTCCTGCGCCGCAGCGGTAATCTGGCCATTCGCGTGTTTCGTAAAGACAACATCAGCCTGTTGGAACAAAACCTGACGCCGGAAGTGGAAAAGCAGGGCGGTTCGCTGGACCTGCAAACCGACCGGGCCCTGGTCTACAGCATCCATGTCAATGTCGGTTTTGCTGATATCGAGCGGCTCTTTGATGGCATCATGGCCAATTACACCGACTCGGTCTGGTATTATGGCAACATCTACGATCGGGAAGACGGCACCACGCCACTGCACTGGTGGGACGCCTTCCTGAATGAAATCTGATAGCTAGAATAAAATTGATATGTTGATCGTTATTTCACCTGCAAAAACACTCGACCTGGAATCCCCGTACAAGGCTCCCACGCTGACCCAGCCGGAATTCCTCACGGATACCCGCAAGCTGGTCAAAGTGATGCGTGGCTACTCGGCGGAAGGCCTGGGCAAGCTCATGCATACCAGTGAAGCCATCAGCACCCTAAACGAGGCGCGGTTCAAGCAGTGGAAAACCCCGTTCAATGAGGCCAATTCACGCCCGTCCATCTTCACCTTCAAGGGTGATGTCTACACCGGGCTGGAGATCGAGAACTTTTCCGCCGCCGACCTGAAATACGCCCAGAAACACCTGCGTATTCTGTCCGGGCTTTATGGCGCGCTGAAACCGCTCGACCTGATGCAGGCTTACCGGCTGGAGATGGGAATTGATCTGCAAAATGAGCGTGGCAAGAACCTGTACGCGTTCTGGGGCGACAAGATCACGAAGCACATCAACAGTGAGATGAAAGCGGCCAGCGACGACCTGCTGGTCAACCTGGCGTCCAATGAATATTTCAACGTGCTGGATAAAAAGCGGATCGAGGCTGACATCGTGACACCGGTGTTCAAGGATTACAGCAACGGCAAGTACAAGGTGATCAGCTTCTTTGCCAAGAAAGCGCGTGGCCGGATGGCCGCGTGGATTCTCCAGAACCGGGTTGAGGACCCGGCGGCCTTATCCGGCTTTGACCGTGATGGCTATACCTTCAGTAAAGGGGATTCGACAGCGGCTAAACCGGTCTTTTTACGCAAGCCATAAACCGGGTTTGCGCCTACACGCCGATCCTGTTCAGGGCATTGATGAATTCACGCCGCAGGGCGGCAGCTTTCGGGTGTTCCTCTTCCACTTCTTGCAATAACAGCTCGGCTGTTTCCGTGAAACTGGCGGGAGGTTTCAGGCCTTCCCATTCACTCAATTCACTTTTCATGCGCGCTAGCGCGGCTTCCTGCTGCGGGCTAGTGTCGCTGTCCGCAACCTTTTCATGCAATTGTGTGATGAGACCGGCAATGTGGCTTTTTGGCCTTATTTTGATTTTCCGTGATTCTGGTAGATTGAGCGTATCGTATTATCGCGCGACCCTATTGTGTTATGTCAAAACCCTTCTCCGAGGCCTGTGAGAACAACAAGGTCCCCATACTTGCCGTGATCAGCGGCTATTTTTCAGCTGGCGATATCATCCTTGAGATTGGCAGTCTGACCACCCAGCATGTGCAGTATTTTGCCAGGCAGATGCCCAGGGTGACATGGCAACCCTCCGACATTAAAGCCAACCTGGACACGGTCCGGGCCGGGCTGGCCGGGGTCGACCTGGACAATATCCTGCCGCCCCTGCCACTCGATGTGACCGATGACTCCTGGCCGCTGGTGATGGCTGATGGCGTTTTCAGTGCCAATACGCTGCATATCATGCCCGAATCTCACATTGGCCGGTTCTTCCGAGGTGTCGGCACCGTGCTGGCGCCCCAGGGACACCTGTGCGTGTATGGACCGTTCAACTACAACGGTCAATACACCAGTGAAAGCAATGCGCGTTTTGACCAGTGGCTTAAAGCCCAGGGCCGCCATGGCGGTATTCGGGATTTTGAAGTGGTGAACGCGCACGCAACCCAGGAAGGCCTGGTGCTCGTGGCCGATCATGAAATGCCTGCCAATAACCGTATGCTGGTCTGGCAGAAAAGGCTTAACTATTTTCCTGTCTGAACGGCAGGTAGTTGGCCGCTTCCTGCTGGTAACGGCGCACATAATCCGCTTCCTCATCCAGAAAGCGCCTGATGGCCGCATCAAAATCAGGATGGTCTATCCAGTGGTTTGACCAGGTCAGCACCGGCTCAAAGCCGCGCTGGATCTTATGCTCGCCCTGGGCGCCGGAATCAAAGCGCTGCAGTCCTTTTTCAATACAGTAATCAATGCCCTGGTAGTAGCAGGTTTCAAAATGCAGGAACTGGTACTCCTCGGTGCAACCCCAGTAGCGGCCGTACAGGGTATCGCTGCCAATGAAACTGAGCGCGCCGGCAATATACTGCCCGTCTTTTTTCGCCATCACCAGTAGCAAGCGGTCGGGCAAGGCGCGACCAATCAGGGTGAAGAACTCTTCGGTCAGGTACGGCGCCCGGCCCCGAACGAAATAGGTACTCTGGTAAAACCGGTAGAACTGCTGCCAGTGTTCGTCCGTGATATCCCCCCCGGTGAGCATGTCAAACGTGATACCGGCATCGACAATTTTCTGGCGCTCCTTGCGCAGGTTCTTGCGTTTGCGGGAGCTGAAACGGACGAGAAAGTCGTCAAAAGTCTTAAAGCCCTTGTTAAACCACTGGTACTGGCAGCCCACGCGGGATTGCATGCCCAATTCGGCAAAGGCGGCGCATTCGGCTTCCTCGGGAAACAGCAGATGCCAGCTCGAGGCCTTCAGGCTTTGTGCCTGCTTCGGGATGTAGTGACTGATCAGGCGCCTGATTTCCGTCACATCTTCGCCAGGGGCCATGCACAGGCGCGGTCCCGGGCAGGGGGTAAACGGAATGGCCGAGACCAGCTTGGGGTAATAGTTCATGCCATGGCGCTGGTAGGCATCGGCCCAGGACCAGTCAAACACATACTCTCCGCTGGAGTTATCCTTGAGGAATAGCGGCAGCAAGGCGACAGCCTCTGACGTCCCGGTGTCGGTTTCTCTTTCAACGACAGCATGAAAGGGCTGCCAGCCAGTCATGGCGGTGGTGCTGCGGCTGTCTTCCAGCGCCAGAAAAAACCCGTGCTGCAGGAAGGGGTAGGCGTCACCGGCCAGGGCGTTCCAGGTTTCAGGCGCGATCTCCCGAATGCTGGTCAGGAAGCGCAGATGCATGGTGGGTGGGGATTCAGTTGGCAAGAAAACTCCGGTTGCCGGGTCAATCAAAAACACTGGTGGTCATTGTAATCATCTCAGGGCGCATTCTGTAGGTCGGTATCGGGCGTAGCCCGTTTGCCGACATGACGATCAGGCTGAATGGATGCCGGATGACGGCCGCAGGCGGCCTCTTCCGGCCTACCACCGACTTACCGTGCAGGCCGCCATCCGGCAAATTTTCCGGTCATGTCTTGCGACACGTGCAGCCTTGTCTCTCAATGATTTAGAATGTGTGTCATCCAGACCCAGCGATGCCCGAGAATGTTTCATCCCATTGCCCATAACGGCCTCCCATGACCACTGACCTCCAGCACATCAACAAAGTCTCAGTCCATGGCGGTCACAGCGGACAATTCTGCCACCATGCCAGCGACCCGCTGGAGGATATCATTCGCGCTTACATTGCCGAAGGCTTTGCCTGGGTTGGCATCACTGAACACATGGCGCCCCTGAGTGATGCGCTACGTTATCCGGATGAACAGGCCGAAGGACTGACAGCTGACTTCCTGCTGCAACGCTTTCGTGACTACTTTTGCGAATGCCGCCAGCTGGCGGATAAATACCGAAACGACATCGAGATTCTGACCGCCTTTGAAACCGAGACCTACGCCGGTTCGGCCGCTTTCGTACACCAGCTCGTCAATGAGCTGAAACCGGACTACCTGGTTGGCTCGGTGCATCACGTCAATGACATCTGTATTGATTATGATGAGGCCCATTTCCAGCAGGCCGTGGCCAGTACCGGTAGTGTGGAAGCCTTGTACTGTGCCTACTTCGATGCTCAGTATGCCATGCTGGAGGTGCTTAAACCGGCGGTGGTCGGACACTTTGACCTGATTCGCAAGTTTGATCCGGACTACATGGACACCCTGCACCTGCCCGAGGTCGAAACTCGCGTGGCACGCAACCTCGCTTTCATTGCCGACCATGACCTGATCCTGGACTTCAACCTGCGTGGCTTCGACAAGGCGACCGAGCAGTACCCGAGCATGCCGGTGCTGGCCGAAGCCATTGCCCAGAACATTGCCATCGTGCCGGGTGATGACTCCCATGGTGTGAGTTCAGTGGGACGCAATTATGCGCGCGGGGTGAAAATCCTGCAGTCACTGGGCGTGGATACCCGGTGGCGCAAACCGCAACTGATCCATTATTCGTGACCTGATTTACCGCATCACCTGCCAGGAGAAGCCGATGCCTCATTACCAGGGAAGCTGCCATTGCGGCGCCGTGACATTCAGTTTTGATGCCGATGAAATCACGTCGGGTCTCAGCTGCAACTGTTCCTATTGCGAGCGCCGCGCCGCCATCATGCTCAATCCGCCCCTGGCCGATGCCAATCTCAAGCGCGAAATCGATGGCGATGCCCTGTCCTGCTACCAGTTCGGCAACCAGGCCGCCAAACACTACTACTGCAATCGCTGTGGTATCTATACATTCCATGAAAGCAGCCGCAAGCCGGGCTATTTCCGCGTCAACCTCGGTGCGGTCGACGGCGTGGACTCCTTCGGGCTGGAGCGGGAAGTCTTCAACGGCAGAGAGTTGCTCTAGAAGAGGCTGGAGGCAAGAGGCCAGGACGACTCGTCCGGCTACAGGTATCGCCCGCAGGGCCGCCATCCGGCAATCAAAGAAACAGGCTTTAAAACCCTGAACTTCCCGAAAAAACTTGACCAGATTTTGCTCGGGATCATCCTGTTCTTGTCTTGTTTCTAGTTCTTGCTTCGTTTACGGGATAAACAAATCCACCACGGTGAAAAAGAAAATCACCATACCCACGTCATGATTGTTCAGAAAGGCCCGAAAGCAATCCTTCGGGTGTCGCTTCCAGATCAGGAATTGCTGGTAGGCAAACAGGCAGGCGGCCAGAAACAGGCCAAACTGAAACCAGCCGCCGAGCGCAAAGTGCTTGGCGCTCAGTGACATCGTCAGCAGGAAGAACACCATCAGCATGCCGATCACGAAGCGATCGGCTTCGGCGAAAAGGATTGCGGTCGATTTCACGCCGATCTTAAGGTCATCTTCCCGATCCACCATCGCATATTCCGTGTCATACACCACCGTCCAGATGAAGTTGGCGGTATACAGCAGCCAGGCATAGACGGGCAGCTCACCGGTCTGGGCGGTGAAAGCCATCAGCCCACCCCAGGAAAAGGCCGCCCCCAGGAACAGCTGGGCCAGGTGCGTGAAGCGCTTCATGAAGGGATACAGCAGCGCCAGGCCGAGCCCACCAAAAGACATGTAGATCGTCAGGCGATTGGTGAACAGCACCAGGATAAAGGCCAGCACACATAACAGGGCACACAGGATGAGCGCTTCCTTGCCGGTAATACGGCGTGTGGCCAGCGGCCGCTCCCGGGTGCGTTCGACATGGCCGTCAAAGTCGCGATCGGCAAAGTCGTTGATACAGCAACCGGCAGCGCGCATGAGGGTGGTGCCCAGGACAAAGATCACGAGCAGATCCAGATCGGGTATGCCGCCGGCCGCAATCCACAGACACCACAGGGTCGGCCAGAGCAGCAGGAAAATACCAATCGGCCGGTCCATGCGCGCCAGGCGCCAGTAATCCGGGAGGTGGGCATGGACATGGGGAAAGCGCTGCGCGAAAGCACGGTCAAGGCGGCCAGCGATGCTGCCAAACCAGGTCCGGCATCTCGCCAAGTAGCGGGTGTCGGCCATGGCGCTAGTCAAAGTCGGGTGTTGTCATGGTGGCGAGCATTATAGTCAGAGCCCGCGCGGCGTTGCTAATTAAAAGCCGCACTGGTTAAATAAATCAGCAGTTGCCTTTCCATGCAGGAGATTCCTGACGCCCATGCCAACACTCAAGCTTCATTGGCAAATTCTGATTGCCATCCTGCTCGCCGCAGTAGCCGGTACCCTGACGGGCACGCAAGGCAGTCTCTTTGGCGTGACCTTCTACAGCGCCTACGATTTTGTCGGCACCCTGTTTATGAACGGGCTGCGTATGATCATCGTGCCGCTGGTGATGGCCTCCATCATTGTCGGTATTTCCAGCCTAGGCAGTGGCAGCGACCTCGGGCGCCTGGGCGGCAAGACCATCCTCTTTTATGCCTTCTCCAGCACCATGGCCATTCTCATCGGGCTGCTGTTCGTGAATATCTTTACCCCGGGCATTTCCGGCGGGGAGCCGGTCGGGGATGCGCTGAACCTGTCCCTGGACAATGCCGATGTTGCCTCGGCCGTGGCGAGCGTGGAAGGCCGCAGCGGTGGCGATATCGTGCAGATCTTCATTCGCATGATCCCGACCAATATCGTGGCCGCTGCCGTGAACGGCGAAATGCTGGGCCTGATTTTCTTCAGCCTCGTGTTTGGTTTCTTCATGACCCAGATACCGGCCAGGCAAAGTGAAGTCCTGGTCGACTTCTGGCGCGGTATTTCCGAGACCATGATGAAGATCACCCTGTGGATCATGAAGTTCGCGCCTTATGGGGTGTTCGGACTCGTGGCGGAAACCGTCGCCTCCACCGGCTTCGCGGCTTTCCGGCCACTGCTGCTGTTCTTCATCACGGTCATGCTGGCCTTGGCCACACATACCTTCATAGCCTTGCCGCTGGTGCTGAAATACGTGGCCAAGGTGCCGCCTTACCGGCATCTGAAAGTGATGGCACCGGCCATGCTGACGGCTTTCTCCTCGGCCTCTTCAAGCGGCACCCTGCCGCTGACCATGGAGTGTGTCGAGAAAGGCGCCGGTGTCAGCGAACGCACCACCAGTTTCGTGCTGCCGCTGGGTGCGACCATCAACATGGATGGCACGGCCCTCTATGAATGTGTGGCGGCGATCTTCCTGGCCCAGGCCTATGGCCTGGAAATGACTTTTACCACCCAGTTCACTGTGGTGCTGATCGCGCTACTGACCTCCATTGGCGTGGCCGGTATTCCTGCTGCCAGCCTGGTGGCGATTACGGTCATCCTGACGGCTATTGGATTGCCGGTGGAGGCGATTGGCTTGCTGCTGGTGACCGACCGCATCCTGGACATGTGCCGCACGTCGGTCAATATCTTCAGTGATTCCTGCGGCGCCGTGGTCATCGCCAAGAGTGAAAAGGAAACGGGTATCCTAGAAGGTCCCTGATCCTGATCGGAGAAAAGCGCCGCTTCAGCGACTAAGCGTTTTAAAAATCCTTGCGCACAAGCCGGTGCGGCCCCACGACGGCCCCATTAAATTCCTGGTCACCAATCAGGTAATCCGCCTTGAGGTAGAAATCCAGCGCCGTAATGCGGGCATTGGCCCATAGGTAGTCGGCCTGCTGTTCCCGGGCGAGAGTTGCCACAGCCTTCAGCAGCGCATGACCATGGCCCTGTCAACGCAGTGCTTCCGCAATGGCCAGCGCGCAAAACCGATAGCCATTACCGGCTTCATGGCCGGCCAGATCTTCCCGGTACAACGACACGATGCCCTTGATCTCGTTCAGCAGAAAAGCCCCCAGGTGCACCGTGATGGCATCACTGTCGCCTGGAAACACACAGGTCTCCACCGGCTGGTGTGGTCGCAGCAGGGCAAGCCTGAAAGGCAGCATGTCAGTGGTCCTAACAGCCTGGATAATCCATGAAGTCGTCATGGCATGACCTGCAAAACCCGCTTCCCCGAAAAAAGATCAGCCAGCCTACTCAATAAGGCCTTCTCCAGGCGAATGGGGTTGGCGACATAAAAGCCCTGGTTGTTAGGACTGATCACCGACTTATACTGGCATAGGCCCGGTTGATGAACATGTCGGGTGAGCCCCAGCTGGCATCAAAGTCGGCGGTCGGCCTGGCGGCTATTACCTCATCCAGTGAAGCCCCATCGTCAATCAGGGCGGCAATGCGATCACGAATGATGGACAGCGTCTCAACATAATCCTGAAGCCGTTCGTAACCGGCCACAGCGCCATGGCCTGGTATGACAACAGTGCCCGAATCGATTTCGGCCAGCACCGCCTCACAGAAACGGATCAGGCCCGGCAGGCTGCCGCCATTGTCGGCATCGATGAAGGGATAGCCGCTGTTGTTGAACACATCACCCAGGTGCACAGCGTTGTCACCGCGGAAAATCACGGCCGTGTCACCGGTGGTGTGCGCTTCGCTGTAGTGAAACAGGTCGATCTGCTGACCGTTGATATGACATGACATGTGATCGTCATAGGCAATCACGGGCAGTGCCGCAGGCGGAAAAGCCGGCTGCTCGCCGACCTGGAACACCAGGTTGATGCGATTGTCCTGCAAGAGCATGCGGCGGGAATTGGCCTAGGC
>JBMTQX010000076.1:0-12326 GCA_049446715.1 Pseudohongiellaceae bacterium
TGTCGACTATGGCCAGGATCTTGTCATTCGGCCAGCGCGGCAGCCATTTGCGGTACACGGCAATGCGGTATTCATTGAGCGCTTCACCGGTATCGTCCTTGGCACCAAAACCGGAAGCGGAATCTACGCGATAGGTGGCCGTGCATTTGTCCACGTAGACAAAGGTGTGGCGCTCGGCCGCCTGCAGCCAGAAATCCCAGTCCTCGAAGCGGTCAAAGGCCGGGTCAAACCGTAACCCGGCATCGATCAGGGCGCGGCGAAAGAGCACGGCATGGATGGGAATGTAGTTTTCGATCATCAGCCGTACGGCATCGAAGGGATAACAGAAATCGGGCTTGTCTGCCTTAACACCATTGGTCATGACCCTGACAGCGCTGTAGGCGGCCACGTGTTCCGGATGCGCCGCCAGGGCGTCGGCCAGGTTCTGCAGGTGGGCCGGGTCGATGCTGTCGTCATCATCCAGGAACAGGCAGTACTGCCCGGTGGCCTGCGCCATGGCCAGGTTGGCGGCATGGGAGCGGCCGAGGTCACCGGTGTTGTTGTACCAGTGGATGTTGTCCGCGGCCTGCGGGATGACCTGTGCCGAGACATCCTCGCCACCATCGTTAACGATGATGATTTCCAGGTTGTCCCAGCTTTGCCGGAGGACGGACTGCAGTGCTTCGCACAACAGGGTCGGCCTGTCTTTGGTGCGAATCAGGACAGAAATGAGTGGGCGGGTGCTCATGGGCAGGGGTAATAGCCGGGCCGGGCAGATGCTGAGAGCATCAGTCAACAAGTCCGGTAATGTGGGCAGCCAGTATTTCGCCGATGAAATCCAGGAAAAGGGTGTCGAGGCTGGAATTGAAGTGATTGTGCTTGTCGCTGCCAATGACCAGGATGGGCATGCCGATATCCCCTTCCTTGATGGACTCCGGCAGGTGCACCGGAATGACCGCGGCGGAGAGGATTTCCTTGGTGGTATCTGGAAACAGCAGCTTGGCCTGCTCCGGGATCAGTTCACAGCAAAAGGTGCGCTTCTTGTCGAACAGGCGGCCCAGGGTGTCGCGGGCTTCGCTTTCCGCCAGGGTGCGAACACCTTCAGCCGGTGCCGGTTTGTCAGTGATGAACAACAGGCGGCTGGCATGGGCGGCGAATTCCGCCTTGAGAATGGTGTCGACAGCTTCCGACAGGTCGGTCAGGTTGCCGGCCTTGAGCAGCTCGAGAATGATGATGCGGGTTTTCTCAAACAGGGCATCGTTTTCCTCGGCATTGAAGATGAATTCGTTGATGTTGCTCTGCAGTTCGCGGTTGCGTTCGCGGAACAGCGCCACCTGGCGTTCGAGGAGGGAAATGGCGGCACCCGATTCGTGGGGAATACTCAGTTCCAGCAACAGATCGCTGCGGCGATCAAAAAACTCGGGATGCTCGATCAGGTACTTGCTGACCGTTTCATCATTGAGCGTTTCGGTGGCGCCAAGGTCTTCGCTGGGATCTGGCTTCATGCTGTTGTTATTCCTCTGTTGCCTGGAAGGGCGTGGCAAGTGTTACAGTGTGAGCGTCCCTTCGAAAACGGTCGCTGCCGGACCGGTCTTCAGGACATGACTGTCGTCACCGTCCGTTTTGCCATCCCAGCGGATGCTTAACATGCCATGCGGGAGCAGAACATTGACCTGCGAATCGAGCAGCCCCTGCCGGATGCCGGCAACCACCGCAGCGCAGGCACCTGTGCCACAAGCCAGGGTTTCACCGGCACCGCGTTCAAATACCCTGAGCCGAATTATACCCGGATTAACCACCTGCATGAACCCGGCATTGACGCGGTTGGGGAATAATTCATGGTGCTCGATTAGGGGTCCCCAGGTCTGCACGGGAGCCAGGTCAACATCTGCTACCACCAGCACGGCATGGGGGTTACCCATGGACAGGGCCGCCACCTGCAGGGACGTGCCATCGGCCAGGGTCAGGTCATAGGTCGGTTGTTCCGACTCTGCAAGCAGGGGAATGTCGGCCGGTGTGAATACCGGCGCGCCCATGTCCGTGGTCACCGTACCGTCGGCATTGGCCCGGCAGTGCAGGCGGCTGCCATTGATCAGGTCCAGGTGGTAGTCGTCACGGTCACTGAGGCCGCGGCTCTTGATGAAGCTGATCATGCAGCGGGAACCGTTGCCGCAGTTTTCCGCGCGGGAACCATCGGTATTGTAGACATGGTAGGCGAAGTCGCAGTCGTCGCGGGTTGCCGGCGCCACCACCAGCAGCTGATCAAAACCGACACCGGTGTGGCGATCGCCGATGGCGCGAATCTGCTCCGGCGTCAGGCTGAATGCCTGGGTGACGCCATCGAGTACGACAAAGTCGTTGCCCAGGCCATGCATTTTCGTGAAGTTGATGACGGCCATGGTCTCAGTCCAGCGGGGTTTCTAGGGACAGCTGGTCGGCGAAGGTTTCACGGCGGCGTGCCAGGTGCACGGTGTCGCCATCGACCAGCACTTCGGCCGCGCGGTTACGGGTGTTGTAGTTCGAGCTCATGGCAAAACAGTAGGCACCGGCAGAGCATACGGCAAGCAGGTCGCCGTTGCTGATGGCCAGTTCCCGGTCACGGCCGAGAAAATCTCCGGTTTCACAGATTGGGCCGACGATGTCATAGCTTGCGGCGGTGGCATCGGGATTAGGAACCACTGGAATGATGTCCATCCAGGCCTGGTACAGGGCCGGGCGGATGATGTCGTTCATGGCAGCATCGACAATGGCAAAACGGTATTCGCCATTGGTCTTGATGTTGTCGACCCGCGTGATGAGCACGCCGGCATTGCCGCAGATGGATCGGCCCGGTTCCAGTACCAGCTTCAGGTCGCGGTCGCCGAGTTTTTCCCGCACGGCAGACAGCAATTCACTGGGCGTGGGCGGGGTTTCATCGCGGTAGCGCACACCCAGGCCACCACCGATGTCCAGGTGGCGAATGGCGATGCCCACATCGGCGAGCTCATCAATCAGCATGAGCAGGCGATCCAGGGCATCCAGGAAAGGGGAAATTTGCGTCAGCTGCGAACCGATATGGCAGTCCACACCGATGATCTCAACGCCGGCCAGCGTGGCGGCATGCCGGTACATGGCGCGCGCATCATCCATCGAGACACCGAACTTGTTCTGGCTCAGCCCGGTAGAAATATAGGGATGGGTCTTGGCATCCACATCCGGATTCACACGCAGCGACACCGGTGCCCGCACACCACGATCAATGGCAAGCATGTTCAGGCGTTCCAGTTCAAACCGGGATTCCACGTTAAAACAGTGGATCCCGGCGTCCAGGGCAGCATAAATTTCTTCCGGGGTTTTACCGACGCCGGAAAAAATTACGCGCGACGGATCACCGCCTGCCGCCAGCACCCGCGCGAGTTCGCCGCCGGAGACAATATCGAAACCACTGCCCAGTTTGGCCAGCACACTCAGCACGGCCAGGTTGGAGTTGGCCTTGACGGCATAGCACACCAGGTGGTCGCAGCCAGCCAGGGCCTCGGCATATGCCTGGTAGCGGGTTTCCAGCGCGGCCCGTGAGTAGACGAAGCACGGCGTGCCGAATTCCTCGGCAATACGGGTCAGCGCAATACCCTCAGCATAAAGCTGATGGTTGTCGTAGTGAAAAAAGTCCATAGCGGGCGCAGCGATCAGGTTAAAGCGGGCTATAGGCAGCAGCGGGCGGAGGCACCAGGGGGCCTTTTTGTCCGCAGCCCGTGAGACTGACAAGCGCCAGTGCACACAGTCCGGCCAGCAGCAGCTTTTTCATCGCCAGAGATGTCCCCTGTATATCGTGAGTGGTGGGTGTGAATTGCGTAAAGCAGCGGCGATTATACTGGTTTCTGTTGCGGGCTGTTAACACCGTGAAAGCGACAGTGGTTAGCGGTCCTGCTGGTGCGCGGCTGAAGTTGCTCCAGCATACTTGTAGGTATGCCTTTCATGCATAGGTCGGCAAAGGCGCATTTCGCCGTTTGCCGACATCAAACATCTCAAGCCAATAGTCGGCAAACGGACCTGCGGTCCTATGCCGATCTACGCACGCATCCCTGGCTTGGGAGCGCCTGCAGCCGCGAACAACACCAAACCAGCCTGTCACTTTCCCACGAAAGCGATTGCCCCGTGACCACAGACCGCTATACTTTGCCCCTCATTGAACTTCATATGCCCGGACCCCAGTCATGAGCGATGCCGATTTCAGCACCCGCTACGAAAACACCCTGATTGCCATCGAGGACACCCTTGAAGACAGTGGCAGTGACCTCGACTACGAATCCGTCAACGACATCCTGACCATTACCTGTACCAATGGCTCATCGATAATCATCACCCGGCAGTCGGCTACCCACCAATTATGGCTGGCCGCCAAATCCGGTGGATTTCACTTCGACATGGGTGATGATGACTGGATTTGCGACAGCGACGGTGAAACCCTCTCGGCAAAACTGTCTGCCATCTGCCAGTCGCAGGGTGGTGTCGACATCGCCTTTGATTTTTCATGACGGCAACCACGCGCCAGGTCCTGGTGCATGCCCATATTTTCAAGAATGCGGGCACGACCTTTGACGCCAGCCTGCGTCGGTGTTTCGGCGAGTGTTTTGTCGATCACCGCGACGACCAGGCCTTTTTGAAAGACCGCAATGCCTACCTGCTGGATTACCTGGGCGAGCACCCGCAGGTGCAGGCGTTGTCTTCCCATTCCCTGCATTTCCGCATCACCGGGCAGCCGGGCTTGACTCTGCATCCGGTCTATTTCCTGCGTCATCCGCTGGCGCGGGTGTGGTCGGTATACCGTTTTGAAAAAACCCAGACCGGCGTTGATACCGAAGGCCCGCGCCGGGCCAAGGAACTGGACCTGAACCGTTACGTGGACTGGTACCTGCAGGCAGACTCACCGGCGACCATCCGCAACATCCACACCATTTTTCTGTCCGGCACCGGCCCGTCACCCGACCACATGGATGACAAATACCGAGCGGCGGCACAGTACCTGGCCAGCGGGCAGGCGCACATTTGCCTGGTCGAGCGCTACATGGATTCCATGCTAGTGTTGGAAGAAACACTGGGCAACGTCTTTTCCGGTCTTGACCTGGCCTGGGTGCGACGCAATGTCAGCACCAGCAAGCCGTCACAACCAGTGGGAGAAAGTGTGCATGAATTGCTGGACCAGCTGGACCCGGCGGTTGCTCTGAAACTGCATGAAGGCAATGAGCATGACCTGGCGCTGTACCAGCAGGCCAATGCCCTTCTGGATGCCAGACTGGCGGATATTAGCGATCTTGAAAGGAAGCGCCAGGCGCTCGGGGAAAGATGTCAGGCGTTGTAGACCAGCCAGGGCTGACCTGCAAACATCCGGACAAGAAATTCGTGAAGCGCTGTTATACCGCGCTGTCGTTGACAGTGGAGTCGTTGTAGATGTGCACGTCGCGCTGCGGGAACGGAATGGAGATACCAGCTGCTTCCAGTTTCACCTTCATGGTTTCAATCAGGTCAAAACGCACCGCCCAGTAATCCTCGGATTTCACCCACGGACGCACTACCAGGTTGACGCTGCTGTCGGCCAGCTCTGCCACGGCAATGACCGGGGCCGGATCTTCCAGGATGCGCTCGTCACTCTTGATGATGTTTTCGATGACCTGCTTGGCCGTGCCGATGTTGTCGTCGTAGCTGATGCTTATGACGAGGTCGACGCGGCGGGTCGGGAGGGCACTGGCGTTGGTGATGGTGTTCCCGAACACGGCGGAGTTGGGAATGATGATGCGCTGGTTGTCCGACGTGTGCATCAGGACACAGAACAGCCCGATTTCGTCCACGACACCGGAAGTGCCGCCAGTAGTGACAAAATCGCCGATCTTGAACGGCCGAAAGATCATGATCATGACGCCAGCGGCAAAATTGGACAGGGAGTCTTTCAGGGCAAGGCCTACGGCCAGGCCGGCCGCACCGACAATGGCGAGCAGGGAGGTGACATTGACACCGAGGGTATCAATGGCTGCCAGGATCACGGCGACCATTAGCACCGCATAAATCAGGCCACCGAGGAACTTGACCAGGGCCTCGTCTATGCTGGATTTGCGCATGACCTTCTTGGTGATGTTTGTGACTGATTTCGCCACCATCCGGCCGATGATGAAGATGACCAGGGCAAGTATGATCTTGATCGCCCAGGGGATGATGAGGGTGTTGATCATTTCAGCATTGAATTCCATGGTGCTTTCCTGTCAGGAATCAATTAGCGCTTGAGCGGTGGTAATGGCTTGCCGGACCTGTTCGGGCGCCGTTCCGCCAATATGGTTACGGGCATTGAGTGAGCCTTCAAGGCTCAAGACGTGAAACACATCTTCCTGGATGCCAGCCGAAAACTGTTGCAGTTCTGCGAGTGAGAGTTCACTGAGGTCGCGCCCCTCTGCAATGCCGAAGGCCACTGCCTTGCCCACAACTTCATGGGCGTCACGGAACGGCATGCCCTGGCGTACCAGGTAATCGGCCAGATCGGTGGCCGTGGCAAAGCCCTTGAGGGCGGCACTGCGCATGATGTCCTTTTTCGTGCGGATGGCCGGGATCATGTCGGCGAAGGCTTTCAGGCAGTCACCCAGTGTATCCAGCGTGTCAAACAGCGGTTCCTTGTCTTCCTGGTTGTCCTTGTTGTAGGCCAGCGGCTGGCCTTTCATCAGGGTCAGCAGTGACACCAGGTGACCGTTGACGCGCCCGGTCTTGCCGCGCACCAGTTCCGGCACGTCGGGGTTTTTCTTCTGCGGCATGATGCTTGATCCCGTGCAGAAGCGGTCGGGCAGGTCGATGAAATCAAACTGCGCGGAGGTCCAGATCACCATTTCCTCGGACATGCGTGACAGGTGCGTCATGATCAGGCTGCCGGCAGCGGTAAACTCGATGGCAAAGTCACGGTCGCTGACGGCGTCTAGGGAATTGGCAGCCGGTTTGTCGAAACCCAGCAGTTCAGCAGTCAGATGCCGGTCAATGGGAAACGAGGTGCCGGCGAGAGCGGCGGCGCCCAGCGGCATGATGTTCACGCGCTTGCGACAGTCCAGCAGCCGTTCGAAGTCACGCTGCAGCATTTCAAACCAGGCCAGCATGTGATGACCAAAACTGACCGGCTGTGCGGTTTGCAAATGGGTGAAGCCGGGCATTATGGTGTCGACTTCCTGTTCGGCCAGGCTGAGGATGCCTTTCTGCACGGCGCGTATGGCCTCGCACAGGCCGTCAATACCGTCGCGCAGGTACAGGCGGATGTCTGTCGCGACCTGGTCGTTGCGGGAGCGTCCGGTATGCAGCTTCTTGCCAACAGCGCCGATCTTTGCCGTGAGCGCCGCTTCGATGTTCATGTGCACATCTTCCAGGCTCACCGACCACTCGAACTCACGGGCTTCGATGCTGGCCTGGATGTCTTTCAGCCCGGCTGTGATCTGGCTGGCTTCGTCTTCTGTCAGGATGCCTACTTTGGCCAGCATGGTGGCGTGGGCGATGGAACCGGCAATGTCGGCGCGATAGAGGCGTTTGTCAAAACCCACAGACGCGGTGAAGCGTTCCACGAAGGCATCGGTGGGTTCAGAAAAGCGACCGCCCCAGGGCTTGTCGGTTTGTTGCTCCTGGCTCATGAAGAATCCGGTAAATCGAGGGTGCTGGAATAAGGAAGCGGCGATTATAGCAACCGCGGCAATGGTTGGGGTAGCCGCAGCAAGGTACAATGGCGCTTTTCTGCATGACCGGAAATGTCATGCCCGGCAGCCGTATCACCCGATAACCCTGTGCTGGTGCCCCTAGTATCACCAGTGAACAAGACAGTTTTATGAGCAGTAACCGCCTTCGCATCGCAACCCGTGAAAGTCCGCTGGCCATGTGGCAGGCACACTATGTCAGCCGCAAGCTGAGGGAACACCATCCCGGCCTCGCCATCGAACTGTTGCCAATGACCACCCGGGGCGACCAGATTCTCGACTCACCCCTGTCCCGCATCGGCGGCAAGGGCCTGTTCATGAAGGAACTGGAAGTGGCCATGCTGGAAGGGCGGGCCGATATCGCGGTGCATTCCATGAAAGATGTGCCGATGTTTTTTCCAGACGGCTTGCAACTGGCCGTGATCTGTCCGCGTGAGGATTACCGTGATGCCTTTGTCTCCAATGACTTTTCATCGTTGGACGACCTGCCGTCCGGTGCCATAGTCGGTAGTTCGAGCCTGCGGCGGCAGTGCCAACTGAAGGCGTTGCGGCCGGACCTGCAAATCCGCGATCTGCGCGGCAACGTCAACACGCGCCTGCGTAAACTCGATGACGGCGAATACCAGGCTATTATCCTTGCCGCTGCCGGCCTCATTCGCCTGGAGATGGGAGAGCGCATTACGTCCACACTGGCGGCCGGTGTTTCCCTGCCGGCAGGCGGTCAGGGTGCCGTCGGTATTGAATGCCGCCAGGGCGACGCCGATACACTGTCCCTACTGGCCCCGCTCGCTGATCGTGACACTACCCTCTGTGTTGAGGCCGAACGTGCCATGAATACCCGTCTTAATGGCGGTTGCCAGGTACCCATTGCCTGCCTGGCCGAGTTGCAGTACGACGGCGGTGACCAAACCCTGCACATCCGTGGCTTGGTGGGTGAACCCGATGGCTCCCGCATACTGCGAAGTGAGGCAACGGGTCCGGCAAAGGATGGTATTGCGCTGGGTCATGCCGTGGCTGATGACCTGCTGGCCCAGGGTGCCAGTGCTATCCTGGCGGCAATTGATGGTCACTGAACATCCGTTCAAAAACAAGACCATCTGGATGACCAGGCCTGACGGCCAGGCTGATACGCTCACCGCCCAGCTGGAAAAGCACGGTATGACCGTGTGCAAGCTGCCGTTATTGGAAATAGCGCCCCTGCCTGAGACCCCGTTGATCCGTAACACGGTGATGGCGCTTGACCAGATTGAACTGCTGTTTTTTATCAGCACGAATGCCGCCCAGCTGGGCATGGCCCTGATCGAAAATTACTGGCCGCAATTTCCCGTCGGGGTGGATGTGTTTTCGGTTGGGCCGACGACCGCCGCCGTGCTAGAGGACCATGGCCTGACCGTGCACTACCCAGTACGGCGCATGAGCAGTGAAGCCCTGTTGGCATTGCCGGCGTTGCAGGATATAGCGGAAAGGAAGGCACTGATCGTGCGTGGCGTCGGCGGGCGTGAGCTGCTGGCCACTGCGTTGAAGCAGCGGGGCGCCCAGGTCAGCTACCTGGAGATTTATGAACGCCGCTGTTCGCATTATGCCCCGGGCGAGATTGCCACCTTGCTGGATGCACAAACCCCGGATGCCGTGATTGTCACCAGTGCCGAGGCGCTGGCCAACCTGGCCACCTTGCTGGCGACCGACCGTATCGCGCCCGCGAAACTGCCATTGTATGTTTCCTCGGACCGCCTGGCCGAGGTAGCCGCCGAATTGGGCTTTGACGACTGCGTAACCATGTCAGGAGCGGATGATCCCGCTATAATGGCCGCATTGAAGTCATCCCCCTGACGGCAAGACCGTCCCATTCCATGACTGCAGACAACGACAATCCGGCACAGAATACAGCACCCGCAGCGCCAGCTGAGGCCACATCGGCCGCCCAATCCGCTGCCGTTCCTGGCAGCAAAACCCATGACAAGCAAGACCAGGACAGCCAGAAGGCTGCCGCCGGGCCCGCGCAACCTGCGGTGGCAAAGCCAGTGAAAGCGCGCCGTGTCAGTGTGTTTGGCCTGCTGTTCAATCTCCTTCTGGTAGCCGGTATCGCCGTGGCGGGGTTCTATGTGTATGAACAGAACAAGGCCATCAATGTCCTGTTTGGTAAGCAGAACACAATGGCCGATCAGCGCAATGACACCCTGGCCCGTCTCGATGCCCTGCAAGACGGCAACCAGGTTTTGCAAACGGCCAACCAGGCACTCCAGGACACCCTCGCCGAGGTCAGACAGAAAACGGCCGAGCTGTTTGCGCAACAGAATGCCGACATCGCGCGCCTGCAGAATGAACTGGTCAGCATCCGCCTGCGCATCAGCACCACCAATCCCGGCGCCAGCCAGGAATGGCAGCTGGCAGAAGCGGCATCGCTGCTGCGCCTGGCACGCCAGCACCTGATTGTCTCCCGCAACATGACCACGGCCCAGGCGCTCTACATTGCGGCCGATGATGTGCTCAAGGCCATCGATGATCCTGCCATTTTTGCCGTGCGGGAAACCCTGGCCGGTGAGCTGGCTGCTATACGCGCCGTCACCGAAGTGGATGTGAGCAGCCTGTACCTGCAACTGGGTGCGGTGGCCGACCAGGTCAACAGTCTGCAGGTGACCAATGATCTGGCCGTTCAGATCAACAACGGCCAGCCGGTGTCGCTGAACGGGCAGGCCACAGCGGCCGAAGCCGACTGGTTCAGCCGATTTGTCCGCTACATGCGCAACACACTGAACAACTATTTTGTGGTGCGTCGGCGCGACGTGCCCATCCAGCCGCTCATGACCCCGGGCCAGGAGTCGGTCTTGATCCAGGGCATCCGCCTGCAGATTGAACAGGGTCGAACGGCATTGCTGCGCGGCGAACAGGAAGTCTTCAGCGCCAGCCTGGGCCAGGCCCGCGATACGGTTGCCACTTACCTGACAGGGGATGAAGGCATTAAGGCCAGCATCCTGAACACACTCGATGCCGCCCGGGGCCGCCGCATTGTTAGCGAAGTGCCGCCGCTGAATCGCAGCCTGGCCGCACTGGAGCAGATTCTCTCTGCACAGGAGGCGGGCACCACTCGGGCCGGTAACTGATGAGACGCATCTATTTCTACAGCCTGCTCGCACTGGCTATCGGCGCCGGCCTGTACCTGTTACTAGGGGATGATCCTGGTTACGTGCTGTTGTCCTTTGGCACCTGGTCAGTGGAAAGCACGCTGGTAGCCATGGTGCTGTTTTTTGTGCTGCTGGCAGTGCTGGCCTATGGCATCTACCGCGTGGTTGGCCTGCTCAATCCTGTCAGCCTGTTCAAGGGTGACTCGGTTTTTGGTGCACGCCGACGCCGGCGCCAGGCCGCGGAGGCCAGTGAGGAGGGGTTGCGCTTGCTGCTGCTTGGTCACTGGCAGGATGCCTACAAGCTGTTGGTGGAAAATGCCGATCGCACGTCTTCACCGGCGTTCAATTACCTGGCCGCGAGCCTGGCCGCCTGGCAGCGGAAGGACACCGCCTCCTGGAACTACTGCCTGGAGCGCGCCAACAGCAAATCCGCCAAACCCAATCCCGCCATCAAGTCCCTCAAGGCCTTGCTGGAATACCGTTCCGGCAAGATCGAGCAGAGCCTGGCCATCCTGCTGGCGCTGGACAAGGAGGCGCCCGGCAGTCCTTACGTGCTGGCCATGCTGAAGACCATTTACCAGTCGGTACAGGACTGGGTGAAACTTGATGCCCTGTTACCGCAGCTGGAAAAACACAAGGTCGTTACCCCTGAAGAACTGACTGAACTGCAGGAGAAGGTCGCGATCTACCGTCTGCAGTGTGTCGCCCCCGAAACCGGCGGCCTTGCAGCCCTGGAAACCCTGTGGGATTCGGTCGACCGCAAAGTACGAAAAGGCGAGGACATCACGCTGATCTATCTGCAGAAACTGGCCGAGTTTGAGCGCCATGACCAGGCGTTGGCGGAAATGTCTTCCTGGCTGAAGCACCAGTGGAGTGATCGTATTATCCTGCAGGCCGGTTACCTGGCAACGACAGAACCGGATCGGCTCATGGTGACCCTGGAGAAATGGCTGAAGTCGCGTCCCAATAATGCGGCACTGATGCTGAGCCTGGGACGGGTGTGTCTGTGCAACAAGCTCTGGGGCAAAGCCCGCGAGTATTTTGAGGGCGCCCTGCGGCTGTCCAGCAGTACGACGTTGTCGGCACAGGCCAATGCCGAGCTGGCGCGCCTGCTGGAACACATGGGCGAGCATGCCCAGAGCGCCTCGCTCTACCGCAAGGCTATGGCACGGCTAGATCACGAGTTGCCAGAGCTACCTATGCCTGAATAACTGAGGCAAGAGGCAAGGACGACTCGTTTGGCTTTATGTGGAATCCGCAAGCCGAAAGTGGTGCGAAGCGTCGTCATTCGGACACGTAAAGAGGTAGGTTGGATAAGGCCGCAGGCCGCCATCCGACATCGTTGTGTCTGTTGAAAGCGTTTCAATAAGGCGACCTGTGATCGCCATGTCGGATGGCGGCGCAAGCGCCTTATACCGACCTGCACCTATCCATTCGAGTTTGGTAAATCCTCGTGAGACGTTGACAGGCACATTTTAGGGCGTACCCTATTTTTGCCTTTTGCCTCTTTTAATCAAAAATCCCCAGTTCATCCCAA
>JBMTQX010000077.1:0-11915 GCA_049446715.1 Pseudohongiellaceae bacterium
GAACCAGAACCAGAACCAGGGAAAATATCGTAAAACGTTGCAGATGCGGACAGCTTTTCTATAGGCTGGTTTTTAGTCCAGATAGACATGATTATGACAACAGGCAAACCCGATTACGAAGACCTCCCCGGCACGTGGGTGTTCGATGCCCAGCGTGCACGCCAGGGCTATCACCTCAATACCTTCTTCATGTCGCTGATGAAAGCGGAGAACCGCAAGGCCTTTCTCGATGACGAGGCCGGCTACCTGAAGCAGTTTCCCATGACCGATGCCCAACGCACCGCGGTCATGAATCGCGACTGGAATACCCTGCTGGCACTGGGCGGTGTTGTCTACTGCCTGGCCAAGCTGGCGTTCACGGACCAGCATTCCTACCAGTACATGGCGGCGGAAATGACCGGCATGAGCGAGCAGGAATACGTGAACATGATGCTGGCCGGCGGCCGCTCGCCGAACGGGTGGCGTTCGCGTTCCGAACAACCAGAAGGCGAAACGGGCTGATGGCGACCATCACGGCTGGAATCGGCACATCACATACTCCCGCCATAGGTGCCGCGGTCGACCTGGGCAAGACAGAAACCGAATACTGGAAACCCCTGTTCGACGGCTATCTGCCGGCCAGGGCATGGATGGCAAAAAAACGGCCCGATGTGGCGATTATCGTTTACAACGATCACAACAACGCCTTCGATTTCAAAATGATCCCGACCTTCGCCATCGGCTGCGGCGATGAATTCATGATTGCCGATGAAGGCTGGGGCGCACGCCCTGTACCGGTGGTGAAAGGCTATCCCGAAATGGCCGCGCACCTGGTGCAGTCCCTGGTGCTGGATGAATTCGACATCACCCTCGTCAACGACATGCAGGTGGACCACGGTCTCACGGTGCCCATGAGTCTGCTCTGGGGCCAGCCCGATGCCTGGCCGGTACGGGTCATACCCATTGCCGTCAACGTGGTGCAGTATCCACCGCCAACCGGTAACCGTTGTTACCACCTGGGCAAAGCCATCAGGAAGGCGGTGGCAGAATGGGACGATGAACTCGATGTGGTGATTTTCGGTACCGGCGGCATGTCCCACCAGATACAGGGACCGCGGGCGGGACTGATCAACCAGGACTTCGACAACATGTTTCTCGATGGCCTGTCTCAGGATCCGGAAAAACTCGCGCGCATCCCGCACCTGGAATACATGCGGGAGGCCGGTGCGGAGGCGGTGGAACTGGTGATGTGGCTGGTGATGCGGGGAGCGCTCGGGGACAATGTTCGGGAGGTGTATCGTTTCACACACGTGCCGGCGTCGAGTACCGGTGTAGGCAGTATCATACTGGAGTCGGAATGACGTGGCTGCATGCCAGGCAGCAACCATTCCGCCGGGAAATTTTCAAGAGCAAGCCTGAAGGGGGACACCATGGGCCTTGATCCACAACTCTTGCAGGAAATCGAATTCCTGCTGCTGTTTGATGTTCGCAA
This sequence comes from Pseudohongiellaceae bacterium, assembly GCA_049446715.1. Taxonomy (GTDB): domain Bacteria; phylum Pseudomonadota; class Gammaproteobacteria; order Pseudomonadales; family Pseudohongiellaceae; genus Eutrophocola. The sequence goes on from JBMTQX010000077.1 coordinate 1,472, forward strand.
TCCCATGGAAGGACTGAAAGTCCATCATGAGGCAGAACCGGGCAGAATTGCCGCGGCTAGGCGCTTGCATGAACTGGGCATCACCACATTAAGCGATGGTGGCTACCTGACAGAACGGGGACAAGAAGCGGCGGAGCTCGCCGCGAACCTGGTCGGTATCCTGCGCGCAGATGTCGCAGTAGCGAACTAGTTCGTGGTCGCTGCCTGACTCAGCATCTGCCTGGTTTCACCACCCGCACTGCCTGAACTGGTTCTGCTGGCCCAGCCATTCCTTCAGCGGCGCGAAGTAATCGATGATCGCTGACGCATCCAGCTGGCGCTGTTCGGTCAGGGCTTCCATGGCATCCTGCCAGGGACGGCTCTGGCCCATTTCCAGCATGGCGTTGAGCTTGGCGCCGGCTTCCTTGCTGCCGTAGATGGAGCAGCGGTGCAGGGGGCCTTCGTAACCTGCGGTATCGCAGAGGGCGCGGTGGAACTGGAACTGCTGGATATAGGCCAGGAAGTAGCGCATGTAGGGCGTGTTGCCGGGAATGTGGTACTTGGCACCGGGGTCGAAGTAGTCTTCGGAACGCGGTACCGGGGAGGCAACACCCTGGTATTCCTCGCGCAACGCCCACCACGCGGCATTGTATTCATCCGGGCTGACCTCGCCGTTAAACACCTGCCAGCGCCACTTGTCGATCATCAGGCCCCAGGGCAGGAAGGCGATCTTGTCCAGCGCCATGCTCATCAGGTAACCCAGGTCGCCCTCCACTGGCGGTTCCTCGTCCAGCCAGCCGATGTCGACCAGGTATTTCGGCGTCACCGACAGGGCAATGGTGTCACCGGTGGCTTCGTGGAAGCCATCGTTGGCGCTGCCGCGAAACAGGGGCGGCTGGTCCTTGTAGGCGCGCTGGTAGAAGTTGTGGCCCAGCTCGTGATGCACTACCCGAAACTCCTCGGCGCTCTGGTCGATGCACATCTTGATGCGCAGGTCATCCTGGTCATCCAGGTCCCAGGCGCTGGCGTGGCAGACGGCCTTGTGGTCCACCGGCTCGGTGAACATGGAGCGTTCCCAGAAAGTATCGGGCAGCGGATCAAAGCCCAGGGAGATGAAGAAGTTCTCGGCGATGTGCACGATGTCCTCGGCACTGCTGGTTTTTTCCTTCACAAGGGCATCGAGGTCATAGCCCAGGTCGGAGGATTCCGGTTTCACGATGTCGTACAGGTAGCTCCAGTCCTGTGCCCACTGGTTGCCCAGGACATGGGCGGGAATGGGGCCGGTGGGCGGCACCACTTCAGGACCGTAGTAATCGCTGAGCTCGGCGCGCACATGACAGTGTAGGGCATCATAAAGAGGTTTCACTTTCTGCCACTGGGCATCGGCATCCGCCGCAAAGGCATCGGCGCTCATGTCGTACTTGGCGCGCCAGAAGGTGCTCATGTTGTTGTAGCCGAGTTCCTGCGCACCCTCATTGCCGATTTCCACCTGGCGTTCATACAGCGGCTTCATGGGCTTTGAAATCTCGCGCCAGCCGACCCAGAATTCGAGCAACTCTTCCGGGTTGCGCAGCTCGCGCATTAGGTTCTCGATCTGGTCGCCGCTGTAACACACCTGGGCACCGGTAAGGCCTTCATTGCGGCAGTATTCGCCGGCCCCGTACAGCGCGGCCATTTCCGACCCGATCTCGGCCAGCTCGCGCGCCTTCTCGCTGTCCTGCGGTGACGGAATCACCAGGAACTGCTTCAGCAGTTCCATCTTGCGGCGGTCGGCAAAGTCCAGTTCCACGTCATTGAAACGCGCTGCCGCGTTGGCAAAGCCCACGGATAATTCCAGAAAACGCTGGTAGGCCGTGGCCTCGATTTTCTGGCTGTCATACGTGATATACGTCGCGGCTATCCAGGCCGCATGGGCGTATTCATGGCTGGCGGCTTCCAGCTGGCTTTCGGCGTCCTGCAGAAACGCCTCGGCTTCCGCTGCCGTCTGGGCAGCAGCGGGTAAGGCCAGCAGGGCAGATACGGCCAGTGGCAACAAGCGGCGGGTGAAGGTATGGGTCACGGGTTACTCCAGTGTTATTCGGCAGTATCAAACGACAACGGGAAATTGCCGTCATAGGGGGGCCAGTTCGGCACCGGTTGTGTCGGCGGGGCATAAAACATGGCACCGTGGACCTGGCGGATCAGGCCGTCCTCAATGCTGATGGTATGGGTGAAATGGTTGCGCCAGCGTTCATTGCCGGGCTGGCGCAGGAACACGACGGACATCATAACAATCTGCTGTTCCACATCCACCACCTGCACGCGGCGGGCAGTAATCTGGGCCAAACCGAAGTCGCCGGCCGTGCGGCAGTCTGATTTACCCTCGAAACCGGTGGCGCCAGGAGCCAGTTCACCACCAAAAGTGGGAAAGCCGTTTTCCCAGCGGGCGCAGCCCGGATGGCCCTTGATGACCTTGCTGTTCTTGGCAATGATGCCGTCAAAATAGCTGTTGGCCACGGCAATCAGGTCGTCGCGGCTGTAGCGGCGATCCAGCGGCACGAAACCCTCGTTGGGCGGGTTCGCCATCAGGTTGTCGAGATCAAAAACCACGCCGCCGGGTTCGCCGGTAATGCCGACATCCTGCTCGCGACCGATATGCCATTCCGCTTCGGTGATCATCTGGTTGGTGATTTTCAGGCGCAGTGCCACGATGGCCGGTTCGCCGTCTTCATCCAGCACGCCGAAGAAACCGGCCGTGCTGCCTGCCGGATCGAAATAACGGCGTTGCAGGGCTCTCAAGCCGGTGACGGTGGACCATAGCCCCTCGTCGTTTGGTGTGACAACGGAATTCTCGGTCTGGCGGAAACCATAGCTCAAGGGTGCCTGACTGGCGTCATTGGCCACCAGGGCATTGAGATACTGGTCCAGGAATCCGGCCAGGCAGGCGCGGTCGCAGTCCTGGGCGTTTGCCGGGGTGGAGACAGTGGCCAGGCCGGTCAGCAATAAACCGGAAAGGACGCAGAGCAGAAAGCGGGTGGATTGGTGCATGGGTGATCCCCTGTTTGGGTTGTTGTTGTAGTGGCCTTGATTCTCTTATTGCCCCGCCATGAATTCAAGCGTCAGCCTGCGCTGGTTAGGCCATAGCACGACTCTTCTGCACAGATTTCAGCCATCCAGAATGACAGGATCAAAGAGGGTGACCTGGTCACGACGCTTGAGCTGGTTGACCAGGTCCTCGACCGGCATCGGCCGCCCGAAAAAGGCACCCTGCCCATAGCGAATACCCAGGCCCACCAGGATCACCTGCTGGTCAAAGGTTACGATACCCTCGGCGATAACGGTCAGGCCGAGTTGATTGGTCATGTTGATAATGTGCGGTATCAGCGAGGAACGGATGGGTTCATCTTCCAGATCGGCAATGTAGGTGCGGTCCACTTTCAGGTAGGTACAGTTGATTTTTTTCAGCTGCTTGAAGTTGGAATAGCCGGTACCTAAGTCATCGCTGGAAATTTTCAGTCCTGCGCGGTGAATCTTTTCCAGGGAGTTCTGGCTGCTGATTTCATCCAGGGTGAAAATTGTCGGGTCGCTCAGTGCGCTGTAGTTGCCAAGCTTGATGATGGCGTTGATCTGCTCACCGGTGAGATCGAGAACGAACTGGTGATTGATCCAGACTTCGGCGCCATTGACCACCGAAGTGAAATCCGATGGTGGCGGCTTTACTGGATCGGCCAGTATGCCGCTGACGGTTGAGCAGAGCCCGGTATCGTCCTGGTAAAACATGATCTGTTTGGCAAAGCTGGCATTGACGAGGGCGGCCTGCATGATGCGCAGGTTGTCTTCAGTGCATTCGGTAAAACCAAATTCGTTCAGGGGTGCCAGGGTGCTGAAGACATCGTCGGCAGCTTCCTCCAGCACCGCGAACCTGCTCTGGCTGATGTTTTCCTGGCGGGCCTGCAGATACAGGCTGAACAGAAAGAACAGAATGCCGCCCACGGTAATGGTGAACAGGTTACTGACCAGTACCGAGTAAATCTTGTTGACCTGAACCGGTTATGGCACGTCCGGTGCTTTCCATCCAAACACGTGTTACCGGGTTTGTATTGCGGGTCCTCGGCCGGGGCCGACCAGGGATCGGGGCGGGCAGGTCAGAATAGCTGTGAAATACCCGACAATCACCTCCAAGTGATTGTCGGGCAAGGGATTTCAGACTCAGGCCATGCTGCCTAGTCGATCTTCGTTGCCGCTGGTGCTCTTCACATCACGGCCCTTGAAATCCTCCAGAATGACGTAGAGGCAGGGAATCAGCAGCAGCGTAATGATGGTGGCGAAGACGATGCCAAACGCCAGGGATGTGGCCATGGGAATCAGGAACTGTGCCTGCATGCTGGTCTCCATGAGGATGGGCAGCAGTCCGAAGAACGTGGTCAGCGAGGTCAGCAGAATGGCCCGGAAACGACGGGAGCCACCCTGGACCACGGCATGGAGAATGCGATCACCGCTGGCCACGGCGTCGTTGACGAAGTTCACCAGGATGATGCTGTCATTCACCACCACCCCAGACAGGGCAATGATGCCCAGGAAGGACATGAAGTTGACCGGAATCCCTACTATCAGGTGACCGACGATAGCCCCGACGATGCCGAACGGGATCACGCCCATGATGATAACCGGCTGGGTGTAGGAGCGCAGCGGAATCGCCAGCAGAGCATAGATGCCGAAGATGGCGAAGATCATGCCGCGGATCATGTCCTGGATGATGCTCTGCTGTTCCGCGGTGCCACCGTCCTCACGGTAATCGACACTGGGGTAGCGGGTTTTCAGTTCGGGAAAGAAATTGTTCTTGATGTCGTTGTTGACGAGATTGGGTTCGACCATGGACTCAATGATGTCGGCATTGACCGCCACGGCACGCTCGCCTTCAACACGGTTGATCTGGGCGTAGCCATCCTGCATGTCATAGTCGGCAACGGCCGTGAAAGGCACGGCGTCGCCATCGCTGGTGCGGATGTACATGTCCTCCAGGTCACCGATGGATACGCGTTCCTGTTCCGGGTAGCGCACCATGACACGAACCTCGTCATCGCCGCGCTGCAGGCGCTGGGCCTGGGAACCGTAAAAGGCATTGCGCACCTGGTTGGTGACATCGTTCAGGGTAAAGCCCATGACTTCGGCCCGGGGCAGCAGCTGCAGGCGCAGTTCATCTTTGCTGTTGACGGCTTCGTTCTTGATGTTGATGAGGCCGTTGTAAGTGCGCAGCTTGGCTTCCAGTTCGCTGGCCGCCGCCGTCAGTTCCTGCGGGTTGTTGCTCACGAGCTGGTAGGAAATGGGATTGCCGCCGAACACCTGGCCGGCAGAAAAGGTCAGGGATTTCAGGCCGGGCATGTTGCCAACATACTGTTCCAGATACTGGGTGAGCAGGTCCGCATCAAGCTGGCTGGGCACGTCCTTGTCGAGTTCGATGGCCGCGGTTCCGGAGGAAACGCCACTGCCGACGATGATCACGTGGTCAACCACCTTGGTGGACACTTCGCCGGTTTCGGAGTCATCAAATTCGAACTGGCCGTTCAGGGACAGCGCGGCTTCCTCGAGCCGGTTCATGATGGCGCGGGTCTGTTCTTCCGGACTGCCTTCCACCATGGTGACACTGGCCTGGATAAAGTCGCTGGGAATTTCCGGCAGGAACACCACGCGCACGAGACCACCTGCCATCAGACCTGCGGTCACGATGAGCATACCGATAAAACTCGACAGTGTGATGTAGCGATTGCGGATACAGGTCTCGATGAACGGCACGTAGTATGTATGCACGAAGTTATCGAGCCAGGCATTCACTTTGGTGGGAATGCGGTTGAACCAGCTGTTCTCGTTGGGCTTGCCGAAATGGATCAGGTGCGAGGGCAGGATCAGTTTCGATTCGATCAGTGAGAATACCAGGCAAAGGATGACCACCCAGCCGATGGACTCGGTAAAGGCAGCGGCAAAACCGCTGATCATCAGCAGCGGCATGAAGGCGACAATAGTCGTGAGGACACCGAAGGTGGCCGGCTGCGCCACGCGATTGGCACCGTGCACAATGCTCTTAGAGCTGTGCCCGTACTTGGTCATGCTGTGATGGGCGCTTTCACCGATGATGATGGCATCGTCCACCACGATCCCGAGCACCATGATGAAACCGAACAGGCTGAGCATGTTTAGGTCCAGACCCACCGCCGGCAGCATGGCAAAGGCGCCGAGGAAGGAGATGGGAATGCCGACAATGACCCAGAAGGCCAGTTTCAGTTCCAGGAACAGGCTCAGGATAACCAGCACCAGCAGGGCGCCCATGAGCAGGTTTTCGGTCATCAGGTCGAGGCGGTCCTGCAGGTAATACGAGGAGTCGGCCCAGACATCGAGACTGATGCCGTCCGGCAGGGTCTGCTGGCGCTCGGCAACAAAGTTGCGGGCCGCCTCGGTCACCTTGAGCATGTTCTGGTTATCGGTGGTCAGGACGGTCAGGCTGATGGACGGTTTGCCGTCAAAGCGGGCGTAGGTTTCCGTGTCCTCGAAGCCGTCGATGATGGTGGCGATATCGCCCACGGTGAGGATGGTGCCGTCGCGGGTGGTCATCAACACAATGCGGTCGAAATCCTGGTAGTCATAGGCCAGTGCCTGGGTGCGCACGACAATCTCGCCACCTTCAGTGTCGATGGAGCCGGCGGGCAGGTCCAGGGACGATGCCCGAATGCGCTGGGCAATCTGGTCCAGGGTCAGGCCGTACTTGAGCAGGGTGTTTTCCGACACTTCGATACTGATTTCGTAGGGGCGGTCACCGGCCATGCGCACGGCGGAGACATCGGGCAGCGCCAGCAATTCCTCACGCAACTGCTGGGCCAACTCTTTCTGGCTGACCGGATCAATATCACCATACAACTCGATGCGCAGGGCATCGTTGCGAAGCAGGGTGCGGCTCACGGCAGGAGGCTCAGCCTCCACCGGGAAATTGATGATGCCGTCGACGCGGGTTTTGACATCGTTGAGGACTTCGTTGATGTCGTAGGACTCATCAATTTCCAGTGTCACCGTGCCGCTGCCCTCACGTGCCACGGATCGCACATCATTGATGCCATCCACGTCCTCGACCGCTTCCTCGATGAGAATGATGATGCCTTTCTCCACGTCCGTTGGTGTAGCACCGGGGTAGGCCGTGGTGATCTGGATGCTGGTCAGATCGAAGTCCGGCATCGATTTTTTCGGGATGGTATAGACCGAAAACAGGCCGGCGAGGATGATGATGATCATCATCAGGTTGGCGGCCACATGGTTGTGGGCAAACCAGGCTATCAGGCCTTTTTCTTCTTCTTCGGGCAATGTCATGAGCGGTCTGGCTCCGGATTACTGGATGGGCTGCAGTGAGGACAGGGTATTTTTAGCCAGATTGACCTGGACGGGCGCGCCGTTGAGCGGGTTTTCCAACCGCGTCAGGACCACCTGGTCGCCGGTTTCCAGGCCGGCGGAGATGTAGACATCATCGCCATTCACGGCAAGTACCTCGACAGTTTTCGGTCGCAGGCGCCCTTCGTTATCGGCGGTCCAGATGACATTGTTGGCTTGCAGGGTGTAACGCGGCAGCACAATCACGTCTTCCAGCAGGCGGCCACGGATACGGGCATTGACGTAGGTGCCAATGCGAAGGGGCTGGCTGTTCCAGCTGTTATCGTCATCATAAAGGTTGTAGGGATCCTCGACCTGCACCACGCTGAACAGCACGCGGGTGCGGGTGTCCAGTACCCCCTCGGTGCGGGTGAGCCTGCCGGTCCAGTGATATTCGGTACCACCAATATTGCTGATCAGGTCCACTTCTGGGGCGTTGGCCGGGGCGGCGCCACTGGTCAGGTTGTTGACAGCATTGGGCAGGTTCAGAAAAGCGATCTTCGATTCGGGAATCGGCAGTCTCACCTCGGCATAATCGACAGCAAAGGTTTCGGCAATGGAGGCACCGGTGGTGACGAACTGGCCGATATCGGTGTTCTTGGCGCTGACCAGGCCATCATAAGGCGCGATCACGGTGGTTTTGGCGAGGTCATGGCGGGCCTGTTCAAGGTCGGCCTCGGCAGATGCCAGCCTTGCCTGTGCCTCTTCCAGCTGGGGTTTGCGCAGGTACAGGTCCTTGGCGCGTATGCGGGCCTGCTCCTCGGCACTCATGCGATCCCATTCACGCTGGGCAACATCGGCCTGGCCGCGTTCCTGTTCCAGCTGGCTGCGGGCAGACGCCACACTGGCTTCTGCGCGACTGACCGCGGCGCGGTAATTGCGGTCATCAAGTCTGAGCAGCACATCACCCTCACGGAAAAAGCCGCCGGCGACAAAGGCTGGTGAGACTTCGACGACCTGACCGGCCACTTCAGAGACCAGGTTGGTGCTGGTGCGGGGTTCCACCGTACCCTGGGACGCCACGGTGATGGTGGCATCATCGACAGTGACCGTCATGGCATCCACCACGACGAGCAGTTGCTGAGGTTCGCTTTGTTCGGCTTCGGGACGTGCCATCCGCAGCATCACGAAAACGGCCAGGGAGGCGAAGATAATGACGAAGGGCAACAGCTTTTTCAGCATGATGAGTTCCTGTTTTGCCGACGGTGTCCCGGGCGTAAATACATGTTAAATCCTGTTATACGGCAGTTAGCGAAAAATCGCTCAAACGGGCTTTCGCCATCACCGTGACCAGGGGCTTGCAGGTCATGTCACCGCCAGCAGGTGCCTCAGACCGGTAAAATCTGGGCGCTGTCCCGAGCTTATGCAGCCAGGGGAGGTAACATTCCCTGTCGGTACGTCCAACTGTCTGATTCAGATTACTTTTTTCAAAAATATGACTCGCGAGTCATATTTTTCGGGCATCTTACTCCCTTAGCCATGGCGAGGCAATGCCGTGGATCGGCTAAATGTGAAAAAATCGGGGATGTGTAAGGGGGGCGCCCGTTGAGGCCGGCCCTGCGGGTCAGTGCAGGGCGGCTTTCAAGGGCAGGTCTTTGATGATGGCCGCCTCGATGTCGAGCAGGGCCTCCAGGCGCGGTTCGATGCGCACCGCCGGAAAATAACGCTCGGCTAGGGTCAGGAAGAGCTGGTAATGGCGGGCCTCGGAGTCGGCAATGGCGCGGTAAAACTTTTTCAGCCGGGGATCGGCCAGGCCATCAGCAATGAGGGCGAAGCGTTCGGCCCCGCGTGCCTCGACAATGCTGGCGATCAGCAGCCGGTCGAGCAGGTAGGCCTCCTTGCCCTGGTCCATGGCTTTATGTAGGCGGTTGATGTAATCGTCTTTCTGATCAGCGGCGGGTTGCTGGCCGCGCTCCAGGATCAGGCGCACCACGTCGCGGAAATGACTCATTTCTTCCACCGCGAGGTTGAGCATCTCGGTGATCAGCTCGGGCCGGTCGGGGTAGTGGGAAATCATGGACATGGCCATGCCCGAGGCTTTCTTTTCGCAGCTGGCATGGTCGGCGAGAAAGGTGTCGAAATCCGCCAGCACAGTGTCCAGCCAGGCGCGCGGTGTCGCCGCCTTCAGGCGCAAATCCATGCCGGATCAGGCCACGGGCTGGGGCAGGGTGGTAAAGGTGTTCAGCAGGGCCTGCCAGCTTTTGCGCTTGTTCGCCAGCTCCACTTTCAGCAACTGGTAACGCTGACGCAGGTTTTCCACTTCCATTTCCAGTTCCGGAAACTTCTCGTGCAGTTCCTGGGACAGCTGGGCGGACAATTTTGCTGACTTTACCTGGGTCCACTGCTGGCGCAGTTCGTTCCAGTGGTTAAGGGTTTCCAGCAGCTGCTGGTATTCCTTTTCCAACTTGCGACGCCAGGCCTTTGAATCGAACACTTCCTCGCACTCGTGCAGGGCGTGACGGTATTGCACTTCCAGCCGGGTCAGTTCCTGCCGGTAGGTCGAGCATAGGCGCAGGTCGCTGGCCAGGCCGATCCAGGAGCAGAAACGAATCAGCCACTTGGTGGGGTCCCAGTGATACCAGCGAATGCCGTTGCGATAGTCAAAGGCAAAGGTGTGGTGGTAATTGTGATAGCCCTCCCCGAACGTGAACAGGGATATGAACCAGTTGTCGCGGGCAGTCTGGTTCGGGTCGTACTGGCGTGAGCCCCACATGTGGGCGGCAGAGTTGATCAGGTAGGTGAAATGCTGGCTCAGGGTCAGGCGCAGGAAGCCGGCCAGCAGCAGGCTGCCCCAGATGTCTCCATGCAGAAAGCCCAGCAACAGGGGCAGGCCGAGGTTCATCAACAGCAGCAGTACCAGGTAATGTTTGCGCTGCCAGACCAGGATGGGGTCCCTGAACAGGTCCGGGACATTGCTGACATCCTCGCGGGTGGCTTCCCAGTCGCGAATCATCCACTCGAAGTGCGAATACCAGAAGCCCTTGCCGGCAGAATACGGGTCTTTCTCGTCGTCATCGACATGCAGGTGGTGGCGGCGGTGATCAGCGGCCCAGGTGATGCCGTCGTTCTGCAGGGC
>JBMTQX010000078.1:0-11320 GCA_049446715.1 Pseudohongiellaceae bacterium
GTCATCGGGCCGCCGCCGCTCTGGGCGGACAATGTGCCCTACCTAATCTTCGTGCATTATCGTGAAACCCGCGAAATATTGGCTCCCGTGGGTGATGAGAAGCTGGTCTGGAGTGTGATCGAGAAGACGGGACCGGCCATACACGCGCTGACGGAACAGGAGGGCGCCACCTATGTCTCCCTCACCGATACGCTATGTAAGGGGCATACGGCCTTATTTCGACGATGTGCTCAACGTCACCAGCCTGGACGGTGGGGACCTGACACCACAGGCATCCGTGTTTGCCATGCGGCAGTTGGCGGATAGCCTCGCGCCCTGAGGTCGACTCAATCGTCTTTTTTGCGGGTGCCGGAGCGCAGGGACTTCAGGCTCTTGTTCAACCGTTTTAGATGATCCTGCAACATGCTGCCGCGCAGCTGCGCGACCCCCATGGCCAGGACATCAATGACCACCAGGTGGGCAATGCGCGAGGAAACCGGCGTGAACATATGCTGGTTGTCCTCGACATTGATATGAATGGGGATGGCGCACAGTTCGGCGACCGGCGTTCTGTCCGGCACGAGCCCGATGATCGTTGCACCGGCTTCCCGGGCCAGTTTCACGCTCTGGATGAGCGCGGTAGAGCGGCCGGACTGGGAGATGGCCACGACCACATCGTTCTGCTTCAGGGAGATGGCTGACATATGCTGGATGTGCGGATCCGTATAGGCTGCGGCGGATACCTGCAGGCGGAAAAACTTGTGCTGGGCATCAATGGCGACCGAACCGGAGGCGCCAAAGCCATAAAACTCAACGCGATCTGCACCGGCCAACGCCTCGATCGCCGCTTCCAGTGCCTCGATGTCGAGCTCCTCGCGCACGGCCAGCAGTGAACCGATGGTGGAGTCAAACACCTTGCGACTGACGTCGGCAATGGAGTCGGCATCGCTGACAGAGAACTGGCTGTAGATGCCGCTACTGCCAAGATAACGCGCCAGTTGTAACTTGAAGGCCTGGAAACCGTCATAGCCGAGCGCCCGACAAAAACGCACCACGGTGGGCTCACTGACTTGGGCTTTGTTGGCCAGGTCGATGATGCGCATGTCGAGAACCGAGGACGGATCCGCGAGCACAAAGTCGGCAACCTTGCGCTCGGATTTTCGCAGTCCGCCCAGGGATTCACTGATGGCTTTGATGAGATTGGTGTTTTCCAGGAGGGTATCCTCGGCGGTTCAACAATGGGGTTCAGTCAGCGATATCGAGTATAAGCGATGATCGCCGGAACCGGTGAACAGTCAGGTGCGCGCGCACCAAAGCAGTGAACAGGCGGTAAAAAGGGGAAAATCGGGCACAAAAGGGGCTACGGTTCATCGATAGAGAACGATAAAGCGTAAAGACCATCAGACCGGCAGCGTCATGCCACAGGCCGGGGTTTGATACTCGTGAATCAGTCCGGGTTAGCAGGGCTTACATTTTCAGCCTGAGGACCTTTCTCAGTCTGGGTAATTTCCATCATTACCTTCTGCCCTTCTACCAGAGTGCGGCGACCTTCGCCGATAATTGCACTGTAATGGACAAACACGTCCCTGCCGTCAGCCTGCTCAATGAAACCAAATCCTTTTTCATCATTGAACCACTTTACGGTTCCTTCTACTTGCTCTGACATATTTCACTCTTGAAAAAACACCGGCGGGTTGACTTGCCGGTAATATAAAAAACAGTGACGACGCGTCACTGTTCTCGATAGTAGCAAGTAAAAACCGGCTTTCATACTCTCGGCCTGTGAATTCATCCTGTCTTAGCAAGTTTTTCACAAGCAGGAGTGTCCATTTGCTAAAATCTCGCTGCCATGGATATCTCCCATATACTCAATTCCCTCAACGATCACCAGCGCAAGGCCGTCACCGCCGATCCCGGTAATCTGCTGGTACTTGCCGGTGCCGGCAGCGGTAAAACCCGTGTTCTGGTACACCGCATTGCCTGGCTGATCCAGATGGAAGGGGTGTCTCCCCACGGCATCCTGGCGGTCACCTTTACCAACAAGGCGGCCAATGAAATGCGTATCCGGATCGAGGAGTTGCTCGAGCGCCCGGCTGGCGGGATGTGGGTAGGCACTTTTCACGGCCTGGCGCACCGGTTGTTGAGGGCGCACCACCAGGAAGCTGGGCTGCCGGACAAGTTCCAGATTCTGGACTCTGATGACCAGTTGCGCCTCATCAAGCGCCTGATCAAGTCCATGGACCTGGATGAAACCCGCTGGCCGGCCAAACAGTGCCAGTGGTTTATCAACCAGCAAAAAGACGAAGGCCTGCGCTCCCATAACCTGGAAGACTATGGTGAAGAGTTCATGAAAGTCATGATCCGGGTCTATGCCGCCTATGAGGAAGCCTGCGACCGTGGCGGCATGGTGGATTTCGGCGAACTGCTTTTGCGGTCCCATGAACTGTGGCTGAAACACCCGGCCCTGTTGCAGCACTATCAGCACCGCTTCCGCCACATCCTGGTGGACGAGTTCCAAGACACCAACGCCATCCAGTATGCCTGGCTGCGCATGCTGGTCGGTCAGCACGGTTTCATCACCGTAGTCGGTGATGACGACCAGTCCATTTACGGCTGGCGCGGCGCACGCATCGAAAATATCCAAAATTTTGACAAGGATTTTGGCGACGCCGATCTGATCCGCTTGGAACAGAACTATCGCTCTACCGCCAATATTCTCAATGCGGCCAACAAACTGATTGAGAAAAACTCGGGCCGCCTCGGCAAGGAGCTGTGGACCGAGGACAAGGAAGGCGAAAAGATTTCCACCTACGGCGCCTTTAACGAACAGGATGAAGCCCGTTTTATCGTGGGGCAGATCGAAAAATGGGTCAACAACGGCAACCGCCATACCGAGGCGGCTATCCTGTATCGCTCCAATGCCCAGTCACGGGAACTGGAAGAGGCGCTGCTGCGGGTGAGCATGCCGTACCGCATCTATGGCGGCTTCCGCTTTTATGAGCGCCTGGAAATCCGCAATGCCCTGGCCTACATGCGCCTGGTATCCAGCCGTGATGACGATGCGGCCTTTGAGCGCGTCATCAATACGCCGGTGCGTGGCATCGGTACCAAGACCGTTGACAGTTTGCGGCAACTGGCCCGCGCCGAAGGTTGCTCCATGTGGCAGGCCGCGGTCAAGGTGGTCGAGCAGTCCCTGCTGCCGGCTCGGGCGGTACAGAATATCTCCGGCTTCATGAGCCTGATCAACGCCATGGAAGACCAGGTCTACGGGCAGGAGCTGTATGAACTCACGGAATACGTGGTGAAACAGAGCGGCCTGATCCAGCATCATGAAAAAGAGGGTGGTGAAAAAGCGCGCACCCGAATCGAAAACCTCGAGGAACTGGTGAATGCCGCCAAGGCCTTTGAGGTGGAGGACCTGCCGCAGGAAACCGACTTCCTGGACGAGTCGTTGCAGGACACCCCGTCAGAGAAGGAGGTGACCGAGATTGATGTCCTCACCGGGTTCCTAGACAAGGCCGCCCTGGATGCCGGGGACAACCAGGCCGATGATTACGAGGATGCCGTGCAGATGATGACTTTGCATTCGGCCAAGGGCCTGGAGTTTCCGCTGGTGTTCATCACCGGCATGGAGGAAGGCCTGTTTCCCCACAAGATGTCCATGGACGATCTGGCCGGACTCGAGGAGGAGCGTCGCCTGTGCTATGTCGGCATCACCCGTGCGCGGCAGAAGCTCTACCTGACCCATGCCGAATCACGACGCCTGCACGGCGAAGAGCAGCTAACCCGGCCATCACGTTTCCTGCGCGAGATTCCGGATGAATTGCTCGAGGAAATCCGCATGAAGGGGGAGGTGCGCCGGGGCCGGGATTTCGGGGGTTTTCGCCAGGAGAGTCATGATATTATCGGCGCTCTTCACAGTACCGACAAAGTCGCCGGCTCCGATATCAGCCTGGGCCAGCGCGTCAGGCACCCGAAGTTTGGTGAAGGCGTGGTCCTCAATTATGAAGGCAGCGGCGCCAATGCCCGCGTCCAGATCAACTTCGACGATGTGGGCGGCAAGTGGCTCGTGATGTCCTACGCCAGACTGGAAGCGATTTAACGCCGGGCGCCGGTTTGGAACGATGTAGGTCGGCATAGGCCGCAGGCCGTTTGCCGACAAAACAGTGACAAAAGATAAGGGAAAACGGGGACATGAACATTAACAAGACTTTTCTGAAAGCAGGCACAACTCTTCTTGTCATGGTTCTGCTCCAGGCCTGCGGCGGCGGCAGCGAACAAACCGCGGCCACCGGCACAGCCGCGCCCCAGCAAACCTACGAATGGAAACTGGTCACCACCTGGCCGAAAAACTTCCCGGCCCTGGGTCGTGCGCCCGAGGTGTTCGCTGACAAGGTGGAAGCCATGTCCGGCGGGCGCATGAAGATCCGTGTCTACGGGGATGGAGAACTGGTTCCGGCCCTGGAAGTGTTTGATACGGTCAGTGCCGGTACTGCCGAAATCGGTCACGGCGCAGCCTATTACTGGAAGGGCAAGGTGCCCGAAGCCCAGTTCTTCACTGTGCTGCCTTTTGGCATGAACGGCTACGAGATGCAGAGCTGGATCCAGTTCGGTGGCGGTATGGCGCTGTGGGAGGAACTCTACGAACCCTTCAACCTCATTCCCATGTCCAGCGGCTCGACCGGCGTGCAGATGGGCGGCTGGTTCAACAAGGAAATCAATTCCAAGGAAGACTTTCGCGGGCTGAAAATGCGCATTCCTGGTCTCGCCCAGGACATCCTGTCACGCCTGGGCGGCGTGCCGGTCAACATGCCCGGCAGTGAACTGTTCACCGCCCTGCAAACGGGTGTCCTGGATGCTACCGAGTGGGTCGGACCATATAACGACCTGGCCTTTGGTCTCTATGAAATAGCGGATTACTACTACTACCCCGGCTGGCATGAGCCCGGCGCGATCATCGAGTTTCTGTTCAACAAGGACGAGTTCGAGGCCTTGCCGGCAGACCTGCAGGAAATCCTGCGTACCGCCGCCGATTCCGCCGCCCAGGAAATGACCTATGAATTCCTGGCACGCAACGCCATGTCGCTGACAGAGCTGGCAGAAAACCACGGCGTTACCCCGCGCCAGTTTCCTGAAGACCTGCTCAAGGAACTGCATGACATCGCCCAGGAAGAAATCGACAACCTCGCCAACCTGAGTCCGATGGGTGCGCGCATACACGCCTCCTACCGCGAGTTCGAAGCCAGCATGGCCGAATATCAGGATGTGTCCGAGGAGGCCTACACGCGGGCAAGAAAGTTATAAACGACCGATAAAGGGATAAAAGGATAAAAGGCAGGCGGAACAACGCAGACCGCCGGCATAACACCTATTCAGTTGGCCGGAAGAGGCTCGCAGAGCCCTCACCCGGCATTTTCCTGATCGGGATTCTTGTGCAGGTCGGATAAGGCGCGTCGTCGCCATTCGGCTTTGCAGAACGGATAGTCGTAGGTCGGTATAGGCCCAAAGGGCCGATTGCCGACACAGAACGCCATAAACACCAGACCCAAAAAAGCCGGCACTTGCCGGCTTTTTCGTTAATGCAATCAACTGTTCTTGATCAGGTTCGGCAGCCAGGTCGTCAGTTCCGGCCAGATCGTCAGTAACCCCAGCATCGCCAGCTGAATAATGATGAACGGAATCACGCCCTTGTAGATCTGTGTGGTCTTGATCGATTCCGGGGCCACGCCGCGCAGGTAGAACAGGGAAAAGCCGAACGGCGGCGTCAGGAATGACGTCTGCAGATTCACGGCCAGCATGACGCCGAGCCAGACCGGGTCCAGGCCCATGGCCAGCAGCACCGGACCGACAATCGGTACCACCATGTAGGTGATCTCGATGAAATCGAGAATGAAGCCGAGCAGGAATACCACCAGCATGACGATGATGGTCGCCATGACCACACCACCGGCCATATCGGTGAAAAACTCTTCTACCACGATATCGCCGCCAAAACCGCGAAATACCAGGGAGAAAATCGCGGCGCCGACCAGGATCATGTAGACCATCGCCGTGACCTTAGCCGTGGCAATCACCACATCCCGAAAAATGGTCAGGCTGAACTGGCGTTTGGCCATGGCCAGCAGCATCGCGCCCATACCGCCGACACCGGCAGCTTCTGTCGGGGTGGCAGCACCAGACAGGATCGAACCCAGTACGGCAATGATCAGCAGCAGGGGTGGTAGCAGGCTTTTGGTCAGGGTCAGCGCGAGCGACTCACGCTGGCCGGACTGCCCTAGATCGGCCGGCTTGGCCGGCGGCGCCAGCTCCGGTTTCAGAATGGCGATGGCCACTATGATCACCATGTAGCACACCACCAGGATCAGGCCCGGCACCATAGCACCGGCAAACAGGTCGCCCACTGAAACGTTCTGGGTGCGGAACACACCCATGTTGAGCTGGGCCTGCTGATAGGCGTTGGAGATGACATCCCCCAGCAGTACCAGGGCAATGGAAGGCGGAATGATCTGGCCTAATGTGCCGGTGGCGCAGATGGTGCCGGTGGCCAGGGACGGGTTGTAGCCGGCGCGCAGCATGGTCGGCAACGACAGTACGCCCATGGTGACTACCGTGGCGCCGACAATGCCGGTGCTGGCCGCCAGCAACATGCCTACCAGGATCACCGACAGGCCGAGGCCGCCACGCATGCGGCCGAACAACAGGGCCATGCCTTCCAGCAATGATTCCGCGATTTTCGACTTCTCCAGCATCATGCCCATGAAGACAAACATCGGTACGGCAAACAGGTTGATATTGATCATGATGCCGTAAAAGCGGTTGGGCACAGCGTTCAGGAAGGCCGCATCAAAGGTGCCGGTGAGCATGCCGATGCCGGCAAATGCCAGCGAGGTACCCGCCAGGGAAAAGGCGACGGGAAAGCCGCACATCAGCACTAGGCAGACGGCGAGAAACAATAGCAGCGGGATGAATTCCATCAGATCGAGGTGTCCGCGTGATCTGCGGTTTCCACCGGTGGCTGCTCATCAAAGAACAGAAACAGCACGTTGCGCAGGATTTCCGTGATGCCCTGCAGAATGACCAGCCCGGCCATGACGACGATCAGGGATTTCAACAGGTACACGTAAGGGATGCCGCCGGCCTCGGGTGAAGTTTCATGAATGCGCCAGGAGGACTGCACATAATCCCAGCTCACCCACAGGATGAACACCGCCACTGGCAACAGCAGAAAGAGACCGCCCAGCAGATTCACCCAGGCTTTGTAGCGGGGCGAGCCGGGACCGTAAAAAATATCCACGCGCACATGACCGTCATGCTTAAGTGTATAGGCGCAGGTGAGCATGAACAGCAGGGCATTCAGGTAGATCAGGGATTCCTGGATGGCGATGGAACCGCTGCTGAAGACATAGCGTGAGACCACGATATAGAAGGTCACCAGCACCATGGCAATGGCGCACCAGGAAGCGGTTTTGCCCAGGCCTTCCGTTGCCGCGTCAGAATAGCGAATGACTGTACGCAGGAAGGTCAGCACGGTTTACTCGGTGGCTCGGGTAAAGCCGGACAGCCGGAATGTCAGGGTCTCATAGACCGTCATATCAAAGGTGACGTCGTTGAACACCTTGCCTTTCACGGATATAGACGGCACCACCAGGGTGCCCGCATCCAGATCCATGGTGGCGGTTTCCTGACCCACATCGGTGAGGGCAACAATACTTGAGGTGTCCACGCTGAAGGTCAGCACATCGTTCGGGGCCTGGCGCATAATGAAGCGATAGAGTGAATCACCGACATAAACCGGCATGGTGAAACTCTGCGACAGGGGCTGGTATGTGGCCGTGGTGGTTACGCCGGAATCTCCGTCCCCGTCGCTGCCCGTGCCATTGTCGATATCGCTGACAATGACATCAGTGACATAGACACGGTTGATAAGCACCAGGTCATCCGCATCCAGGCCATCGTTGTCCTGGTCAGTCACCGGCAGTTCGCCGAAGGCATTGCCCAGGAAGTTCTGCTGGTTGGTGCGCGGGAGATTGCTGATGGCATCGACCACGGACATGCCGGTAATGACTTCGGCAAATACGGTAAAACCACCATCCACAAAATCGAGTTGGGAATTGTTCACCAGGTTGACGAACCATTCGCTGGTGGCACTGTTTACCTGGCCACCAATCCGGGCCATGGCGACAGTAGCGCGTAGGTTCGACAGGCCAAACTCGTTCTGGACAACCGGATCCTTCTGAATGCCGGCACCGAGCGGCTCAGCCGTATAACCGCCGGCCTGAATAACAAAGTTCGGCACACTGCGGTGGACAATGGTGCCGTCGTACCGATTGCTGGTGACATAGTTTAGGAAGTTTTGCACGGTTGCCGGGGCGCGATCGGGGAACAGCGCCATGCAGAATTCGCCGACATTGGTATCCACACAAACGGCATCTTCGTAAAGTGTGCCATCACCCGGGTCAGTGGCACCGCCATCACCCTCATCGGTACCGCCATCGGTACCGCCATCGGTACCACCATCTGTGCCGCTATTGGTACCACCATCTGTGCCGCTATTGGTACCACCATCTGTGCCGCCATCGCCACCGTCTGAACCACCATTGTTGTTGAGAAAGTCATCCAGATCACCGTCAAAAACATAAGCATCAAAGATGATGAAACGGGGCGAATCGACAGCCGGAGACAGAACATCAATCACCGGTACTCGGGTCAGGCCTTCAAGCCCCAGGGTAATGGCTGGGAACGCTGACATGATATCGGCAACGTCTTCAAGACTGTTGCCAATCAGGCGGGCAAAAACGGTGTAACCACCATTGGCGGTATCAAAGCTCGTATTGTCAGTCAGGTTGATCAGGAACTGGCTGGTTGTACTGTCGGGATTGGTCGGATCGTCGGGGACTGCCGCCACGGTACCGCGTAGATTTGAGACACTGCTTTCATTGGTGATAGGTGCCCGCTTGAAAATCTCTAACAGTGCACTATTACCCCCGGTGCCGGTGTCCACAAAGCGGCCAGCCTGCAGGTAGGCCGGGCTTTCCGGCTCACTGATGTGAAAAAAGCTTTCCCGGTAGCTGCCCTGCTGGAGATAGGTGAGGAAATTCTGTGCCGTCACCGGGGCTTCGGACTCCAGCAGCTCCATACAGATGTCACCCAGGGTGGTTTCCAGGCAGACGATGGTCTGCGCACGCGCCGGCAGGGCAGAGACTAGGGCAATCAGGAAAACGGTACTGGCAAAAACAGGATATCGGGCGAATTTTTTCACTTGGGTCATCTTGTAATCCGGCAGGTCAACGCGGGTGCAGGCCTGCAAAAAATGAGGGTTCAGAATACCACAATTCAGGGTTCCCGTGTGAAGTTCAGCGCACCACTGAGATTATTAAGGCCATGTAAATACTAAAGAATTTCGTCAAACCCGTCGGTTTGATTAACAATTCCTTAATCATAAATTAACGGCTTATTTACTGAAGCTCAGGTTTCTTTAACCTAAAATTTATCCCGCATTTACAAGGGCTCCCTAAACTGCGCGCTACTGTGAATTCATCCGCATTCTTGCAAGCGTAATGGAGCCAAATAAGCATGAAAATGAATACCCTTTTTAAACTTTCCGCATTCGCCGCTGCCATAATGGCAGCCACTGCACAGGCTGAAGAACTGCCAACCCTGCCGACTGTGGGTATCTCCAGCGCCGTATTTACAGGGGGCGTCACCCTAAACAACGGTGCCAGCTTCCTGGGCACCGTTCCGCACAACGCCAAGGTTGGCGTCAAGGCTGCCATTAACGTGGCTTCTAGCGATGTCGGTTCTACAGGCAGCATCCTGGTGGTCGCCAAGGTGGGCAACAAGTTCTTTTTCGCCGACCCCGATGGCTGGACCAGTTTCGCACCTGACACCAGCAGTACATCCCTGGGCATCGTGCCTTACTCGACTGGTACCCTGCCAGCCACATTCACTTACTCTGTCGATGATTTGGCTACCGAGCTGGGTGAAACCCTGACAGGCAAGTCCGTGAAAGTCCTGCTAGGCTATGCCCCAAACGGAGGCGGCATCCGCTACAGTAAAGCAATCAAGGCCTCTGTCGCTTCTACGCCGTCCAACTCCGTTTGCCCGGACGGTGGTACACCGACTCCGGCAGCCAGTGCGTCTAGCAAACCATTCTGTATCCTGTCTGGCACTTACACTGAAGATCTGCATCTGACAGACAATTTTGACTATGTCATCGCTGGCGCGGTCCGCATCGGTGACGACAACACCGTCAACCCGACCCTGACCATCGACCCGGGTGTCACCACTTACGGTCAGTCAGGCAACGACTTCCTCTGGATCGACCGTGGCGCCAAGATCATGGCCAATGGCACCAAGGACAAGCCGATCATCATGACCAGCGCCAACGATGCTGAAGCTACGGCCACAACCCGTGGTGAGTGGGGCGGCCTGATCATCAACGGCAATGCACCGATCAACGGCTGTTCCGAAGGTACCACGCTCTGTGAGTCCGCCGGTGAAGGCAACTCCGGCATGTACGGCGGCAATGACCCCGAAGATGACAGCGGCAGCCTGACTTACGTGGTCGTGAAATATGCCGGCTTCCTGATCAATGATCTGGACGAGCTGAACGGTATCGCCTTCCAGGGTGTGGGCAGCGGCACCAACGTCGACTATGTCCAGGTGCACAACAACCAGGACGACGGCGTTGAGTTCTTCGGCGGCACTGTAAATGCCAAGCACCTGTACCTGACCGGTAACCGTGACGACTCCCTTGACTGGACTCAGGGCTGGACGGGTCATGTTCAGCACGTGATCGTTGTGCATGGTACTGACACAGGTGACCAGGGTTTCGAAATGGACAACAACGGCGACGCGCCGGACTCTACACCGCGCGCCAAGCCAACCATTGCCAACGCGACCCTGATCGGAAATGCCAATACCGACATCGGCATGCTGATTCGTGAAGGAACCGGCGGTAACTTCTACAACTTTGTTATTGCTGGTTTCGGCGACGGCTGTATCGACATTGATACTGCAGAAACCTTCACTGCAGCAGGTACACCGAACAACCTGACCGGTACCCTGACCATGAACAACTCCGTGGTTGATTGCAGCAAGAACTTTGTTGAAGACACTGACGAAGCCTATACCGTTGAAGCCTGGTTCACTGGTCAGGATGGCAACACTGAAACCTCAATCAATATGACTGACTACATCAACACGTCTGATGTGAATGCGCTGAGTGCGTTTGACCCCACCCAACTGGGTTCATTCTTTGACGCAGCCAGTTACGTGGGGGCAGTCAAAGACTCAGACAGCGACTGGACTGAAGGCTGGACTTACAAGCCGTAAGACAAGC
>JBMTQX010000079.1:0-11209 GCA_049446715.1 Pseudohongiellaceae bacterium
GAGCGTTGCCCTCCGGAGGCAAAGGTCATAGGTTCGAATCCTATCGGGCGCGCCAAATAACTATCTCTCTGGAAGGGGTATTTTTTGGGCGGCCATCACGTTGATTGCTGTATTCATGGCGAGCACTCGGCCCTTTTGAGCGCACTACCGAGATGCCATTTCTTCCTGCAGCACGTTATACCGGTCGACTAGCTGCTTGAAGCCTTCATTCTGACGTACCAGCCGTTCCATTTTTTCCTTTAACTGTCGATCCATGTAATCCATCTGGGCCACACCGGCACCGCCAATGCTGGCGCCGGCAAAGCCGCCGACACCATCGGCATCCTTGCCAATATCACGCAGCATCAGGTTGGCCTGTTCGTTCTGGGCAGTGGCGAAATAGGCCGGACCACAGACACGTTCGCGAATCTTCGATTGCCAGCGTTTGACGTACTTGCACTTGATATCAAAGCGTTCGTCATCATTGAGTTCGTTGAAGCGGTCAAACATGGCCTCGCGGGCACGATTGAATTCACGCCGCAGCTTGGTCATGGACATAGGTTTTTCTGCCTCAATCTCTTCTGGGGCATTCTGGGCCTGGCTGGTGGTCACTAGGGAGCCGGTCATATGCAGTATCAGCACGAGCGCGGACAGGGACAGGGTGTGTTTTTTGCGTTGTCTGGAGATATCGCGTGTGATCATTTTTCGAACCGTTGTTTGCGAGTTTCTTCGAGGGTTTCAGTGAGAGCGTTGTATTCACCCATGGCCTGTCTGAATTCGGGGTGTGCTTTAAAAAGAGTTTTCATGCGTTCCGCAAACTGTTCATTGAAATAATCCATTTGCGTGACACCGGGTGCACCGCGAGTTGCACCGACAAAACTAAACTGGCCGAGCAACATTTCGGCCTCCTCTTCCTGGGCGTTTTTAAGATACGCCGGACTGCAGACCTGTTCCCGGATCTTAGACTGCCAGCGCCTCACATATTCGCAGTGCACATCAAAGCGGTCATCCTCGTTGAGGACATTAAACACATTGAACATGTTTTCCTGAGCTCTGTTGATTTCCAGGCGCAGGTTGCGCAGGGATTCCGGCGCGTTGACGATGATTTCTTCGGGCAGATTCGATGACTGTGCGCTGGTCACAGGGGTAACCAGAACGCTCACCAGCAGTGTGAGTCCTGTGATAATGATTGGCATTTTGCTGACGGTTTTACTGAAGACCGTGGTACTGCGAAACACCCGTTTCCCCAGAGCAAACGTTGCACTATTGGTGACAGTCATCGGGTTATCTTTCATGCAGGGCGTTGCCAGAGTCTAATCGTATACAGGACCGATTTCCACACGAGTCCTTGCATCCAGAGAGCAAGGGGTGCCGACAAACGACCTGGCTGGTCAATCCACATTGTTTTCACATTGGCTGGCTTCCCACCTCCGGGGCATCCACTGATAATGGGAAAAAACCAGAAAAATCATGCGCAAAGCCTTCCCCCTCTTTATCTGTTTCCTCAGCATCGCTCCGCTGGCCCTGGCCCAGAGGCCGCAGGCAGGCCAGTCTGTGCAGGTGGGGCAGGGCCGTGACCAGAAAAGCATTGCCATGGTGCGCGCTGATACGCCACCGGTCATCGATGGTGTGCTGGATGATGCGGTGTGGGACACTGCGGCGGTGGTGGATGAGTTTCACCAGATCATTCCGGTCGAATACAACGCACCCACCGAGCGGACCGAGGTTTACTTGCTCTATGACGATGATGCTTTTTATGTCGGGGTAAAAAACTTCATAGACCCCGATGAAATCACGGCCAACATCCTCAAGCAGAACACCACCATCTTTGGCAGTGACGATTATTTTTCCGTTTCCTTCGATTCCTTCAATACCCAGCGCGGGGGTTACTTTTTTGGCGTCAACCCGAATGGTGTGCGCGCCGATGGTCTGTACCGCAATATCTCCCAGTTCTACGGAGACTGGGATTCCATTTATTACGCCGAGACCAGCATAGTAGAGGATGGCTGGATTGCCGAGTTCGAGATTCCCTTCAAGTCCCTTTCCTTTGATCCCAACAATGACACCTGGGGACTGAATTTTTCCCGGCGTATCCAGTCGCACAACGAGCAGATGGTGTGGGTCAGCAATGACCGCCGTTTTGATCCCAGCAGTGCTGGCCTGGCTACCGGCCTGACGGGCATGCGCCAGGGCCTCGGCCTCGACATCGTGCCTTCCACCAGTGTGACCCATGACAAAAATTATGTCTCCGGCACGTCGGATACTCACTTTGAACCGTCCCTGGATGTGTTCTACAAACTGACGTCGGGGCTGAACGCTTCCATGACAGTGAATACGGATTTTTCCGCCACCGAAATTGATGATCGCCAGGTAAATCTGACGCGTTTTAGCCTGTTTTTTCCGGAGAAACGCGACTTCTTCCTGCGCGAGGCTGACATTTTTGAATTCGGCCGTCTGAATCAGAATGGCCGCCCATTCTTTTCCCGCCGCATTGGGCTCAGTCGTTCAGGGCAATCCATCGATCTGGAATTGGGTGGCAAGATCAGTGGCCGTATCGGCGACTGGGAACTGGGTGCGCTGACCATTCGCCAGGATGAGGCGACCGGCGTCGCAGCTGATACCTTGTCCGTGCTGCGGGTGAGAAAAGGGCTGTTAGCCGAGTCGCAGATTGGGGTAATTGCGACCGAGGGCAATCCAACGTCCAATCTCGATAACTCACTGGCTGGAGTCGATTTTCTTTATCGCAACTCCAATATCGGCGAAGGCCGCATCTTTGAAGTGTCGAGCTGGTTTCAGCAGTCCGATACTGAAGGCATTGACCGGGACGATCGCGCGGCAGGCATCAATGTTGCCTTTCCCAGTCAGGAAGGACTGACCGGTGCAGTTGGCTTCAACCGCTTTGAAGACAACTTCAATCCCGCCCTCGGTTTTGCCAACCGTGTCGGGGTGGGCCAGACCAGTGCCGAGATCAATTACAACTGGCGTCCGGACACGGGGCCGTTCCAGTCCCTCTATTTCAGTGCCGAGTGGGAGCGGTTTGATGACTCCGCCGGCAACCTGCAGTCAGAGGGCTTTTCCGTGACGCCCCTGGAACTCACCACCAACATCGGTGATGGCCTGTTCCTGCGCTCCAACTTCGACAAGGAAGTGCTGGTCACACCATTCCAGATCTATCCGGGCGTTGTGCTCGCCCCTGGCGAATATGACTTTGAAAACCACGGTATTGAATTTCGTACAGCGAACTTTCGCAAGATCACGGGTCGTACCGCCTTTATCAAGGGCACGTTCTGGAGCGGCACGCAGGAACGCGTGTTTGGCAACGTCACCTGGACACCCTCACCACGCATTCGTGCCAACGTTGGCTTCAATATCACCAATGCCAAACTGCCGGAAGGCAATTTCATTACCCGCCTGCTGACTGCCGGGTTTGATTATGTGTTTTCAAACAAGCTGTCCCTGGTCAACCTGGTGCAGTATGACAATGTCAGCGAAAATCTGGGGATCAATATGCGCCTGAACTGGATTCCGGTCCCGGGCCAGGAGTTCTTCTTTGTGGTGAATCACAACATGGAAGATGTCGATCGCGATAACCGTTTTCATTCGCTGGCCTCTACCGTCACGGCCAAGTTCAGTTATACCTTCCGTTATTAGGTCACACTCATCTTGCGTGAGGCTTTTTGAGGACTAAAGCGCCTAATGCGTGACACGGGTTCTGATCAGATCCGCATATCATAGTTTAGATAGGTAATAGCGAATTGGTATGGCCAGGACTGGATCAGGGTGCTGGAGTAAAGCGTACATGACATGCCTATAGTTGGCCTTCATTGAGTGCCCGACACCGGCCAGTAAAGCTTTGTCATGAAAAACACCCCGCCACCGGATTTCGATAATTCTGATCTGCTGACACGTCTGCGTGGCCAGGAGCATCGCCGCACTGCCCTGTGATTATCTGGACAGCAATCTCAGTGCAGGACAGCGACTCAGGTTTGTCCTGCACCTGCTGATGTGTGGTTATTGCAGGGCATGCATCAGGCACCTGAAGCTGACTATCGCCATGATTCTGGGTTTTCTGTTCATTCTTTGGTATGCGCCTGAAATGTCCGTCACACGATTTGCGTTGGTCCTGTTGTTATCCATTTGCATTTTTGAGGGCATTCGCCACGAAGAGGGCGGGCTGATTGAAGAGTTTGGCGACGGGTGCCAGGCGTACCGCAAGGAAATTGGTCTCTTTTTTACCTGTCTGTAAGTGGCAGCACGGATACCTGATCCCTGGCTGCTAACACGTCCCTGTCTGTTGACCCCTCCTAAAACAAAAGACAGGTGACGTGTTCGGCTTTCTGGAGAATAACGTCATGCGCAATCCTGAAATCACCCTGGATCGTAAAATGGTCGCACTGGCTTATACCATTGTGATGGTTTATATCGCTTACCAGTCACTGACTTTGTTTCATGATGCTGTATAGGCAGGATGTGCCTGGTGTCGATTCGTGATCTTGTAGCGGCGCCGGGTATAATCCCCGCCAGGAAGTAACCATGGTTTCCTGGTTGGCACTGAACAACAAAGCATGCCATGTTGAGCCACAGGCACTGGCATAATAGTGCTTTAGACAGTCTGATTAAGAGTTACCATTGAACATCCTTCATCGCAATGTCCCGCTCCTGGCCGTGGCCCAGGCCCTGATGATGAGCTGCAATTCGCTTATGGTTGCCACAGCCGCACTGGTCGGCTACAGCCTGGCGCAGGACAAGTCCCTGGCCACCCTGCCGCTGGCCAGCCAGTTCATTGCAGTGATGTGCACCAGTATTCCGGCGGCGATGGTGATGCAGCGGATCGGGCGTAAGAAAGCCTTCCTGGTAGCGTGTTTTTTCGGTGCCGGCGGCGGCCTGCTGACCAGCACCGCCATACTTAATCATAACTTCTGGCTGTTCGTCATGGGCGTTGCCCTGGTCGGTGTGTTCAACGGTTTCGGCAACTATTTCCGCTTCACCGCGGCTGACAGCGTGGAGTTGCCGTACAAAAGTCGTGCTGTGTCTTACACCATGCTGGGCGGGGTGGTGGCGGCGATACTCGGGCCCACCCTGGCGCGGGTGTCGCGGGAATGGATTAGCGGTGCCGAGTTTGCCGGCAGCTACATGACGGCAATCCTGCTGTATGTCGGCATATTCGGGGTGTTGAGCTTCCTGAAAATCGAGGATACCAGTCCCGGTCGGGAGCGCGATTATGCTTCCGGGCGCCCGTTGCTGGAGATAGTCCTTCAGCCCAAGTACATCGTGGCACTGATCTGCGGCATGCTGGGCTACGCGGTCATGTCCTTTGTCATGACGGCAACCCCCCTGGCCATGAGCCAGGCATCCTTTCTGTTCGATGACACGGCAATCGTTATCCAGTGGCATGTGATGGCGATGTTTGCGCCATCGTTTTTTACCGGCAACCTGATCGTGCGTTTCGGGGTGTTGCGCATCATGTTCCTCGGAGCACTGTTTGGCCTGACTTGTGTTGCCATCAATTTACTGGGTACACAGTTCCTGCATTTCCTGTCTGCGCTGGTGCTGCTTGGCCTGAGCTGGAACTTCCTGTTTGTCGGGGCCACGACCTTGTTGACCGAAACCTACACGAGCGAAGAGCGCAACAAAGCCCAGGCTGTGAATGACTTTGTGATTTTTTCCTCGGTATCCATCGGTTCCCTGTCCTCGGGAGCCTTGCAGAATGCCTTCGGCTGGCAGACCGTCAATCAGGGCGCCTTGCTGCCGCTGGCCGTGATTATTGCCGCCATTGTCTGGCTCGCGCTGCGCAAGCCGCCGCCGGCAATTTGACTTGTCATGATCCATGTTAATCCTGTTAAGATGATTTCAGGCTACGGTTAACTGACCGTTTCCGTGACTGCAGGATTTCGTGGTCGCAGGATGGCAACATGAATAGCTGTCAGGATGACAGTATGACGATGATCGGGGGATGACCATGAGTACCAGACTCAGCAAGGCATTACTCGGCCTGATGGCTTTCCTGCTGCTGTTGCCCGTGACAGCGCAACTGCAGGAAGCCTCTTCCGGCAGAGATACCATTCGTGTGTTTGCCATTGATGGGGCTATTGGCCCTGCCACTAGTGATTACTTGGTCGGCAAACTCGCCGAAGCCTCCGCGGATGGTGTCTATATGGCGGTCATCACCATGGATACGCCGGGCGGCCTTGACCTGGCCATGCGCGACATCATCCAGGCCATTCTCGAATCCAATATTCCGGTTACGACCTATGTGTCGCCACGTGGCGCCCGTGCCGCCAGTGCCGGCACGTATATCCTGTATGCTAGTCATATCGCCGCCATGGCGCCGGCCACCAACCTGGGCTCGGCCACTCCTGTCCAGATAGGTATGCCTTCTGTGCCCGGTGTGAACCCAGCTGAAGAAGGTGGCGAACAGGAGGCCGCGCCAGGTGAAGATAGCGGCGGATCGGCGATGGAGCGCAAGATGATCAACGATGCCATGGCCTATATTCGTGGGTTGGCGGACATGCACGGCCGCAATGGCAACTGGGCAGAAAATGCCGTGATGGAGGCTGCCAACCTGCCATCTAGTGAAGCCCTGGCCATGAACGTAATCGATCTGGTTGCCGAAGATCTTGATGATCTGCTGGCCCAGGCCAATGGCATGACCGTTATGGTCGATGGCACTGCGTTTGTCATTGATACCGCTGGCAAGCGTGTTGTTATGGATGAGCCGGACTGGCGTATCGAGTTCCTGAAAGTCATCACCAATCCCAACCTCATCCTCATTCTCGGCATGCTCGGTGTCTATGGCCTGATCATTGAGTTCTACAATCCCGGGTTCGGCTTTGCCGGCATCACCGGGGGGATATGCCTGATGCTGGCGGCGTATGGCCTGCAATTGCTGCCGATTAATTATGTCGGCCTGGGGCTGATCATCTTCGGGTTGATCCTGATACTGTCCGAGGCCTTCATGCCCAGCTTCGGCATCCTTGGTGTGGGCGGCATCATTGCCTTTTCCATCGGCGCCATCATTCTGGTCGATGCCCCGATGGGGATATATCGCGTGTCATTGCCGCTGGTGGCCGGGGTGGGCGTAGCCATCGCGGCGCTGTTGATTTTCACCCTGCGCCTCTTCATGAAAGTCAGACAGCAGCCGCCGGTATCCGGCATGGAGACCTGGGTTGGCATGACCGGTGTCAGCCTCGACAGTTTTGATCATGACGGCATGGTGCGCCTGGAGGGAGAGTTGTGGCATGCCGTGACCGATACGCCACTGCAAAGTGGTGACAACGTGAGAATCAAGAAAGTGAATGGCCTGGCCCTTGAAGTGACCAAGGCCTGAGTACCCGCTCCTTTGCCCTGAAGGCATTAGAGCGCCAATGAAAAACAAGGAGATCTGACATGGGTCCGTTTCTAGGGGTAATTGTAATCATCGCGGTAGCGTTTCTGTTTGCTGCCATCAATGTCTTGCGCGAATACGAGCGCGCGGTGGTGTTTTTCCTGGGTAAATACCAGAACATCAAGGGGCCGGGCCTGATCATCATCATTCCCATGATCCAGCAGATGGTGAAGGTGGATATGCGAACCATCGTGTTTGATGTGCCGACGCAGGACGTGATTTCACGCGACAATGTTTCGGTGAAGGTCAATGCCGTGCTGTACTTTCGCGTGGTAGATCCGGAGAAAGCCATCATCAATGTGGAGAACTACTTCGAAGCCACCAGCCAGCTGGCCCAGACCACGCTGCGCTCGATCCTGGGCCAGCATGAACTGGATGAAATGCTGTCCAGCCGAGACCAGCTCAATATCGGTATCCAGAAAATCCTCGACGAACAAACCGACAGCTGGGGTATCAAGGTCAGCAATGTGGAAATCAAACATGTGGATCTGGATGAGAGCATGATCCGCGCCATGGCCAAGCAGGCCGAAGCAGAACGTGAACGCCGTTCGAAAGTGATCCATGCGTTGGGGGAATTCGAAGCTTCCGAACAGCTGGTAGCCGCCTCCAAGCGCCTGGCCGAATCTCCCCAGGCCATTCAGTTGCGATATATGCAGACACTGACGGAAATTGCCGGCGAGGGTAACTCGACGATTGTGTTCCCGTTACCGGTGGATCTGATTTCGAGTTTTCTGAAAAAAGACTGATCTTGGCGAAGTGTTTTAAGTAAGGAAAGATTATTGTTTGAAGCAGCTGAACTCGGCAGAAAATTATCCAAGCAGGAGTTTGATGCACTCGAGCCCGAGTTACATGCCCGGTTGCTGTAGGCCTAGCAGCAACTGACGGGTACCAACACCCCGGTCATCATTATCGTCTCCGTCATTGAAGGCGACGGCAAGGGTGAGGTGGTGAATCGCCTGAATGAATAGCTGGATACCCGCGACATCACGACCAGTGCCTTCAGGGATGAAACGGATGACCAGCGACTGCGTTCGCCGTTCTGGCGCGTACTGCCGGCGCGCGGCACCATCGGCATCATGTTCGGCTCCTGGTATATCAAGCCCATTATCGAGCGCGTGTTTTGTCAGCTGGATGATGGCGTCTTCGAGCACAAGCTAAGACGCATCGTCGAGTTCGAGCGCATGCTGGTCAACGATGGCGCGCTGATTATCAAGTTATGGTTTCACCTGTCCAAAAGCGACGTGAGAAAACAGGGAAAAAAAGACTAAAAAACCCAGGGATCGAAAATTAAAAAAATCGCCCCTGCTGGAAAACTTCTCGGAGAAATACCACAGGTTTGCCAGCTTATCAGAACTCGCCATTCGCATTACAGACAAGGGCACTGCCCTGTGGCAACTGGTGGAAGCCACTGACCGGCGCTATCGCGACATCACTGTCGGGCAGACACTGCTCAACTCGCTGGAAGCCAGGCTAGCAAACGGTCATGTCACTGCCGAAGAAAACGATACTGCCAATGTGACACCGCTGGGTAATAATCTCGAAGCCAACAAGCTGACTATCCTGGATCATGTCGATCGCTCGCAATCGCTGAGTGACAAACAGTACGAACGGGAACTGAAGCACTGGCAGGCCCGACTGTACGATGCCGCCTGGAAAGCACATGAGGCCAGGAAGTCCGTGGTGACCGTGTTTGAGGGCTGGGATCCATCCGGCAAGGGCGGTGCTATCCGGCGTGTCACACGCGCACTTGATGCCCGGCTTTACAAGGTGATTTCCGTGGCGGCGCCCACCGATGAGGAAAAAGCCTATCAGTATTTGTGGCGCTTCTGGCGTCAGATCCCGCTGGCAGTCTATCTCACGCTGTATGACCGCTCCTGGTATGTCCGGGTGCTGGTCGAGCGGGTGGAAAAGTTTGCCCGGAAACATGAGTGGCAGCGTGCCTATGGCGAGATCAATCACTTCGAGGAGCAGCTGCATGAGCACGGTATCGTGGTGTTGAAATTCTGGATTCACCTGGACCAGGATGAGCAGTTATGCCGTTTCAAGGAGCGAGAAAAGATCGCCTGGAGAGCGCACAAGATCACGGAGGAAGACTGGCGCAGCCGGGACAAATGGGATGACTACAAGCAGGCGTTAAAAGACATGGTTGGCCATACCAGCATCGAGTTTACCCCCTGGACGCTGGTGTCGAGCAATGACAAGAAATGGGCCCGGGTTGAAATCGTGAAAACGCTGGCCCAGAGGATAGACCAGGCGCTGGAGCAGCAGTCGGCCGAGTGAGCCAGCCGGCAGCCGCTACTGGTCTTCCGGCAGTGGAATGAACTCATCATCCCCGGCCACCATGGCATAGCGGCCATGGCGCCAGTCGTCCTTGGCCTGGTCGATACGCTCCTTGCAGCTGGAGACAAAATTCCAGTACAGGTGACGTTTGCTTTCCATCTTCGCGCCGCCCAGCAACATGAGCCGCGTCTTGATTGTCGCTTTCAGGGTGATGGCGACCTTTTCGGTCAGCACCAGCATGGAGCCTTCGGCAAAAATCTTGCCCCCGACTTCCAGCTCCCCGCCATAAATGTAAATGCCGCGTTCTTCGGCGATATCGTCCACGACAAAACTTTTGCCGGCATCCAGGTTGATCTCGGCATACAGGGTGGGTGACTGCGTGATGACGGGAGAGGCCTGGCCAAAGGCTTCGCCCACAATCAGTGAAATGCGCACACCATCTTCATCAAACTGAGGAATCTGGTCGGCGCGATAGTGATAGAACGCCGGATCGATTTCTTCCTGGTCGATGGGAAGGGCCACCCAGGCCTGGATGCCGCCGAGGCGGGCATTGATGCCACGCTGGCTTTGCGGGGAGCGTTCGGAATGCACGATGCCACTGCCGGTTGTCATCCAGTTCACTTCCCCGGGCTTGATCACTAGGTCGGATCCCAGGCTGTCCTTGTGATGAATCTCACCCTCGAACAGCCACGTGATGGTCGAGATACCGATGTGCGGATGCGGACGCACATCCATGGCGGCATCACCTTCAAACTGTACAGGCCCCATCTGGTCAAAGAAAATGAAGGGCCCGATCATCTGCTGCTGCCGCGACGGCAGAGCACGTTTGACCTCGAAGGCACCGATGTCCTTGGCCTTGGGCTGCAGCACCAGGGCCACGGGGTCACAGTCGGTTTGGTCGTTGCAGTCGCGGGCTTCCGCCAGTTGCCAGCTCATGATCTTGTGTTACTCCTTGTTCAACAGTTGCTCGGCCTAGCCGCGCAGTTTTTTCTTTTGCCGTAGGAAGTCAAAGCCGTCGTCTTCATCGGTCGGGCGTTCCTGCACCTGTTTCGCCTCGATCTCTTTTTCCGTACGCCTGAGAATGCGGCGCTACACGGTCAGTACATAAGCGGCAAAGGCTAGAACGTACAGGCCGATCTTGGACAGGGCGGCGGTGACCAGGAACTGGGTGTCGCCGGACAGTGCCACGGAGCTGCGGTATTCACCGTGCAGAGACTTTACCACCAGCCAGAAAGCCACCAGCACCAGCTGGCCCTTGAGACGGGGTTCGAGAAAGCGGTCGGCGACAATGAAGGCCCCGATCTTGAGCCAGTTGTACATCAGTAAATTCCGAGTGCGAGCAGAAATACGACCAGGGTGGTTTGCGCTACTTCTGGATGATCTTGTCTACCTGGTCCTTAACAATGATTTCCAGCTGTTCCGGGGTGTAGTCCGCCACGTGCTTGCCGGCCAGGGCGATTTCCACCTGGGCCTGGTCGATGACCTTTTTACGGATGACCTCACGGTACTTGCCGATCAAGCTCTGCTTCTGGGTTGTCAGCCAGCCGTTTATGGAGAAATTCCGGA
>JBMTQX010000080.1:0-10884 GCA_049446715.1 Pseudohongiellaceae bacterium
GCGCGATGTCTTTATGCCGCCAGCCTTCAATGGCATGCAGTACGAAAACCAGGCGGGCGCGTTCCGGCAGACGCATGATCAACCTGTCCCGTTGCGACAGGTCCGGTCCCGGCACATAACGCTCTTCGGTCATCCCGCTAGCATCATCATCGTCCCGGCTGATAACCCGGTTCAGCCAGCTTTTCTGCCGGCGGATATAGGAAATCGTGGTGTAGCTGGCGACCCGGTGCAGCCAGGTTTACAGGGAACTGTTGCCGGAAAAGGAATCAATCTTGCGCCAGACCTGGATGAACACTTCCTGGGGGGCTTCTTCCGCCAATGCCACGTTGCCCGTGAGCCTGAGGCAAAGCGCAAACACGCGCCGGGGATACCGGTCGTGCAGCTGGCGAAAAGCGAGCGGGTCTTTTTGCCGGAAGAGGGCGATCAGGGTTTTTTCACTGTCCTGCAGGTAGTGAACATTGTCCTGTGCGCCTGGATGTTGTGCGTTTGAGCTTGCCAAAGTTGTCATGTTCTTGTGTTTAGGACATTAGACGCGACCAGTGCGGGCAGGGTTTAAATCCTGGAGAATGAGAATCGTTCTCCCAAAACTCCAGCAAATTCAATCTGTTCCGCTGCAAAGGCTGTTTTAGCAGGCGGCTTTACCGTATTATTACGCCTTGCTTTGAACCACGCAGGACAATGTCGATATGGCCTGCTGTCCCAGAAGGAAACCGCTATCAAATCCTTTGCTCAAAAAGCCGCCTTCATTACCGGCGGCGCCTCAGGCATTGGCCTGGGCATGGCCAGGGCGTTTGCTGAACAGGGTATGGCCGTGGCACTGGCGGATATCAACGCCGAGCGTCTCGATGAAGCCAGCAAACTCCTCACCGATCATGGCACTCGTGTCGTCACCTGTCATCTGGACATCACCGACAAGCACGCCGTTAAGGCAGCAGTGGATGATGCTGCTGCCACCCTGGGCGGGCTCAATATTGTCTGCGCCAATGCCGGTGTCAGCGGCATGATGGGCCCACTGCAGGACGCAACCATCGACGACTGGGACTGGGTCCTGGACGTGAACCTGAAAGGGGCGGCCTACGTCATCCAGGCGGCCATACCCCACCTGCTGAAACATCCGGGCGATGCCCATATTGTCATCACCAGCTCGATCAGTGGCTTGCGGGTCTACCAGCCCAGTCGCGGGCAGGGCATGTACAACACAGCCAAGTATGGTCTGGTCGGGATGGGAGAAGCCTTGAAGGTGGATCTGGAGCCGGCCGGTGTTGGCGTCTCGATCCTGTGCCCGAGTGTGGTGAATACCGACATTTCCCATTCCGGGCGCAACCGGCCCGAGAAATACGGCGGAAAGGTCGATGCCAACCAGGGGCACGAACTGGCCAAGGCGGCCAGTAACGGCACCGATCCTCTGCAGTTCGGACGCTGGGTGGTCAAGGCCATCACGGAAAACCGGCTCTACGTGATCACCCATCCGGTGGACAGGGAGCTGGTCGAAGCCCGTCACGATGCCATCCTGGCCGCGTTCGACAGCAGCGACGAACTGACCGATAACTGACAAGGTGCATGCCGGATCTGACCGGCAAACCGGCCCCGCCAGTGTGTCCGGTTAGAGTGTTTCCAACGCGTTAGTGATCAGTTGCAGCGGACTGCCATCGTGGTGAAAACCGGCGGCTTCGGCCTGCGGGCATTCCAGCGGCGGGTAGCTGCCGAAATTCTCTTCCACCCAAGGATCGGGTGCATAGGTGATCAGGTCACCTACCTCCGCATCCGGCAGCAAGCCGTCAATTTCCGTGACCAGTTCCTCGATGGCGATATGCATCGCCGGCAGGGTCCAGATCTGCCGAGGCGCCCCGGTCAGCGTGGCAGCCAGCAGCAGGTTGTCGACACAGCACTTCACTGACATCAGCCAGCTCTTGGCACCCGGGGAGACCGGACAGGTAAAAGGTTTGCCCTGGCTCAGGTTGCGGATCAGGTCACTGAAGAAAATCGATACCGCGCCGTTGGGCTCCGGGGGCCTGGCGACAATGCCGGGCAGGCGCAGGGAACAGCCGTTGATCCATTTGCGGCGGGTGTAGTCAGCCACCAGGGCTTCGCCAATGACTTTCTGGGCACCGTAACTGAGATTGGGCGTCGGGGCGGTGTCATCGGTAACCACGGCGGCGGCCGGTTTGCCGTACACGGCAATGGAGCTGGCAAAGACCACGGCGGGTGTGTTGGCCTGTTCCTTCAGGCGATCCAGCAGGGCCATCGTGCCGTGAATATTCACGTTCACACCGAGGGCAAAATTGTTTTCCGCCATGCCGCTGGGCACGCTGGCCAGGTGGAAGATCAGGTCTACCGGTTCACTGAAGGCGATCTCCATGAGATTGTCATCGGCAAAGCTGCCGGTGATTTTGATGAGACGGTCATCATCGGCAATTCGGTCCAGTGACAGATCCACCAGGGTCAGTCGGGTAAAAGCCAGGGGTGAGGTGTCGGCCAGCAGTGCGCGGGTCAGATGTGAGCCGATGAAGCCGTTGGCGCCGGTAATCAGGATATGCATGAAAACACCTGTAGTCGCTAGGTTGGGTTCGGGTCAGGAGTCGGGATTGATGACGGTGCGGAATCCGATATGGGACGTGCCCAGCCCCTTGCTCTGCGCCTGGCGCGCCTCGGGCCGGTAGCGCATGCAGTAGTTGGGCGCACACAGGTAGGAGCCGCCCTTGATGACCGCCACCGGTTCGCCCGGCTGGGCCGGGTCATAACCTTCGGGGTAGTCTTCCCGCTCGGGAAAAGCATGGTTGGCGTAATAAGTGGACCCGGTCCACTCCCAGACATTGCCGATCAGGTCGTAGATGCCCAGGGCATTGGCATCAAAACAGCCGACCGGCGCCGTGCCGGTATAACCGTCCACCGGGTCGTGCTGAAACGGGAACAGACCCTGCCAGGTATTGGACACATAATTGCCGTCGTCATCGCGCCACAGGCTGCTTTGCGCGGCAAGTTCAAACTGCGCTTCGGTGGGCAGTGCATGGCCTTTCCAGTCGGCGTAAGCCTGGGCATCCTCAAAGGCAATGTGCACAACCGGATGCTGTTCGCGACCTGCGATACTCGAACCGGGGCCTTCCGGCTGTGCCCAGTAGGCGTTGTCCAGGAACATCCACCAGCTGGCGAACGGATTGACCGGGGCTTCGCTGACATGCGGTGCAAACACCGCCGAGCCCGGAATGTGTTGTCCGGATGATGGATCCTGGATGCCGCGCTCAGCCAGTGTGACGTAGCCGGTGGCGTCGACGAATTCGGCAAACTCCGCGTTGGTGACCTCATGCTGCGCCATCCAGAATCCGGTCACGGTTTCCTGGTGGGCAGGGCCTTCCTCGAAGTAGGTGCCTTCAGCACCCATGGTGAATGTGGCACCTGGCACCCAGATCATGCCGGGATAGGGCGTATCGGTTGGTGGCAGTGCACCGCAGCCGGATGTCGCGGTGGTCAGGTTTGCACCGGGCACACCACGTTCGACCAGGAACCAGCCCAGGCCGCCGATGATGGCAGCGCTGGCCAGGATGCTGGCCAGCAGGGTTTTACTAGCGGCCGTTGACATAGATAACGCCATTTTCCTCGGCATAGCGATCCCACAGCTGCACCATCTGGTTCAGGCGGTCGGGCAGCTCCAGCGCCAGGTCATGCTGTTCGCTGATATCGTTGGCCAGGTTGTAGAGATGCCAGCGTGCAGCATCGCCCTCGGCAGCATCCCAGACAATCTTCCAGTCACCCTGGCGCACGCCGCGGTGGCCGTAGAGTTCCCAGCCCATGAATTCGCTATCGTCATGAATCTCACTGACTTCACCGGTCAGCATCGGCAACATGTTCTTGCCCTTGACCGGTTCCACGGCCATGCCGCGGTACATCGTGCCGGGATGCTGTGTGCCGGCCAGTGCCAGGAAGGTGGGCAGCACATCCATGACGGTGCTGAAACCGTCGTTGCGGGTGCCGGCATCGACCATGCTCGGGTAGTGCACGAAAGCGGGTACATGGATGCCGCCTTCAAAGGCCGTGAACTTGTGGCGGCGCCAGGGTGCGGCACTGGCCGTGGCCCAGTTGGGGCCATACTGGACATAGGTGTTCCAGTTGCCCAGGTTTTCCAGGCGGTGGTCATAGAGGGTGCCGACATGCTGCTGGTAACTCGATAACAGGTCGCGACGTCCGGCTTCGGCGCCGTTATCGGACATGAACATGATGAAGGTGTTGTCGAATTCACCGATCGCCTTCAGGTAGTCGATGACCTGGCCGACATAAATATCGAGGTCGCTGACCATGGCGGCATAGATTTCCATGCGGCGGGCGGCAAACGCCTTTTCCTCGTCGGGCTGGTCAGCCCAGCGCGGCTCGAAGACATCGAGCGGCATCGGTTCGGCATCGAAGGGGAGCAACTCAAGTTCCTTGAGGCGGGCAAAACGCTGCAGGTACAAGGCCTCGTAACCGTCGTCATACCAGCCGCGGAATTTTTCGATGGATTCCTTCGGCGCTTGCAGTGGCCAGTGCGGGGCGGTGTAGGCCAGGTAGGCAAAGAACGGTTTGTCGTCCTCGCGGTCCTGCTCGATGTACTCGATCATGCGCTCGGTATAAAAGCGCGTGGTATAGAAGTCCTGGTCAACCTGGACCATCTCATCGCCATCGCGGTAGTTGGCATTCTGCGGACCGCGCCAGTCCCAGGGTCCCAGGTGGGCGGCACCGTCCAGGGACACGAAAGAGCGTTTGAAGCCCCGCGCGCGCGGACCATCTTCCACGTCCATGCCCAGATGCCACTTGCCGGTCATGTAGGTGTTGTAGCCGGCATCGGTAAGCAGGTCGGCCAGGCTGGCAACACGGAAGTTCAGTGTGCCGATGTAACCGGATTCATCCATGTGCTCTTCCCGGGTCGGACGGCCCATCACGCCGAGGCCGGCCAGGTGATTGTCGGTGCCCGACATGAGCATGGAACGGGTGGGTGAGCAGGTCAAACTGGCGTAAAAATCAGTTAGCAGCATGCCGTTGGCAGCCAGCATGTCGAGATTGGGGGTGGGTATCTCGCTGCCGTACACGCCCAGGTCGGCATAGCCGAGGTCATCAGCGACGATGAGGACGATATTGGGCTGCTTCGGTTCGGCGGCAACCGGTTCGCTGACTGCGACCGTTTCCGAGGTCTGTTCCTGGCCACAGGCGGCCAGCATGATGGTGGCAATGATGCCGGTTAGTAGGCGGATCCTGTAAGTGACTTTTGATGACATGGTCTTCCCCCAATCCTCAAGGTATGGCTTGCGTCCCGGCCATCCAGTGGTGTCCGGGTATAGTTTTGCTGGTTATGCTTGTTTCTTGATGACATTGTCACAATCGGAAACCAGGCTGAATGTCCTGATCAGTTCTTCGATAAACAGTTTCTGGCCCATGATGATGGGACCGGCCTGATTGTAAAACGAATTGTTGATGGTGCTCAGCACGACCTGGAAGGCAAAGTAGATATTGGCTTCTTCCTTTTCTGTCAGCGGCCTGCCGGTTTCCTGGTATAGACGGTCAATAAAGCGCTGTGTGGATGCGAGGAAGTGATCGCGGAACGGCTCCCAGAAGGTCGGTTCCCGAGCGCTCTTCAGCAGGACTGTACGCCAGAACTGGCGATGTTCCCAGTAATAGTTGGCCATGTTTTCAATCAGGTCCGGTACCAGGGATGCCAGGGGAATGTTGCTGTAAAGGTCAATCAGGGTGTCGGTTCGGATGCGCAGATGCTGTTCAATCAGCGCGTCGAAGAATTCATCCTTGCTGTGAAAACGGGCATAAAAAGCCCCGACCGAGTAACCGGCTTCCCGCGCCAGTTCAGCCACGGAAATTTTTTCCAGGTCTTTCTTTTCCAGCAGCTTGAAACCGGTATTCACCAGGGCGTTGTAGGTTAGGTGACCGCGCTGTTGCTTGATGGACCTGCCGTGGGATTTTTTGATGGCCGGGTTCGACGATCTTGCGGGGGGCTGGTTGGCTGTCATTTTAAGAACTGAAATTCTGTTTTCACTAATGCCTGACACGGGCCGGCCGGCAACGGGCGAAACAACGCTGTCATTAAAACCAATAACGTGGGAAAAGTCGAATCATGCCGGGAGGTCTTCGGCAGTGCGCAACAGCCTGGCGCAGTGCCGTGGAGGGCTGCTCACCAGGGGCTTGTCGATAAAGAATCAAGATTCTAAAAACGAGCCTGGCCCGTCCTGTCGGGCGTGCTTCGGATACCGCTCCCGCGGTGCGTCCGGTGGATACGTGCCCGGTCCTTGTCATGACCTGTGCCACCCTGTGCCCTCAGGTGCTTGAAACCATGCCGGTTTCCGTCTAACTTCATCGCAGTTGTTCAATTCCTTACCCGGCAGCCATCATGACTGACACCACGCTAAACCCGGATTCTTCGGGCCATACCGCGCCCGCCGGGCGATCTGAAAAAACATTCCTGGGCCATCCCCGCGGACTGGTCATTCTCTTCTTTACCGAAATGTGGGAACGCTTTTCCTATTACGGGATGCGGGGGTTGCTGATTCTTTACCTGACCCAGCATTTCCTGTTCAGTGATGAGCGCTCGACCGTGCTTTATGGTGCCTATACCGCGCTCGTGTATGTCATGACCATTATTGGCGGCACGCTGGCAGACCGCTTCCTGGGTTCGCGCAAGGCCGTGACCTTCGGTGCGCTCCTGCTGGTGCTGGGTCATTTCGGCATGGCTTTCGAAGGCAGCGGTTCGCGCCAGATGATGACCTACAACGGCGCAGATTATCAGCTGACACTCGATGGCCGCGGCGGCGATGCCAACCAGATTATCGTATCCGAGCAGGGCGTCTCGCCGATCAGCTTCAGTGACGGGGCTACCATGTTACTGATTGCCGAGCCCCAGGCTGTGGGCCTGCCGGCCTCGATTCCCACGGACAGTTACACCCTGCGTGTCGAAACCGAATCCCTGTACCTGAACATCCTTTACCTGTCCCTGGCACTGATCATTGCCGGTGTCGGTTTCTTGAAAGCCAATATCTCCACCATCGTTGGTTCCCTTTATGGCTTCGGCGACGCCCGCCGGGACTCCGGGTTCACCATCTTCTACATGGGCATCAACCTGGGCGCCTTCATTTCCTCCATCGCCTGCGGCTACCTGGGTATCGCCTACGGCTGGAAATACGGCTTCGGCCTCGCCGGTATCGGTATGCTGGCCGGCCTGGTGATCTTCCTGAAATACCAGGACTGGCTGGAGGGCAAGGCCGATCCACCCAGTGAGGACAAGCTCAAGGAGAAAGCCCTGGGTCCCTTCAATGTCGAGCAGATGTGCTACCTGACCGGGTTGGGCATCATCATCGTATCCATGGTGATAGTCATGAATGCCCACCTGGTGGCTGAAGGCTACGTGGGCTTGCTGGGCATCATCGTGTTTGTAGGGCTGGTGGTCTACGCCGTTACCCAGTGCAGCGGGCAAGAGCGCGACCGCATGCTGGCCGGCATTTATTTCGTGCTGGCACAGATACCGTTCTGGGCGCTGTTCGAGCAGGCCGGTTCCTCACTGAACCTGTTCACGGACCGCCTGGTCGACA
The DNA here is from genome assembly GCA_049446715.1 of Pseudohongiellaceae bacterium. GTDB lineage: Bacteria > Pseudomonadota > Gammaproteobacteria > Pseudomonadales > Pseudohongiellaceae > Eutrophocola. Next base: position 7,560 of record JBMTQX010000080.1, read on the forward strand.
GAACCCTGTTCGGCATGTCTGTCCCGGCACCGGTGTTCCAGTCGCTGAATGCCTTCTTCATCGTGGTCTTTGCCCCGATTCTGGCCTGGCTCTGGATCACGCTGGACAAACGCAACCTGAACCCGTCCACACCGGTGAAATTTGCCATCGGCGTGTTCATGGCCGGTCTTGGCTTCCTGGCCCTGGTGGCCGGCATGACGGTGTCCGGGGATACCGGTATGACCGCGGTTTACTTTATTTTCCTGATCTACTGGATCCATACCATGGGTGAGCTGATGGTGTCTCCTGTCGGGCTGTCGGCGGTGACCAAGCTGGCGCCGGCCAAGGCGGTCGGCATGACCATGGGCGCGTGGTTCCTGTACAGCGGCCTGTCCAACTACCTGGCCGGGGTGATTGCCTCCACAACCGGTGCCGAGACCATCGGTGGACAGATTGCCGATGTCGCTGCCGCCAAGACCACCTATGCAGACGTGTATTCACAGGTGGGTTACATAGCCATGGGTATCGCGATTGTCATGCTGGTCATTTCGCCGGTCATCAAGCGCATGATGCACTCTGCCTGATCGCGTAATCAGCATTTCATCAGGGTTTCCTCAGCCGACAGGGCGTGCATCCCCGGCCAGCCTGGGAGATACTTGTGCTCTGGCCACCAGCAAAAGACGACAAGTGACCACCAGGCAAGACAAACCATTGCGATAAAACAGGACGTTATTGCCAAGCACACATGGCCTGCTGCAAGATCAAATTTAAAACACACCATGACAATCAACCACAGGAAAAACACTATGGCTTATTCACGCATTCTGGCCATTGCCGTCGCCGGTATCATGCTGACCGCATGTTCCGGCAATGAGGAGACGGCACCTGCGACCAACCAGGCGGCCACCACGGCTCCCGCGCCGGCAGTGGCTGCCACCGCAGCGTCATCCGGGTTCGGCAATGTCGATCAGGACCGCCTCAACAACGCTGCCAGTGAGCCTGGCCAATGGCTCACCTATGGCGGTACCTACAACGAACAACGCTACAGTCCGCTGGACCAGATCAATACCGGCAATGTCGGAGAACTGGGCCTGGCATGGTGGGTGGATATCCAGGCCAACCAGGGGCAGCAGTCGACGCCGCTGTATGTGGACGGTGTCCTGTATGTGACTGAATCCTGGGGCCAGGTCGATGCCATTGATGCCAGCACGGGCGATGTGTTGTGGCGCTTTGATCCGCAGGTTGCCGGCAACGTGGCAGGCAAGGGCTGCTGTGGCGTTAACAATCGTGGTGCCGCTGTCTATGAAGGCAAGGTGTATGTGACCGCCTACGACGGCCGCATGTTCGCCCTGGATGCCGCCACCGGCAAGCAGCTCTGGGAAACCCAGACGGTGGATGAGTCGCTCAATTACACCTCTACCGGTGCGGTACGCGTCGCCAACGGCAAGGTCTTCATTGGCAACGGCGGTGCCGAATTCATTACCCGCGGCTTCATCTCTGCGCTGGATGCCGAGACCGGCGAGATTCTCTGGCGTTTTCACACGGTGCCCGGCAACCCCGAACTCGGTTTTGAAAATGACGCCATGCGCATGGCGGCCGAGACCTGGAACGGCAACTGGTGGGACCGTGGCGGCGGTGGCAGCACCTGGGACGGCATCACCTACGATCCGGAAACCAACCTGCTGCTGTTTGGTGTCGGCAACGGTGCACCCTGGAATCCGCTGGTACGCGGCTCCGGGGGTGGCGACAACCTGTTTCTGAATTCCATCGTCGCCGTGGACGCCGATACCGGTGACTACGTCTGGCACTATCAGCAGATTCCGGCAGAGGAGTGGGATTTCGACTCCGTTCAGCAGATCACCATTGCCGACCTTGAGGTCGATGGCGTCATGCGCCACGTGGCGATGCAGGCCGCCAAGAGCGGTTACTACTACATGCTGGATGCCTATACCGGTGAACTGATTCGCGCCAACAACTTCGTGCCGGTGAACTGGACCTCCGGTTACGACATGGCCACCGGCCGCCCGATCATCAATGAAGCGGCGCAGTACACGAAGCGCACCGCTGCCACTATCATCCAGCCCGGCCCGGCCGGTGCCCACGGTGCAGCACCGATGGCATTCAGTCCCGATACCGGCCTGCTCTACATCCCGGCGATGGAAAGCAGCATGGCATTCACCAATGCGCCGGAAAACCTGGAGGGGCGTTTCAACCTCGGCATGGAATACACCGGGGGCGACTACGCCTACGATGATCCGGACAACACCATTGTGCGCGGCTCGAAAAGCCGGCTCGTGGCTTGGGACCCGGTCGCTGCCGAGGAAGTCTGGACCATCGAGGATGTGGATGTCGGCGGTACCCTGGTGACCGGCGGTGGCCTGCTCGTCAAGGGCAACGGCCGAAACGAAACGCTGGGCATCTACGATGCCGAAGGCGGCACGGAACTGGCCCTGCTCGATACCCAGGCCCGCACCTTTGCCGGCGCGATCACCTATCTGCATGAAGGCGAGCAGTATATTGCACAGGTCGTGGGTGGGCCGTCTTTCCAGGGTTACTACGCCCCGACCTACGCACGGCTGCTGGTCTACAAGCTCGGTGGCACGGCAACCCTGCCGGCAAAAACCGAGTTCACCCAGCGCCCGCTGGCACCACCACCGGAAACCGCTTCTGCCGACGTGGTCGCACAGGGTGAAGCCCTGTACGGCGAAAACTGCGCCATGTGCCATGATGTCGGCGGCCTCGCGCGCAGTTCCTTCCCGGACCTGCGCCGGACGCCCCAGTTGCACAGCACGGACGGTTTCAACAACGTGGTCTTGCAGGGCGCATTGGCCGAACGTGGCATGACCTCATTTGCCAGTGTGCTGGATAGTAATGACACCGATGCCATTCGCCATTACCTGATCTCGCAAGCCCACATTGCCATGAACACCCCCAGCCCGTTCGGTCCGCCACCGGATGAAGTGGCCCCGGAGGATGTGGAAGAAGTCGAGGAGGCTCGACAGCAGCAACAATAAAAAAGCCGGGCGTAAGCCCGGTTTTTTTCAGAGGCAGGAGGTAAGAACGGCCTGTCCGGCTTCAGGTTAAACCGAAGTAGGTTGGATAAGGTCGGAAGGCCATCATCCGACATTTTGTCGAAAATCGGTTCGGGCGAAGATATCCGGCGACCTCCGGTCGCCATGTCGGATGGCGGCGCAAGCGCCTTATACCGACCTACGAGAAACTTTCTGAAATCGGATAACGTTCAACACCAAATGTTGACAGAAAACGGCGAGAGCACATCATGTTCTTGTCTCTTGTCTCTTGTCTCTTGTCTCTTGTCTCTTGTCTCTTGTCTCTTGTCTCTTGT
>JBMTQX010000081.1:0-10669 GCA_049446715.1 Pseudohongiellaceae bacterium
GTAAAAGGGTAAAAAATATTCATATCCTGTCTTCTGTCTTCTGTCTTCTGTCTTCTGTCTTCTGTCTTCTGCCTCCTGCGGAATTTTCTTGCTATAATCGCCGCCCTCAGTTTATCCACCTACACCTATTCATTTTTACAGGAATCTTATCGATGAAATCGCCAGTCAGGGTTGCCGTTACCGGCGCTGCGGGACAGATCAGCTATTCACTTCTTTTCAGGATTGCCGCCGGCGAAATGCTGGGCAAGGACCAGCCAGTCATTCTCCAGTTGCTGGAAATCACTCCGGCCCTGGAAGCCCTGAAGGGCGTGGCCATGGAAATCGAGGACTGTGCCTTTCCGCTCGTGCACGGTATCGTCCAGACCGACGATCCGAACGTGGCCTTTAAGGATGCGGATTACTGCCTGCTGGTCGGTGCACGCCCACGCGGTCCCGGCATGGAGCGCAAGGATCTGCTGGAAGCCAACGCGGCCATCTTCTCGGTGCAGGGTAAAGCCATCAATGACAGCGCCAGCCGCGATGTGAAAGTGATCGTGGTGGGTAATCCCGCCAACACCAACGCGCTGATTGCCTATCGCAATGCGCCGGACCTGGATCCTGGCCAGTTTACCGCCATGACCCGCCTGGACCACAACCGCGCCATGGCCCAGCTGGCCAACAAGACCGGCAAGCACACCACTGACGTGGACAGCATGATCATCTGGGGCAACCATTCAGCCACCCAGTATCCGGATATCCATCACTGTAAAGTCGACGGTGCGGATGCCTCCGGCCTGGTCGACCAGGACTGGGTCGTCGGAGACTTTATCCCGACTGTCCAGCAGCGCGGCGCCGCCATCATCAAGGCTCGCGGCCTGTCCAGCGCGGCCTCAGCCGCCAATGCGGCTATCGAGCACATGCGCGACTGGGCGCTGGGCACCAATGGCAAGATTGTCAGCATGGCGATTCCGTCCGACGGCAGCTACGGCATTCCTGAAGGCCTGATGTACTCCTTCCCGGTCACTTGCGAAGGTGGCAAGTACACGATCGTCCAGGGGCTGGAAATCAATGACTTTAGCCGTGACCTAATGGACAAGACTGCTGCCGAACTTTCCGAGGAAAGGGACGGCGTCAAGCACCTGCTGCCTTGAATTAACAGGAGCAAGGAACAAGGAACAGGGAGCAAGGGGTCAGGATCACTGAAGCCCGAAAGTTTGACTCCTTGCTTCTTGCTCCTTGTTCCTTACTCCTCAGATGCAATTCAAAACAACTCATGTCGATGCCCATGCCCGCCGTGGCCAGTTGAGCTTTGCTCGCGGTCAGGTGGAGACACCGGCATTCATGCCTGTCGGCACCTATGGTTCCGTCAAGGGTCTGACGCCGCAACAGGTAGCGGATACCGGTGCCCAGATATGCCTGGGCAATACCTTTCATCTCATGCTGCGCCCAGGCACGGACATCATCAACCAGCATGGTGACCTGCATGATTTCATGGGCTGGCATAAACCCATCCTCACTGATTCCGGCGGATTTCAGGTGTTCAGCCTGGGCGAGCTGCGCAAGATTTCGGAAGAGGGCGTTGAGTTTCGTTCCCCGGTGGATGGGAACAAGGTGTTCCTGAGCCCCGAAAAGGCTATCGAAGTACAACAGAAGCTGGGCTCGGACATCATCATGGTGTTTGATGAATGCACGCCATACCCGGCAACGGAAGCCGAGGCCCGGGAGTCCATGGCATTGTCGATGCGCTGGGCGAAACGCTGTAAGGCAGCTCACGGTGACAAGCCCGGCGCCCTGTTTGGCATCGTGCAGGGGGGCATGTATCCGTCCCTGCGCCTGGAATCGCTTGAAGCCCTGGTGGAGATCGGCTTTGACGGCTATGCCATTGGGGGCATGTCTGTGGGTGAACCGAAAGAGGAAATGTGGGCGGTACTGGATGTGCTGGTCGACAGGATGCCGGCCGACAAGCCACGCTACCTGATGGGGGTCGGCACGCCGTCGGACCTGGTGGAAGCCTCGCTGCGGGGGGTTGACATGTTCGACTGTGTCATGCCGACACGCAACGCTCGCAATGCCTACCTGTTCACATCACAGGGGTTGCTGAAACTGCGCAACAGCCGCTACAAAGATGATACCGGGCCGGTGGATGAAAATTGTGACTGCTACACTTGTGAAAACTTCAGCCGGTCCTATTTACACCATATGGACAAGTGCAAGGAGATGCTTGGCGCCGTGCTCAATACGGTCCACAACCTGCACTATTACCAGCGCCTGATGGCTGATTTGCGTGGCGCTATAGAAAGGGGTACATTGGCCGCCTTCGCGAAATCCTTCCATGCGCAGCAGCGTATTCTGGAAGAGTCGCAGGCCTGAAAAAGCATCGCTTCAGGCCACAGGTTGCAACCATAACCGCTTGAATTTCATCAATTAGTTGTTGCACGTATGCCGCAGCTTGCTGCCAGGACCATGCCAGGCAATAACAATAACCGGGGACATCTATGGATTTCTTTATCAGTTCCGCCTACGCCCAGGCCGAGGCCGGCGCGCAGGAACCTTCCGCTCTGTTCAACCTGATTTTCTTCGGCGGCTTTGCCCTGATCTTTTATTTCATCATCTGGCGTCCCCAGTCCAAGCGTGCCAAGGAGCACAAAGACCTAATGGGCAGCCTGAACAAGGGCGACGAGATCATGACCAACGGCGGCATTCTCGGCAAGCTGACCAAGGTTGATGACCATTACGTGGTTGTCCAGATTCACGACAACGTGGAAATCAAGCTGCAGAAATCCGCCATCACGGCGGTGCTGCCCAAGGGTACGATCAAATCCATTTGATCCACCCGTCCGATTTCACCACTGGTAACAGGCCATGATGAACAAATACCCGCTGTGGAAAAACCTGCTGATCGTCTTCATAGCGATCCTGGGATTTATCTACGCTGCTCCCAATTTCTATGCGCCTGACCCGGCCATCCAGATTTCCCACGACAGTGGCATCGTCGATCAGAGTGCGCTCGACAGCGCCACCTTCGCTCTCGGGGCTGACGGCATCGACTTTTTTGACGCCGTCATTGAGGACGGTAACGGCCTGATCAGGCTGCGTAATGCCGACCAGCAAAGTCGCGCACAGCAGGTCATCAACCTGGCGCTGCCTGACGAATACATCGTGGCCCTGAACCTGGCCCCCAATACACCGGACTGGCTAGAATCCCTGGGCGCTGGACCAATGTCCTACGGTCTCGACCTGCAGGGCGGTGTGCATTTCCTCATGGAAGTGGACATGGAAGCGGCATCCGGCCAGCAGTTGAGTGATTCCGTGGCCACCATGCGTACCCTGTTCCGTGAAAACAACCTGCGTTACCGGCCGCCCCTGGAAGTGGATAGCCAGAATCGCATCGCCATCCGTTTCCTGGATGCCGAAACCCGCTCGGCGGCCATTGCCCTGATGCGCGACGAATTCCCCGATTACCAGTTCCGCACAGCGGAAACCGGTGGTGACTTCCTGCTGTATTACACGATCAACGAACTGGCTGCCCAGCAGTTGCGCGAATATGCCGTTCAACAGAACCTGACGACACTACGCTCACGTGTGGATGAACTCGGCGTGAAGGAACCCAATGTGGCACCGATGGGCAGTGATCGCATCATCATCGAGCTGCCTGGTATCCAGGATCCGGCTCGTGCCAAGAGCATTATCAGCGCCGTGGCCACCCTGCAGTTCCATCTGGTGGCAGAACCCGGCGCAGCACCTGGCACGACTATGGAATATACAGATCCACGCACCGGCGGGCCGTTGCTGATTGATCGGGATATCATAGTCAGTGGTGACAACGTGACCCAGGCGCAGTCGTCCTTTGATCCCCAGACCAGTTTACCGCAGGTCAATATTTCCCTGGATGCCGTTGGCGCCCGTCAGATGAACGAGGTCACCCGCGCCAACATCGGCCGCCGAATGGCCATCCTGCTGGTGGAAACCAAGACCCGCACCGTGACCGAACGTAATGCCGAAGGCGAACTGGTTTCCCGTTCCGAGCCCTATACGGAAGAGCGTGTCATCAGTGCACCCAATATCCAGACGGCCCTGCCGCGTCAGTTCCGCATCACCGGCCTAGCGTCTTCCCAGGAAGCCAATGACATTGCCCTGCTGATTCGTTCCGGCGCCCTGGCGGCCCCGATGTACTTCCTTGAGGAGTACGCCATCGGGCCAAGCCTGGGGCAGGAAAATATCGACAAGGGCCTGCTGTCTGTGCAGATCGGACTCGGCCTGGTCGTGCTGTTCATGCTGCTGTGGTATCGCGTTTGCGGACTGGCGGCTAACATTGCGCTGGCGGTTAACCTGGTTTTGCTGGTGGCGCTGATGTCGATCATCGGGGCCACGCTCACGTTACCCGGTATCGCCGGTATCGTGCTTACCGTCGGTATGGCGGTAGATGCCAACGTGCTGATTTTTGCCCGCATCCGGGAGGAACTGAAAGCCGGGATGTCGGTGCAGCGTGCTATCGACAGCGGTTTCGGTCGTGCCTTCATTACCATCTTCGATGCCAATATCACCACGTTCCTGGTAGCGATCATCCTCTACTCAGTCGGTACCGGTCCGGTCAGGGGCTTTGCCGTGACCCTGTCCATCGGCATCATGACCTCGATGTTCACGGCCATCATGGTGACCCGTGCGATCATCAACCTGATCTATGGCGGCAAAAATGTGAAAAGCATTTCCATCGGCATGAAGATTCCAGCCCCGGCGCCAAAGCCGGCTACCGGAGAAAGCTGAGATGAGTGAGATGAAAGTCATCAAGTTCATGGATTACCGCAACCCGACGACGGTGTTTTCGGCAGTCTTGTTGTTGCTGTCGATCGGCTCGTTCATCGTCAACGGCATGCAGTACGGCCTGGATTTCACCGGCGGCACCCAGATCCAGGTGTCCTACTCCGAAGTACCCAACCTGGAAGACATCCGTTCCACCATCCGTGAGGCGGGTTACCAGAATTTTGAAGTGGTGAACTTTCGTACTGACCGGGATGTCCAGATTCGCATCCAAGAAACCGGGTCGGCCGATCTTGACCAGGTAACGGCTGCGCAGGCAACGGATATCGTCCTGGCCGCCTTGCAGGCGAACTCCGATTCCGATGTGGAGATTCTTGGCACCGGCTTCATTGGTGCCCAGGTAGGTGAAGAACTGCGGGAGCAGGGTGGCCTTGGCATGCTGGTAGCGCTGATCATGATCATGATCTACATCTCGCTGCGCTTCCAGTACAAGTTTGCCGTTGGGGCGGTAGCCGCGCTGGCCCATGACGTGACGATTGTGCTGGGTTTCTTTGCCTTTTTCGGTGTCGACTTCGACCTCACCGTGCTCGCGGCAGTGCTGGCGGTGATCGGATACTCGCTCAACGATACCATCGTCGTCTTTGACCGTATACGTGAGAACTTTCGCATCCTGCGCAAGACCGACCCGATTGATGTCATCAACTATTCCATCACCCAGACCCTGGACAGGACGCTGATCACATCGGGTACCACCTTGTTGGTGCTGCTTGCGCTGTTCCTGTTTGGCGGCGAAATGATTCACGGCTTCGCCACGGCACTGATCGTGGGTATCGTGATCGGTACCTACTCGTCCATTTATGTGGCGTCAGAAATCCTGACCTACATGGAAGTCAGCAAGGAAGACCTGATGCCGCCGGAGAAGGAAGGGGAGGAAGCGGACGCGCTTCCATAGGGATTCCAAGTGAGACAGGGACAGAGCGCTGCGCGGTCTTTCCCCTGGAATGGGCGAAGTCCATACCGCTTGCGTTCGGGATTAACTCGCCTTCGCGACCAACTTTAGCCAGGGCTTGAAGCACTTGGCGTTGCTGAACACCAGGTCGCGGCTTTCCAGGCAATCCGGGTTGCCACTGGAATCACTGATCAGACCACCGGCTTCACGGATCAGCAGAATCCCTGCTGCCACATCCCACTGGTGCATGCCAGACATCCAGCCAGCATCGGTACGCCCCGCGGCCAGGTAGGCCAGGTCGAGTGCAGCCGAGCCGGTCATCCTGATGGCGCCAGCTGTCCCCTTCATGGCCTGCTGAATTTGCATGAGCGTGTCGTAGTTTTTCAGACCGGCGCAACTCATGCTGATGGTGGCACCTCCAATTCCGTTGCGACTGCCTACCCGCATGCGATGACCGTTGAGCTGGGCACCACTGCCGCGGCTGGCGGTGTATTCCTCGCCCTTGACCGGATCAACAATGACTGCGTGCTCCAGCTTGCCCTTTTTCATGCAGGCCATGGAGATGCAGAAGTGGGGCAGCCCGAGAATGAAATTGCGGGTACCGTCGATGGGGTCAATGATCCAGACCGTGTCCTTGTCATCACCTTCGATCAGGCCGGCTTCCTCGCACACAAAACCATGTTCCGGATATGACTTGCGAATATGCTCGACGAGAATGTCCTCGACCTTTTTATCGACATCAGTGACATAGTCATTGCGGGCTTTTTCCGTGACCTTGATGCGGTCAGGCCGGTCCCAGGCTTCAAGGATTGCTTCGGAGGCAATGCGGGCGGCTCTCAGGCCGATGTTGGTAATGGCATGCATATCAGGGGCGGGATCATGACCGGTCGATAAAATTGCTGCGCATCATAGCAAAAGGTAATTCATAAGTAGAGCAGAGAAGGTGCCGGCAAGGTCAGCTTGCGGCTGATTTCTGCTATCATGCGCGCCCTGAAATCCCAGCCGCCAGGACCAAATGATGCAAGATCTTTCCGCTATCCGCATCGTACTCGTGCAGACTTCCCATCCCGGGAATATCGGCGCGACTGCGCGCGCCATGAAGAATATGGGCTTAAGCAATCTGTATCTGGTCAGTCCGAAGGACTTTCCTTCAGGTGTCGCCCTGGGCCGAGCAGCCTCGGCCCTGGATGTGCTCGATAACGCTGTCGTAGTCGATACACTGGAAGCTGCCATTGCCGATTGTGGCCTGGTCATTGGCACCAGTGCCCGGTCCCGCGGTATCCCCTGGCCCATGGTGACGCCCGAAGAATGCGGGGAAAAACTGGTCGCCGCTTGTCGCCAGAACAGTGTGGCCCTGGTCTTCGGCCGCGAGGACAGCGGCTTGAGTAACGAAGAGCTGCGCCAGTGCCATTTCCACGTCCAGATTCCTACCAATCCGGCATACTCCTCGCTGAATGTGGCAGCAGCCGTGATGGTGCTGTGCTACGAGATTCACCGCGCCGCCCTGAAAGCAGAAGACGCCCGGGACGCAGCCACCGAGGATGACTGGGACCAGCCGCTGTCTACGGTCGCCGACATGGATGGCTACATGGCCCACCTTGAGGAAGTGCTGACCCGAATCGACTTCCTGGATCCCAAGGCGCCGCGTCAGCTCATGACCCGATTGCGGCGCCTCTACACCCGCATTCGCCCTGATCGCATGGAAATCAATATCTTACGTGGCATGTTGACCGCTATCCAGACACACCTGGACAAGGCCGGGAACCGCGCCGATACCTGAACAGCTTACGCGGGCTGATACCTGACTAACTTACTGCGTTATATACTTGACCAAATTAGTGGGTTTTTGCATAATTTCCGCCCTGAATCCTAACAGGCAAACCACATGGGGCTGAACTAATGAGACTGACAACCAAAGGGCGTTATGCCGTGACGGCGATGCTGGATCTGAGCATCAATGCCAACAAAGGGCCGGTAACGCTGAGTGATATTTCCAAACGCCAGGATATTTCCCTGTCTTATCTGGAGCAGCTGTTTGCCAAACTGCGCAAGCAGGACCTAGTCAGCAGCGTGCGTGGTCCCGGTGGAGGCTATCTGCTGGGCAAGAAAGATTCCGAAATTGACGTCGCGGAAATCATTGATGCCGTGAGTGAGTCCATGGATACCACCAAGTGCCGGGGCAAAGGCGACTGCCATGGCGGAGAAATTTGCCTCACCCATCATCTCTGGCAGGACCTGAGCGAACAGATTCATCAGTTTCTCAGCAACATCACGCTTGCGGACCTGGTCTCCAAGCGCGAGATCGAAGCGATCGCCCGCAACCAGCACGAGCGGATGATGCAGACTGCGGAGCGGCAAGGGCGGCAAGGGCGAGAAAGGCGCAATCCAGACAGTGCAGACAGCGCCAATGACAACATTAGCAATTTGCCGTCGTCGCCGGATCGCATTGTCGCTAGTTCGATTTCATAGGCGTATAGGTACGCACAGGTAACAGATATAACAGGCAAATAGTGCAAGACAGGCGTTTTTTTAAACTGCTGCAGCTGATTTGACGTAAACACACTGAACGATTTTTTACTGAACATACTGAAACTAATAGCAACACTGCATCGGAGCCATAATGATTCCAATTTACTTTGACTACTCAGCCACTACCCCCGTCGATCCGCGCGTTCGTGACAAGATGGTTGAGTGCCTGACTGTTGAGGGCAATTTCGGCAACCCCGCTTCTCGCTCTCACCTGTTTGGCTGGAAAGCAGAAGAAGCTGTGGAAGAAGCGCGCCAGCATGTGGCCGACCTCATCAACTGTGATCCCCGGGAAATTGTCTGGACCTCCGGTGCCACCGAATCCGACAACCTGGCAATCAAGGGCGCAGCGCACTTCTACAAGAACCGTGGCAAGCACATCATTACCTCAAAGATTGAACACAAGGCCGTGCTTGACAGCTGCCGTCAGCTCGAACGTGAAGGCTTTGAGGTCACTTATCTAGACCCTGACAACAAGGGTCTGATTACACCCGAACAGGTCGCGGCAGCAATCCGTGAAGACACCATCCTGGTGTCATTGATGCACGTGAACAATGAGATTGGTGTGATCAACGACATCAAGGCCATCGGCACCATCTGCCGCGAAAACAAAGTGATCTTCCACGTTGATGCCGCCCAGAGCGCCGGCAAGACCGATATCGATCTCGAGGATATGCCGGTTGACCTGATGGCGTTTTCTGCCCACAAGATTTATGGCCCGAAAGGCATTGGTGCCCTGTACGTGCGCCGCAAGCCGCGGGTACGCCTGGAAGCCCAGATGCATGGCGGTGGCCACGAGCGCGGCATGCGCTCAGGCACATTGCCGACCCACCAGATCGTGGGCATGGGCGAAGCTTTTCGTATTGCCAAGGCCGAAATGCATGAAGAGGCTGAATGCCAGAGAGTGCTCAGGGACCGTTTCCTCAAAGGCCTGGAAGGCATGGAAGAGGTCTATATCAACGGTGACCTCGAGCAGCGTGTGCCGGGTAACATCAATGTCAGCTTTAACTTTGTGGAAGGTGAATCACTGATCATGGCCCTGAAAGACCTGGCCGTGTCTTCCGGTTCGGCCTGTACCTCTGCCAGCCTGGAGCCCTCCTACGTGTTGCGGGCCCTGGGTATGGACGATGAGCTGGCCCACAGTTCACTGCGCTTCAGCATCGGCCGTTTCACCACAGAAGAGGATGTCGACATTGCCGTTGCCAAAGTCCGGGAAGCGGTCAGCAAACTGCGTGAACTGTCACCGCTGTGGGACATGTTCAAAGACGGCGTTGATATCAGCCAGGTGCAGTGGGCAGCGCATTAATAACAGCGCTAAGAGAAACCAGATATAAGAGACAAGAGGACCGCAGGGTCATCTTGGTAAATCAAAAAAATACACTAGTCAAACAGGAACAGGTAACAACATGGCCTATACAGACAAAGTACTCGACCATTATGAAAACCCCCGCAATGTGGGCAGGCTCGATGACAATGACGACAGTGTCGGCACCGGCATGGTTGGTGCGCCTGCCTGCGGTGATGTCATGCGTCTGCAGATCAAGGTCAACAAGGAAGGTGTGATCGAGGATGCCAAGTTCAAGACCTATGGCTGTGGCTCGGCGATTGCCTCCAGTTCCCTGCTGACCGAGTGGGTCAAGGGTCGCACCATTGAAGATGCCGCCAAGATCCGTAACACCGAGATCGCCGAAGAGCTGGGCCTGCCGCCGGTGAAGATTCACTGTTCGGTCCTGGCTGAAGATGCCATCAAGGCCGCGATCAGTGACGTCAAGAAAAAGCGTGGCGAAATCACGGAAGCCGCCGAAAGCCCCGAATCCTGATCGTCAGGAATCAAGAAACCGCAGTAGCAGGACACCAGACATGGCCATTACATTGACAGAATCCGCCGCCAGGCACGTAGCCGACCAGTTAGCCAGTCGTGGCAAGGGCGTAGGTATACGCGTGGGCGTGACCACCACCGGCTGTTCGGGCATGGCTTATGTTCTGGAATTCGTTGATGAGCCCAATGAGCAGGACGAGGTATTCGAGGACAGCGGCATCAAGATCGTGGTAGATCCCAAAAGCCTAGTCTACCTCGACGGCACCGAAATGGATTTCGTCAAGGTAGGGGTCAACGAAGGTTTCGAATTCAAGAACCCGAATGCCAAGGGCGAGTGCGGCTGTGGCGAAAGCTTCAGCGTCTGAGCCTGTCTTCCGGCCTTCGCACGTTATTCGCGGTGTCAGCTTCCGATCATTCACATTTCGATAATTTTTTCCGGCTGTTTGACCTGCCGGAACAGTTTCCTGTCGACACCGCCCGGCTGGAGAGCCAGTACAAAACCCTGCAGGCCCAATATCATCCCGATAAGGTTGCCGGGGGGGAAGACGCTGAACGACTGCAGGCCATTCAGAAAACTAGCCTGATCAATGACGGCTATGACACCCTGAAGTCGCCCCTGAGGCGCGCCGCTTATCTCC
>JBMTQX010000082.1:0-10549 GCA_049446715.1 Pseudohongiellaceae bacterium
GTGTGCTGATCATCGTAAGTGCAGGTCATCTCCGAGGTGAAACCGGCCAGGCCAGACTGCTGGAGATGCTGTTCGAGATGCTGCAATGCAGCAACATCCAGCGCAACGCGGGATTGCTCGGCCGAGATGTCACGTCGCAGCGCCACCGATTGCTCGAGCGCGTTGAGATCGCTCAGCTCGGGCGGCACATTGCCGAGCAAGCTCTCTGCAAAGTCAAAATACTCGACTCCCAGGAAGACGTCTTGGCCTTGCGAAAAGTCCGCCCTGCGCGCACAAACGCTTTGAAGCAAATGGTGACGCGTAGGGTCTTCCGGCGGAAGCCGCGCCGCTGCCCGCACCTGCTCCGGCACGCGGGCGCGGACCAGGGCCTCGTGGTCCGAAATGGCCTGACGGCTGCTCTGGGTTATGCCGCTATCCGCACTGTGGAGCACCAGAATGATCGAACCGCCGGGAACCAGAACCCGTGCAGCTTCGCTGAGCGCCGAATCGAACGCGGCATACTCAATGGCGAAGTTGGACACGACCAGATCGAAGCTATCCTGGGCAAAGGGGAGTTGCTCGGCGGCAACCTCGCCCATGAACCGGATATTGGGATGTTGAAACTGTGAACCGCCAGGATCGACGATCCTGTCAGACGCAACAATCTTGAGCCCGCGTCCGGCTTCAGCGCCCCAGTAAGACACCTGCCCCGAGCCGCAACCGATCTCCAGAACTCGCGAGCCGGCTTTGACGGTGCCAAAGACGTCCTGCCAGAAATACTTGATGACTTCGCCAGGGCCCCAATCCGGATTGCACGAGAAGTGATCGCTGCCGTCCAGGCGCAGCGACCACACGGACGCTTCCGATTGCGTTGTCTTGTCTGACCCCATGTTTTCCGTGCTTCGCTTGATTTAAAGATGAGAGGCAGAATAGACGGATAATGGTGAGTCGTCCATGCATGGCGTTTCACCTAGTGTGGTTTTTCATGACGAGCAGCCAAAGTAATGCAGTCTCTGGACTGGCAAAGGGTGCTAACTAAGGCCGTGGACAGAGTTCTGAGAAAAAACTGAGAACAAAGATCCTGCAGACAGGGGACAGCGTCATTGTTTATTGCGTCTCTTAGTATTCGGTAGCTGGTGAATTACCTGATCCCTATACTTGGGTTCCGCCAAGTTTTGGAAATAGCGATAGGAATGGGCATACGCCACCTCGAATTGCGTCATCAAAGCAGGGCTCAGTTGAAACCATTCATAGACCGACGGCGATGTTTGAAGCGGTCAAAGGTGGTCCATCTTTGGTGTAGATCGTCACGTCCCAACCGCGATCCTGCAGCAGGCGAGCGGTCGTCAATCCTGGTACGCCGCTGCCTAGCCCACAGGCTTGCTTATGAGGTGTGGTCAGCGCCAGTTCCATAACCCGGTGAAAGGGCCTCAGTTCAAAGTGGAACCACCACAGCCTTGACTATAGTGTTGCACCAGGGTTTTGACTTTGCAGCGCTCGGCACTGACGTTAAAGCCGTCGCTGCGGAACGGGCGAAGCCCTGCAACGGTGCGGATGACTGACTGTTAGCTAACCCTTACCCTTCCTAGCGGTGTGCCTTATAGGGTGTAGTCGGCCCGGGCGCCTAATCGAGGCAAAGTACAACCAGTCAGAAGAAGGATGAAGGCAGCAGAACTTCCAGCAAACCGCCAGCTCATCATAAAACTATAGGGCATTCAGGTCTTTCAGATAGGTTTCGGCCTGTTGCAGTATGTCACTCTGGACATCGTCTCCCATTCGCTGCCAGGAGCCATAAAGCATGCGCATACGATGGTTGCCTCTGAAGCGCTTCTGATGGCGATGCATGAAGTGCCAGTACAGAGAGTTAAAAGGGCAGGCGCCATCACCAGTCTTAAGTTTAACGTCATAGCTGCAGCTTTTGCAGTAGTCGCTCATTTTGTTGATGTAATTGCCGCCGGCGGCATAAGGTTTGGAGCCCACCAGTCCATCATCGGCATGCAGAGCCATGCCTCGCGTGTTGGGTAGCTCAACCCATTGTAGGGCATCTATATAGATGCCCAGATACCAGGCGTCCACCTGATCTGGTGCAATACCCGTTAACAGGCAAAAGTTACCGGTGATCATCAGGCGCTGAATGTGGTGGGCGTAGCTGTGATCCAGGGAATTCTGGATGGCTTTTTTCATGCAGCGCATATTGGTGTCGCCTGTCCAGAAGTAATCGGGCAGGTCCAAGTTTGCCTGAAGCGCATTCAGGCTTTCATAGTAGGGCATGTTGCACCAGTAAATGCCGCGGATAAACTCGCGCCAGCCGATGATCTGGCGCACGAATCCCTCGATCTGTGCAAGACTGATTTGCTCATTTTTTTCATAAGCCGTAATGCAGTGATCGATAACCTCTTGAGGGTGCAGAATCTTTGAGTTCAGGGCGAAGGACAAACGGGAATGATAGAGGGACCAGTCATATGGGCTCTGTGCTGTCATAGCGTCCTGATAGGTGCCAAAGTTTGGCAGGCAGTCTATGCTAAAGAATTGCAGCAACTCCAATGCCTGGGTACGAGTGACGGGCCAGGGTAAGCTGCTTCGAGCGACCCCAAAATATTTGACTTTATGCCGTTCCAACCGCTTTAAGATTGCCGAAACATCGTTGCTGAATAGAAGAGGTTGTGGCAACTCCGCTATTGCTGCCTTGCTGAGCCTGTTGCGATTCTCAACATCGAAATTCCAACGCTCACCAAGCGGTTCATCACCATCCATCAAAATTCCAGTGCGGCGCCGCATCTTGCGGTAGAACCCTTCCATGCGCACGGCCTTGCCTCTCTCAAAATGGTCTTCAATCTCAGCGAAGGGCAGTAGGAAATGCTCCGAGTCCGCACAGACAGTGTTGATTTGGGCTGGCAGCAACAACTTCTCAAGCTGCGCGGCAAGCCGATACTCATCGGGCTGCTGATAGGAGAATTCAGCAACCTTGTAGTGCTTGCATAGTTCGGACAAGACGTCATTCAGAGAGGCAAAAGGGGCGGTGTCATCAAGGTCGAGATGCAAGACGTGATGGCCCTGGTCTTTGAGTGTGGAAGCAAACACTTCCATCGCGGCAAAGAAAGCGCACAGTTTTTGTATGTGGTGTTTAACGTAGCACGTCTCTTGATGCAACTCGGCTATGACGTACAGGACTGACGCATCCGTCGATTGGAACCAGCTATGCTGCAAGTTAAGTTGGTCACCGAGAACCAGCCGCAGGCTCCTATAAGACTTTTTTTGAGCGGTTTTCATATATCGTAATTTACGTTGTAACCGATATTTTAGACCAGTGACAGAGAACTGCTCTCGTCTTTTCTACGTAATCCTATATGAAATAAAGAAACGCCTTGATCATCAATCTACTGGGTTACGCCGGCCTAATCCCTCTTATTGGCTCCGTCTGAGCTTCTATTACCGAAACTGATTTGTTGCAGCTTGCGCCCGGCATCGTGTTTCTCAATTACAGTGCGATAATTCTGAACTTCCATGGCGGCATCCTGTGGGGAAAAGCGCGAGAGCTGGATACCAGCGGCATGAGTGCTGCCTTATTGCTGCTAAGCAACGTGCTGGCACTGATGGCCTGAGCCATGCTGTTGATGGATGAAGCCCACATCGTGTCAGGGCTGGTGATCGCGGCAATCGGTTATACGATTCTATACATTGCGGAACGCTTCAGTTTTACGCTACCCCTGGCAGCGTGGGGGGTTCCTATCTGCCGTTTCGGCTCATTATGACCGTGATCGTGTGCGGCGCTCTCGATAGTGCTATCTATACAATACTGTGAATACACAAACTCTCACAGTTTTCTACGACGGCCGCTGTCTACTTTGCGCGGCCGGGATGAAGCCGATCAGCGAATTTGATAGCACAATCTAAGCACAATCAAAGGGGGCAGAGTAATTTCATCTATCAATTTCCCTGATGCGATCTATGTTGTCCTAACAAACCATCACCTCATGCATGGGAACGGGCTCGCCAGGCCAAGATCGCCAAGAGATTTCACCCCGGGCGTTCCCTCCATTTCATTCAGCGCGGCAATAACCGCCAAGCCTGCTTTCACGCTGAGCGGGAACACGTCATTTATCTCGAAAACTGCTGGAATTCAGCCAGACCTATGGGGCTATGGTGCACCGTTACGGGCGAATGACCAACCACGTTCACCTGCTGTTGACGCCGTCGGACAGGCAGGGCACCAGCCGTACGCTTCAAGCGCTGGGGAGGTACTATGTTCGATACATCAAAAGTGCCTACGGCAGGACAGGCTCTCTCTGGTAAGGCCGCTTCAAAGCCTCACTGGGGCATTCGAACCCATACCTGTTAACCGTAAGCCGTTATAGTGAAATGAATCCCGTGAGAGCCAACATGGTGGCGCATCCCGCCGGGCACCCCTGGTCCAGTTATCGATGCAACGCACTGGGCAAGTACATAAAGCTGGTGACACCCCACGTCGTCTATAACGCCCTTGGGGATACCAGGAAAGCAAGGCAGGCCGCGTACAGAGCCCTTTTCAACAGTCAGCTTTCTAAGTGGTCACTGGAGGAAATACGCCAGGCCGCCAACAAGGGCTGGGGGACGACAGATTTAAGCGGCAGGTCCAAAAACAATTGGGGTACAAGCTACCACCCTTCCCGCGGGAAGGAGGGAGGAAATCGGCCGAAGCCTGGAACAGCAGGATCAAGTTACTCTGACCCCTTTGATTGTCTGACCCCTTTGATTTTATTGATCACGGCTAATTAGGCCAAAAGCCCTTCCTTGGTTATCGGTAACCTCCTCACCCTTATCCCCGTCACCGCAAAAATCCCATTACATACCGCCGGCATCAACGGCGGCAAAGCCGGCTCTCCCAACCCGGTGGGATGAAAATCGCTCTGAATAAAATGCGCATCAATCACCGTCACCGCATCCTTCATCCGCAAAATGTTGTACTGGTGAAAGTTATCCTGCTGCACCACCCCATCGCGCATCGTGATCTCCAGGCCGCGCAGGGTACTGATGCCATCCAGCACGGCTCCCTGCACCTGCTTCTCTGCGCCGCTTAAATTAATCACCGGCCCGATATCCACGGCAGCAGTCACACGGTGGACCGTAACCTTGTTGTTGGCATCCACACTGACCTCAGCCACCTCGGCGACATGCCCGTTATGACTAAAATGGAAGGCGATGCCCAGGCCATGCCCGGCGGGCAAGGGTTTACCCCAGCCGCTTTTCTCGGCGGCCAGTTTGATCACCTCTACGGCACGGACGGTATTGAGAGACCCCATGCTGCCTTCCTCAAACCAGCGCGGTTCGCCCATCATTTCAATGAGCAGTTCGACATGATCACGGCCAGCAGCCACAGCCAGTTCGTGGATGAAGCTCTGCACCGCCCAGCCAGTAGCATTGGAGCCCGGCGCGCGCCAGGAGCCCGAGGGGGTGTTGGTGTCGATGAGGGACATGGCGGAGCGGTAGTGGTCGACGTTCAGCGCTGGGAATTCGTCGCGGCCCAGGCGGGTGCCGGCGGTAGCCACGCCTCTGACCGAGGGGCCTATAAGGTGGTTCTGCATGGCGACTACCCTACCCTCGCGGCTGACCGCGCCCTTGAAGGCGTAGACGCCGCCGGGGCGGTACTGGTCATGCATCATGTCGTCTTCGCGGGTCCACTGCAGTTTGACCGGCACGTTGAAACGTCGTGCGATGGCGACAGCTTCACAGGAATAATCCTGGACACGGCGGCGGCCGAAGGAGCCGCCCATGCGCATCATGTGCAGGGTGACGTTTTCTGCCGGAATGCCGAACACGTTGCCCATGGACGCCACCGTCAGTTGCGGCTGGCGGGTGGGTGCCCAGATCTCGAGGCTGTTGGTGTCGGCATGGTAGTGGGCGGTGCAGTTCATGGGTTCCATGACCGCGTGGGAGAGATAGGGAAACTGGTAGGTGCTGGTGACGGTGGTGGTCAGGTCGCTGTCGAACTGGCTTTCCACATCGCCAGTGGCAGTAATCTGGTTATCCGTTGGCCATGGCGCCTTGGCGATGACCTGGGCGCGGGCGAAGATATCGCGGTCATCGTCCTTGGAGGCCAGCGCAGTATTCCACTCTACTTCCAACTGCTGTTTCGCCTTGAACGCCTGCCAGGTGGAGCGGGCAACGATGGCGACGCCGTCCAGGAGTTCGCCGACATTGTCGTTGCCGGTGACCAGGAAGGCATCGACGATGCCCGGCATGGCCTTGATGTGGTCGAGGTTGGCGCTTACCACCCGGCCATAGGTGGCGGGGCATTTCTCGTACACGGCGTAGAGCATGTCGGGCAGTTGCAGGTCCGAGCCATATAGGGGATGGCCGGTGGCGATGGTGTCGATATCCACATCGGGTACGCGGGTGCCGATGATGGTGTATTCGGCTCTAGGTTTGAAAACCAAGGTGTCGACATCCGGCACCGGTTGCCTGGCGGCGTCTAGGGCCAGCTCGGCAAAGGTCAGGCTGGCGCCGCTGGTGCGGTGGACAACGCGGCTGTTTTGCGTCGTGAACAGGGACGGATCTGCCGACAGACGCCGGGCGGCGGCGCCGATGAGCATGGTGCGTGCGGCGGCGCCGGCGCGGCGCATGGGATCGAATTCCCGGGGCGTGGAGGTGGAACCGCCGGCGCGCTGCGTGCCGTAGCGGGCTTCGTTGAATGGGGCTCGCACCACGGTGATATCGTTCCAGTCAGCACCGAGTTCGTCGGCGACGATCATGGGCAGCGAGGTCTTGATGCCCTGCCCCTTCTCCGGACAGTGGGCGTAGATGTTGATGGCGCCGTCGAGGCCGATTTCGACAAAGGCATTGAGTTCGAGCTGGTCAGACGGATCAGAATCTTGTGCTTGCAGTGCGCCTGGCGTGAGATAAGTGGCGAGGGAAAAGCCGGCACCGGCCATGGTGGAGGCTTTCAGGAAGGTGCGACGATCAAGTGATACCCGGGCAGAGGCTGTGCCTGCCGTGTGCTGATGTTTCAACATCTTTCCTCCCTGGCGTGTTTTAGAGCACCGATAATGCCCCGAATTTTGCGTCAAGGAAACCCCGGGCGGGGTTATTGAAGTGTCGGTTTTTAGTTCGCCGCTGAAGCCGCTCCTCCATGTACAGTGTATGGGGCAGGTTCAAGTCTGCTATGGTTCGCGGCTGAGGCCGCTCCTGCGTGGGCAAAGGTTTATAAAGGACAGTGCCAAATATAGTGAGATAGGCACCGTCCCTGAATGTCGGGTTACCGCAACACTACCGACGCGTCTTCGTCGCCATCCTTGCCGGCATTGTCGCAGTTTTCTGGCAGATAGCGCTGCGGCAGGGCTTTCTCGCCGCTGTCCGGCAGGCAGTCCCAGAAGATGGCACCGTCATCCTGGGCGCGGGCCACCAGCAAATACGCCGTTTCAATGTCTTCGAAGCGGCGGCCAAAATCGGTCAGCTTGACCTGGCCAATGTCATGGGCCTGACCATCGTGCCAATCAGCAAAGCCGCCATCATCAACCTGGCGAATCCGGATGACGCCGATCCTGCAGCCAACCAGGATGATGCCAATAACCCGGTAGATGCCGCGGCTGTGTTCATTGATGTTGATGGCAACGCATGGAACGTGGTCGGCCAGGCGACGCTGGAGCAGGTACAGAACACGCTCCGTGAACCGTTTCCTAACCTGCTGGCGCCCGATCCGGCGAGTCCCAACTAACCCACTTGAGTTCAGACCAAACAAAAAACCAGTCTACTGCCTGATTTTTTTGCCTGTTATTCAAACCCGGCCATGGCAATCAAATCAGGCCTGCGCTCCACATGCTGCACACCACCAGAAAGGACACCAGCCCACCGACCAGGGTGGCGCCGCCATAGCTGAATACAGCATCGGCGACAGACAGCCTGGTGAGTGAGGTGCAGATCCAGAAGTAGCTGGAATTGACGTACTTGATGATCACCGAGCCGCTGGCGCCGGAGAGCATGGCGGCTTCCGGACTCAGGCCCAGTGTGCCCAGCATGGGCGCGGACAGGGAGGCGGCCGTGATCACGCCGACCGTGGTGGAGCCGGTAATCATGTTACCGATGATACCGAGCACGAACGGCAGCAGGATGGCCGGCAAACCATAGTCGGCAAACAGTGTGGCAATGTAGTCCACCGCCGGCGTGCCACGCAGGATCGCGGACAGTGAACCGCCCAGCCCGGTCACTACGAGGATCATGGCGGAGGTGCGCAGACCGTCTTCCACCCATTTGTCTTTGGCCTTCTCTCGCGCATCCGCGGTGGTGATATTGCGGTAGGCGAGCCACACGCCAATGCTCAGTGCCACCACCGGCCAGCCCAGGTAGCCGAAAATGGTGCGCAGCCAGGTGCCTTCGGCCAGGGTCAGGTTGACGATACTTTGCATGCCGATGAGGATGATGGGAATCACGATGGGCATATAGGAACTCAGGGTGGACGGCAACTCATCGATGTCAGCGTCCCCGAGGTCTTTCTCGATGCTGATGTTGTCGAATTCCTCGGAGGCCTGCGTCTTGATACGCGGGCCGGCAAAGTACACGCCCCATGCCCAGCAGGCGATGCTGCCGGCCAGACAGGCGATGCCGCCGGCGATGATGGTCTTGCCGATATCCGCCCCAACAAGTGCAGCCGCCGCAAGCGGGCCGGGCGTGGGCGGTACGATGGCATGGGTCAGCTGGAGCGCCCCCACCAGGCCGGTGGACATCACCGCAATACCAACACTCATCGCACGCGCCGAGGAATGCACCAGCGGGTTGAGAATGACGAAGGCGACATCAGAGAAAATGGCGATTCCGATGATGAAACCGGTGAGGGTCAGGGCTAGTGGCATGCGCGTCTTGCCGACCAGATTGACCATGGAACGGGTGATGACCTGGATGGCCCCGGTGTGCTTGAGCGCCTCGGCAATGATGGAGCCGAGCACGATGACCACGCCGATACCGCCGAGGGTGTTGCCGAAACCGGATTCAAAGGCGTCGATGAAATTGTTTTGTTGAATGCCAGGCAGAATGCCGAAAAGCATGATGGGCAACAGTAATGCGAAGAACACGTGCCACTTCCAGCGCGCAATGAGGAACAGCAACAGGAATATGACCACCGCAAACCCGGACAGGGAGATGGCGGCGCTGGTGTTGACGGCGGTGGTTGGATCCAAGTCTGAGCCCCTTTTTTATTGTTTTTTTGTTCGCGACTGAAGCCGCTCCTACTGATATGTCGAAACCCGTAGGCGCGGCTTCAGCCGCGAACATATGTGGATGGTGATTACTTGGCCCGGCCCTGGTACCCGGGCGTCAACACCGGAATGCCGACGATGCCGTTGCGCGCCGCCTGGGTGCCCCAGGTGCCGTAGAAGACGATGCCGTACAACGTCTTCTTGTCTTCGCCGCCGAAGAATACGCCATGCATGCCGCGCGGGCCCGGAATGGAACCGAGGAAGGTGCCGTCGGGGGCGAACACATCCGCCGACTGGCCGGTGGCGACGTAGAGCCGCCCTTCATCATCTACCGCGGCGCCATCGCCGCCGGTACCGCCCTGCAGCATGCCGAAGATGCGCTGGTTGGCCAATGAGCCGTCAGCCTGCACATCGAAGGCCACTACCTCGGCGCCGTTGGTGGCGTAAAGCACGCTTTCATCCGGACTCAGAATAATGCCGTTGGCGGCCGGGACTGCGCCGAATTTTGTGACGTTGCCAGCCGGGTCAGCCTGAAACACGCCACTGCCTGTAACCGAGAAATAGACACTGCCGTTGGCAGCGGCGACGAGGTCGTTCATCACGCCACCAACACATTCCAGGGGTTCGCCGTTTATCGTATCGGCCAATGTCCTGCGCTCCGGTTCCAGCTGCAGGATGCCGGTGCCGATACCACGGGTGGCCACGAACAGTTCGCCGTTTTTGTTGCGCGAGACGGCGCCGGCGGTGTTGATATCCGCGTAGAGTATTTCTGCCAGGCCGGTGGCGGGATCCAGCTGCATGACATTACCGGCATCGTTGTTGGCAAAGATCACGGTGCCGTTGTCCGCGGCGATGGGACCATCGGCATTGTTGCCCTGCCAGCGCCAGACGATGTCCCAGGTTTTGCCATGCTCGATCACGCCGGCAATGGCTGTCGAAAATGGCAGCGTGGGAAATGGCGGGGTTTTGGCATCCTGGGCACCGCCGCCAATGCGGAAGGCGGCAGGCGCTGTACTGCACTGGCTGACCACGTCCTGATAAGCCGGGTCCTGCCAGGCCTGCAGGTGATTGCCGCGATCAAACGCGGAAGCGGGTTGCTGGGCGCTGGCTGCAGAAGCCAGACCGGTGAGTGCAAGCACCAGAGTGAGTCCGGTTTTCATGGTATCCCCCTTGTCGTTATTGTTGGTTTTTGACTTTTCACGGCTAAAGCCGTTCTTGAGAGGCGTCTTTGCGCCCTGGTTATTGCCGTCATTGTAGTTCGCGGCTAACGCCGCTCCTACGGTCCTTGATATCGGGTAGGAGCGACCTTAGCCGCGAATTGTGCGATGTCTTGCTGTGTCGGATGGCGCGCTGCGCCCTTATCCGACCTACCTTTTGTCCTTTTCCTTGCGGCAAACGGCCTGCGG
>JBMTQX010000083.1:0-10420 GCA_049446715.1 Pseudohongiellaceae bacterium
GCGCCGCCACCACGGCAAAGAGGGCAAACAGCGATTCGGTCGGCACCCCGGCCACGCCTCAGGCCCTGGCCATCCAGCGCGCAATAAACACGGTGGAGACATACCCGAAGATGGGGGCATTGCAATACAGGAAACTGATCAATACCCGGGTGGTGTTATCAAAGCGCAGGGGTTCGGCAACCCCCCAGGCACCAGCCAAGCAGTGTGGCCCCTGCCCAGGCAAAAAGGGGCGCAATGAGGATCAGGATAAAGGTCAGCTTCTAGACGCCGCCGATGACCCGGGTGTCGCCCCTGGCGATATCCTGAAAAACCTAACCGGGTGAATGCAGCACTGAGAGCAGCAAGGGAATACCTCAACTGGTTACGTGAATCACTTGCCGTGAAAAGATGGTGACAACTCTAGGAGACATTGTGAAAGCTGATCTTTGTCAATATCAACTTCCAAGGGGCAATAAAACAGCTTTTTGGTATTGATCATCCCGATAAAAACTCTGCTCAAAATTCGGGGACAGTTTACTTAATTAGTATCAAAACCCTGCTCGCCTGCCACGGATGACGCAGCTTTCATTAAGTAAACTGTCCCCAAACTCAGTCCGGTATGGGCAGACCGGCCCAGCCATACACCTCGGCCATGACTGCCGCTGCCGTTTCCGGGCGATCCTCGCCGGGCAGGTCATTGTTCACGGCATACCCCGTTCGGGCCAGGCTCCAGGACAAATGCCGGTAGGATGCCCGGTACCCTGCCAGCTCAGCCGGGTCTATTTCAGGATACTGGCCAGGGGTGGCCGGTACCAGTTCGTCGCGGCGATAGATGGCACTGAAACTCATCAAGCCCCACTCCCCGGCGCGCTTTTCAGCCGTGTAGATCATCAGGCAATGGGATGACAAGGTCACCTCGATGCCATCCACGTCCTGGGGTATGTCGATGATGCCAGACAGGGTGGCAACCGCGCGCTCGCCGTTGAGGGACACTAGGATCGGGCCCAGCCGATGCTTGGCGCGCATACCGCGTTCATACATGTCTTTCGAACCCGCCACAAACTCGGCCCCGTTACCGCTGAACCAGCTGATGTTGATACGGGAATCGGCATGAAAACAGGACGCCATCCGGCGCCACAGGCACAGGTCTCGGCTTTCCCGCTCCCGGCAGATGAGTTGCTGGATGGCCAGGATGTCTGTGGCTTCGTCGGGGGTCATGCTGGGATGTTCTCCATTCAGTATCAAAGGCATATCGATAAAAGGATAAAGGGATATAAAGAGAAAAGGCAAACGGGTTTAGAAACTGCGGCTGAGGATAAATTTAATGCTTTTAATAACATCGTCATTTAACTCAGTTGTTGCTGGACGTTAGACGCTGTGTCGGCAAACGGGCTGCGCCCTGTGCCGACCTGCAACTGACGCCCTTGCCCCCTTTGCTCCCTCACTTCTTCCCTCGAAAAGCCTGTCGAAGCTGCCAAATGACCGCACTGCGTGCCTGTTGCCGCCTACGGGGCCTAACTACGCTCCCCAGGACGTCAACATTGTAAAAATCGACCAAAAAAGGTTTACTTGCCCTCAATAATAACAATCAAATAAAGGGAAATCTGACATGCTAATCGGCATTCCGAAGGAAATTCACGCCGGTGAAAAACGTGTCGCCACTACCCCCGAGGCCGCAGAAAAACTGCGCTCGCTTGGCTACGACATCGCTCTTGAGCGCGGTGCCGGCGCTGCCGCCAACTTCAGTGACGATGCCTACCGCGAAGCCGGTGTCCAGATCTTTGAAACCGCACGCGAGATCTGGGAAAAAGCCGACATCATCCTGAAAGTCCGCGCACCGGAAACCCACCCGGACATGTGCCTGGATGAGTCGGAACTGGTCCACGCTGGCAAGACGCTCATCAGTTTCATCCAGCCTGCGATCAACACAGAACTCATGCAGCGCCTGTCTGCCACCGGCGGTACCGTGCTGGCCATGGACAGTGTGCCGCGCATTTCCCGCGCCCAGAAAATGGATGCCCTCAGCTCCATGGCCAATATCGCGGGCTATCGTGCCGTCGTCGAAGCTGCCCAGCATTTTGGCCGCTTCTTCACCGGGCAGATTACCGCCGCCGGCAAGGTCCCGCCGGCCAAGGTGCTCGTCATTGGTGCTGGCGTGGCAGGCCTGGCCGCCATCGGCGCCGCCAAGAGTATGGGCGCCATCGTGCGTGCCTTCGACACCCGCCCGGAAGTGAAGGAGCAAGTGGAAAGCATGGACGCCGAATTCCTCATGCTCGACTTCGAGGAAGACGGCAGCGGTGAAGGCGGTTATGCCAAGGTCATGAGCGAGGAGTTCATCAAGAAAGAAATGGAGCTCTTTGCCAGGCAGGCCATAGAAGTGGATATCGTTATCACCACCGCGCTGATCCCGGGCAAGCCTGCCCCCGAGCTGTGGACCGAAGCCATGGTTGAAGGCATGAAAGACGG
Source organism: Pseudohongiellaceae bacterium (assembly GCA_049446715.1). Lineage (GTDB taxonomy): Bacteria > Pseudomonadota > Gammaproteobacteria > Pseudomonadales > Pseudohongiellaceae > Eutrophocola. The sequence continues at coordinate 2,446 of JBMTQX010000083.1, forward strand.
CAGTGTCGTGGTGGACCTGGCTGCGGAAATGGGCGGCAACTGCAAACTGACCGAGGCCAACAAGGTCGTGGTCAAGCATGGCGTCACCCTGATCGGCTACACCGACCTGCCCTCACGCCTGGCGGCCCAGGCCAGCCAGCTCTATGCCACCAACCTGTTCCACCTGCTGTCGGACATGACCAAGGACAAGGACGGCCAGCTGGTTGTGAACATGGAAGACGAAGTCATACGCGGGGCTACCGTGATCAACCAGGGCGAGATCACCTGGCCACCTCCCGCTCCGCGCCTGTATGCCTTACCGGAAAAGAAGGACGACAAGGCCCCGACCAGGGTCGCCGCCGGGGAGAGCAAGCCGAACCCGCTCAAGCAGCTGGTGTTTTTCGGCATAGCCGGCCTGTTGCTGCTGGCCCTGGGATCGGTAGCGCCGGCCAGTTTCATGTCCCATTTCACCGTGTTTGTGCTGTCGTGTTTCGTGGGTTACATGGTGATCTGGAATGTCACGCCGTCGCTGCATACGCCGCTCATGAGCGTGACCAACGCAATCAGCAGCATCATCATCATTGGCGCGCTGCTGCAGATCTCCTCGCCGGATAGTCTGAACAAGTACCTGGCCGCGTTTGCCATTCTCATCACCAGCATCAACATTGTCGGCGGGTTTGCGGTCACGCAACGCATGCTGGCGATGTTCCGCAAGTAAGGAGGTCATGATGTCTGACGGTATCATCACCATGGCCTACCTGGGTGCCAGCATCCTGTTCATCCTGGCGCTGGGCGGCCTGTCCAACCAGGAAACGGCACGGCGCGGCAATGCTTTCGGCATATCCGGTATGGCCATTGCCCTGCTGGCCACCATCATCGGGATCGTCACGGACAATTACGCCCTCATGCTTGGCTGCATCGGGGTCGGCGGGGTGGTTGGCCTGATCCTGGCGAAGAAGGTCGAAATGACCCAGATGCCGGAACTGGTGGCGATCCTGCACAGCCTGGTCGGTCTCGCCGCCGTGCTGGTGGGCTACGGCACCTTCCTCGACCACAGCATCATGCTGACGGGAGTCGAGAAAACCATTCACGATGTGGAAATCTATCTCGGCATCCTCATCGGGGCCCTGACCTTCTCCGGCTCGGTGTTGGCTTACCTGAAGCTCAGCGCCAAGATCGGCGGCAAGCCCCTGTTATTGCCCGGCCGGCATTTTCTGAACCTGATCCTGTTAATCGTTGCCGTGGTTTACCTGGTGCAGTTCATCAATGCCACGGATGACCAGGGCGCCATGCAGTCACTGATGGTCATGACCGCCATCGCCCTGCTCTTCGGCATCCACATGGTCATGGCCATCGGCGGCGCTGACATGCCCGTTGTGGTCTCGATGCTCAATTCCTACTCCGGCTGGGCCGCAGCCGCCACCGGTTTCATGCTCAGCAATGACCTGCTGATTGTCATCGGTGCCCTGGTCGGCTCCTCCGGCGCCATTCTGAGCTACATCATGTGCAAGGCCATGAACCGCAAATTCCTGTCGGTCATTGCCGGTGGTTTTGGCTCCACCAGTGGTTCAGGCACAGCCAGTGGTCCTGCCGGTAGCGAAGACGATATCCAGCCTGTTGATGCCGAGTCTGTGGCCCACATGCTGCTGGCGGCAAAGAAAGTCATGATCCTGCCCGGTTACGGCATGGCCGTTGCCCAGGCCCAGCATTCGGTGTTCGAGATGAGCCGCAAGCTGCGTGAAGCCGGCGTCGATGTCGGCTTTGGCATTCATCCCGTGGCAGGCCGTATGCCCGGGCACATGAACGTACTGCTGGCAGAGGCCCGTGTGCCCTATGACATCGTGTATGAAATGGAAGAGATCAACGACGACTTTCCGGCAGTAGACGTCTCCATCGTCATCGGCGCCAACGACATCGTTAATCCAGCCGCCCAGGAAGTCCCGGACAGCCCCATCGCCGGCATGCCGGTACTGGAACCCTGGCTGGGCAAGACCACCGTGGTGCTGAAACGCTCCATGGCCTCAGGCTATGCCGGTGTCGACAACCCGCTGTTCTATAAAGAAAACACACGCATGCTGTTCGGGGATGCCAAGCAGAGTATCGATGATATTCTGAAGAACCTGTAAGGTGACTACAGCATGTGTCGGCAAACGCTACGCTATGCCGGCCTACGACATGAATCGTGTTACCGGATGAGGGGCTTCGCCCTTTTTCGGCCTACCTGCCTCGTATAAGGGACGCTTTATCGTTTTATTAGTCACCTGCAGCGTGGTAGGTCAGCATAAGGCCTCAGCGTGAGCGAGGTAAATAAAGGCCCGTTTGCTGACATCTGCAAAAACGGAGGACACATGAATAGAATAACAACGTGGTGCCTGCTCCTGCTGTTTCCTGTCCTGGCGCATGCCCAGGATCCCAAAGACTATTACGGCGGCTGGATTGCCGACCTCGACGGCGTGCGCCAGATCTTCTACCTGGTAATCCGTGATGGCGCAGTCACCGGCACCCTGTGCCACGACTGCGACAACCTGGCCAACCTGGCCTTTGTCGATGACGGCACCCTCTCTTCCGAGGGGCTCGATTTCAGGCTCTATTACTACCCTTCCGACAGGGCGCTGTACACCGAAGCCATCACGGCAACCCGCGACAACGCGGGCCTGCTGGTGACCGGCCTGGGTGGCCGGACAACCCCGGTGCGTTTTCACCGCGACATGCCCGCCCCGAATACACCACCCGCGCCTGCCCCGGAGACCCAGATGAACCCGCGCCCGAATCTCTCGCGCACGGACTGGGTGCTGCCCGGCCCGGCAGAAACCATCAGCCCGGACAAAGTCGCCGGCACCTGGCTGTATGGCAGTGGCCCCGGCAAGCAGCGGTTCATGTTCCGTCAGCACAAGGATGGCCTGCGCGGCATGGTATGTGGTCCATGCGATGTCGTCTCCGCCATGGCACCGCTGGAAAAAATTGCCTGGTCAGGCACTACCCTGCATTTTGAAATCGTTCATGAGGACAACGGTTTCGGCTATCTCGATTACGGACCATTCAGTAATGTCGCCGATGCTCAAATCGCCAAACATGAAATGCATATGGCGGTGACCACCAGCTACAACCCGCCCGATACGCCGGTGATTGAAATGACCCTGCTCGGGCCAGTCCGGGAGAAGCCATGAAGCACCTCTTCAGCCTGTTGCTCTGCCTGCTGCCGCTGACCCTCGAGGCCCAGGACAGGCAGGACTACTTTGGCGGCTGGGTCGCCGAGCATGATGAAGGCAAGGAAATTTTCTACGTGGTCATTCGGGATGACGGCATCCGTGGTTTTTACTGTGACGCTTGTACCCACCCGGACAACCTCGCCTTCATCGATGACGGCAAACTGGCGGCATCCGGGCTGACATTCAGGTTGTCCCATGTCTCTGGCCAGGAAACCGTTACAGCCGTCCGTGAAGGTGATGCGCTGCTGGTGACCAGGGGTGCCAGGGCACCGGTGCGCTTTGTGCGGGAAACGCCGCCCGCAACGCCGGCTCCTGTTAACCGCCGGCCCAACTTCCCGGTGCCCATGGGTAAAACCGTGATGCCAGGTGAGGCGGAACCCATCTCACCGGCCACCATCGCCGGCATCTGGCTGTGGGGCACGGGTCCCGGGAAACAGTATTTCCTGTTTCGTGAATACCAGGGCAGCCTGCGCGGCATGGTCTGTGGCCCCTGCGACAGTGTCAACGCCATGGCCCCCCTGGAGCATTTCAGCTTTGATGACACGGTCATGCATTTCCAGATCATCCACGAGGACAATGGCCGCAACGTGCAGTTGCACGGGCCCTATAGCCGCTTTACCGACGCCGTACTCAGCCGCAATGAACTGCATATCAGCGCCCACAACAGCTTCAACCCGCCCGAAGCGGCCCCGATCGAGATGACCCTGCTGGGTCCGGTCGACCGAGTTTCTCCCTAAAGGGAGACTCCCCCCAACTTACCTGATTTTTTTTCACACAGGCGGGTAAAAATGCCTGCCTGCCAGCTCCTTCTGCAGTCTTTTTTTTACCCATCGCGCTGAACCCCGCATGGTATAGGGCTCCAAAAAGTTGGCACGCTCTTCGATACATATTCCCGTAAGCGTAAACAAAACAGAGACTCACACAGATTACCGTTACACCGTACCGATTCCGTCCCTGAAGCTTACCCCCTTCCTCCTACTGGTATGCACCCTTACCGGTGAAGGAATGAATGCAGCGACCAAGCTCGGCCACGATATCGGTCGGAACCGGTTTCGGTGCCCAGCCAGCAGCGGCCTGCTTCTCCCCAGAGCGATCGCCGATCTTGCTGGCAAACAGCTTTTCAATAGCCTCCAGCAACTCCTCGCTGAGGCTCTTGACAATGATGTCGACCTGGACCGACTGGGAAACATGGTGAATGAAGAATCCCAGTGCGCCCACCGAGAACATGGTGAATACCAGCGCCAGTGCCACGGTCACAAACGGCACCGGAGAAGTGGCATCGAAACTGCCCAGGATCCGCAACGTCAGCAGGCAGTAGAGGAAGGTCGAGACAAAAGTGCCCAGGACAGACTTGGTGGCCGTGTCTCCCATGAAGTTGCGCAGCACCCTAACTGGGAGGCCGCCATCGTGAGCACCACCATGGTCAGGGAAAACGTGATGCTGATGACATTGATGATGGAGCTGATGATGGTGCCCAGCAACTGGTGGGCCACATCCAGGTCAGTGAAATTGAGCCAGGCCAGGGAACGGGCAAAGAAACTGTCACGCAACTGCAGGTCATACTGCACGGTCAGGTACGGCAGGCAGACACCCACCAGCGACATCACGAACGGAATAAACCAGTAGCTGGTGTAGGTGCGATGCCAGATCAGGGTCAGGTTGAAATTGACCATCCGTGATCTTCCTGCCGGTTACCGGAAAAAGCAGCACGCCGGTGCTATCAGGCCCGCAACTTCAGGGCTGGCGCACCTTCGCACCTTGACGAGATATGGCTCAGGCGATGCCTTGTTCAAACGGCAGCTTGCGCACGCGCTCACCGGTCAGCTGGAACCAGGCATTGGCCACGGCCGGTGCAATACCCGGTGTTGCAGGCTCACCGATACCGGAAGGCTCAACATCGGATTCGATGATATGCACATCGAATTCCGGCGCCTGATGCATGCGGATGACGGGGTAGTTGTGGAAGTTGGCCGTCTGGACAATTCCGTTGTCGATCTTGATCTCGTCATACAGCGCGGCGCTCAGACCATAGATGATGGCACTTTCTACCTGCGCCTCGACGATCTGCGGGTTAATGACCATGCCACAATCCACGACACAATAGACCTTGTCGACCTGGATTCGCCCTGCGCGGTCACGGGACACATCGACCACCTGGGCCACGCGGCCCCCAAAGGCCTCAGTGAAGGAAAAACCCCGTCCTGTGCCAGGCGGTACCGCAGCACCCCAGTTGGCGCGTTCAGCGGCCAACTGGATCACGGCCTTGGAGCGTTCGTCCTCCATCAGCTCGAGACGTCCCTTTACCGGATCCTTGCCTGCCGCAATCAGGGCTTCATCGATGAGGGTTTCCTTGGAAAACTGGGAATGGGTGTGGCCCACGGAACGCCAGAACAGTACCGGCACACCGGCCTCAGCCATGTGCAGGTCCACGGTGACATTGGGAATGTGGTAAGGCAGATGGGCGGCACCCTCAAAAGAGAGTGTATCCACGCCGTTCTGGATCATGCCTTCCAGGAAGGAGCCCTTGATCAGTGACTGGCCGACTACGCGGTTTTCCCAGGCTGTGATGTTGCCCAGGCCGTCCAGGCCCACGCGCATCTGGTGAATGTTCATAGGGCGGTAGAAACCGGCGGCCATGTCATCCTCACGGGTGTACTGCAGTTTTACGGGGTAACGTTCGCCGGTCGCCTTCATGATGGAGGCCACTTCGACATCGAGGTCGGGATGGATATTGCCGCGACGGCCAAAACCGCCCCCGGCAAACAGGTTCTCCACCTCGACGTTTTCCAGCGGCACACCGAAAAACTCGGCCACGCGCTGCTGGTCAACGGACGGCATCTGGGTACCGGAGCGCAGGATGTACTTGTTACCGGACTTTTCGATCGTGCAGTTCAGCGGCTCCATCGGGGCATGTGACAGGTACGGGAATTCGTAAGTGGCTTCGATGGTCTGGGCCGCATTGGCGATGGCGCCGGCCGAGTCACCCTCGGCCTCCCAAACAGTACCGGGCTGTTGGGCCATGGCCTTGTAATCGGCATAGATTTCCTCGGAACCGCGCATTTCGGCGTTGCTGAAATCCCAGACAGTTTCCAGGACATCACGGCCGCGTTTGGCGGCGTGAAAGTTTTTGGCCAGGACAGCGACACCACGCGGAATTTCCACGATATCGACCACACCAGGGACCTTGCGGGCTTCTGTGTCGTCGAAGGACACCAGAGTGGCACCAAATCGCGGCGCGTGAGCCACCACGGCGGTCATCATGCCCGGCGCCTGTACATCGATGGTGAACATGGCCTTGCCCGTGGACTTGGCCAGGGTGTCGACCTTGGGCAGGCTGTTGCCGATCAGCGTGAACTGGTCACGGGTTTTCAACGGCACATCTTCCGGTACCGGCAGGGCCGCGGCGGCCTCGGCAAACTCGCCAAAGGGCGCTTCACGGCCGGAAGCAGCATGACTGATAACACCCCGAATGACGCTTATTTCAGCTTCAGGCACATTCCAGCTGGCGGCAGCGGCCGTCACCAGCATGGCCCGGGCAGCAGCACCGACAGTGCGGTACTGGACCCAGCTGTTGGGAATACTCATGGAACCGCCGGTACCCTGCAGGCCCAGCATCAGGTGCATGTAGAGCTCCACATTGGCCGGAGCAGATTCGACACGAACCTGGGACCAGTCAGCATCCAGTTCCTCGGCCAGGATCGTCGCCAGGCCGGTATAGATGCCCTGCCCCATCTCGGTGTGCTTGGACACAATGGTGACCGTGCTATCGGGTGCGATACGTACGAAGGCATTGGTGGGCCAGCTGGTCGGCGCCGGGGCACCAAACTGCGCCATGGCGTTCTTTAGCGGAATATGGAAACCGATGACCAGGCCGGTGCCTATGGCGGAGGTTTTGAGGAATTGACGTCTGTCCATGGGGAATCTCCCGTTAGCGGAGGATTGGCATAATTGTCCTATGATAGCAGAGGCTGAGGGGGGATTTGTACATATTGCTGGCTGGAGGGGAGTGTAGGACCCAAGGAACTGCATGGACCGTAGGCCGGAAGAGGCCCGAAGGGCCGTCATCCGGCAAAATCACGCAATTCCTTCCCGGGCATCATTTATCTGTAGGTCGTCATAGGCCCAAAGGACCGTTTGCCGGCAAACTCACCAATCTTAATCAAGGCAGGTCGGATAAGGCCCAGGGGGCCGCCATCCGACATTCAATCAACCCCTCTCCAATGCACTGTCAGTAACACACAACACCCTATGGGAATGGTCCGGTCGATCCATACCACATTGACGACACCATGGAGAATCACGCGATGCCTATCAGGTCCGTCTCTATACCCAGCGCAGACCTTGTGCCTTCCCTCCCCCTGCATTACTCTTCCCTACCCGCCCTAGAGAAATGACGAACACCAGCCCATGAAGATCACCTACATCCCCCATGACCCCCAAGGCACCTTCCGCATCCCGTTTTTCAGCTCCAGAGTGGCGGCCGGCTTCCCCTCACCGGCGGACGACTACATCGAAACCGGGCTAGACCTTAATGAATACCTCGTCAAACGCCCCAGCAGCACCTTCCTGGCCCGCGCCAGCGGCGACTCCATGACCCGCGCCGGCATCCTCAACGGCGCCCTGCTCGTGGTCGACAAATCCATCGAACCAAAAAGCGGCAGCATCGTTATCGCCGCCATCAACGGCGAACTCACCTGCAAGATCCTGGATGTAGAACACCGCCTACTCCGCGCCGCTAATCCCAGCTACCCGTCCATCTCGCTGGACGAGGGGGATGACCTGCTGAT
>JBMTQX010000084.1:0-9373 GCA_049446715.1 Pseudohongiellaceae bacterium
ACCGTGATGAGAACCGCGAGTTCTTAGGCCTCAATCACGAGGCCATTCTGTACGATGATGAGGCGCTGGTGGAACCCGTGCGCATCATCCGCAACATCACCAAGCTGAGCGGTTTCGAGACCGGCGAGCCGCAACCCTTCATCGAATGTGTGCCGACGATCTACCCGATCGATGGCCTAGGCACTCCGGTCAATCCCGGTGACGTGATCGAATACGAGATTCCGGATATGTACGGCCGACCCTGGGCGCACACGTGGGAAAAATACTGGGAAGACGGCATGGACAGGCCACAAGAGGAAGACATTTTCACTTTCGAATAATCACTTAACACACGATCTGTCTCATGCCGACTGGCAGCCAGACATCTAGGGGGAACTCATGGCCAACTGGATACCGAGTACGACGCTTGTCGCGTCACTGTTGCTGTTACCTGCTTCACCCGTGCTGAGCCATCACAGCTGGGCGCCTTACGATCTCGACAATGAGGTGATGCTGGAAGGCGTAGTCCTGGAGTACAAATGGGCCAACCCCCACACCTACATTCAGCTGCAGACCACCGGCGCCGATGGCAGCCAACAGGTCTGGGAAATTGAAGCATCCTCGGCGGTCGTCATGCGCAATCGCGGCTGGTCTGCCGACATGGTGGCGGTGGGTGACCGGGTCCGGCTTTACGCCAATCCCTCGAGCAACCCGAGCCAGACCAAGGCGCTGGGCGCCCGGCTACAGGGCGCCGACGGAGCCCTGTGGGAAATGCGCCAGGCCAACAAGACCGCCCCCGCCATTGTCGCGCCTGAGCGAGGGAGCACCAGCCTGGCCGGCCAATGGCGCACGGTGGGCAATCCGGTTGTGAGCAGGCATTTTTTCTTCTTTGAACCCACCGACTGGCCACTGACAGATGCGGGCCTGCGCGCGCATGCCACGTTCGAGAACAATGACAATCCGGGCAAGAACTGCGTGCCCTACGCCCCGCCCTTCCTCATGATTATCGGGGATGCCAAAACGATTACGCTGGGAGATGACGAGATCATCATCCACACCGAGCTGGAAAGCGCCGACCGCATCATTCACATGAACGCGACCTCACATGAAGGCATTGCCCCTTCCGTACTGGGGCATTCAATCGGGCGTTGGGAGGGCGATGTCCTGGTGGTCGACACCGCGCGGTTTGCCGAGCACGGCATGGGCAATGCGCAGAAGCTGCCATCAGGACCGGACAAGCACCTTATAGAGCGTTTCCAGCTGAGTCCTGATGGCAAGCGCATCCACTACCGTTTCGAGATGACCGACCCGACGTATATCAACGGGCCGATCAGTTATGACATGGCGTGGGTCTATTCACCTGACTTCGAGATGATCCAGATGGCCTGCGACCCGGAGAGCGCCCAGCGCTATCTCCAACTGCCGGAGAGTTTCCTGGAGCAGTAGGCGGCATACTCCCCTGACCTGGCCGGCCAGAAGGTCGAGGCGACTATCCGGATATCGGCTCAGACCCTGCTCTCCCCGAAATCGCGATCGACTCCGGGATCTGACGGCCTTTGCCCGGCCGTGTTAATTCAACGGGTGACCTCGAGCCCGAGATTTTCACCACCGGCCACGACCATCTTGACCCACAGTGACTCATCGTCCTTGAAGTATGCGGTGCCATTGGCGCTGCGCAGGGCATCCAGGCTGCTGGCCTCCATACCACCGGCTGCGGCGCTAAAGCCTGGCAGTTCAAAGATCACGTAGGCGCCAGCATCCATTTCGCTAAGAGACAGCGACAGGGATTCACGGGCGGTTTCCACACTGACTTCGGCGCCGCTGCGAATGGTGGCGCCGCCGGTGTATTCAAAACGACGGCCGTTGCGGCTCAGCATGATGGGATCCGGTATCGGGCCATTGCCAAAACCGACATTGGCACCGAGACTGAAACGACCGAAATCGCCCTGGCACACAGCCGCGCCCCAGGATGGCTTGATCTGGCAGGCTTCCTCATCGGAGGCGATGCCGTTGTCGATCACGATATAGGCATCAGGCACACCACCGACCGAACCGTCGAGGTCATGAATGACCGAGCCACGCCAGGCATTGCGGCGGCCGAAGTCGGACGCCCACTTGCGTACCACCTGCGGGAAGTGCACCGGCTTGGCGTTGATGAAAGTCGCGCCCTGGACCGTATTCTCGGTACTGATGCCGAAGCTGGTGTACATCAGGTAGGACATGGCCCCGGCTTCACGCAGATCGTTGTCTTCGTAATTGATGAACGTGGTATTGATCACGTCATGACGCAGGTCGTAATACTCGAAACCGCGAATCGGGTAATCCGGGGATTCACCGGGCAGGCTGCGGCCATAGGCAATCTCAGCCGGGCTTTCCGGGTTGCCGATGTTGTCGGTTTCGCCCACAAAGAGTGAATCGACCACGCGTGAGGTGTATTCGGCTTGCCCTACCGCCGCGGCGGCGTGCGTGTAACCGATGGCGTTGTCCGCCACCTTCAGGTTGGTGAACAGATGCAGTTCACCACGCCCCCAGACGCCGCCATTGCGGTTCTTGTAGGCGGTGAAATCCTTGAAATGGGACACCAGCTTCTCGCTATCCGGATCGGTCGGGTCAGCATGGCCGAAATGGTAGTTGCTGCCGACCACACTGAAGGTGTTATCGGGCCTCGGACCTCGATCAAACATGAAGCCGTCGAAGTTTGAATGCGCCACGTTGCCGCTGAACTCGCGCACATTGGTACGACGCGGCCAGGTATTGTCACCACGCTCGGTGCCATCGAAAGCGCCGATGCCATGCACCGGCAGCGCAAACCAGAAGCCGGTCGAATCCGAACCTGCCGCGACGTTGTCGATATAGGTGTTGTCAGGATTGGTAATCCAGAACGTGGATGCTGTGTTGTCTGACGGCAGCAGCACGTCAGGCGAAGACTGGCCATTGTTTACCGGACGGCCCGGGGCCAGGTTGGTCGGCTCACACGGCAGGGTAGGATGACACTTGGTCTGGATACCCAGGTTGCGCACCAGTTCGTTGCCGGTTTCGACCGCGTCCTCCATGAAGAAACAGTGACCCACCGTGTTGAAGGCGACGTTATTTTCCACGCGCAGGTTGTCGGTAGCATGAATGGTCACGCAGCGGTTGTAGGTGTCATGAATGGCCGAGTTCTTGATGTATTGGCCACGCACATCGCCGTTGATGTGCCAGTGGATCGGATAGCGTGCCAGGGTCAGGTGCTGGCCCATCCGGTTCAGTTCAATGCCTTCAACCGTCATGCGGCTGCCGGCCATTGCCATGATATGGCCACCGAAGTAGGTCTCCAGGTTGGAGTCAGAGGCCTGCACCTTGATATTACGTGTCAGCATACCGACTTCGCCGCGCTCATCCACGTCATAGGTGATTTCACCAAAGTGCATGTATTTGAGCGGTTCATCCAGCGTAATGCGGTTGCGGCGAATGGCGCGGATATGGCGGCGCTCAGCCTGGCGGGGATTGAAATCCGTGGAGGCCAGCACGATCTCGTCACCGACACGCCAGCCACTGGCATCAAGGACTTCAATACGCGTATCACCTGCCTCGGCGGTTGCCGCCAGCTTGGTCCAGGAATTTGTCCGGTTACCGTGCAGATTCAGGTGACCACCCACCATGAGGATGCCACGATCGCCCATACCGTTGATGTTTTCGCCCTGAATGTTGTCTGTCAGCGTGATGACAGCATTGCCGGTAAACGGTTCATCTTCCGTGCCGATTTCCAGCTTGCCGCGGCTCAGAATCCACTCCGTAGTCAGTTCCAGATCCTCGCCCTGGGCGAAGGTCAGCGTACCGTTGAGGTTGATCCCGTTCAGTGCCGGCGGGCTGACATCCAGCATCACGTCCATGCCCTCGCCAATGGTGACAACGTCACCGGCCTGTGGCACAGCACCGCCCGACCAGGTTGCAGCATCAGACCAGTCGCCATCCTGAGTCGCTGAGATACCTGCCCCCTGTGCGTTCACCACAGCACTTCCCCCGAGAGTAAAACAGGCGGAAATAAACATGGAAAGTAAGTAAGAACGATTGTGAATGCGCATGGGATCATGCCCCCTGTCTGATGTTGAACCAATCGGTTGTTGATGAAGAACGTTGAGCAGGCAAGGATAGCAAAATCAAAGGGGCCTGAGTAACCTGAATAAAAAGTCACCCTGCCCCCTTTTACCGGTGCCTGTTGATTTGAGCCCTTGATTTGAGCCCTTGATTCAGCCCTTTGAAGAGCTCACTTGGTATGGCCTTGTTTTGGGCAGTTGCCTGCTCGTCAGTCAGGCCGCATCGCTCGGGGTACTCATCACGCGCACAAGCGCTGCCGCCGTGAATAGCGCAGCAACCACGCCAATCGCCCCGGCAAACGGCACGGCGCCGAGACCCAGCAACATGGCCGCCACATTCAGCAGAATGGCACCGACACCGGCCAAAGCGGAGAGCAAGCCAACAACCCACCAAATTCCGTTGGCATTGACCTGCCAGAGCGCCAGTCCAAGAACGAAGGCTGCCACCCCTAATGCTGCTTTGGCCGCGTAATACAGGTAAAAGGACATGCGCAGTACCGGGAAAAAGACCGGGTTCGGCAACTCTTCTCCTGCGTAGCCAAGCTGATAGAACATCATCAGTCCCATGCCTGTCTGAATAACGTTAAAGATACCGGCGACAAGCAGGCACCCGCCGACAAGAATGTTGCGACTCATGATGACGAAGGACAGCAGCGACACGACCATTGCCGAAAGCGCCTCGATGCGCCAGATCGGGTAGGCAATGTGTGACTGACCGCCGCCACCGAGCGCCACATAAATCATTTGCGTGATCACAACTGTCACGAGCGCCACGGCAATGACCTGCGCGGCGAATTTGAGCTCCGGTTTCATAATCTGCACCTGAATCAGAATTGGGGACAGTTTACTGAATTTGACTGGAGTAGTATTTGTCGGAACACCCAGGCCAATTACGTAAACTGTCTTCGAATTCTGAATTCCAGAAAGCAAAACCCCGGCCTTGGCCGGGGTTTCTTTGTCGTGCGTTGCTAGTGCTATCAACGGCTGACTTTAACGCTTTCTCCTGGACCCGGGCCCTGGGTCGGGCCGCTGCCCATGATGTCGCCGGTGGAAACCACCTTGACCCAGAGCGCATCGTCATCGGTAAAGTAAGCCGTGCTGCTGGCGGTCTGCAGCGCATCCAGGCTGTCCACCGCCATGCCTGATTCCGCCGTGGTGAAGCCCGGCAGTTCAAACATTACCCAGGAGCCTTTATCCAGCTCCCGTACGCGCAGATCCAGGGCATCCCTTTCGGTCGAGACCGTGTACTTCGAACCGGCGCGCACGTTGGTTTCACCCTCGGCGGCAAACTTGTTGCCGTTGCGGCTGAGCATGATCGGCGGGTCATTCGGGAAAGTGCCTCTGATGCGGCCACCGCCCGGTGCAATCTCGTATTCTGTGGGACGCGGTCCACCGCCGAAGCTAAAACCCAGAATACCGCCACCACCGACATTCATGCGGCCGATGTCGCCTGTACAGACATAGGCATTCCAGGTGGGCCTGGCGTCGCAGTTGTCGTCAGGATCGTAACCGGTGTCATTGATGATGTAGGAATCCGGAATACCGGTGATGGTGCCGTCGGCATCATGGAACACCGCATGCTTGTAGACGATGTTGCCATAATCGTCATTGCTCCAGCGGTTGTCGATCGGCGGGAAATACACCGGCTTGGCGTTGATGAAGGTAGAGCGCTCAACAATGTTGTTGGAGCTCATGCCAAAGCTGGTAAACAGCAGGTAGGAAATGGCGCCCGTTTTACGGGTGTCATTGTCCTCGAAGTTAATAAAGGTGTTGTTGTCGAGCTGATGATGGTAATCGTAGAACTCGTAGGCACGAATCGGAAAATCCGGAATTTTCGGCTGCGGCAGGCTACGCCCGTAAGCCAGTTCGGAAGGTGCGGTGGGGTTGCCGACATTCTCGGATTCACCGACGAACAGTGAGTCCACAACCCGAGACGTATATTTTGATCGGCCCAGGCCGCCAGAGGCATGCGTGAAGCCGATGCCGTTGTCGGCAAACTTCAACCCTCTGTACAGGTGCATCTCACCCCTAGCCCAGATGCCGCTGTTACGATTCTTGTAGGCCGTGAAATCCTCTATGTCATCGACGACGTGGTCGCTGGTTTCGTCAGAGGGATCGACCAGGGCGGTATAACCGCCGACAGCAAAATGGCCATCGGCTCTCGGCGCGCGGTCGCCCATGAAGGCATCGATGTTGGAATGCGCTACATTGCCCCTGAATTCACGAAACTGTGTACGACGCGGCCAGGTGGCCAGGCTTTCCTCGGAACCCTCAAACGCGCCGGTCGGATGCACCGGAAAAGCGAGCCAGAAACCGGTGGAATCGGAACCGGCAGCAACATTGCCAATGTAGGTATTGTCCGGATTGGTAATCCAGTAGGACGACGCCGTGTTGTCCGACGGAATCAGGATGTCCCCGGAATCCTGGCCGTCCAGCTTGAAATTCAGGCCGTCATCGGTTGAGCCGAACGGCGCCAGGTTGGTGGGATCGCAAGGCAGAGTCATGTGACACTTGGTCTGGATGGCCAGGTTCTTGATGTACTCGTTGCCGTGCTCGATACCGTCTTCCATGAAGAAGCAGTGGCCGACGGTGTTGTAGGTGACATTGTTTTCGATGCGCAGGTCATTGGTGCCATGCACGGTCACGCAGCGGTTGTAGGTGTCATGAATCGCCGTATTGCGGATATACTGACCCATGCCGCCATCGCCCACCAGGTGCCAGTGCACCGGGTAACGCGCCAGCTCCAAATGCTGGCCCATGCGGTTGAGTTCAACACCTTCGATAAAGAGTTGGCTTGTTACCATGCCCATGATGTGACCGCCGAAGCCGTCTTCGTCGGCATCAGGCGATGCCTGTACCTTGACGTTGCGGGTCAGCAGCCCCACTTCACCCCGCTCATCCACGCCATGGGTAATCTTGCCGAAGTGCATGTATTCCAGCGGCTCAGTCAGCGTAATGGTGTTACCGCTGACAGCTGCAATGGTGCGACGCTCGGCCTGGCGCGGGTCAAAATCGGTTGAGGCCAGCACAATCTCGTCACCAGCCTGCCACTGGCTGGCATCGAGCACCTCGATGGTGGTGCTACCCCCTTCTGCCGTGCTGGCCAGTTTGGTCCAGGCATTGGTGCGGTTGCCGTGCAGGTTCAATGTGCCGCCAGACAGCATGATGCCGCGGTCGCCCATGCCCATCAGCTGCTCGCCTTTCACGTTGTCGGTGAGGGTGATGGTAGCCTCATGCGTGAAGGGGGCTGCTTCAGTGCCGATCTGCAGTTCACCGAAGACCATGATCCACTCGGTAGTCAGTTCCAGGTCGGACTCATCGGCGAACACGAGCTTGCCATTGATGGTGAGGCCGTTCAGGGCCGGCGGACTGACATCCAGCAGCACTTCCTGGTCGCTGGCAATCGTCACCTTGTCACCGGCGGCCGGGACCTGGTTGTTGGGCCAGGTGGCAGGATCAGACCAGCGAGCAGTTTGGGCCAGGACACCGCTGGTGACCATGAACAGACAAAGTGCCGAAAAGGCTTTTTTTAACAAGGACTTGTAAGTACTGGTTGCCATGATTTTAACTCTTCCCCTTATCGAATACGTACAATAAAGCAGCTTATATAGAACGAATCATATGTGATGTTATTCAGTAATGTGGTGAAAAAAAAGTGAAAACCGGGAATCCCCCCACCCGGAAGCAGACTTTGCTACACTTAGCGCCCAACACAGACTACACCAACACCGGCTCAGCGCCTTACAGAGTCAACCATCCATGCACCTATTCACCGACACTCGTCCCGTTTTTCGCCGTTTCCTGGTCATCACCGCTGCCTGGATGGCCCCGGTGCTGTCCAATGCCGACTCCAGCGTGGATATCGAGCACGGCAAGGCCACTTTCCAGGCCATGTGCGGGGTTTGCCACGCGGTCAGACTGACCGGCGGACCTGTAGAAGGCCCGAACCTTGTCGGCGTGGTGGGGCGTCAGGCTGGCAGTCATCCGGATTTCGGCAAGTATTCCGAGGCATTGAAGACCTCTGAGCTGACCTGGAGCCGGCAGACCCTCGACCAATTCCTCACTAACCCGATGGAGATGGTGCCCGGTACGCTCATGCCGATGCTGATACCGGACTATGCCACCCGTGCGAATGTCATTGCCTACCTGGCCTCATTGCAGGCTGCACAGAGCGCTGAATAAGCCGGCGGCTGCGATTGCAGGCCGATTTGCCAGAAAAACTCACGCCATGCTTTACCTGACTCAGCCCATGCTTACCCGCATCACCCGCTTCACGTTTTTCACAGGCATGCTGTTGGGTATGGCTTGCGCACCCTTGAGCTTGGCGGTTGCAGCCTCAGCCCCGGAATCCGGGCAGATGACCGGCGAGCAGGTGTATAACAACGTCTGCATCGCCTGCCACTCCCCGCCCGGGGTCGGCGGCGCACCCGCGCTGGGTGACCACGAGGCCTGGGGGCCGCGGCGGGCCCAAGGCATCGAGATACTCAATGATCATGCGTTGAATGGCTTCAGTGGCAAGGTCGGTGTCATGCCGAAGAAAGGGGAACGACTCGATCTGACCGATGAAGAAACCATTCGGGCCGTGGCCTACATGATCGGGCAACTGGATCAGCCGGAAAACTGAGCTAAACACGAAACAGAACGGGCCAGCCAGCCCAGGGACTGACTTCATGCCACAAATTTATCCAGCGCTACTTCGCTCCAGCGCATGCCTGCTGGCCTCCATGGCACTGGCTTCCCCTTCGGTCCGCGCGGAGCCCGCCGACTGGCGCATTGATGAGGAGCATTTCTCCATCGCTTTCGATGTCACCCATGCGGGTTACCAGCAGCAGATAGGTCTGTTTCTCGACGGCAGCGGTTCATTTCGTTATGACCCTGACAACCAGCGCCTGAGTGCGGGCCGGGTCGAGATACAGGCAGACAGTATTTTCACCAATGATGATGATCGCGATGATCATCTCACCAGCAGGGACTTCCTGAATGAGCGCCGCCATCCCGTCATCGTGTTCGAGGCGCAGGCTTTTGTACCCGACGACAATACAGAGACTGTCCAGGGTATCGTCACCGGCAACCTGACGCTGCTGGGTGAAACCCGTCCGGTTGAGCTGGTGGTGAAGATCAACAAACACGCCGAGTATCCTTTTGGCCATAGCCGCGAGACACTCGGCATATCGGCACAGACCACGATTCGCCGGAGCCAGTGGGGCATGGATTACGGTGTTGCCGACAACCTGGTGGGTGACGAAGTCTCTTTGCGCTTCGAGCTCGAAGCAATCAGGCAATAAACCGGCAAGCCCGCCAACAGGTACTCAGGGACA
>JBMTQX010000085.1:0-9219 GCA_049446715.1 Pseudohongiellaceae bacterium
TCTGGATCCTATGTCTTTAATGCTACTGCAACCTGTATGGGCAATTATTGATTGGCATTAGATTTTTTTGCAGGTGCCCAATAAAGTGACTATTGAGTTGCCACCCAAACTGCTCATAATGCTTCTGACGTAATTAAATGTTCTAGCTGTCACATTTACATGAAATAGTTGTTGGATGTCCGGCAGATCAGTACCAAAACAAATGTATGAAGTCGTTAGAGCGTTCTCTCTACAACTTGTTACATTAAATTGTTCCTGGTCAAATTCACGGATCCCTTTTGAAGGATTAAATATATAGCTAGGTGCGTTGTGTATTTTGAAAGATTCTTCCGCTGAGTAAACTTGGTAGGGATTTTTAGCTATACATAGCCAATCCTCATCCGGCAACTCTTGCCCAATGGCTAGGACAGGCATCAACAGCAGAGGGCTAAGAAGATTTTTGATGCTCATTGATTCCTGCTCTTGGCGGCATTCTCCATCATAGCCATAGCAGCATCCTCAGCTGCATAGGGATTACTGTTTTGGTGTTCATCACACTGAGCACCCAAGAAATTCAGTTCTCTTTCTACGGCGTTCACCTCATCCCACATAACAGGGTCTTCGCTCAGAAGACTGTTTAGCTGAGTTTTTAACCTTGTTATTTCCTCAGAAACAGAGGGCTTTTCTGGCTTTTTAGTCATGATATCCGGCTGAATATAATGTTTTTTTGCATCTGAACCTCTTATGGTTGATGAAGGAGCATAAGGAACATAAGAAACAAAGTAATCCTAACCGACCATACTAACCAATAGAACACAGTCTTTACTGCCTGCTGAGGGAAATTGTCGAGATTCTCTCCATTGCTGCCAGTAGCCCAGGTAGTCCTGCATAGCATTCCTTGGTCTAACCAGTTCATCGTATAACGAAATCACATCAACTATTCCAAACAATTCAACTTTAGTTTGGTAGTCAACATCCTTCTGATCCTGTTCAAAGTGTTCAGGCAACTGACCTTTCCCCTGGGTTTGTACCGCTTTTAGGGAGAGTTTTTCAAGCAATATTCCTCGCAAAGACCGCTGGTGGCTGGTACCCCAAAGCGCTGTGCGGCCTGATCTCGTTGTAGTCCTTTCGCCAGGTTTCGATCTTCTCCCTGGCGTCATCCAATGACCGGAACCAATGTTGATTCAGGCAGCACTCCCTGAACTTGCCATTGAAGCTCTCCACGAAGGCATTCTGGGTAGGCTTTCCAGGTTGGATAAAGTTCAGCTTTACCTGATTGTCCTTGGCCCAGAAGAACATGGCCTTCGAGGTAAATTCCGTGCCGTTGTCACAGACAATGCTCTTGGGCTTTCTTCTGATTTTGAGTAAATCGTTCAGTAGCCTGGAGACCCGATACCCGCTGATCGATGTATCTACTACCTGACTAATACACTCCCGACTGTAATCATCCACGACGTCGAAGATCCGGAACCGTCTACCATCAGCCAGCTGAACATGCACAAAGTCCATGGACTAGCGCTCATTGGCTCTGGTGGGTACAACCATCGGCTCCCTGGGACGATGTTGCTTCTTGTGCTTCTTGGTCCTCACCTGCAGTCCGGCTTCCGTATAAAGCCGGTAAGTCCGCTTCTTGTTCACCACCAGCCCTTCGTTCTTCAACAGCCCATGCAGCATCAGATAACCATACCGGGGATACTGGCTGGCCTTGGCTAATATGGCCTCCCTCAGCTGTGTTCCTGCTCAGGGCGCTTACATCGGTATCTTAGGCCGGATCGGCTGATACCGGCCACCTGGCATGCCTTCCGTTCACTCAGCCAACCCTGCTTCAACCCGTGTCTGACCACTTCCTTACGCTGGGCTGGCTTCCTTTTTTGATAACGCATCCTTGATAGCCATGTACTGCAACATGGTATCGGCCAGCAGCTTATTCTGACGGCTGTTCTCTTCTTTCAACGTCCTTAGTCGCTTAGCTTCTGAGACATCCAGACCGCCATACTTCGACTTCCACCGGTAGAACGTCTGCTCAACGATACCAATCTCACGGCAGATATCTTGAACCTTAACCCCGGCTTCCTGCTGCTGTAGGGCCTTGATGATCTGTTCTTCTATAAAACGCTTGCGCTTGATATCGAGTTCTCCTCAACGTCAGTTAAAAGGAAAACTCTCGCTAGTCGTAATACGAATTACCGGAGAAAGGTCAACACCTCTCCTATTAGTCATCTTCTATGACTGGATGGTGTCTAGCAAACTAGTGGCGATTCATTGGCCAAGACCACGACCAGTATGACCCCGGTATCGATGAGGTGATCCAGCATGGCGGTGATGGCGGCAGAACCCAACAGCACATAGATCAGGATATTGTGAAAATGCGCGAGAAAACGTGAGACAGCGCT
Source organism: Pseudohongiellaceae bacterium (assembly GCA_049446715.1). Classification (GTDB taxonomy): domain Bacteria; phylum Pseudomonadota; class Gammaproteobacteria; order Pseudomonadales; family Pseudohongiellaceae; genus Eutrophocola. Next base: position 2,373 of record JBMTQX010000085.1, read on the forward strand.
AGGCCCGGCGACCTCTTCCAGGCGATTGGGGCTTTAGCTATCCAGGCGGGCGCGCACGGCAGCATCGTCAAGGCCTGCCTCTGAGGTCTGCAGAGTCTCGATCGCGGCGGCGGCCGGCATGGTATGCCAAGGCCTTTTCTGTGGGTCACTCACAAGCACGCTCCCCTTATTGAGGATCTTCTCCGGACCAAAAACCGTTGCCGGCGGGCACATAAAGCATCACAGGAGGGGCTGCCCGGGCTGGTTTTCCATCAGGACGAATGTTAAGGGATAAACCGGCTCTGCTGATATACTTGGCGCTTTTCCAGGAAAATGTTGGCTTTCTGTTCCCATGCCCAACTTCAAGGACAGCTTTAAACCGGACCTGCTTATGAAGGCCGCAACCATCGCGACGCTGGTGTTGCTGCTGGCCGGGCTGGCGATCAGCTGGAGCTTCAATATCACCCATACGGGCTGGTGGTTCCTGCGCGCCTTTGGCTTTATGGTGCTGGCGCTGGTGCTGCTGTGGCGGCAATGCCTGCACATCAGCGAGACGTGGCTGCGCGTGCTGCTTGCCGTGGTGGTGGTGGAGATCCTGGCCTTCTTCGTTATTGGCCGGACCGTCTCCTTTTATCTCCAGGGCGAAAGCTACAACGAGGAATTCTTTTTCCACCTCAACCCGGAAACCGCGAGATTTGCCCTGGGTGCCTTTACCGGCATGATCACGCTGGCCGTCCTTTATATGCTCGTTGCCGGCGTGCTCGCCTGGCTCAGTATGTGGAAAGTCCAGGCGCTGAAGATGGGCAACCGGACCTTCATGATCTTTCCGGCACTGCTCGTGACCCTGACGGTGGATCCGGACATCAGCCAATGGGCCGTGCTCAGCATGCGCCAGGCCAACTCCGATGCAGTGCTGCTGTCCAACATCGACTGGGAAGGCACCGGCCTCAACCGCAATGCGCTCTATAAAATGACGGATGAAATCACCGCCGGTAAAAACGTGGTGATGATCTACCTGGAAGGCCTGGAGCGCATGTATACCGATCCCTCGGTGTTTCCGGGGCTGACCCCGTTCCTGACCTCGGCGGCCGAGGAAGGGCTGACCTTTACCGACATCAGCCAGACCCGCGGTACCTCCTTTACCGTGGCCGGCATTCTGTCATCACAATGCGGCACACCGCTGCTGTTTCCGCCTGGACCGGGCGGCAACGACATCCTCAAAAACGGCTTCCTGCAGGAAGGCTTTTGCGTGGGCGATATTCTCGACATTGCCGGCTATCGCAATGTCTTCATGGGCGGGGCCTCCACGCGCTTCGCCGGCAAGGGCCTGTTCCTGTCCGCGCATGGCTACAACGAAGTGCTGGGCCTGGAAGAGCTGACACCGCTGATGGATGACCCGACTTATCTGAACAACTGGGGTCTGTATGACGACACACTGCTCGGCCTGGCCGCCGACAAGTTCGATGAGCTGGCGGCCAATCCCGAGCAGCCGTTCAATTTCACCGTGCTCACCGTTGATACGCATCCGCCGTCCGGCACCGTGTCAGAAAGCTGTGCGCCATACCCGGCCATCGACAACAGCATCTATCACGCCATTCACTGCACGGATCAGCTGGTCGGCGAGTTTGTGGAGCACATCAGGCAAAGCCCGGTCTGGGATGACACGATTGTGATGCTGATGAGCGACCATCTGCACATGCGCAACACCGGCATGGATTACTACCCGGAGGATTATGACCGCCGGCTGTATGTGACCATGCTCAACGGCGATGCCACTGGTGAAATCAGTTTTCCCGGCGCGCACATGGATGTCGGGCCGACCCTGCTCGGCCTTATGGGCGTGCAACACCAGCAGGGCTTCCTGGCCGGGCGCAACCTGCTCAACCCCGAGGCACCGAACCAGTGGATTGCCCCGGACAACGCCGACCGCCTGGCGGCCATCACTTACCTGAACATCAACCTGCTTTCGCGCATCGAAACGCCGCTGTGCGAAGCCAGCCCGATGTATGAAATGCGCGATGGCGTGCTGAGTGTAGCGGGGCGCGAGCTCGACCTCAGTGTGCGCGGACGCTCCATGCCGCTGGACATCATCGGCTCGACCAGCGCGCTGGTCACGCTGGTCAGTAACGAGGGCAAGGTGGGCCTGACCTTCCCGACCGCTCTCGCCACGCTCGACTATGTCATTTACCAGTTCCGGAATAACAGCCTGTTCCTCATCCTGCCCGCCGCCATGGCCCGTGAACTGGATCCCACTGCCGGCGACTACGAGGGGCTGGGTATCGTGTTCGGCAATCTCCAGGACGGTTTCACTACGCTGGCCAAAGGGGTGTCGCTGGAGGCGGGCTTTAGCGTCGATACCGATTGCGGCGATCTGCTCACCTGGTCACGCGCGCTGGAACCGGACACCATCGGCACCGAGCGGCTGGCAGCAATCTGCAACAACACCGTGCCGGCAGGCAGCGTATGGAACGAAGACGCCGGCACCCTGACGCTGGAAAGCGTGTCCTACACCGACCTGCGCTACCGCGCCGCCTTCAAGCGCAATGCCCGCGGTTGGTACACTGTTAACGCACTCATCGACCTGCCGCCGGACCCACCGCCGGGCAGCTGCGATGCCTATTACGGCAGCATGGAAGTGCTCATTCCCGGCGTGCAGACCCCCGACGGCCCGGCCAGCATGATGCTGCGCAAGATTCCCGGTGTGCCACTGACCTTTGAACTCGAGACCATCGCACCCTTTTAAATTCTCCCGTAAGCGCGGCTTCAGCCGCGAACAGGTTTAACACGGGCCAGGCTTTTAAAAATTTCGCCTGGCCTGTCGGCAAACGGCCTGCGGCCTATGCCGACCTACAAAATAGTCGACCTTCCGTGTGCGTCGACATAGTCGTAGGTCGGCATAGGCGCAACGCGCCGTTTGCCGATAAAACACCGTGAGCCGAAATCATCCGCGAGGTAGGTCGGATAAGGCCAAAGGCCGCCATCCGACAAGAGTCTCACCGCCGTAGGCCGGAAGAGGCGCACCGCGCCGTCATCCGGCGATACCGGCCACCAAGCCGAATCCGTGTTTGCATTTACTCCCCAATTTCCTTACTTTTCCCTACCGGGCAATCGGCCCGACATACCAAAAAATAAACGAATTGCCACCGCAGCAATTTCCGCAAGAGGGGCAGGCCATGCAGCGCAAGAGTTCATCCGTTTCACCTTTCCGTTTTTGGCTCCTGGCCAGCGCGGTCGCGCTCGCCGGCCCTGTGTCTGCCCAGACCAATCTTTACTGGGGCGACCTGCACCTGCACACCAACCTGTCCACCGATGCCTTCGCCACCGGCAACAAGGGCATCGGCCCCAACGAAGCCTACCGTTTTGCCAAGGGCATTCCGGTCTACCACCCCAACCTGGACACCAAGGTGCAGATCGACCGCCCGCTGGATTTCCTCGCCATCACCGACCACGCCACCAACCTGGGCATCGATGTCATGGCGCTGGCCAGTCATCCGCTGCTGCAGGCCACCGAGCGCGGCCAGGACGTGATCGACAAACTCCAGGCCATGCGCGACCAGGCCAACGGCGGTTTCATGCGCTATCAGCCTGAAGACGGCAACCGCGCCGAGCTGGCCTCCCAGATCTTCTCCACCCCCATGCGCGCCGCCGGCTGGCGCCTGCAGGTGGATGCCGCCGAGAGCCACTATGTGCCGGGCGAGTTCACCACCTTCTTTGCCTGGGAATGGACCTCGCTGGTGCCGAGCCAGGGCGGGGCGCTGAAGAACCTGCACCGCAATGTCATCAGCAACGCCAACAGCATCGAAGAAGCCACGCAGTTCGTGCCGTTTTCCAACCAGGACAGCATCGAACCCGAAGCGCTGTTTGCCTATCTCAGCGACACCTCCGAGCGTACCGGCCTGGACTTTGTCGCCATTCCGCACAACTCCAACATTTCCGGCGGCCTCATGTTTGCCGGCGAGGACTCCCAGGGCCGACCCATCGATGCCCTGTACGCCCGCGAGCGCATGCGCTGGGAACTGCTGATGGAAATCACGCAGATGAAAGGCTCCTCGGAAACCCACCCGGTACTCTCGCCCAACGACGAGTTCGCCAACTTCGAAATCCGCAACACGCTGCTCACCCGCCAGGAAGTGCCGCCAACCCCGGCCGATTACGCCCGCGGCGGCCTGCTGACCGGTATGCAGATTGAACAGAACGTTGGCGAGAACCCCTTCAAGTTCGGCTTTGTTGGCGCCTCCGACGGTCACCAGGGCTTGTCGTCCGTGGATGAACAGAACTTCCTCGGCAAGATCGGCGCCGACGCACCGCTCACCAGCCGCGCCACGGCCCAGGAACGCAACGTCATCTTTCCGACCTGGGACATGAGCGCCTCCGGCCTCACCGGCGTGTGGGCCGAAGAGAACACGCGCGAATCCATCTACGCCGCCTTCAAACGCAAGGAAGTCTACGGCACCTCCGGCCCGCGCATGAGCCTGCGCGTGTTCGGCGGTTTCAACTTCAACAACCGCGATGCCCGCGCCAACGACATCGCCGCCGTTGGTTACCGCAAGGGCGTGCCCATGGGCTCTGACCTGACCGCCGCCCCCCGCAACCGCGCCGTGACCCTGTTGATCCATGCTGCAAAAGATGAAGTGGGCGCCAACCTCGACCGCATCCAGGTGGTGAAGGGCCGGATTGACGCCGAAGGCAACACCCAGGAAAAAGTCTATGACGTGGCCTGGTCAGACGGCCGCGACATGGACGCCAACGGCCACCTGCCACCGGTCGGCAACACCGTCGACCTCAGCACCGGCGCCTACACCAACAGCATCGGCGCCACCCAACTGGCCACCACCTGGGAAGACCCCGACTTCGACCCATCACTGAGCGCCTTTTATTACGTCCGCGTCCTGGAAATCCCCACGCCGCGTCACACGCTATTCGACGCGCTGGCCCTCCAGATCCCACCGGAAGACACAGGCCACAGCGCCACCATCCAGGAACGCGCCTACTCCAGCCCGATTTGGTACACCCCCTGAACACCACGGGGCCGTAGGCCGGAAGAGGCGCCAAGCGCCGTCATCCGGCAAAACCAGTTAAACGGGGATAGGGTGTAGGTCGGCATAGCCGCAAAGCGGCGTTTGCCGACAATGCGTGTAGGAATAAAAAGAGATAGATTGAATAAGTGCTGCAGGTCGGCATTACCCTTTGGGGCATAAAAGGCTGCAGACCGTTTGACGACAATGGCCCCAATCCTCTGGCAGGTCGGCATCACCCATCGGGGGCATAAAATGCGCAACGCGCCGTCATCCGGCGCTACAAATCACCGCCGGCTACTTCCCCCGCGTTTGGGCCACCATATACTGCCGTAACACCTTGTTTATCGCTGTCTGGTAACCCTTTCCCTGCGCCTTGAAAAACGCTAACACATCCTCATCCACCCGCAGGGAAATCGCCTTTTTGCCACCTACGTACAAATCAGCACCCGCCCAAAAAGCCGCATCGGTTTCTGGAATGTCCGAATAATCGATGGCGTCATCCTTCAGGGCATCAAGGCGCTTCAAGTCGCTTTTTGTAGATTTGCGTTTCTCGTTCATTGGCTTTTCTCATGGAAATGATTCGAATGGTGTTGCCGCGCAGGGTGTATACCACCAGCACAACCCTGTCATCTAACGAGCCCATACCCACATGACGCACCTCGCCATAATGCCGACGGTCATCAATCCGGTTGAGCATAGGGCTATCAAATATCTGGGGGGCATCGGCGAAATCCAGCCCATGCTTGAGGATATTCGAAGCACGCTTCCTTGCGTCCCACTCGAATTTCACGAAAGAGTATAACTCCTTCATATATACAAATGTATATACAAAAATTGCTGCAAATCGCAGGCAAGGTTGACCAGACCTTGCCTAATTGGTCTCATCCATTCCAGGTCAGGAAACAGTGTTTCACTGGTAGGTCGGCATAGGCGCGAAGCGCTGTTTGCCGACACCACGACTCACACCAATCCCGTAGGCCGGAACAGGCGCAAAGCGCCGTCATCCGGCATCATGAACGATGAAAAGCTGAATCCCTACGCCGCAATCTCCCGCAAAATCTCCGGATGCTTGCGCGCTACCTTCACCAGCGTAATCGCGGCACAATCCGGCTGCCGCCGTCCCTGTTCCCAGTCACGAATGGTAGCCACAGGAACGCCCAGCAATTTGGAATACGCCTGCTGGGAAAGCTTCAACTCCCGGCGCACAATCAACACCAGCAACTGATCCGGCGTGTAACGCCGATGCGTTGCGCCATTCTTGATGGCGATGATGTCGTCCAGTAATGCCTGGCCCTCCGGGCTCATTTTCTCAGCCATCTATTTTCTCCCTGACTTTCTTCAGTTCGTGAGCGGGTATATCCTCAATTTCATTTTTGGCATAGAGGGTTAACAACCAGGTCTCATGTGGTGACCTGATAAAGTAAATCACACGCACGCCACTGCGTTTCCCGCTGCCAGTTCGGCCCCACCTGACCTTTCTGACACCCCCGGTGCCGGGTATGACGCTACCAGCCAAAGGTTTTTGGGCAATAAATTCCTTGAATGCCTCCAGTTCAACGTCGTTCCAGATCTGCGACACTTTTCGGGTAAACATCCGCGATTCGACAATTGTATTCATCCCTATCAAGTACGGCAATGCCGCACCCCTCCATCCCTGGAATATCCCATCCCCCAGTCTAGTAAACCCTCCCGATCCTGCCGCCTAACCCCGCACCCGTAGGTCGGCATAGCCGAAAGGCGTATGCCGACAAAACACAGGCAAATAAATCATCAATGTAGGGCGAATAAGGCCAAAGGCCGCCATCCGACAAGAGTCTTGCCGGTGTAGGCCGGAAGCGGCGCAACGCGCC
>JBMTQX010000086.1:0-8719 GCA_049446715.1 Pseudohongiellaceae bacterium
CTGGGCTGTGGCGGCACAGCTATAGCCGAGAAATATCAGTAGTGTTATCGCGAATTTTTTCATGAGCTGGCTATCCCCTAGTGTTATTGGCTTTGTGTTGTGCGAACTGCGATTCTAACCACAGATCGGCCATGGATGGTATAGGCCCGCGCTTGTCCTTATACTCGAAAGTCACGAGACGCTGGCCAACAGCGCAATTTCACCGGGCTGAGAGGGGAATACGGGATGGGTTCAGAAACCAGATGCAGGGCATTTCATGCCGGGTTGTGCCTGGCCGCTTGTGTCCTGATGACCGCTCCGGCCGGTTGGGCGCAGCAAACGGCCGACATCGGTTTTGTCAGTGTGGGCCGGGGAGCGCCCTTGGATCCGGCTATTCCGGGGCAACGGCAGACACCAGCCGCTGACCTGGAAAATTACCCGCCAGCGACCTTTAATGATTATCCGCAACAGTACTGGATGGTAGGGCCGTTCCGGGGTGGTGATGTGGGCCGCGACGGGGCCGGGACGGGCTCGGTGTATGCATCAGCGCAAAACGGTGCCGTGCCGGAAGGCATCGAACCGCTGCCCGTCGACCTGTTCACCTCCGGGGATTTTTATGCCGACCGTGAATACTGGGATGATCCGCGCTACTTCCGCTGCAACTCCTCCGAAGCCATTCAGGCGCAGTGGTCCACCGGCCTGATCGGGGACAATCCGCCGGTGACGGCGGCCTGGGGCTACTGCGACCGCGATTATCCGCGCGCGGCCATGGTCAGCCCGTACGGCTTTGCCAGTGCGCAGACGCATTACGAGGCCCTGCTGGCAGAAACCACTGCCCGGGGCGGGCCCACCAGACATACCTATGCGACCGTGCCCGACGACTGGAACGGTCGTTACGTCTGGCCACGGGGCCAGAACTGGCTGGCGGAGCTGTTCTGGAGCCAGGTCCCAACGGTGCTATCGCTGCTGACCGAAGAGTACAAAACCCGGTTCGTGCAGGAGGCTTATCACCATGGCAACACCAACGCGGCTCAGTGGCCTGCCCAGTTCTGCTGGCCCGAAGGCTTCATGCGACGCTGGCATTATCACGGCGTCACCAACCAGCCGCACCAGGTACTGGTGACACCGAACCTGGTGCAGTTCCTGGCGGGGGATGCCGACAACTTCATCACCAATATTCATATTGGCCGCACGTTCAATATGGATGGCGTAGTGCCGCGCCTGGGAGCCGATGTGCCGCGCTGGTACGGTGAAACCATCGGTTTCTGGGACGGCGAGGTGCTGATTACCTGGACCTCGAATATTCAGGGCTGGAAAGTGCATGGCGGCATGGAGTTTTCCAGCAAGCTGCAGGCGATCGAGATTTACACCCCGAATCGTGACGAGAACGGCACGCTTTACGGCATCAACCAGGAAGCCATCTTCTATGACCCCGAGGCCCTGCTCGAACCCATACGCGTGGTGCGCAACCTGGAAAAACAGGCCGACCTGGTCAACAGCGATCCCTACGTGTTCATCGAATGCATTCCTACCATTTTCAACATTGATGGTTTTGCCACACCGGTTTCACCGGGCGATGTCATCCAGTACCAGATCCCTGACATCTACGGACGACCCTGGGCGCAGAACTGGGAGCAGTACCACGAACAGGTCATGTCGGGGCAGGAAGAAGCCGATATTTTCAGTTTCGAATGAATTGCCAGCGTGGTTCCGGTAGTTTATTTTCAGTAGTCACAACCAGCATCATGCTGCTCGCAGGGGAGAGAACATGACTTCATCCAGACGCCTTAATCACCAGCGCCGTGACCTGCTCGGGCTCATGGGCGGACTGGCCACCGCGTCCTGTCTGCCAGCACCCCTGTTCGCTGCGGGTGCTGATCGGGCCAAACTGGGGTTGCTGATTCCCCCGGCCAACGGCACTTTGCCGGGCGAAGCGGGTGGCATGTACAACGACACCATGGAATACCTGATCGAGTCCCTGGGCCTGGAAGCCATGACCCCGGACGGTTATGACGCGGTGCTGGACCGTATCGCACCCAAGGCGGAACTGCTGGCGCAGCGTGGCGCGCAGGGGATTCTGTTAATGGGAACATCCCTGAGTTTCTACAAGGGGCAGGCCTTCAACGTGCAACTGACGGAAAGCCTGGTGCGGGCCACCGGCCTGCCATGCATGACCATGAGCACAGCTGTCATTGAGGGGCTGCGGGCGGTCAATGGCTCCCGGCTGGTGGCAGCAACAGCCTATAACGAAGAAGTGAACCGCCGCCTGGGCAGTTTCCTGACAGAGCACGGTTTCGAGGTCGATGTGATTCAGGGTCTGGATATCGAGGCGCTGACCGATCTCAACAGCGTGACACCGCAGCAACTGATCGGTTTCTGCAGTGACGTGGCGGACAAGTCGGCTGATGCCGATGCCATGCTGATTTCCTGTGGCGGCCTGCCGACCCTGGAAATCCTGGCACCGGTGGAATCCCGTACCGGCATCCCGGCAGTCACCAGTACCCCCCATGCGCTATGGGCCGGCGCCCAGATGCTGGGGGTGGACAGCCGCATTCCCGATCACGGGCAGTTACTGTCGATCTGAGTTCTGCCAGCTTTAAAAAGGCAGATGCTCCGCTGAGGCCCAGTAACCATGCACCTGCATGTGCAGGCGAAACGGCAGCTTGATGCGGGCGACTGCCCCTGCGGCAAAATCCATGGCATCGACAATCACCACTTCGGATTTCATTTCACGGAAGTTGTTCACAGCGGCAATGATGTAGCCGTCGCCTTCCGGGGCATCCGCCGAGCGTGGAATGAACTGCGGCTCGGACATGCCATGGGCATCGCCGGCATGGAATTTCTCGATAGCGCCCGTATCGTGGTCAAAACGGTAGATGGCATTCGATACTCGGACCGCCAGCGTATCGGCAAAGGCTTCGGCCACCGGCAGTGACGGGTCGTTCATCAGCATGAAACTGTATCGAAAAGGTTTGGTGAGAAAGCGGTCATCGATGCGCACGAAGGTGGTGGTCTTGATGCCGTCAAACAGGATTTCCTCTTCCCAGCCGTCAGCCTGGCTGTCCAGGTCAAAGGTCCAGCGGCGCAGCGTGGGGACATAATCGGCCGGGTCGCTGAAGGTGCCATCGACCTTTGGGAAGTAGGGGTGGAAATTGCCACCGGCCACCGGCGCATCCAGAATGACCTTGTTGCCTTCAGTGCGTGCGTTGGTGGTGTGCACCAGCATGTGCTGGTCGGGTGATCCCCGGAACCAGCGAATGTCTTTCGCCTCGCCATCGCGGGGGATGATGGCGACATACGTGGGGGCGTCCTCGTCATAGGCCCAATGCAGTTCACCGCGCTCGATGCGTTCTTTTGATGTCACCATGCCGGTGGTTGGCAGGATGATGTGTTTATCGGTGATGGCCATGTCGTGCATCATCGACACGATCGGTGCCTTGAACCATATTTCTTTCGTCAGCTTGCCGGTCCTGTCAAAAATGTACACGGCCATGTCATCGGAACACAGCCCTTTGGCCTCATAGGAAAAGGCAATCATTTCGCCCGTCACCGGATCCTGCTTCGGATGCGCGGTGAAACTGGTGGCGGTCATGGTGCCGTCAAAATCCCACTCACCAATGGTCTCCAGCGTATGCGGGTCCATGGCCGTGGGCGGACTTTCCTCTTTCATGCAGAACAGGCGGCCGCCGTGAATGATCGGCGTGGTGTTGGCGGTGTTGTGACTGACATCGCGCACGCTGGGATCGGAGGTCAGCGGATTCCGGTATAGGCCGAACAGGGCCTTGTGGGCTTTTCGCTCGGCCTCATAGCGCGGCGTGCGCACATAGCGGGAACGGAAATCGACGTTGCCGTCGTAGATGCGGAACATGTCCACGGCACCGTCTGAATTGTAGGGGGTGTCGTTGTCGTACAGCGGCGGGAAACGGCGGTCTGCAGCGCTGCGGTAAAAGGTGCCGCGAATGTCGGCCGGGATCTCGCCCTCGACCTCGCAGTCCTCGACCTGCGCCTCGAAACGCATGGGCGCAAAGAATCCGCCGCTATGATTGAAATTGACTGCCATGGCATCCCCTGTAGTCTTTTTTCTTGTTATTGAGCGTGCGGCGAAAGCCTATCATGGCACTGCCGTATGACAAACCGGTCGGGTGTGCTATATAAGGTGGCACAAGCTGGCCTGGACCGGCAGACTGACACAATAAGAACAAACGCACTCTGCGCACTATATGCACTATATGAAGGAAAAAGAGGGGATACCCATGATCTATCGCAATCACCCGGCAGGCATCATCCGGCACATCATGGCAGTCACCAGTGCTGTGCTGCTGGGCCTGGCAGGCACTGCCGCCTGGGCGCAAAGCACCCACTATGACAGCAACTACGCCATGGACCGTTCCATGATCGAGGACTTGGAAGCGCGCTACATGTATGCCCTGAACTGGCTCGATCCCGAAGGCTATGCCAGCACCTTCACCGAGGACGGCGTACTGGACTGGGCCGGTGGTGTAGCTTCAGGCCGGGCAGAGATTGCCGAGGAAATCCGTACCATGGCCGCCGGCTTTGCTGCCGAGGAAGCCCAGGATGCCCCGCTACGTCCGGCCCGCAAGCGCCACTTCATTACCAACATCGCCGTGACGGTGGAGGGTGACACCGCGGTCAGTCATGCCTACTGGTTCATCATGAACAACCGCAATGCGGACAGGAAAGGGTACAGCGAAGCGTACGGGCATTATGAAAGCCAGCTGCGCAAGGTTGATGGCCGCTGGCTGTTCGTGAAACGCACGATCTTTAACGAGGAATATGCGCATCGTACGGCACCGCTGGAAAACCCGGCACCATATTAGCCGCTTGCTTCAGAAGGTGGCGGTAGTTGCGCCGCCGTCTATCACCAGGCTCTGACCTGTGATGTAGTTGGCGTGCTCACTGCAGAACAGGGCCACAAAGGCGCCGACATCATCGGCGTTGCCAAAACGGTTACTGGCAATACGCCACTCTTTGGAAAAGTTCGCGATCACTTCCTCGAAGGTAATCCCTTCCGCTTCGGCGCGTTTGGCAAACATGACATCGACGGTCGGCGTGTGATGCATGCCCGGCAGGATGTTGTTGATGACGACATTATGCTGTGCCACGACCTTGGATACCGCCACCGTGTAATTGGCCAGGGCGGCGCGTGTTGCCCCGGATAACACGCGAATCTCGCCCGGGAACTTTGCCGCCACGGTGGCGATGTTGACGATGCGGCCCCAGCGTCTTGCCACCATGCCGTCCAGCACGGCTTTCATGAAACCAATGGGGCTGAGCAGCGAAATATCGATGGCAGAGCGCCAGTCGTCCTCGCTGATGTTGCGGTAATCCGGCGTGAACGGTGGCGGGGCGCAGGTGCCGACCAGGATGTCGGGATCGGGGCAGGCGGCGAGAATTTTCTCACGGCCGGCATCGGTGCTGTGGTCGGCCACGATGGGCGCGACAGTGCTGCCGGTTTCCCGGCTGATGTCTTCACAGGCCTTGACCAGCCGTTCCTCGCCTCGGGCAGAAACATAGACCTCAACGCCTTCCCGGGCCAGGGCCAGGACACTGCTTCTGCCCATGCCGGCACTGCCGCCGTTGACGATGGCTTTTCTGCCGCGAATCCCCAAATCCATGTCTTGCTCCTTTTATTAAAAAAGACGGCTTTTTATCCTCTCTTGTGCGCAATCAATCCTGCAGTTTTATCGTCATGTTCGGGCCGGTCGTGCCCTCATCATCGAACCAGCGCGTGGTCACAGTCTTGGCCTGCGTGTAGAAACGTACCGCTTCCTTGCCATAGGCATGCAGGTCGCCATAGAAGGACTGCTTCCAGCCGGTAAAGGAAAAGAAGGGCAGGGGCACCGGAATCGGTACGTTGATACCGACCTGGCCCACTTCCACCTCATGGCGAAACTGGCGTGCCGCCGCACCACTGGCGGTGAAAATCGACGTGCCGTTGCCGAAGGGATTGTTGTTAATGAGGGTGATGGCTTCCTCGAGCGTGTCGACACACACACAGCACAAGACGGGGCCGAAAATTTCCTCGCGATAAATGCTCATGTCAGGCGTGACGTCGGTAAACAGCGTTGGGCCCAGCCAGTTACCCTGTTCATGCCCGGCCAGCGTGAAGGCTGAGCCATCTAGCAGGCAGGTAGCGCCTTCTGTTTTACCTTGTTCGATGAACTGCACAATACGTGCTTTCGCCGGCGCACTGATGACCGGACCGAAACCGGCATCGGGATCGTTCCACAGCCCCGGGCGAACTTTAGACATGGCCCGTTCCAGATCGGCAATCCAGTCTCGGGCACTGCCGACAAACACAGCGACAGAAATCGCCATGCAGCGTTGCCCGGCGGCGCCCATGCCGGCGCCGATCAAATTGTTGATGGCCTGATTCTTGTTAGCGTCGGGCATCACCACCAGGTGGTTCTTGGCACCGGCCAGGCATTGCGCGCGCTTCATGTTGGCCGTGGCGGTGCGATAGACATGCTGTCCGACAGGGACCGAACCGACAAAGGACACGGCTTTCACATCGGCATGCGTCAGCACTTGTTCCACCTGGTCCTTGCCGCCATGCACGACATTGAGCACCCCGTCAGGCGCACCGGCCTCGGTGAACAGCTCGGCCAGGCGCATCGGTGTCAATGGATCCTGCTCGGACGGCTTCAGCACGAAGGTATTACCCGCCGCAATCGCCAGGGGAAACATCCACAACGGAATCATGGCGGGAAAGTTGAACGGCGTGATACCGGCGCAGACGCCGACCGGCTGCAGGTAATTCGATGTGTCTATGCCGCGGGCCACATTCTCCAGGGTTTCACCCATAATCAGCGACGGCATGTTCATGGCCTGCTCAACCACTTCGATGCCGCGCCAGAGTTCACCCTTGGCATCGGCGATGACCTTGCCGGTATCCAGGCTCAGCAGTTCGGCTATCTCGTCCTGGTGTGACTTCAGCAGGGCCTGGTAGGCCATCATGACGCGCGCACGTTCCACCACCGGTACCTGGCGCCATTGTTTAAACGCTGCGGCAGCCACTGCAACGGCCTGGTTTACTTCATCGGCAGTCGCATTCGGTACCTGGGCAATGACCGTGTTGTCAGCCGGGTTAAAAACATCGAGTTGTTGCGTGGAAGCGGAAGTCACGGACTTGCCGTTGATAAAAAGCGGGACCTGTTGCATGGGTAGGATTCTTGTTGGTTTTTGCGCAGGTTAGCCAGACAGCGCAACAAGAGCAAGCCATGCAGGAAGGGGTAATGTCGTACCGGACTATTTCCGGGGCTGCGCGAATCCGCATGTTGGCAGTCTCCTTGGGCTCAAACATAGTGTTGGTTGCGCGAAAGCCCTACAATGTGACTGGCCCGGCACATGGCAGCATGTGGGCCATCACCATACTCTGACAGCAGCAACGGAAACATCCCATGAGCGTGAAACCCTTTACCCTGTGTGGTGAAGACATCCTCCCGGGCACCCGCAAGACCCTGGAGCTGCCGGTTCCCAGCCTTTACACCCATACACAACTGGAAATGCCTATCCAGGTGATTCATGGCCGTAAGCCGGGGCCGTGCCTGTTCCTGTCGGCGGCCATTCACGGGGATGAAATCAACGGTGTGGAAATCATCCGCCGCATCATCAACCAGAAGTCGCTCAACCGTCTCAACGGGACTTTGATAGCCGTGCCCGTGGTGAACATTTTCGGGTTCATCAACCAGTCCCGCTACCTGCCGGACCGGCGTGATCTCAACCGCTCGTTTCCCGGTTCGGACTCCGGCTCACTGGCGGCGCGCATAGCCGACCTGTTCCTGAACGATGTCATTGCTCAGTGCACCCATGGTATCGACATTCATACTGCGGCGATTCACCGGGAAAACTTTCCGCATGTCCGCGCCGTGCTGGATGACAAGGAAACCAAGCGCATGGCGGCGGCATTTGCCTCGCCGCTTATTCTGGGCACCAGCATCATCGAGGGCTCGCTGCGCAAGGCTGTGGAGGAAAGGGGCATCAACATCATCGTCTATGAAGCCGGCGAAGCCCTGCGTTTCAATGAATTTGCCATACGTGCCGGGGTGCGTGGTGTGCTGTCCGTTATGCGCGAACTGGGCATGCTGCCAGCGGGAAAAAAAGCTCGCAAACAACCGGTATCGCTGATCGCCAAGAAGAGCCAGTGGATACGCGCACCGCAAAGCGGGATCGTGCGCCTGATCAAGCCGCTGGGTTCCATCGTATCCAGGAACGAAGTGCTGGGTGTGGTGGCGGACCCTTTCGGCCAGCAGGAGCAGGAGGCCCTGGCACCCTTTGATGGTGTTGTGATCGGCAAGACCAACCTGCCGCTGGTGAATGAAGGCGAGGCGCTGTTTCATATCGCCAAGGTGGCCCGCCTGAAAGGAGCCAGGGCGCAGATCGAGGAGTTCCAGGAAAAGCTGGATCCAATCGGTGACAGCGCAACCCAGGAAGAACCGCCACTGATCTAGGTGTGGGAAAGTTCTTGTCGGCGACCCGGTTCTCTCTGAATAGCGCTTACCGCCAAGCGTGTGCCCAGGCCCCGCGATGTCCCTGCACTTTGCAGGAGATGTGATAACACGTTCATGCCTGATTGATTCAGGCGTTTTCATTGCAAGCAAGTTTTTCCCAGGTGAACTGCCATGTCACTGCTTTCCGAGATTACCCTGTTGCTGCTGGCTGTTGCCATCGGCGCCCTGTTTGGCAAAGTCTCCCGCATCGGCGCCGTCCTGGCCTTTGT
>JBMTQX010000087.1:0-8354 GCA_049446715.1 Pseudohongiellaceae bacterium
ATGAAGAATTTCGAACTGGTATATTTCGAAGGGTCCCTTTTCTCCTTCCCTCCCTTACTCCTTTACTCGAAATCTTGAACGATAAAACTATGGTCCAGAAAATTATCACGCCGGAAGAGGCCGTTTCCCTGATCAGGGACGGCGATACCGTTGCCGTGTCCGGCTTCGTCGGCATCGGTACACCGGAAGAACTGATCATCGCCCTGGAAAAACGTTTTCTGGAGACCGGACACCCACGGGACCTGACTCTGGTCTTTGCGGCGGCACCGGGAGATGGCGCCAATCGAGGTATCAACCGCCTGGCCCATGAAGGCCTGGTCAAACGCGCCGTTGGAGGCCACTGGGCCCTGGTACCGAAACTGGCCGAGATGGCGGTGGAAAACCAGATCGAGGCCTATAACCTGCCCCTGGGCTGTGTGTCGCAGCTGTATCGCGTCATTGCCGGCGGCAAGCCGGGACTGCGGACCAAGGTGGGGCTGAGGACCTTTGTTGATCCCCGTAATGGCGGCGGCAAGATCAGCCAAAAGGCCACCGAGGACCTGGTGGAACTGGATGTCATCAGGGGTGAGGAATGGCTGTTTTACAAAGCCTTCCCAATCAATGCCTGCCTGCTGCGCGGCACGACGGCCGATCCGCACGGCAACACCACGGCCGAACGCGAAGTCCTGACCCTGGATGTCACCTCAACCGCCATGGCGGCCCACAATTCCGATGGTGTGGTCATCGTGCAGGTGGAGCGCGTCGCCCAGTCCCACTCACTGGCACCCAAACGGGTACTGATTCCCGGCGCCCTGGTGGACTGTGTGGTCAAGTCCAAACCGGAAAATCATCACCAGACCTTTGCCACCGCTTATGAGCACGGTTTCAGCGGCGAGATGCGGGTGCCGCTGGAGCAGCTGCCCGTGATGCCGCTGGATGAACGCAAGATCATGGCGCGGCGCGCGGTGATGGAATTGCCGCTGGGCGGCGTGGTCAATCTCGGTATCGGCATTCCGGAAGGGGTGTCGCGGGTGGCGGCGGAAGAAGGTCTGCTGGACCAGGTCACCCTGTCTGCCGAGGCAGGCACCATTGGCGGTATGCCGCAGGGTGGGTTGAACTTTGGCGCCTCCCTGAATCCGGATGCCATCGTTTCCACCAATTCCCAGTTCGACTTCTACGATGGTGGTGGCCTCGACATGGCCTGCCTGGGCATGGCGCAGACGGACAAGTACGGCAACGTCAACGTGTCCAAGTTCGGCAAACGCCTGGCCGGGGCAGGGGGCTTTATCAACATCAGCCAGAATGCCTCACGCCTGGTGCTGACCGGTGCCTTTACCGCCGGTGGCCTGGAAGTGGCGGTGGAAAACGGCCGCCTGCGAATCGTGAAAGAAGGCAAGGTGAAAAAGTTTGTCGACATGGTGGAACACATCACCTTTTCCGGCGAATTCGCCCGCGAAACCGGCCAGCAGGTGTTGTATGTCACCGAGCGCTGTGTGTTCGGCCTGGGCCCGCAGGGCATGGAGCTGCTGGAAGTGGCACCGGGCATTGATGTCGAACGCGATATTCTCGAGCAGATGGATTTTGTGCCATACATGCGCAATGTCCGCCCGATGGATGCCCGGATTTTTCAGGAAGGCCCGATGGCAATACGCGAGGAACAGGTGCAGATGCCCATCGAGCGTCGTATCGTGCTGGATCGGGAACAAGGCAAGCTGATCATAAACCTGCGCTCTATGAACCTGACCTCACGGGTTGAAATCATGCAGATCAAGCAGCGTATCGAGGAAGTGTGTGAGTCGCTCGATTCACCGGTGGAAATGATGGCTCTCTATGACGGTTTCGAAATCAAGGAGAGCCTGCAGGATGAATACACCGACATGATTGCCTCCATCGACAAGCGCTTCTACAAGAGCCTGGTTCATTACACCCGCGACCCTTTCATTCGCCTGAAATTCGGGGCAGAATTGCGCAAGCGGCATATTTAATGACTTGTTCTGAAAATTGGGTATGTTAAAACTGCAGTGAATTATCCAGAGAGAGGCAGGAGACAAGAGACAGGAGGCAGGGCACTTCGATCGCGAGTGTTGCAGGCCTCTGAACAAACCTGCTTCTTTACTCCTGTCTCCTGAATCCGGTGCCCCGATGTCAGAATCTGAAGCAGTAGTTCTCGACGGCAATTTCGACAAGAATTCCAAATACCAGCCTGCGCCCAGAACGGGCTCAGTCCGATGCATTAACTCCAAAAGCTTTCACACGATCCACTATCAGGACTGGGGTGACCTCAACAGCAAGGAAACCGTTTTCTGCATTCACGGGTTGACCCGCAACTCCCACGACTTCGATGCCATTGCCAACCAGATGAGCAAGAAGCGTCGTGTGGTGTGCGCCGATACCGCGGGCAGGGGCAAGAGTGACTGGTTGCCGGATCACGAGGACTACCAGATCCCGCAGTACAACGCCGACTTCAATACCCTGACGGCCCATATCGGTTGCGAGGAGTACAGCATCATCGGTACCTCGCTGGGCGGCATGATGGGCATGATCCTAGCGGCCATGCCGAATTCCCCGGTCAAACGCCTGGTCGTGAACGACATTGCTCCCGAAGTGCCGCATACGGCCATGGCCCGCCTCGGTGGCTACCTGCACCTGGACCCCTGGTTTCGCAAGATGGAGGATGTGGAAAAGCATCTGCGCAAAACCCTGGCCCCGTTCCACCCGATGACGGATGAGGACTGGGAACATCTCGCGCTGACCAGTTCCTACGCGTCGGATGACGGTTTGCGCCTGGCCTTTGATCCGGATATCTCCAACACCTACGGCCGCCGCTACTGGTACCTGATGTATTTCAACCTCTGGAAGTACTGGGTGCGCATCAAGTGCCCGGTCCTCATTCTGCGCGGCACCGAATCCGACTTCCTCACCCAAAGCCTCTGCGAGCGCATGATGCGCAAACTGCCCCAGGCCGAACTCCTCGAATTCGAGCACACCGGGCACACGCCCACCCTGAATGCGCCGGAGCAGATTGATCCGATTTTGAAGTGGCTTGATAAGAACTGACCAAGTTGAGAGGGCAGGTTTACCCTCGGGATTTTCGAGGAAGGGAGGAAGGGAGAAAAGGAGGAAGGGGCGTCCTGTCAGGCTGAGAGTTTTCGTTCTTTTAGTTTAATAATCAGCGAACTTAGCATGCCGGAAATTCTCAAGACCTCCTTGAACCATCTTTCGCCCTTTTCTTTCCCGATATAGCCGCTTTCCATCCCTATATAGATTTGAGTACGCCGTTCCCCGGCTGATCCTTTGGCGATCACCAGGAATCGAATAGTCTCTTTAGTCGATTCACGCTCATAACTCTCGGCAATAGGCAATATTAGACGGAATGGAAAGTCCGGATCGGGTTATCTGATCTCGAAAACCATAATCCCGAAGCTTGGACATACCCCTGAAAAGCTCCGAACTCAGCCTGGCTGATACCTGCCAAACATCCAATTTCTCAAACTGATAGATGCTTATAACCCTTCACGAACATACTTCCTGCCTAGTAAAGCTTATGGAATTAACCTGATTTCCCCGTCTTACAGGACGTCTCTTCCTCCTTTTCTCCCTTCTTCCCTTCCTCGGAAACCCCAAAAATGCACCAAATACCTGGTTAACCCATTGAAATATCTAGATTTGGCAATTTTCATGCTGCATTGCAAAATAATGTTGCACCGCAATAACTGCTTTGCTATATTGCACTGCAACAAAGCAAGACAAGTGTTGAACTGAAAGCAGCGTTAGACGCATCCAAGGAGCAAACAACAATGCCTGAAAATACAGCACAGACAGAATTGGCCGTAGACACAAAAGCCCCGCCCAAGGCTAAAGCCGCACCAAAAACCCGGGCAAACGCGAAGGCCAAGGCGAAAGCCCCGGCCAAAACCAAAGCAGTTAAATCAACAGCATCGAAAGTTAAAGTATCAGGAGCAATACCAATGCCTACCAAATCAACAACAGCATTCAAGAAGTTTGAAACCAGCATGGAACCCGTTATGGAGTTCAACAAGATGATCGCCGGTTCCATGGAGTCTAGCTACAACATGATGATGGACAGCTTTCAGAGCTACGCCAAGTTGGGCATCGACAGCATGCAGTCCGGCCTGAAAGTCCGTACACCGGAAGACATGGTGTCCTACTTCGAAACCCAGCACGCCATGGCCCAGAAAGCGAGTGACATGATGATGTCTGATGCCAAGTCTTTCTCAGACCTGGGCATCAAGTTCTTCAACGACGTGCGTTCCATGTACGAAAGCGGTGTGAAGACTTCCGTCTCTGCCGCCAGCGAGGCCATGAAGGCTGCCTAAGGCTGACCAAAAGTATCCCCCAGCGTTCAAAAGCGTTAGGAGAAGCAGACTGCTGAAGACCAGTCTTAAAACATAGTCCTTCACAACCTCCGTCCCCCCGCGGAGTAAACCCCGGAATCATCCCCCCCCTGATTCCGGGGTTTTTTATTGGAAAATTTAAAAAGCTTTTATCACAAATCTAGGCTGTCAGTAGAAGCTGTGTATCCGGGTAAAGTGTTTCCAAAGACAGGTGATCATTGTGAAAGTGACGATATTCGGGACGGGTTATGTCGGGCTGGTTCAGGCTGCGGTACTGGCCAATGTCGGTCATGATGTCTGTTGTGTAGACCATGATGCCAATAAAGTCGAGCAGCTCAAGGCAGGCATTATGCCCATCTACGAACCCGGGCTTGAGTCCCTGGTTAGGGAGAATGCCGGGGAGCGCCGCTTGTGGTTTACCACGGACAGTCGCGAGGGTGTTGAGTTTGGCAGTATTCTGTTCGTTTGCGTGGGCACGCCAGCAGACGAAGATGGCTCTGCTGACCTTAAACACGTGATTGCGGTGGCCGAGACCATTGCCACCTACATGAATAGCCCGAAAGTGGTTGTTGATAAATCAACTGTCCCGGTAGGTACGGCAGACCGGGTCCAGGAAACCATCAGGGAGCATCTGCTTACTCGTGGTGCTATATTTGATTATGACGTGGTTTCCAATCCGGAATTTCTCAAAGAAGGGGCTGCCGTTGCCGACTGTCAGCGTCCTGATCGCATTATTATAGGGACCAACTCAGCGCGCGCAGAAAAAGTCATGCGCGAGTTGTACCAGCCGTTCAATCGTAACCACCAGAAGATTCTGGTCATGGATACACGCAGCGCGGAAATGACTAAGTATGCAGCCAATTGCATGCTGGCGACGAAGATCAGTTTCATGAACGAGATGGCGGGCATTGCCGAGGAAGTGGGGGCGGATATAGAACTTGTGCGTCAGGGTATTGGCTCTGATCCACGCATAGGATTCCAGTACATTTATCCGGGCTGTGGTTATGGTGGATCCTGTTTTCCCAAGGATATCAGGGCGTTAATACATACAGCCCATATACATGGCTATCGATCAGAAATGCTGCGGGCGGTGGAGTCAGTCAACAACCGGCAAAAGCATAAACTATTCAACTACATCGAAGCCCATTTCCATGGAGAATTGAAAGGCCGGACCTTCGCCATTTGGGGACTGGCATTCAAACCCAATACCAACGACATTCGCGAAGCCAGCAGCAGGGTTCTGATGGAAACCCTATGGCAGCACGGTGCCAGGGTCAGGGCCTATGACCCACAAGCCAACGAAGAGATAGCCTCCACCTATTCAGAACGAGCAGGATTGATACTCACAGAAACCAAAGAGGCTGCATTGATTGGCGCCGATGCTTTGGTGATTTGTACGGAATGGTCCAGTTTTAAGGCGCCTGATTTTGAGCTGATCAAGGCCAGGCTGGGTGATAAAGTGATTTTTGATGGCCGGAACCTGTATGACCCTGAGCTGGTGGCAGAAAAAGGCCTGTCCTACATCAGCATCGGCAGGCCCCATAACAGGCCAACCGAGTTGGCCTACCAGGACGCTGTTTGAGTCTGAACCTGGTTTTCAGGCCATGATCGAGGGAAAAGAATACTGACTAACGTTGGAGCGGCTTCAGCCGCGAAAAATGAAGGCTGCTAGTTCCGACTAAAAAAAGCCTGATCGGAGAAAATTACTTATTCTTGTTGCCGTAAAACCCTTCCGACATCTTTCGCCACATTTCCATGTTCTGCTTGTTCATCTCCGTGAACGCTTTCATGGGGTTGTTCTGCATCATGTCTGAGAAACTTTCGCTGAACTGCTCCTGCTGGTGCTTGAAAAACGCCAGGCTCTGGTCCATGAATTCGGCAAAAGGCTGGTGCGGTACCTGGCCATAGTAACGAATGAAAGTTTTCAGATTCTCGGTCGTGAACAGAGGGTTAGTCTCTGATTCCTGCTCGATGATGAGTTGCAATAGCACACTGCGTGTCACATCCTCCCCGGACTTGCTGTCCAGTACCACAAACGGGAGGCCATCCACGATCATCTCGCGGATATCCTCAATCTTGATGTACTTGCTGGTGTGGGTGTCGTAAATCCGGCGGTTCGGGTATTTCTTGATGACCCGAACACCTTCTTCCACATTGATTTTGTCTTCACTCATGCTCATATCACTGTTGCTGAATTAACCGCTTGACTCATTTATCGGGATTATCAGGCTTTCCTTGCTCCTTGCTCCTTGCTCCTTGCGCCTAACTATCAATCCCACCCATGCAGAGATATTTAATCTCCAGGTAATCCTCAATGCCGTACTTGGAGCCTTCCCGGCCCAGTCCGGACTGTTTGACGCCTCCAAAAGGCGCCATTTCATTGGAAATAATCCCTTCGTTAATACCGACCATGCCGTATTCCAGCGCCTCTGATATCCGCCAGATGCGCCCGATATCCCGGGTGTAAATGTAGGAGGCCAGGCCAAAGACTGTGTCATTCGCAATCTTGAGCGCTTCTTGTTCTGTGGAAAACTTCAGCAGCGGGGCAATCGGGCCAAAGATCTCGCGAGAGGCCACTTTCATGCTCATGTTGACGCCGGTAATGACGGTCGGTTCAAAGAAACAGGCGCCCAGATCGCTACGCTTGCCGCCCAGCTTGACCTGCGCGCCGGCATCAACAGCGTCCTGCACCAGTTTTTCCATGGCATCCACGGCACGTTCATTGACCAGAGGCCCGATGGTGACATCGTCCTCGGTACCCACACCCATCTTGAACGTCTTGACCTTCTCGGTCAGTTTTTCGGCAAATTCATCATAAATCCCTTCCTGCACCAGGATGCGGTTGCTACAGACACAGGTCTGGCCGGCATTGCGGTACTTGGACATTAGTGTGCCTTCAATAGCGGCATCCATATCGGCGTCGTCAAACACAATAAACGGCGCATTGCCGCCCAGCTCCATGCTGGTCTTCTTGATCGTGCCGGCACACATGGCCAGCAGCCGGGAGCCGACTTCGGTGGAGCCGGTAAAGGTAAACTTGTCGATGCGCGGGTCGTTACACAGAATGCTGCCAACCTCGCGCGAACGCTCGGTGACCACGACATTGAACACACCCGCCGGAATGCCGGCTTTCTCGGCCAGCACCGCCAGGGCAATGGCCGACAGTGGGGTTTCCTTGGCCGGTTTGACCAGGAAGGTGCAACCGGCAGCCAGTGCAGGAGCGGCCTTGCGGGTAATCATGGAACTGGGAAAGTTCCAGGGGGTCACGGCAGCAACCACGCCTACAGGCTGCTTGATGATCACGATGCGGCGATCAGGGGATGGCCCGGGAATGGTGTCGCCATAGACCCGTTTGGCTTCCTCGGCAAACCACTCCACGTAGTTGGCACCATAGGCAATCTCGCCCCGCGACTCGCTCAGCGGTTTGCCCTGTTCCATGGTCATGATATGGGCCAGATCTTCCTGGTTTTCCATGATCAGGTTGTACCACTTGCGCAGGATATTGGCGCGTTCCTTGGCGGTTTTGGCGGACCAGGCGGGCAGGGCAGCCTTGGCAGCAGCAATGGCATTTTTCAGGTCATTGTCAGTGGCATCGACCACGGTCTTGACGAGACTGCCATCAGCCGGGTTGTGCACCTCAAAGGTCTTGTCACCCTGATTGAGCCATTTGCCGTTGATGTAACTGCCGTTCTGGATGAGGAATTCTGGATACTTGGTCATGGGTAGAATTCAGAAGGAATGAATATCATCTTTATATTGCACTGCACAAAAGGGAAAATCAATGTAATTTTCGCTAAACCGCTTGAAATCGCTCGCTGGCTTCATGGGCAGCAAAAGCAGATTCTTTTCCGGCTCCTTGATGAGTTCCGGGTACTCCAGGAAAACGGCCGTTATTGCAGGGCAGGTTTGAGAGGAGAGTTTAGCTGGTTTGCATGGGATTGATTGCATGTACTACCACGCCTTCAATCAGCAGGTCATCCCCCTCGTCCAGCGAGATGGACGGGTAGCTGGGATTAGCGG
>JBMTQX010000088.1:0-7470 GCA_049446715.1 Pseudohongiellaceae bacterium
TGTTGTTTTCTTGAACGCTATGTCGGCAAACGGCCCTGCGGGCCTATGCCGACCTGCTAGGTGCTATTCAAAGAGCATGGTGAAGTCGGTGGCTTGTATGTGCTTAGTCAGGGATCCTACCGAGATGTAATCCACGCCGGTCTCGGCCACCACGACCGCACTCTTGATATCGTAACCCCCCGAAGCCTCCAGTTTTGCCTGTCCCTTGTTGAGGATCACGGCTTCCTGCAGCATATCCAGCGTGAAGTTGTCGAGCAGGACGATGTCGGCCCTGGCCGTCAGCGCTTCCTCCAGCTGTTCAATGGTCTCCACTTCCACTTCCACCTTGCGGTCAGGATGCAGTGCCCGGGCAGTTGCAATGGCCTGGGTAATGCCACCACTGGCATTGATGTGGTTTTCCTTGATCAGGTAGGCATCGTAAAGACCGATGCGGTGGTTATAGCAGCCGCCGGTTTGCACCGCATATTTCTGGGCCAGGCGCAGGCCGGGAATGGTCTTGCGGGTATCCAGGATGTTGACGTCGGTATGCTGCACCTGGTCGGCAATTTCACGCGCGGCGGTGGCGACGCTGGACAGCGTCTGCAGAAAATTCAGGGCCGTGCGTTCGGCGGTCAGCAGCGAGCGGGCCTTGCCCGTGGCGGTAAAGACCACGTCGCCCGGGTCGATGCTGTCGCCATCATGCTTTTCCCAGTTCAGCCGGATATCCGGATCGACCTGGCGGAACACTTCGTTGACCCAGGGTTCGCCACAAATGGTGGCATTTTCGCGGCAGATGACCTGGGCCATCGCTTCCCGCTCTGCCGGAATGAGTTCTGCCGTGATGTCGCCATCACCAATATCCTCAGCAAGGGCACCACGCACGGTTTCCTCGAGGCCTTCAAGCAAGGGGTTGGACATGGTGGTGTGGTTACCTGCAGTGGCGTGAAACGAGCGAACAATTATACGGGAAACCCGGGACGGGATTAATCACTGAAATTGGGGGCGTGTCTACGGCGTATGCTGGCGCAGGGTCAGCTGGGAGCCGCGCTGGTTGAATTCGATCTGGCGCAGGGCGCTCATGCCGAGCAAAACCATGCTTTCATGCATTGCTGGGTTAATGCTGGCACGCACATCGTGCAGGGTAATCTCGCCCAGGTGCAGTTCATCGATCAGGGTGCTGTAGATGTTGACCAGGCCATTGGCGGTCATGGCCTGGCTCTGGTAGCCGTATTCCAGGCCGCTGGCCTCGGCCAGGCCGGGCGGAATCACCACGTCTGTGGCGCCGGTATCCAGAATGAACTCCGCCGGCACACTGTTGATGGCACCGGTCATTACATACTGACCCTGGCGGTTGCTTTCCAGTACCACTTCCACCTGGCCCAGGGCATTGACGGTGGAAAGTGGCGTTGCGTTCGGATTGCGCTGCTTCTCCAGCACACCATCAAATAGCATGGTGAGCAGGCCCAGGCCAATCACGAAACCGATAGCGATCATGCCCTGGCCAAGCCGTTTTTCCGAATGTCGGGGATCCTGATGGGTCATAGGGCAAAATTATAAGCAGTCGTGGCTGGGGGTGTTACCTGCATGGCAATTGTTTGTGCATCAGGCCAGTATGCGCAGAGGAGTTGTGTGCCATACATGGGTTAATATGGGGCCATGAAAATCAAAAACCACCGTCTTGAACCAGCACGTCAGCTGACCTCTCCCAATTATGGTGAGCGTCCGGCAGGCGACAGCATCAGCCTGCTGGTCATTCACAATATCAGCCTGCCGCCGGGTGAATACGGCGGACCCTATATCGACCATTTGTTTTGCAATACGCTGGATTGTTCTGCACACCCTTATTTTGCGGACCTGGAAGCACTCAGGGTGTCTTCACATCTGCTCATTAACCGGGCAGGGGATGTCACGCAATATGTGCCATTTGACCTGAAGGCTCACCATGCCGGGGTCTCCGAATTCGAGGGCCGGGATCAGTGCAATGATTTTTCCATCGGCATAGAACTGGAAGGCTGTGACACCGAGCCTTTTACCGATGCCCAGTATGCGACGCTGGCCGAGGTGACCACGGCCCTGATGCAGGCGTATCCCGCTATCACGCCAGCACGCATCACCGGCCATTCGGACATCGCGCCGCAGCGCAAGACCGATCCGGGGCCCTGTTTTGACTGGCAGCGGTACCGCAACCTGCTGGCGCGCTAGCGCCAAAAGCGTGCATTCCGGGAGCCGGAAAGCGGCAAGCCAAAACTGACTACATCGCTATACCTGCGAAAATTAAGGCATTTTTATAGATTGGGTGGCACTATGCTCACCAATCTGTAGTTTTACTACAAAATCAACAGCTTATGTTGGTAAATTATTGTTAATTCGATTAATATTGCGCGCTAATGTAAATTTACTACAGAACAACAATCGGCATATCCGCACCCTTGCGATCCACGGGTGGCTGTTATAACCATAACAATAACAACAGGCTATGCAGGATTTCGCCCTCCCGGGCGAACACCCGAGTGACGTGAAAAACGGAAACCGGGTTTAAAAAAAACAAGGCAAGCCGGCATCACCGGCGCTGCCCCATCAGTAAATCAGCGCTGCTGAAAGGTTCAATGTCAGGCAATTAATATTGGCTGTCCAAAGTGCCCGTCAGTGGTCGCCACAAGAGTAGCAACATGGCCGACAAATCTATCGACTCTATGAAGAACGTTCATCAGGACGTTGATCCTATTGAAACGCAGGAATGGCGGGATTCCATTGCCTCAGTCATCAAGTATCAGGGCATGGACCGCGCACAGTTCCTGCTTAAGAGCCTGATCAGCACCAGCACCGAATCCGGTCAGCAGCTTCCTGTTGACTCTCTTACCACCCCCTACCGCAATACCATCCCCAAAGAAGAAGAAGCTGAAATGCCCGGCGATATGCACATGGAGCGCAGCATCCGTGGCATCATCCGCTGGAATGCACTGGCGATGGTCATGCGGGCCGGCAAACTCGGTTACGACCTGGGTGGTCATATTTCCACCTTCTCGTCGGCGGCCACACTCTACGATGTCGGCTTCAATCATTTCTTCCGCGGTGAGACCGAAGACCATCCCGGCGACCTCGTCCTGTTCCAGGGCCATGCGTCACCCGGTATCTACTCGCGTTCCTTTGTCGAAGGCCGCCTGAGTGAAGCGCAGCTGGACAAATTCCGCCAGGAAGTGGATGGCAACGGCCTGTCTTCCTACCCGCATCCCAAACTGATGCCGGATTACTGGCAGTTCCCGACCGTCTCCATGGGCCTGGGGCCTTTGCAGGCGATTTACCATGCCCATGTTATGAAGTATCTGGACAATCGCGAGCTGGTGAAGCAGGGTGATCGCCAGATCTGGGCGTTCCTAGGCGACGGTGAATGTGATGAGCCAGAAACCCTGGGCGCCATTTCCCTGGCCGCACGAGAAGGCCTGGGCAACCTGAATTTCGTCATTAACTGTAACCTGCAGCGCCTGGATGGCCCCGTTCGTGGTAACGGCAAGATCATCCAGGAACTGGAAGGCATCTTCCGCGGTGCCGGCTGGAACGTGATCAAGGTCGTCTGGGGCCGGCACTGGGATGCCATCCTGGCCAAGGACACCGATGGTCTCCTGCAGGCTCGCATGAATGAAGTGGTGGATGGAGAATTCCAGAACTTCAGTGTACGCGGCGGTGAATATGTCCGCGAGCACTTCTTTAATACCCCTGACCTGAAAAAACTGGTCGAGCATCTGTCCGATGACGAGATCATGCAGCTCAACCGTGGCGGTCACGACCCGTTCAAGGTCTATGCCGCCTACAAGCAGGCTGTCGATTGCACGGATAGGCCGACCGTGATTCTGGCCAAGACCATCAAGGGTTATGCCTTCGGTTCGGCCCAGGGCGCCAATGCCACCCATTCCACCAAGAAACTGAACCTGGACGAGCTGAAGCTGTTCCGGGATCGTTTCGGTATTCCGATTCCTGACGACAAGCTGGAAGAAGTCCCGTATTACAAGCCGGACGAAAACAGCCCGGAAATGGAATACCTGCGTCGCATGCGCGCGAAACTCGGCGGTACGCTGCCGGCACGGCGAGCCAAGAGTGAACCGCTGAAGGCTCCCGCCCTAGAAGCCTTTGACAGCCAGCTGAAAAGCACCGGTGATCGTGAAGTATCCACCACCATGGCCTTTGTGCGTGTGCTGTCGACCCTGGTGAAAGACAAGGAAATTGGTCAGCGTATTGTGCCGATTGTGCCCGACGAAGCTCGTACCTTCGGCATGGAAGGCCTGTTCCGCCAGATCGGGATCTACTCCGCCAAGGGCCAGCTGTACGATCCGGTCGACTCCGGCCAGGTCATGTACTACCGCGAGGACAAGAAAGGCCAGCTGCTGGAAGAGGGCATCAACGAGGCCGGCTCCATGAGCTCCTGGTTGTCAGCTGCGACCTCTTACAGTGTGCACAACTATCCCCTAATTCCGTTCTACATTTATTACTCAATGTTCGGTTTTCAGCGCGTTGGCGATCTGTGCTGGGCGGCCGGCGACCTGCAGGCCCGCGGTTTCCTGATCGGAGCCACGGCGGGCCGCACCACATTGAACGGCGAAGGTCTGCAGCATCAGGACGGCCATAGCCACCTGGCGGCCTACACCATTCCAAACTGTGTTTCCTACGATCCGACTTACGCCTACGAACTGGCCGTGATCATCCAGGACGGTATTCGCCGAATGTACCAGGAGGATGAATCCATCTGGTACTACATCACCACCATGAACGAAAACTACCAGCACCCGGAAATGCCGAAAGGCGCCGAGGAAGGCATCCTGAAAGGCTTGTACCTGCTTGAGGATGGTGACAGCAAGGAATACAAGGTTGCTGCCGGCAAGGGCAAGAAGGCTTCCCGCGTGCGGTTGCTGGGCAGCGGGACCATCCTGCGTGAAGTCCGTGATGCCGCCGCTATCCTGCGCAACGACTACAAGGTGGCCGTGGATGTGTGGAGTGCGACCAGCATGAACGAGCTGGCCCGCGATGGCCTGTCCGTAGATCGCTGGAACATGCTGCACCCGGAAGATGAGCCACGGGTATCCTACGTGGAGAAATGCCTTTCTGAGCGTGACGGCCCGGTGATTGCTACAACCGACTACATGAAGCTTTATTCTGACCAGATTCGGGCGTTCGTGCCGGCACCCTATAAAGTGCTGGGTACCGATGGTTTCGGTCGCAGTGACTCTCGTGAGAAACTGCGTCACTTCTTTGAAGTGAATGCCAGTTACGTGGTTGTTGCCGCCCTCAATGAGCTGGCAAAAGCCGGTGATATTGAGAAGAAAGTGGTTTCAGAGGCGATCAGGAAGTTCAATCTTGATCCGGAAAAGCTGAATCCGCTGCTGGCTTGAGCGAGCCAATAAAAGTAGGAAGGCATAAAGGGATAAAAGGCCCGCCTGGCCAGGAAATCTCGGTTTGTTTGCCGACACGTAGCACCAGTCACAACACAGAATTTTGTTAGAGGAATATAAGCGTGGCAGTAGAGAAAATTCAGGTTCCGGATATCGGTGAGGAAGGGAGCGTCGAGGTCATCGAGGTTCTGGTTTCTCCTGGCGATGAAGTCAGCGAAAACGACTCACTCATTGTGCTGGAAAGTGACAAGGCCGCCATGGAAATTCCGTCCCCGAAAAGCGGCGTCATCAAGGAAGTGTTGGTCAAGGTTGGCGACCAGGTTTCCCAGGGTGTCGAGATTCTCAGTATCGATATGGCCGGTGACAGCAGTGCTGAAGAAGTGGCACAGCCGGCACCGGAAGAGGCTGCCGGGGAGAAACCTGCCGCCACGGCCGAATCCAGCACCCAGGATGCCCCCGCCAGCGCTGACAGCCAGATCATGCCGGTCACTGTGCCCGACCTAGGCGGTGATTCCGATGTCGAAGTGATCGAGATCCTGGTCGCGGAAGGCGACGAGATCAGCAAGGACGATGGCCTGGTGACCCTGGAGTCTGACAAGGCGGCCATGGATGTGCCGTCGCCCGCCGCCGGCAAGGTCAAGGCGATCAAGCTCAAGGTCGGCGACAAGGTCAATGAAGGCACCCTAATTCTCGAACTGGAGACTAGCGGTGAGGCCGGTACTGCCAGTGCCGCACCTGCTGAAGAAAAGCCTGCCGCGAAAGCAGAAGTACCGGCCCCGGCGGCCAGTGGCCAACCCGAGCTCATGGCCGTGAAAGTGCCGGATCTGGGCGGTGAAAGTGATGTCGAAATTATTGAAATCCTGGTCAGCGAAGGCGACAAGGTCAGCAAGGAAGGCGGCCTGATAACCCTGGAATCCGACAAGGCTGCCATGGATGTGCCGTCCCCGGCAGACGGCAAGGTGAAAAGTATCAAGGTAAAAGTTGGTGACAAGGTGTCTGAAGGCTCCCACATCATCGACCTGGAAACCGAAGGTGCCGCGCCCGCGCCGGTCTCGCAAACACCGGCGTCGCCAAAACCGACCGCGGCAGCAACTCCGACACCCGAACCGGCCAAAACAGCACCCGCACTTGCCGCCCGAACCGACACCGGCAGCAGCGCCGGGGCCGATGTGTATGCCGGCCCGGCTGTGCGCAAGATGGCGCGAGAACTAGGCGTCAACCTGACCAAAGTCTCCGGCACCGGCTCACGTGGTCGTATCGTAAAGGAAGATGTCGATGCATACGTGAAAGGCATTCTGCAGGGCGGCGGTGCTGCCCAAGCTGCCGGTGGTGCCGGTCTGCCCGGCATTCCCGATGTTGATTTCAGCCAGTTTGGCGAGATTGAAGAAGTGGAAATGTCCAAGCTGCATCGGGTCACCGCCCAGAACATGCAGCGCAACTGGCTCAATGTGCCGCACGTGACCCAGTTTGATGAAGCCGACGTCACTGAGCTCGAGGAATTCCGCGCCGAGCAGAAAGCCCTGGCAGAAAAGAAAGGCATCAAGCTCACGCCGCTGCCCTTCATCGTCAAGGCCTGTGCCCGTGCCTTGCAGGAACACCCGCAGTTCAACGTGTCCCTGCATTCTTCCGGCACAAAAATTATTCAGAAAAAATACGTGCATATCGGCGTGGCCGTGGCCACACCAGCCGGTCTCATGGTGCCGGTCGTGAAGAACGTGGACCGTAAGACCATCTGGGAAATTGCGGCAGAAATCGCTGAACTCGGTGCCAAGGCCAAGGATCGCAAGCTGACCAAGGACGACATGCAGGGTGCCTGTTTCACGGTATCCAGCCTGGGCAACCTGGGCGGAACCGCGTTTACCCCGATCGTGAATGCGCCGGAAGTGGCGATTCTCGGTGTCTCCAAGGCGTTTATCAAGCCGGTGTACATCAACAACGAGTTCGTACCACGCACCATGCTGCCGTTTGCATTGTCCTATGATCACCGTGCCGTGAACGGGGTTGATGGCGGTATGTTCTGCAACACCCTGGCAACCTTTTTGAACGATATCCGGTTGCTGGCGCTTTAAGTAGAAGTGATAAAAGGATAAAAGGATAAAAGGATAAAAGG
>JBMTQX010000089.1:0-7129 GCA_049446715.1 Pseudohongiellaceae bacterium
GTCTTCAGCCAGCAGCGGTGAAACCATCGAGGCGATTGCTTCCACGACAAAGATGATAGCAACCAGCACGGCAAAGATTTCGTCGATAAAGCGAGTGAAAAAACGCATCAGTGCTGAAGCATCCAGCACACTAAGTACCATCATGAACAGGCCTGACCACACGCCCACCCAGCCATAGATAGGCAGGAACGGCAGCCCCTGGCTCTGGCACAGCGTGTAAAGCAGGCCGGTAAAAATCACGATGGGACCAGTACCACCCAGCAGCGTCAGCGGCTGGCCGGAGAACAGCGCAAACACCACGCCGCCAACGGCAGTGGCCACAATCATTTCCACGGTACCGATCTGGCCGCCGGTCATGAGGCTGGTCAGGCCGCCAAACGCCACGGCGTTGGCCAGACACGCAAAGAACAGGAATGCGATCGAGGCCAGCACCTTGCCGCTTAAACCGGCACGAAAATCATCCGCGTAGAATGGCAGTCGGCGCCGGATATCGGCGAGCAGACCGCCGCCAAGTGTGCCGGTGACGGCCAACGGATCTATATCAGGATGTTTGGTTGTTTGCTTGGACGACTCGTTGGTTGACGTCCCAAACTGGGTTGCTGAATTCATGAGAAACTCACCTCTTCCTGTTCAACTACATTACCCCCCGGTACGGTATGGACCTGGGACTGAAAAGATTCCGGCTTCACCACGAGCAGTGAGCACGCAATCCAGGGAAAGACACTTTCGGCAGTGTTGCCCGTGATGACACCGGCAAGACCGCTGCGCGCCACCGACCCCATGCATAGCTGGTCGATGGCCTGGCCGCCGAGAAACTCCAGGATCCGCGCGTGGGCGGAGCCTTCGGAAACCCTGACACTGACGTCACTGGCAACGCCGAGTGCCGCACATTCCTGGTTGATCGTTTCAATGGCGTTAGCCTTGGCCTGGCCCAGTTCGGCATGAGTGACATTGCCAAGGAAGCGCTTGCTGGCTGGCATCTCCAGAACATGCAGCACATGCAGCTGGGCATTGTGCAGTTGTGCCAGTAGCGCCGCCTGTTTCAGGGCCCGGCTGCCGCTGTCGGTCAGGTCATGCGCAACCAGGATATGCTTCGGATAACCCTCACCTTCGCTGCTGACAGTCCAGACCGGACACGGGCAGTAGCGCAACATGCGGCTGGCGGCGCGGCCGAACATTGTCCGGCCCATGGCATTGCGGTCACGCGCGCCAAGAATCACCAGGTCAAAGTTGCCCTCCTGCACAATCCACAGCAGGGTCTGCCATGGCGTTCCGGACTGCACGGTGCCGGTGATGTCGCTACCCGGCACCTGTGAATCGGCGACGATCTGTTTCAGTTTTTCGCCTATCTCGTGCAGGCGCGTCTTGTACGGTGACTGCGGCTTCAGGCTGGCAATGCTATCTTCCGTATGCGCACTGTTCACAACATGGCAAACGTTAATTTCACAATGCGCCCGCTTGGCAACTTGCAGCGCCTGGCTGAGGGCCTTTTCACTTGGCGCCAGGCAGATTGCCTTCGGCATCAAAATCCACGGGCACCAGAATTTTCATGGTTTCACTCATGGGATTTACCTCGAATGGGAAAGACTGGCGGACTGGCCAATCGTCATCAGGTCGTCAACTTGTGGTGTCCTGTCATCAACACGCATGACTGAACACGGCGCTGACAGCATGAGACTGACCGGTGCCAGTGAAGAGAACGGATTGGGAACGCTGTCACCTTCCCACCCCTGGGTCAGTACGACCAGGTCAGGTGACAATTCACGTGCCGCAACGGCAGTGACATCGCGGGGATCACCTTCGATGATTTCATGGCTGGTTTTGGCTTCCGGCGGCAGACGCAGGGCCAGCTCCTGGCTGTGCTTCTGCAACTGTGCTTTTGCCTTGGCCTGGGCATCATGGCTTTCCATCATTTTCAGCAATACTGCTGCGCCGTTTGCCTCAAAACAGGTCTCATCAATACCCGGCTGCACAATACCGAGCAAATGCACATGACATTTGCCGGGCCAGCGGTAGGCACTGATATCCGGGTGCGTATTGTTTTTACCGGCAGTCAGGGCCAGTGGCACCAGCACACGGAATTCCGTGGCGTCGTCAACCAGCGGCTTGCAGACTTCCACCGGGCAGTCGGCCCACTTGAGCAGGCGGCGAGTGATGCCATCGATGCGAAACGCTGTCAGCATGCCACTGCGCACCGGTGCACCCAGCAGCAGCAAACTGGTATTGCTGCGGCGACTGAAGCCCAGAATCACTTCGGCTGGCTCACCGTATTCCACGTGGGTGCGCATCTTGCCGACCTGGCACTGCTGGCCGATCTGGCGGGCATAGTTGGAGACCATGTCGCATGCGGCGTTGTAGCTGCGCATTTCGGCATCGGTATCCGGCGACAGGCGCCCGAGCTGGCCGAGCACATTACTGCCGGCCTGCAGCACCGTGAGCACATCAAGGTCGAATTCCGTCCCGGCAAAACGTTTGCGCAGGTACTGCACGATACTGGTGACATCGTTGCCGGAATGGACGGCGAGTAAAACTTTCATCGTTATTCTCCTTGTCGCGTCACACGACATGCTTGCATCAAGACACTTGGATCAAATTCTGGCGTTGCCTGTGCGGCTCATGCCGGCACCATGATGGTGGTGGTCTCATCTACCTGCGGTTCATCGCGCTGGATAATCTCCACCTTGATACCGCGGGTTTCGGCAGTCTCGACAAAGTCGCGAATGATTTCCGCTACATCATGGTTGAGATAGACACAATGGCGCTGGTCAATCACCAGGACGCTGTTGTCAGGCACTTCTGACAGTTCTTTCTTGATTGCGCCCTTGTTCAGGAAAGTGACTTCTTCAGCCAGGCGCATGGTGATGTAGTGACCGTCATTAGCGGTCTGACGATCTTTCTTGTTGAGAAAATGCGAGTTCTTGAAGTTGCACTGCAGCAGGATGATGATGGCAACCGCCATACCCATGCAGACGCCCATCAACAGGTCGGTAAACACCACCCCGGCCACGGTCACCACAAAGGGCAGGAACTGGTCAAAACCGTAGCGCCACATGGCAATAAACTGGGCCGGTTTGGCGAGCTTGTAGCCGGTGACAATCAGTACTGCCGCAAGCACCGCCAGCGGTATCAGATTGAGCAGGCCGGGTACAGTGGCAATACACACCAGCAGCAGCACACCGTGCACGATCGCCGAGGTACGGGTCCTGGCCCCGGTCTGGACGTTGACAGTACTGCGCACGATGACCTGGGTAACAGGCAGTCCACCGATCAGGCCGCTGACACTGTTACCAATGCCCTGGGCAAACAGTTCGCGGTTGGTCGGCGTAGTGCGCTTCATCGGATCCATCTTGTCAGTGGCCTCGACACTCAGCAGCGTTTCCAGGCTGGCCACGATGGCAATGGTGATGGCTACGGTCCAGACGGCCGGGTTACCTATCTGGCTGAAATCAGGCAGGGTGAACAGGCCAACAAACTCGCCCACGGAATTGGCCACCGGCACATTGACCAGGTGATCAGCACTGAGGGCAAATGCCGGCATCCCGCTGGCAGTTACCTGGCACAGCACTGCAACCACAACGGCAACAACAGGGCCGGGGAACAGGCCGAGAATGCGATGAGACTTGACGAAAGGTTTGTCCCACACAATCAGGATGGCCATGGAAATCAGGGCGATAACCAGCGCGCCCGGATGGATGAAAGCCAGCATTTCGCTTAGTGCCGAGAGCGTGGTACCACCATCGGCTTCCGCAAAGGCCAGATCCCCTTCCGGGTTGCTGTCATATCCAAAGGCATGGGGAATCTGCTTGAGAATGATGATCAGGCCGATGCCGCTGAGCATGCCGTGAATGACGGCGGAGGGAAAAAAGTAACCCAGTACTCCGGCACGCACGACGCCAAGCCCCACCTGGATCAGGCCGGCAATAAACACCGCCAACAGGAAAGTCTGAAACGAGCCCAGGGTCTCAATTGCGCCGAAGACAATGACGGCAAGACCGGCAGCCGGACCGGAAACCCCGAGCGGTGAACGACTGATGGCGCCGACCAGGGCGCCTCCGACGACACCGGCAATAAGACCCGAGAAAAGTGGTGCACCTGATGCCAGCGCAATCCCGAGACAAAGCGGAAGCGCCACAAAAAACACCACTACACTGGCGGGCAGATCCCGCTTGAGATTGTCGAGCGATAACATTGGAAACTCCTGTGTGAAACTGGTTTTGTTGAATCGGAGGCCATCTTATCGAGCAAACCTTTCAACAACCTTTCAAACAAAAGCTATAAATATTAAAAATATGAAAGGAAAAACCTTTCACTTATTCACGACGAATCCTTGCCACACCCTGTGATATCAATGCCTTATAAAGTTGGCGTTAGTAGGCGCAAAAAGCCTTGCCGACAGCATGAACCCATCACAGGAGTGGTAACGCGCAATGAACGTACTGGTTGTCGAGGATGATGAGCTGCTGGCAGACGGCCTGGTGTCTGCCCTGGCCCAGGCTGATTATTCCGTGACCCTGGCGAAGGATGGCAACAGTGCCTGCAACACCATACGCGCCTTTGATTTCGACCTGGTGGTACTGGACCTGGGGCTGCCCGACATGGACGGCACCGACATCATCAAGGTGCTGCGACGGGACAAGCTGAACATCCCTATTCTGGTTCTGACCGCGCGTGACGGTATGGAGCCGCAGGTCACAGCGCTGGATGCCGGTGCTGATGACTACATGGAAAAGCCCTTCGACCTGCGTGAGCTGCTGGCCAGGATCCGTGCGCTGATCCGCCGTGCCCACACCGGCAGCCAGGAACAGCTCACGCTCGGGCCAGTGTTGCTGGATCCGTTTTCCCGGCGCCTGACGGTCAACGGGGAAACCCAGGAATTGCCGGCCAGGGAGTATGAAGTCATGGAAGCGCTGATGCTGAGCTCACCCCGGGCTGTCAGCAAGACCCGGCTGGCACAGCGGCTCGCCCTGAACGGTGATGATATCGGCGACAACGCAGTGGAAGTCTATATTCACCGCCTGCGCAAACGCCTTGATGACACCCCGGTCAGCATCCAGACCATTCGCGGTATCGGCTACAGCATCGAGTCGACATAGATGCAGAATTCTCTCTCACTGCGCACACAACTGCTGTTACTGGTCGGCGGCCCGCTCTTGCTGCTGCTCGCCTTCGAGTCGGTGGTTTCCTACCAGATCGGCATGCATATCACCAACCAGGTGTTTGACCGCTGGCTGCTGGACTCCGCCTACTCACTGGTGCAGGAGGTCAAGGTAGACGACAGCGAAATCAGTTTCATTGCCGATGATGCTGCCGTGATGGCCTTCTCGTGGGATGAGCTGGACACCATTCATTTCCAGATCGCCGACCTGCGGGGCAACGTGGTGGCCGGTCTTAATGCCCTGGAGCCGACAACCCCTCCTGGTGAGCTGGGCAGCATGCCGGTATTCAACGATATCGTCGTCAACGGCAGCCGCACCCGGGCCGTGAGCATCCTTGCGCCGCCGGGTGAAGCACCGTCATATATCGTTACCGTGGCCGAAACCCTGAACAAGCGCCAGGCCATGACCGGCGAATTGCTGCATGAGTTCCTGCTTTCCAAACTGGTACTGGTGCTGGCCATCCTGCTCATCATTGCCATTACCTTTGAGAAGGCCTTCCGGCCGCTGATCCGGATTGGCCGCGAACTTGACCAGCGCTCGCCACAGGACCTGGCGCCTATTTCCGTCGGGCGTGTGCCTGGTGAAATCCGCGGCTTGATCGTGAACACCAACCGCCTCCTGGAACGCATTGATGCCGCCATCAGTGCCCGCGAGCAGTTCATCGGCAACATCGCCCACCAGATTCGCACACCACTGGCCGGTATCAAGCTGCAGGCCCAGCTGGCCCTGGATGGAACGGCAATGGCCGAGCCCACGCAGACTGCGCTGGAAAAAATAGTGTCTGCCAGCGACCAGATGGCGCATGTCAATTCCCAGCTCATGAAGCTGGCCCGGGCCGAGTCGGCTTATGGGCGGGGCCTGCGCAACGAGACTGTCGACCTGGCGTCGGTGATTCGCAATGTCTGCAGCGAACTGACATGGCGGGCGCATGAAAAGGACATCCAGCTGTTGCAGCACCTGCCCGAGCAACCCTGCTGTATCTCAGGCGAGATGACACTGATCACGGAAATGGTGGCCAACCTGATTGAAAACGCCATCATTTACGGCAACAGCGGTGGCCATGTGTGGGTACACCTGGATACCACGGGCGATGGCTTTCGCATCGA
This sequence comes from Pseudohongiellaceae bacterium, assembly GCA_049446715.1. Lineage (GTDB taxonomy): Bacteria > Pseudomonadota > Gammaproteobacteria > Pseudomonadales > Pseudohongiellaceae > Eutrophocola. Next base: position 6,263 of record JBMTQX010000089.1, read on the forward strand.
GATTGAAGATGACGGTCCGGGCATCGACAAGGCACACTGGCCCCAGATATTCGACCGCTTCTTTCGCCCCTATGCCCCCGATACCAACGGTTGCGGCCTGGGCCTGTCAATCGTGCGGGAAATTGCCATGGCCCATGGCGCTAATGTCTACCTGGAAGAACGTGCCCAGGGCACCGGGATACGCTTTGTGATCCTGTTTACCGATAGCAACGGGCACGAACCGGGTCTGTCCTAGCCTCATCAGCGGCTACCACGCCTGCCGGGATACCGGCCCTGGAGCCGATTTCAGGTTTCCAGCATGGCATGAATTTGCCATAATTTTGGCTTCAGGGCCGCTCACTTGCTAATGATAGTTGGCGTCCCCAGAAGACCATGACGTGCATGAAACATCATGAAACATAATGTTGTATGTCGCCATGCCGGATACCATCAACCAAAAGAACGAAAGCGACACCATGTGCCACCTGCCGAACAGGTCGGCACCCTGATAAAACTGCACTTATGAGCAGCCAGGCCAGGTCACACTGTAAATCGCCACGCTACACAACTGAGAAATACACATGTCTGCTGCCAAACCCCCTATACGCTGGTTGAACCTCGCCGTCCTTGGCATACCGCCGCTGGTCGCTGTCACTGTTGTGCCCTGGTATGGCATGACTTATGGCTTTGATGCCTATGAATGGCTCTGGTTCGGCATTCTCATGGTCTTCTGCGAAATGTCGATTACTGCCGGTTACCATCGGCTCTGGTCGCACAGTGCCTACAAGGCCCATCCGGTTCTGCGTTTCATTTACGCCCTTGGCGGCGCCTGCGCCCTGCAGAACGACGGCATCACCTGGGCCGCTGATCACCGCCGCCACCACCTGC
>JBMTQX010000090.1:0-6723 GCA_049446715.1 Pseudohongiellaceae bacterium
ATCATGGTTTCCATGACGCTCACAGCCATGCTGCTGGGTATGCTCAGTGCTGGCGTTTATTCGGTAGTCAACGATTGGCAAAGCGAAACTTCGGTGCTTGATGAAACCCTGGATAAGTCGCTGGTGTTACTGCAAGTTGAGCGATCACTGTTTGCCGCTTTTCCGCACAGCTATATTGAGTATGAGACGCTCGAGCGCGAAGTGTATTTTGATGGCAGGGAAGATGAAGTGCGCTGGGTCTCCACGGTTTCGCCACAGCGGCGGAATGGCTTGACCGCCTGGCGCCTGAGTAATGATGAAACACGGGGACTGGAACTGACCCTGACGCCAGCTTACAGCGATAATCCGGACGAACGTTTTGAGGAACTCGAACCCACACTGGTATTACCCAATTACTCCGCGAGTTACCGGTATCTTGTTCAGCGCAATGAAGACGAAAAGGAATGGGTGGATGAGTGGATCCGTGAGGAAATGCGCAGTTTGCCGATAGCGGTGGAAATCACCCTGAGGCCGATTGATGAGCGGCTGGATGATTCCGAACTGGAGGTGCTTGCCGCCATCAAGACCTGGAAGCACGAAGAGATACAGCCCACCATTCCGCCGATATGAAAAGAGGATATCAACAAGGCTCGGTCATCGTTGTCACACTGTGGACAGTGATTCTGCTGACCATTCTTATCACTGTGCTTGCCGGGCAGATTCGCCTGTCAGCGCGGGCAGCCTATTATCAGCAGGAAGGTCTGACCGAATGGTCCGAAATCCTTTCAGCGGTCAACCAGGCGGAGATGGAGCTGATGCTGGAGCGCATGCCCAGGCCACCCGAATCCATCGATGATCTTGACGAGCTGAACCGGAACCCCCTGTTTCGGTTCAATGGCCAGGAACTGGCCCTGCACTATCCCCAGGCAGAAGGCATCACGGTGCGGATCTATGATCATGCCGGCAAGATCAATCTGCGCGAAATCGGCCGGCCTCGTATGCGGGCTCTCCTGGAGAAAAAACTTGGCGAGGATGCTGATCAGCAGATTGATGCCCTTATCGCAGCCTGGGGCGACTGGATAGACCTCAGTGACACTACAGGCATTAACGGTGCAGAAAGGGATTACTACGAAGCGCTGGAAAACCCCTATACACCGCGAAATGGCAAGCTGGAAACGGTGGAAGAGATTTTACATATCAAGGGCTTCGCGGAAGTTTTTGCCGATGTCGACCTGGACGCTGCCTTCACACTGTATTCTGCTGATGAGCTGATCAATCTCAACCTGGCGACGGTGGAGGCCATGCAACTGTTACCAGGGCTTGATGATGAGCTGATCACGGAGATCGTGGCTTTTCGGGAAAATAACGAATTCCGCGGCAACGGTGATGTCGCACAGATTGTGCCGGCGGAAAACATGGCTGAACTCAGGCCCTGGCTCAACTCAAGACGCACCACCAGCTTTTACACGATAATGGCCTACAGCAAAATCACAGAAACCCGGTATCCGTTTGATTATAATGAACCGGTAGAGGTGGATGTCACGGTTTCAGCGTTTGCAGAAACCGTGGAAATTCCTTCCTTCAATGACAGGCCCAAGGTATTGAAAATCAATCCTTACCAGACCATCCCGGCACGGCTGGTCGTGCGTACAGAAGACGAGTTGCTCGAATGAATCTGATCGTCGGTTACGGCAGAAATATTATCCAGGGTTTCTGGTCGCCCCTTACAGCGGTGGTCAGTAACCACGCGTTGTTCTGGATGCTGGTCAAGCGGGACATTCTGAATCGCACGTCCGGTACTGTGCTTGGCAAGTTGTGGCCCGTGGTCCAGCCCGCCCTGCAGATGCTGGGTTACTGGTTCATGTTCGATATCGTCTTTGCCATGCGCGCAAACCGGGGCCCGGAGTATCTGGAGTATCTGCTTACCGGCATGTTGCCCTGGCTGTGTTTGGCCGAGGTGCTGAATCGGTCCACCAACATGTTTCGTGAATTCAGCCCGCTTTACCGCCGCAATACCTTTCCCCTGGCGTTGTTACCGGTGCTCATCATGACCATACCCTGCATGGTCTATGGCACGGTGTATTTCCTGTTGAACATGTTTCTCGGTGGACCAGGCAGTGCACTGGCCTCCTTGCTAGTCCTGCCAATGCTGCTTTTATGGCTGTTGCCGCTCTGCCTTTTTCTGCCGGTCTTAGGCCTCTTTATTCGCGATTTTGCCCAGGTTGTGCCCTTCCTGATCATGATCACCATGTTCATGACGCCGATCCTGTATTTTCCGGGCATGTTGCCTGAGGGAATGCAGGCGTTCGTCTGGCTGAATCCGTTTTCCGACCTCATGGCTATCGTGCATGGACTGGTTCAGGGCAGGGAGTTCTCCTGGATCAATGTGATTCGCCCCTGGTGCATTTGGCTGCTGTTGATGGGGCCGGCGTGGCTGGTGTTTCGCCGCAGCATTCCACATATTCGGGAGGTGTTGTAATGACTGATGCCGCCCTCTCCATTCGTGGTGTCTCAAAATACTACAAGGTTTATGCCAATGAGCTGGACCGCATCAAGGAGATCATCACCGGGAAACCGAGATTTCAGAAAATCGAAGCCCTGAAACCAGTGACACTGGATATCCTGAAGGGCGAAGTACTCGGCGTGATTGGCCAGAACGGGGCCGGAAAAAGCACGTTGCTGAAAGTGCTGTCAAAAACGATTCTGCCTTCAACAGGAGAATTTCAGATCAATGGCCGTATTGCGGCACTGCTTGAACTCGGTGCCAGCTTCCATCGGGAAATGACAGGACATGAAAATATCTATCTTTATGGCGCTATCCAGGGCCTGTCCACCCAGGAGGTGAATGCCATTTACCAAGAAGTGATCGAGTTCGCCGACATCGGAGAATTCATTCACCGCCCGGTAAAAACCTACTCCAGCGGTATGTTCGTGCGACTGGCTTTTTCCATGGCGACCCAGATCGATCCCGAAGTCCTGATTATCGATGAGGCTCTCTCGGTGGGTGACGGAGCGTTTTCACGCAAGTCGCTTGATCGTATCATGGACTTTAAGAATGCCGGCAAGACTATATTGTTCTGTTCGCATTCCATGTACCAGGTAGAGGCGCTCTGCGATCGGGTTGTATGGTTGGATGGCGGCCGGGTCAGAAAGGTCGGCAATCCGGTTGAAGTCATTACGGAATATTCCGAGATGGTCAGCATGGCATCGCCTAAAGAGGAAGGTCTGGGCACGGTCAGCATGGCATCGCCCAAAGAGGAAGGTCTGAGCACGGTCAGCAAGGCTGACCGGGATAAAATCGGTGAAAAACCCGATCACAAAAATATCCTGACGTTACCTGCACTGCAAAAGATTGCCATCAGCGTCGATGGGCATGAGGGCAAGGTACACAAGGTAGTCAGCCAGCAATCCGACCTGGAAATCACTGTTCAATTCAGTCCAGGCGAAGGCGTCCCCATGCCTAGCGTGGCCGTTGCCTTCTCAGGCGGTGATGGTCGCATCATCAGCAGCACCGGTTCCTATCATGACAACATTGCGTTGAAGACCAATGCAGAGGGAGAAGGTGAGGTCACCATTGTGTTTCCAAAGCTGGCGCTCCTGAGAGGAACTTATTACGTCGATATCGCTCTGCTGTGTGAAAAAGGCATTCATCTATACGAAGCGGTCAGGCGAGCCGCAGAAATTCATGTCGAGCAGGCCGGCCTTGAGCGAGGCATCGTGATGCTTGAGCATGAATGGAAAGCCTGACCGTTATGGCAACCTCTGGCCTGGACAATTCCACGGCGTCTACATCGATCAAAGCGCCTGATGCTGGTCAGTTTGAGGTCAGGGAGGCCGGGCATGATGATCGTGATGCCGTCAGGACGCTCTTTTCCGCAATCTTTCCCGATGAGATGTCTGCATCCTTGTGGGAATGGAAATATGCCCGCCCGCAGAGCCGGGCCATTGTGGTGTTAAAGGATGGCAATGTTGTGGCCCATTTCGGCGGCATCGGGTTGGACATGTTGCTGGAAGGACAACCGCAGACCGTTGTCCAGATCACTGACCTCATGGTGGATCCGAAGGTGCGCCATGCTGTACGCAGGAAAAGCCCCTTTTATCTCTGTGCTAAAACCTTTCTTGATTCATTTGCCGGGTTTGATAAACCCTACTTCCTGGTTTATGGTTTTCCCAGTGCACGCGCGATGGTGCTTCTGGAGAAGCTGGACCTGGCAAAGACGATCGACCATATGCTGGAGGTGCAGTGGCCCCTTGAAAATGTGATACCCAGGGCTGTATCAAATAAGCTCATTGAGCTGGATGCCTCAAACTTCGACTACCATGCTGATGCCGTCAATGTACTCTGGGAAACGTTTTCCCGTCGTTTTGACCAGCATTTCCTCTGCCGAAAGGATGCATCCTATTTTCGCTGGCGTTACCTGCAACACCCTGTCAAAAAATATACGATCTACCTGCAAAAACCGGATTGGCTGCGACGGGGTGCGCGCTTGTTCGTTTTAAGACACGATGGCCACAGGAGCATGCTGATGGATGTTCTGGATCCGGCGATGGACATGGATGCTGTTGTCACCACGGCAAAAAAACTGTCAGTGATGGAAAACAAGAAAACACTCGTGACCTGGTGCACTGGTGCGTTCAAATCTGTCTTTGATACCCAGTCAGCTAAATTTGACAGGTTGCCGCTGGCCATACCGGCCAACACCTGCTCACCGGCAATGTCATGGGAGCAGCAGGTCGACAAGTGGTGGCTGATGCCCGGTGATACCGACTACCAGTAGGAGGGCTTACCGGATGTTGAATGAAAACCAGTTTGTTCCTTATGAAACCACGGAGCTGCCTGTGGCAAGTGGACCGTGGCTGGTTTTTGCCCCGCATGCCGATGATGAAAGTTTCGGTATGGGCGGTACATTGGCCAAAGCTGCCAGGAAGGGGATTGAGACCCACCTCGTGATCATGACGGATGGTGCATTGGGTGGCGATCAAGAGAAACTGGTTCAGGTCAGACAGCAGGAAGCGTCTGAGGCGGCACAGATACTGGGTATGCGTACACCGGTATTTCTGGATAACAGGGACCGGCACCTGCACTTATCCACGGTTGCCCAGCAACAGGTTAAAGCAGCCATACTCGAGATTCAGCCTACAGCGGTATATTTCCCGGGCTGTTTCGAATTGCACCCGGACCATCGCACAACGGCTGCATTGGTGTGGACGGCACTTCAGGAAATCAACAATGAAGAAATTGTACCGGTCAGTTATGAAATTCTGGTGCAAAGCCCCATCAATACGCTGGTTGATATTGGTGCACAACTCAACATCAAGAAAACAGCGATTGCGGCTTATACCAGCCAGCTTAATGAAAACCGCTATCTTGAAATTGCCCTGGCCATGAATCAGCTGAGAGCTGCCACTTTGCGTGGAGATATTTCCCACGCCGAAGGCTTCTATTGCTATAAACACAGGGATATTGCGCGCTCATATGCCGAGTTTGCAGAGCGGAAAATTGCCCGTTATTTTGACCTCTGAGGGGGGGGGTAAATAGGCCCTGTACTGGCTCATCGTGCAGGGCAACATAAAATGTGACTGTCCGAAATAGCCAAAACGACAAAAAAAGAAGAAATTGAGGGGGTTACGAGCAAAAGATTGTGAAAATATCGCAAATTTATAAGTTACCTTATGTGTGCACTCCAACCGACTGTTTTTCAGGAAAATTATATTGCATTTCACTTGAAACTGTGAAAAATAGCGTGAGGCATGTCACAGACTGGTCGAAGACTGTTGACATGGTGCGTGCGTGTAGGCATCATTCGCCGACGTAGGCCTATTACAGAAGCTATTAACCGGGGGTTTTCCCCTTCTTTTAACCAGAAATTGGGGTGAAAGCCCTGTTAATTATTTATTGAGCGCGCTCAAGGAGAGCTTGATATGAACAAAAAACTATTCGCGTCGGCCTTATTTGCCGCAGGAGCATTCGTAAGTACGAGCGCCCTTGCAGCATTAGGGTTCGAAACCTCCGTCGGAAATAGAGCAGACGGCTACCTTCAGGATGGCAATGCAAAAGTTGCCGCCGGTGGTAGCAGTGTCCGCCGCAACGACATTCTCGTTAATATTGGTGCTGCTACAGACATTCCTGCGGGAAAGGAAATTGTTATCCGCCTTCCGAAAGGTCTAAATTTTTCAGAGGTCCCAGGTTTTAAAGTAACCCAAGGTACTCCAGGTGTTGGCCTGACCCTGAAAGATGGGTCTGAGTTTGGCGACCCCACATTAGACGATCCGGGTGTCACATGGTCAGATGCGAACGGTGACGGTGGCTATGACCGCGCGGTTGTTACCGTTGCTGCTGCAGCTGCTGCGGGAGACTCACTTACCATCTCTATAAACCTGACTGCAGATTCAACTGCTACGGCTGGCGTCAAAAAGGTCTCCGTTGTTGTCAACAATGGTCTGGCAGTACCTCAAAACGTTGTCGAAGTCGTTTCAGGCTTTACCGAACCGGTTTTCTCAGCTTCTGGTACCAAGCTGAAAACGCTTAGTCAATCTGCACAGACAGCTACTGTTAGTACTGCTAAGTTCACGGTGACTGTGCCTAAAGGTACAGCCGGGACATCCAAAGTCACAATGACTCCCGAGTCCAAGCTGACTTTCTCCAGTTCCGGTTCTACGATCACGTACGCCATTAATACTCCGGTTAAGATGTTCCCGTTCACTGTCGCTACCAGTACTGGTACGTTCGCTTTGGACACCAAA
>JBMTQX010000091.1:0-6145 GCA_049446715.1 Pseudohongiellaceae bacterium
GTCACCATCATCGGCAAAAACAGAATCATCATCGCGGGCCGAAAACGCGGCGGCAGCGCTCCGGGGATAACCGGCCGCCGCGTCATCGTCCCACTCGTCTTCCTCATGTTCCGCATTTTCCGCGTCTTCCTGGTCTTCCTTGCCTTCCAAATCTTCCGCGACATCCGCATCGGTCTCGTCGGCGTCATCGTCCCAGTCGTCATCCCAGTCGTCATCCCAGTCTTCTTCATCCTCGTCTGAGGCAGCGGTGACAGTATCGGCAGGATATTCAGCGACATCCTCATCGTCCAACTGGACCGAATCCATCAGCACAGGGACTTCCTGGCCGTTACGGGTTTTGATGCGGGCACCGCCGTTGGGGAGTTCGGATTTGATTAGAACATCACTATCGTCTTCGCCATCGGGAGGCGGGATGTTCTTGTCGAGTTTGACCCGGATACGGTTCTTGCGCTCGAGCCATTTGCGCCGGAAACCGTCGAGCAATATGAGCACGATAAAGACAATAACGATGATCGCTAACCAGTCTCTGATTCCCATGCCTTATTGATCCAGATTATCGTCCTGTGAATGACAATTCAGTGTCTTGTGTGTCTTGATGCCTGGTATGTGTGCCTGAACGCGGGACTCACCACCCGCTACTGTTGCCAATGTATCGTCCTGCCCCGTCCTGTACCGCCCAGGTCCTGGCCCCGGCTCAGTCAACTCACACTGAAACCATTTCTGCGGCTTCATCAATATCCACCGCCACCAGGCGGGATACGCCCGGCTCATGCATGGTTACCCCCAGTAACTGGTGGGCGTATTCCATGGTGATGCGGTTATGCGTGATGAAGATGAACTGCACCATGGAGGACATTTCCTTCACCATGTCAGCATAACGTCCCACGTTGGCATCATCCAGCGGCGCATCAACCTCATCGAGCATACAGAACGGTGAGGGATTCAGCCGGAATATGGAGAACACCAGCGCAATGGCCGTCATGGCCTTCTCGCCCCCTGACAGCAGGTGGATGGTACTGTTCTTTTTACCCGGTGGCCGGGCCATGATTTCCACGCCGGTATCCAGCAGGTCTTCACCCACCATGTTCAGGTAGGCATGACCGCCCCCGAAGACTTTCGGAAACAGCTCCTGCAGGCCGTTGTTGATCTTGTCGAAGGTTTCCTTGAAGCGGGAACGGGTTTCCTTGTCGATCTTGCGAATGGCGTTCTGCAGGGTTTGCAGGGCACGCTCGAGGTCATCATTCTGCTCGTCCAGATAGATCTTGCGCTCGGACTGGGTGTCATACTCGTCAATGGCCGCCAGGTTGATGGGCCCCAGGCGATTGATGCGGTTACCCAGGCGCTCCAGCTCTTCCTCGCAGCCCAGTTCGGTAATTTCCTCTTCGGCCGCCGCAATGCGATTCAGGACCTGCTCCTTGTCGTAGCCGTTCTCGGTCAGCTGCTGCTCCAGGGCGGCACGTTTCACGGAGTCGCCTTCGATACTCAGGCGCTTGCCGGAGAGCTCGTCACGAATACGCTGGGATTCTTCCTGCGAGGCATTGCGGGCCGTTTCCAGCTCGCGTTTTTGGTGGTCAATCTCATCGACACGGGTCTTGGCCTGGCTCAACTGGCCTTCAATGCTGTGACGGCTCGCCAGCTTCTGCTCCAGCTCCTCTTTCAGGGCCGGAATGGGCACATCGGCCTGCTGGAGATATTCGGCCAGTTGTTTTTCCCGGTTGGCGTAAGACTCGACCTGACTGGTCAGGCGGGTCATGTTCAGTTGCAGGGATTCAAGCTGCGCTGAAAGAGTCTGGTGCTGCAGGGCCAGGCGATGGGCCTCGTCTTTGTCCTTGCCGGCCTGGTCGCGGGAGGTATCCAGGGCCTGGCGGTATTCATCCCGGCTCTCAATGAGCACTTCGCGCCGCACAGTATGCTGTTCCATGCGGTCCAGGATCGTTTCGAGATTCTCGCGGGACTGGCGGATATTGTCCTTCTCCGCCGCCAGGTGCTTTTCCAGCTCCTCGATTTCGATGGTCAGGCGCTCCCGGCGCTTCTCGGCCTGTTCAATCTTGGTGATGCGGGCAGACTTGTCGGCACTGACTTCCGTCAGTGAGCGGTTCACTTCGGTCAGCTCCTTGAGCAGCCCGTCACGGTCCTGTTCCAGGGTCTGCAGCAATGCTTCTTCATTGCGCAGTTTTTCAGCGGACTGCGCAATCTGGTTTTCTGCCGTGGCTATGCTGCTTTCCAGGGCTTCCAGTTCCTGCTGACGCTGGATGACCCCGGCCTTTTCATCAAAATCCTTGGCGACACGTAGCCAGGAAGGCCCAAGCCACACCCCTTCCGGGGTGATGAGGGATTCGCCACTGTTGAGACTTCTGCGTTGTGCCAGGGCTTCCTGCAGGCTTTCTGCGCAGTAAATCCCCGCCAGCAAGGCACTCAGGTTCTGGGTGGAACGAATCTTGTCCTGCAACCGCGACGCCTGGAGTTGCGGATTGGGCTGTCCCTGGGCACCATTCCAGGAGGCATCGATAAGCTGCAGGTTACCGTCACTGAAGTCACCGAGGACGTCACTGACCGTATCCAGGCTATCGACACAGACGGCCTGAAGGCTGCCGCCGAGCACCATTTCCACGGCGGTCTGCCACTTGTCCTCGACCTGCAGGTTGTCCCCCAGGCGCGGTTTTCCGGCCAGGTTGTTGCGCTCGAGCCAGCCGATGGTGCTGCGGTCATTGCGGCCCAGGGCGGCTTTTTGCAGGGCGTCCAACGAGGCCTTCTGGCCCAGCATGGCCTGCAGTTTGCTGCGTTTTTCGTTGAGCTCGTTGTTGGTGGTCTTGATGGACTGGCGGGAACGCTCGATTTTCTCGTTCAGGGAAACCCGGGCACTTTCATGGGCTTCCTGCTTCTCGATCAGGTTGCGCAGGTTTTCCTCGAGGTCCTGGAGCCCGGAGGCATCCGGTGTTTCCAGGTTTTCCAGCTCATGCTTGAGCGCGTTCTTGCGCTGTTTGCCACGATCGACAATGTTCTCCAGGTGGTTGATGCGCTCCTGCTCAACCTCTGCCTTCTGGGAGGTTTCGGAGGCATCTTCGTTGAAGGCATCCCACTCCTGCTGCCAGTTCGCCATCTTGCTCTCGGCGCTGGCCAGCGCGCTGGCAGATGCCTGCTCCCGGGCTGTGGCTGCCTGCAACTGGGGCTCAACTTCGCTGACACTGCTTTTCAGCTGCGCCAGTTTCTGGTCATCCTGGCCCAGTTCGTTCTGGAAATGCTGGAGTGACTGCTGGATTTCACCCAGGTCCAGCTCCAGTTGCTGCTTGCGCTGCCCCTGGTATTCGATGTTCTGTTCTATGCGGGTGATTTCGCTGCCCAGGGAATAATAGGTGCTCTGGATTTCCTGGTAGGTATCGTTGGCTTCGGTACCCTCTTCGCGCATCTTTTCCATATCGGCTTCGAGCGAGCGGGTCTTGGCCACGTTGGCTTCCAGGGCAATTTCCAGCTCACTGATTTTCTGCTGCGCACTGCTGACGGTTTCGTTCAGGCGCTGCCAGCGCAGGGCCTGCAGGTTAGCGGTCGTGGCACGCTCCTGCTGCTTGTATTCCTTGTATTTCTCGGCGGCGCGAGCCTGGCGTTGCAGATGCTGCAGCTGACGTTCGAGCTCTTCCCGGATATCGGTCAGGCGCTCCAGGTTTTCCCGGGTGCGTTTGATACGGTTTTCCGTCTCGCGGCGCCGCTCCTTGTACTTGGAAATCCCGGCGGCTTCCTCGATGAAGACACGTAGCTCTTCCGGCTTGGACTCGATCAGGTTCGATACCATGCCCTGCTCGATAATCGAGTAGCTGCGCGGGCCAAGACCGGTGCCCAGGAAGATATCCTGGATGTCACGCCGGCGGCACTTGGTGCCATTGAGCATGTAGGTGGACTGGGCCTCGCTGTTCACGATGCGCTTGACCGAAATTTCGTTGAAGGCGGCGTATTCGCCCTTGATGGTATGGTCGGAATTGTCGAAGACCAGTTCGACAGAGGCCTGGCCCACCGGCTTGCGGTTGGAGGATCCGTTAAAGATGACGTCAGTGAGATTTTCCCCGCGCAGCTTGCTGGCCGAGCTCTCCCCCATCACCCAGCGTACCGCATCGATGATGTTGGATTTGCCGCACCCGTTGGGGCCGACGACGGCGCAAAGATTACTGGGGAGGTTGACTGTTGTCGGGTCTACAAACGACTTGAATCCTGCAAGTTTGATACTTTTTAATCGCATTGATTGCGAACACCTGACAACTGACTGTATGACTGGAAATGATCGGTTTTTGACCCGATTTAGGTCTTATGTTTTATGCCGGCAAGTGTATCCGATTCACCCGGCAAACTCATCAATAAGTTATCCACAGGCAGCGGCTGTCACGCCCGGTTACGCTCCTCATGCAAACTGTTGACCAGCGGATTATTCGGCTGCTGCCAGTGTCCAATTCTGCATAGGCCGCAACTGCAAACGGTGTTAGAATGCCCGGCCTTGCGAAGCCCCTCTTAACAACCTGAAAACAAAGCATTTTTGAATCCGCTCCGGCGAGGCAGCTGTCTCGCCTTAACCGGCATATCACGACATGAATTATCTTGCCCTACCCGTTGCCTTTTTTGTCAGCCTGATCGCCATCCTGATCATGCGTCCGCTGGCACGCAAACTGGGCCTGATGGATGCGCCGGGTGGCCGCAAGACCCACACCCGGGATACACCATTGATTGGCGGTATCGGCATCTTCCTCGGATTGCTGACAGGATGCCTGCTGAGCCCCGAGGTCATGAGCCAGTATCAGCCGCTCCTGGCAATCAGTTGCCTGCTGCTTATCACCGGACTCATTGACGACTACTACCCCCTGCCCGCCCTGGCACGCATGGCTATCCAGATTATTGCGGCCTGGCTCATGGCCTCCTGGGGCGATAACCAGTTACTGACCCTGGGACAACTGTTCAGTGACACTGAATTGTTTTTGGGGCGCTTCGTGATCGCCATGACCATTTTTGCCACGGTCGGGGTCATCAACGCCATCAACATGATTGACGGCATGGATGGCCTGTCAGGCGGCATGGTGCTGATCTGCATGGGCCTGCTGGCGATCACTGCCAGCCTGGGTGGTTACCATCCTGCCCTGCTGGGTTTCCTGCTAATCACCATGGCCTGCCTGTTGGCCTTCCTGGTACTGAATTTCCGCGCCCCGGTGCACAAGCCTGCCCTGATTTACCTGGGCGATTCGGGCAGCACCATGCTCGGCTTCATTCTCGCCTGGGTGCTCATCCAGTCTTCCCAGGGTGGCAGCGAACGGGTGATACCCGCCACAGTCGCGCTCTGGTTTCTGGCGGTACCCCTCATGGATACGGTGTACCTGTTTATTGCCAGGCCTTTGAGCGGCAAGTCACCCTTCGAACCGGGAACCGATCACCTGCATCACCTGCTCGCAGGCAAGGGATTGAGCAGAGCCCGGGTCGTATTGATTCTTTATGCCGTAGCCGCCGTGTTCGGGTTGGGTGGTCTTGTCTTCTGGTCACAGCCAGCACTGGAGAAGTATTCGGTGTACATCTTCCTGGCACTGTTTGCCGTGTACAGCCTGGTGATGAGAAAGGAAAAAGCAGCAGCCTGAATAGGCTTGCCGGCGGGAAATCAGTATTGGGCGTTGATCAGCCTTTCAAGGCAGCAACGATTTGCTGAACGGCGGCACGGGAGGAAAAACGGCTTTCCGCCAGTTGCCTGCAACGCCCAGAGAAGTCATCATCTGTAGCTAGTGACGCCAACAAATCGTCGGCCTGCAGCTTCAATTCAGCCACGTCATTGCTGGTAATAACACGGCCTACCCTGTTCTGATTGATCACCACTTCAAGGTCATTACCCGCATTGATAGTCGCCAACACAGGTAATCCTGCCTGCATATAGGCCAGGAACTTGCCGGGAATGTTGTCATTGCGGTGCCGGGGGTCGAGGGCGATCAGGCCCACGTGACACTGGGCCAGCAATCCGGGAATCTCGGCGGGATCTATTTCATCGAAGAACAGAATGTTCTCCAGTCCGAAAGACTGAGCCCGCTTGCGGATCTGCTCAACAGCCGTGCCCCTCCCCACAAACACGAAGCCCACCGTGTCGTCATCCTTCAAAACCTTGGCCAGGTCGATGAGAATATCTATGCCC
>JBMTQX010000092.1:0-6021 GCA_049446715.1 Pseudohongiellaceae bacterium
GTACGGCAATGCCGTACCCCTCCATCCCTGGAAAATCCCACCCCCAGTCTAGTAAACCCTCCCGATCCTGCCGGCTAACCCCGCATCTTGTAGGTCGGCATAGCCGCCAAGCGGCGCTTGCCGACACACCACTCATCGCTGTAAGCCGGAAGAGGCGCAACGCGCCGTCATCCGGCAATGGAACTGCCATCCAATCCAGACCAACCCCACGAAAAACCTGCATTCCCCCCAAATCTGTTATAGGCTTTGTCCTCTCAAGCCCAGGGGTAATAAAGGGATCACCACAACAATGAAAACAGCATTTCCACCAATAAAATCACTGAAGGCTGGCGTGTTGTTCCTTGCCTCCTGCCTCCTGCCTCTTGTCACTCTGTTCACGGCTGCCGCCACCCAAGCTCAGTCAGACGAGGCGCGCTATACGAACCTGCTCGCCCGCCTGAACGCCATCAAGGTTGAGACCCAGCAGGTCGAAGACATCAACGCCATCACCCGTCTGGGCAAGGCCTTTGCCTACTACATCGACAAGGGTTATTTCGGCGAAGCCGCCAACCTGTTCAGTGAGGATGGCCGCCTCATGTACGGCATGGACGGCGTCTACATCGGCCGCGAGCGCATCACCGAACTGCTCACCCGCCACGGCGGCGGCAGCCTCACCGCCAACGGCCCGGGCCTGCCGTTCGGGCGCCTGAACAACCACATGCACCTGCAGCCGCTGGTCACCATCGGCGCAGACGGCACCACCGCCAAGGCCCGCTGGCGTGAATGGGGCCAGGTCGGCAACTACAAGGGCAAGGCCGAGTGGAGCGATGCCATCCTGGAAAACGACTATATAAAGAAGGACGGTGTCTGGCAGATCAGCGAGATGCGCCTGTTCCTCAACTTCGTCGCCCCGTACCAGGGCGGCTGGGCCAAGCTGGAGAAGCAGGGCCGCAACTGGAAAACCCCCGTGGGTGAAGACTTCCGCGCCGATGAACGCTCCCCGGTTCGCTATCCCGCCTTCCCGGAAATCTACGTCCCCGACTTTCACTATCATAACGACGTTGCCAACAACCTGAGCGCGATCCAGACCCCGCCGCCGTTCCGCGACATGCCCAGCCGACGCAACGATGCCATCGGCCAGCTGGAACAGCGCGCCGATGCCGAAGCACTGAAACTCGCCCGCGTCCATGCCGTGCGCGCCGTGGAAAACCTGCAGAATATGTTCGGCTATTACTTCGACAAGGGCCTGTGGAGCCAGGCCGCTGACCTGTTCACCACCGATGGCACCTGGGAGTTCGGTCAAATGGGTGTCTACCAGGGCAAGGCCAGCATCGCCCGCGGCATGACCCTGATCGGCCCAGAAGGCCTGGAGCAGGGCCAGCTCAACAACTTCCCCATGCTGCAGCCGGTCATCCACGTCTCAGAGGACAACTCCCGCGCCTGGGGCCGCTTCCGCAGTGACGTCATGCAGTCTAAAGACGGCAAGGGCCGCTGGGGCGGCGGCTTGTATGAAAACGAATACGTGAATGAGAACGGCACCTGGAAAATCGCCAAGCAGCATTACTGGGTCACCTACTGGGGCGACTACGACAAAGGCTGGCGCGGCGACGGCATCGAACCCGTCGAACAAATGAGCAGCGAAATCCCGCCGGACGCACCCCCCACGGTAGTCTACGAATCACTGCCCAGCACCTACGTGGTCCCGTTCCACTACAACCACCCCGTCACCGGCGAACCCCACGCCGACATGGAACGCCTGGCCGCCGACAAAGCCGCCGGCAAGAACGTGCGCTAAGGGGAGAAGAAAAATGAAAAATACCGCTAACCAGAAAAGCCCAAGCATCATGAAAAAACTGCTCAAGGTAAGCGTGTCGTTCCTTGTTCCTTGTTCCTTGCTCCTTGCTCCTGTCTCAGCCCAAGCACAATCGGCGGCAGAACTGAGAGCGCTGGAAATGGAACTAGACGCTGTCAGCCAGAGAATCGAAAGGCTTCAGGATGTTGAGGAAATAGAAATATTACAGCGCTCGTATGGTTATTACGTTGATAAGTCCTTGTGGTACTCATTGCATGACTTATGGGCTGACGATGGCACTCTGGAAATTGGCGGCCGCGGCGTCTTCACCGGCAAGGACCGCGTGTTCGAATACATGAATGTCGGCCTGAGCCCGGTCGGCCCCACCCAGGGCCTGCTCATGGATCATCAACAGTTCCAGACCCTGGTCACCGTCAACCCCGACGGCGTCACCGCCGAACTGCGCGGCATCGCCTTCGTCATGTCCTCCGGCGGCTGGGGCCACTGCTACTACGAAAACGATTTCGTCAAAGAAGACGGCGTGTGGAAAATGAAAACCCTGCACGGCCCGTTCAACATGTACTCCGGCTACGACATCGGTTGGGTAGACAACCTCATCTACAACACCTGGCCCACCAAATTCCCCCCACCACCCGATCTGCCCCCGAGCGTGGTCTACCTGACCTATCCGAGTTACTACGCTGAGCCGTATCACTATCCCAACCCGGTGACAGGCGATCCAATGCCGAAGCATGATCCGGCGGCCGGGGGTGAGGCGTTTGGGCGAGTCACGCGTTGAGATAATTTCAACACTTGGAAGCTGTTTAAGGCGGTATGCAAAAGGATGGGCAAGAGAAAAAGCAGCTTAGTGAGGTGATATCTGTGACCTATTGATAACCCCGACCATCAAGGATACTGGCTGGATCAGCTTACACAAATCCGTCGAGAAGTCACATTAACGCCAGGACCTGTCATCGTCCGCGGCAATATGTCCTCCCGTAACAAGAAAAAGAAGAAATTTGCAGACTATGTATTGCAGTGGGAGCCCGGCGTTCCTATTGCGGTTGTCGAGGCCAAGGATTTCAACCATACCGTAAGCCATGGGATGCAGCGGGCCTTGTGCTATACCGACATTTTGCAAGTTCCCAGTGTCTCTAGTTTCAATGGGGACGCCTTCGCTTCACATAACAAGGTCCACGAGCTTGCAGAAGAAATTGAGTGCGAGTTTCCCCTAGAACCCTTCTCTTACCCCAGTATTCTTTGGAAGCGCTTCAAGAGCTACCGCAATATTGAAGATGATGAAGAAGAGCTTGTGCTTGAGACTTACTTTGATAATGGTTCAGGTAAAGACCCCCGTTACTATCAGACAGAGGCAATTAACCGTACGATTGAAGCTGTCGCAAAAGGGGAGAAGCGTCTGTTATTGGTGATGGCTACAGGAACAGGTAAGACATACATCACCTTCCAAATTATCTAGCGTTTATGGAAAGCAAAAGCGGTCGAGCGCGTATTGTTTTTGGTAGACAGAAATATTCTAGCTGATCAAACCCAGGTTAATGACTTCTAGCCCTTAGGTTCAGTCATGACCAAAATCAAAAACCGTAAGAATCAAAGGGGTCAGAGTAACTTGATTCTGAGTTCTTAAATTTCTAACCCTAACCTAAATCAAGCCGCCCAAGTGGCAAATCCCGATACCGCCGGCCTGTAATCTGAAATATCGCCTCCCCAATGGCCGACTGCACTGACGTCGCCCGATCATGCCCCATCCCAGCAAGCCAATGGTTGGTCTTGAAGAACTGGATATTAATTTCCGGTGGGTCTTCATTGATGCGTGAGATGTGAAATCGATCAAAGTTGTTTTCCACAATATGCCCGTCCTCGACATGGATGGCCTGGTGCATGGCGTCGTTGTAGAACCAGGCGATCTGGCCTTCGATCTGTTTTTTGACTGACAGCGGATTGACCAGGCCGAATCCGGTTTCGTGGGCGACATCCACCCGTTCCAGTTTCAGCACGCCGGCCTTGCTGATGGAGACGGTGTGGACCATGGCGCTGATGGTGGCCAGGCCGCTGCCTTCGGCGCCGCGTTCTTCCAGGGCGATGGCGCGTGCGGTGCCTTCGGGCAGGGGGGAGCCCCACTCACTCATCTCGGCGGCCAGGTCCAGGGCTTTGATCATATCCATCTTGTAGGGCAGGTTGGTGCGGCCTATGAGTTCGCGGCGGTATTCGTAGGGATCCCGGCCGGCCGCAAAGGCCAGCTCGTTGATGAAGCTTTCCCGGTAAAACTCATGGGCGGCCTGGCCGACGCCTCTGCGTGTGCCGGAGGGGATGTGGAACTGGGTGGTGTGATTGGAAAAACGGTAGTGGGGCACGGCATAGCGTGAGGCGACATCAAAGGCGGCCGTGGGGCCAAAGCCGTCTTCCTGCATGCCGGTTTTGACCTGCATCGCCATGGGGTAGCCGTCGGCGTCCAGGGCGGCTTTTAATCGGGCGACGCCCATGGCGCGGTAGGTGGTGCCGGTAAAGTCCTCTTCTCGTGACCACAACAGGTGAATGGGGGTGCCGCGATGGGCATTGGCGATCATGATGGCCTGTTCGGCCTGCGGGCCGTTGCCGTTGCGCCCGAAGCCGCCGCCCAGGTGGCATTGGTGCAGGTAGACATTGGCTTCATCTATGCCGGTAATGGACGCGGCACTGAAACGCGTTTCCTGGGGGCTTTGATCGCCGATCCAGATGTCCACCCGCTCATCAGTCACCAGCACGGTGGCATTGCCTGGTTCCATGCGCGCGCGGGGCAGGTAGGGGGTGGAATAGGTGGCTTCGATGATCTGCTGGTCCGGGTTTTGTTCGGCCTGCTTGAATATCTGATCGACATCGCCCTGGTCCACGCGCACGGTGCCGGGTTGGTCGAGTGAGGCGAGCAGGGCTTCCTGCATGTTGGCGCTGTTGAAGGCGGCGTTTTGCGGCGGGATATGCCACTCGATGGGCAGGGCCTTCAGGGCCTGGTTGGCCTGGTACCAGGTGTCGGCAATCACCGCCACGCCGCCGCTGAACACGCGACCGCGGGTCAGCGCCGGGTCGGGAATGGGGAACTGGAACACCGAGTGCACCCCGGGCATGTCGCGGATGGCGTCGAAGTCGTAACTCTTCACATCGCCGCCGTAAACCGGGCAGGATTTGATGGAGGCCCACAGCATGCCGGGCAGGCGCACATCAATGCTGTACTGGGTTTTGCCGGTGACCTTGTCGGGGACATCGAAGTTGGGTTGTTCGGTGCCCATCAGGGTCCACTGGTCCGGCGGCTTGATGGTGATGGCTTCCGGATTCGGGTGTGGGGTGGCGGCGGCAAGATGGGCGATCTGGCCATACGTGGTTTGCTGATTGCTGGCGGCGTGCCTGATGACGCTGTCCCTGGCGGTGAGTTCATTGACCGGGACGTTCCACAGGGTCGCTGCTGCTATTAATAGCCGCTCGCGGGCTTCGGCGCCGGCCAGCTGTAAATAGTAGCGGCCATCGCGCACCGAGGCGGCCTCGTTGGTGCGCATGCGCCGGTACAGGCTGTCGGGAATACCGCGCAGGCGCTGGCGATCACGAAACTCCGGCTCCCCGCCGCCCGCCGGATCGGTAGCGCCGTTGCCGGGCACATCCAGCGTCCAGTCGGGTGCCTGTTCACGCCCGTCGCGGTTTACCGAGGCGTATTCCGGGCGCACCTTACTCCAATCGCATTGCAGCTCCTCGCACACCATCATGGCATTGGAGGTCCACACGCCCTGGCCGAGTTCGGTCTGGGCTATGCGGATGATGACGGTATCGTCAGGTTCAATGACCACCCAGGCGTTTACTTCGGGGTTGGTTGGTGGATTGAGGTCTTCGGTAAACTGCGCCAGTGAGGCTTTGGGCGGCAGCCAGAAACCCATGACAAAAGCCGTGGCCGATGTTTGCGCCAGGAAGTCGCGGCGGGTCAGGGCGTTGCCTTTGCGGGCGGGTGTGTTGGTTGGTGGCTTTGGCATGGGGACAGGGTAAAACGGCAGAGGAAAAAATCAAAGCGGCGCGAGCGGCTGAACAGCCGGGATATTGTTATGTGGGAGCACATTGGAAGATGGCTGACGGTTTAAATAGGGTAGCATTCGGCAGAATGCTGCAACGATAATACTTGCAGTGAAGCGTGAATCTCAGTGAATAACGATCACGACTGTCCATCAAGGGGGAAAACAAATGGCAGACTATGTTCTTGTTCACGGCGCCTGGGG
>JBMTQX010000093.1:0-5728 GCA_049446715.1 Pseudohongiellaceae bacterium
ATGAGTGGATGGTGCAGGCATCATGCCTGCCCACGGGTCAGCTTAGACGAGTTTGGCGGATTTGCCAGTCAGGCGAGTTCGCCGCGCAGGGAGTTGGGCAGGGCGGCCGTAATGCGCATGTCGACAATCTGTCCCGTAACATCGCGGCCGGCGCGGAAATTCACGACACGGTTGTTCTCGGTACGCCCCTGCAGCTCGCCGGGATCTTTTTTGGAGACGCCGGTGACCAGCACCGGTTCGATGGTGCCAACCATGGCTTCGGAGATGCTGTTGGCATGCTGGAGAATGCGGGCCTGCAGAATCGCCAGCCGTTCCTTCTTCACCGCCATAGGCGTGTCGTCGTTCAGCTCCGCGGCCGGTGTGCCCGGGCGGGCGCTGTAGATGAAGCTGAAGCTGTGATCAAAACCGATTTCATCAATCAGTTTCATGGTGTCCTCGAAATCCTTGTCTGTTTCGCCGGGAAAACCGACGATGAAGTCGGAGGAAATGCTGATGTTGGGCCGGATGGCGCGCAGCTTGCGAATGATGGACTTGTATTCCAGTACCGTGTGGTTGCGTTTCATCAGCGCCAGGATGCGGTCAGAGCCATGCTGGACCGGCAGGTGCAGGTGGCTGACCAGCTCCGGCACACTGTCATAGGTGTCGATCAGGTTCTGGTTGAACTCCACCGGATGCGAGGTGGTGTAGCGGATGCGGTCGATGCCGTCGATGGCGGCGATATAAGTGACCAGCGTTGCCATGTCGATGATGTCGCCTTCATGGCTCAGGCCACGATACGCATTGACGTTCTGGCCCAGCAGGTTGATTTCGCGCACGCCTTGATCCGCCAGTGCCACGGCTTCGGCCAGAATGTCATCCAGCGGACGGCTGACTTCCTCGCCACGGGTATAGGGCACCACGCAGAAGGAGCAGTACTTGGAGCAGCCTTCCTGGATGGTCAGGAAAGCCTGGCATTCGGCCACTTTCGGTTCCGGCAGGCGATCGAATTTCTCGATTTCCGGAAAACTGATGTCGACCACAGGACTGCCCTGGCCGGATGCATCGAGCATTTCGGGCAGGCGATGCAGGGTTTGCGGACCAAACACCACATCCACATAGGGCGCGCGCTTGCCGATCATCTCGCCTTCCTGGGAGGCCACACAGCCGCCTACGGCGATTTTCAGGTCCGGCTTGGCCACCTTCAGCTCGCGCCAGCGGCCTAACTGGTGAAAGACCTTTTCCTGGGCTTTTTCCCTTATAGAACAAGTGTTTAGCAGCAGTATGTCGGCTTCCTCGGCAGTGTCTACCCGTTCCATGCCGCGGCTTTCACCAAGCAGGTCGACCATTCGGGCCGAGTCATACTCGTTCATCTGGCAGCCGTGGGTTTTAATGAAGACTTTTTTGGACATGGGTAGCGTCGAATCCCGGTGGTTTACAGGCAGTTAAGCGGTACTGCGGCAAAAAAGAGGGCGGATTATAACG
This sequence comes from Pseudohongiellaceae bacterium, assembly GCA_049446715.1. Classification (GTDB taxonomy): domain Bacteria; phylum Pseudomonadota; class Gammaproteobacteria; order Pseudomonadales; family Pseudohongiellaceae; genus Eutrophocola. The sequence goes on from JBMTQX010000093.1 coordinate 1,462, forward strand.
ATTGCGCCATAAACACTCTATCTCTACTCGCCGATATCGGTGTTCGCGGCTAAAGTCGCTCCAAAAGTGTTTCGGTCTCATAAGAGCGACTTTAGCTGAGAATCCCAGAGTCAGTCCCGTAGGAGCGGCTTTAGCCGCGAATCTCTGCGACCATGCCGCATAAGCCACTAGAGCCACGAATCACCCCTGTAAATCCACTATCCTTGCAAATCTGACTATGCCTGTGCGGGCAGGACTGGCAGAATAGCCGACCTGCCCTTGAAATTCCCGATTTAAACCGGATATCAGGGGGGCGACCAGCACAATCCGGAAACCGACATGGCCAAAACCAAAGCAGAACCCATTTACCGCATCACTTTCCTCAACAAGGGGCAGGTCTACGAAGTCTTTGCCCGGGAAGTGTATTCCAGTGACCTGTACGGCTTCATCGAAATCGAGGATGTGATTTTCGGCGAGCGTACCCAGATGGTCGTCGACCCCAGTGAAGAAAAGCTCAAGGCCGAATTCGCCGGTGTCAAACGCAGCTTTATACCCATGCAGGCCATCATTCGTATCGACGAAGTCGAAAAGGAAGGGGTCAGCAAAATCGAAAGCGGCAACAATATCACCCCATTCCCTACCCTGTTTACACCGCAGGGCAGTACCCGCGAGCAGTAATCCGATCCCGGGCGTCCACGTGACGCCCGTTGCCTGATCCGTCCGCTACCATCAAACCCATTTATTACCTGCTCAGCTAATTCACCGATTATGGCGGTGAACCATCTGGTCATGGCCGCCCGTATGGGAAACAATAACGGCCACCAAATTACAACAAAAGGGGAAACACCATGGCGGACAAACTCCCGCAGGAAATGGAGTCCGAAAGCTGGGCCGGCGAGATGGGTGACAAATGGAATCACTACCTTGACCAGTTTGAAGGCATGATTGCGCCGGTGGGCGCTGCTGCGATCGAGCATGCAGGCTTCCAGGACGGTGAACGTGTCATCGATATCGGTTGCGGCGGCGGAGTCACCACCTTTGACATTGCCGGTCGCATTGGTGACGGTCACGTCACTGGACTGGATCTGAGTCAGACCCTGGTGAATACGGCCAACAGGCGCCTGGCAGAGTCCGGACTGGGCAATATAGATTTCATTTGCGGTGATGCCGCAAAGACTGAACTGTCCGGCTACGATGTACTGTTTTCTCGTTTCGGCGTCATGTTCTTTGAAGATCCCCATGGGGCCTTCAGACACTTGCGGTCCTTTCTAAAGCCTGGAGGACGCACGGCATTTGTATGCTGGGGGCCGCCCACGGAACAGCCCTGGGTCGGGCAGCTGATGGCTATTGCGGCCAAGTATGTCCAGCTGCCACCGCCTGTGCCCAATGCTCCTGGTCCTTTTGCCTTCGGCAACCCCGATTACCTGCGCGAGATTCTTGAAGGTGCCGGCTTTCATGATGTCGAACTGACCAAGTGGACCGGCAATCAGCACCTTGGTGGTACCGGTGCCACGCCGGAAGCTGCCGCCCGCTTTACCATGGAAGCGCTCTTCATGGGCGATGCTCTCGCTGAAGCCTCGGCTGAAGACAAAGCCAGCGCACTGGCCGAAACCATCACGCTGCTGGAAGGCTTTGTGAAGGATGGCAGCGTGCAGATGCAGGGCTGTGCCTGGCTGGTCCGTGCCGGGGCATGAGCGTTTAAATCATGGCCAGCTATCTGATCACCGGTGGCACCGGTTTCATTGGCAAGGCGCTGGTCAGGCATCTGCTAACCCAGGGACACCAGCTGACAGTATTTACCCGGCATCCTGAGACGCACACCGGTTACGCCGCACAACTGCGTTACATCGGCGATTTCGCAGCGATCACCGATGACAGCAGATTTGATGTCGTCATCAACCTGGCCGGCGCCGGCATTGGCGACAAGCGCTGGAGTGACAAACGCAGGCAGGTACTGTTAGCAAGCCGTGTCGATTTTACCCGCGAGTTGCTGCTATGCCTGTTGCGCTTGCAACAGGCACCGGCTGTTATGATCAGTGGGTCAGCCATCGGCTGGTATGGCGCCAGCGATGCGACGCCGCTGGACGAAGAGGCGAATTTTCATCCTGAATTCACCCACGAGTTGTGTGCTGCCTGGGAAGAGGCGGCCGCTGCCGTCTCGGCGCTGGGCACACGCCTGTGCGTGGTGCGACTGGGTGTGGTGCTGGAGCAGGGTGGCGGTGTGCTGCAGCGTCTGTTACCGCCCTTCAAAATGGGGCTCGGCGGGCGCATCGGAGATGGCAGCCAGTATATGAGCTGGGTGCACCGCAAGGATGTCCTGCGTGCCTTTGATTTCCTGGTCGCGCAAGAGCAGCTTGCCGGCGTATTCAACTTGACTGCCCCCGGCGCGGTAAACAACCGGGAATTCACCCGTTGCCTGGGCCAGGCGCTGCATCGACCAACCGTGTTTCCATTGCCGGCTTTTGTGGTGAAAACGGTTTTCGGCGAGATGGGTGACAGGTTGCTGCTCAAAGGCCAGCATGTGGTGCCAAAACGCCTGCATTCGGCCGGCTTTACCTTTGATTATCCTGATCTGGACTCTGCCCTGGGGCGGATTTTCAGCACCTGAATTCAATTTGCGTCTGCAAAAGCAGTGCGCGAGCACACCTTTTCCTTATCAGCAGCCCTTAACCTGTGACGCAGATCATTATTTTCAAAGGCGCGGATAGTCGCCTGTGTCATGGCGCCTCTACAATGGCCACAGTGCTCAAAAAGGGGGTAATCACACACGCTATGAGGTGAGCCATGAGAGAGCGACATACATGTCCAAACATCCTGTCCACTTCCCTGTCAGCATTGCGCTGAACAGCAAAGGCCAGTCTCTGCTGTTCAAAACCCAAGCCGTGAACATTTCCAGGTCCAGCATTCAGATCAGCTGTGACAGCCAGCCCATTGAGGCGCTGATGGCCTAGGAAGAATACCTGCATGAGGCGCGCCTGGATTTTCGTTTACCGGGCAGTGACAACTGGTGCAGCATTCACTCCCAGGTAGTCACCCATCGCCGCCTGGCACAAAACCATTATTACCTGGTCCTGATCTACAACGAATTCAATGCCGGTTCAGAAGCGGAGCTGGAAGAGGAATTGCGGGAAGTGGAACCAGACAACCTGCAGGTGGACGTTCTCTAGGTCCGTAATTCACAGCGACTGTCCCGGTTTCCTAACGGTTCGGGACAACCTCTTCGAGTTGTGCCGGCTCGGGATGCTCGATCCAGTGGGTCATTGTCTGTATCCACTGCGGGTGGGCATTGAGACAGGGCACCAGCGTCAGTTTCTCGCCTCCGGCCTCCTGGAAAACTTCATCACCCTGGATCTCGATCTCTTCAAGCGTTTCCAGGCAGTCCGTAATAAACGCCGGGCACAGCACCAGCACCTTCTTAACGCCTTTGCCCGCCAGGGCTTTCAACGTTTCCTCTGTACTGGGTTCCAGCCACTTGGCCCGTCCCAGGCGTGACTGGAACGTGATGCTGAAGCGATCTTCCGGCAGGCCGGTCTGTGCCACAAACAGGCGCGTGGTTTCCATGACCTGGTGACGGTAGCACGTGGCATGGGCAGGTGAGGGCACCTGGCAGCAGTTCTCCACCTTCAGGCAGTGGCTGCCGGTAGGGTCGGCCTTGGTGATATGCAGTTCCGGCAGGCCGTGGTAGCTGAACAGGACATGGTCATAGACCGTGCTGTCCTGCAGGGCATCGCCGGCACTGGCCACCAATGCATCGATATAGTCCGGCCGGTTGTAGAAAGGCTTCAGCACGGTCAGCTTCACGTTCAGGCCCTGGCGCGCGATTTCCTGCTCGGCTTCACGCACCGACGTCGTCACCGTGGAGTCGGCATAATGGGGGTAGAGCGGGATATAGAGAATTTCCTCGACCTCGGAATCGGCCGTGAGCTGTTTCAGTCCGGCGCCGATAGACGGATTGCCATAGCGCATGCCCAAGGCCAGCGGTATCCCGGTTTCGGCCCTGAGCGCGGCCAGCATGTCTTCAGACAGGGCAATGAGCGGTGAGCCACGATCAGTCCAGACGCTCTGGTAAGCTTCCGCGGATCGTTTCGGCCGAAACGGCAACACGAAGAGCCCGACGATCAGCCGTCGCAGTATCCATGGCAACTGAATGACATAGGGGTCCATCAGGAACTGGTTCAGGTAGCGCCTCACGGCGGGGACGTCAGGCTGGTCCGGTGAACCCAGATTGGCGAGGAGTACAGCGCGTTTGCTCATTGATCTGCCGTCTACTTGTCAGCGTATAAAAAAA
>JBMTQX010000094.1:0-5649 GCA_049446715.1 Pseudohongiellaceae bacterium
GACCGGGTTAAAGACATTGTTTGCGGCATCCAGGTTTACCACCCATACGTTTTCGCTGCGCAGGCACAGGCTGTTGCAGGCACTCGTGGCTGTCCTGGTGCTGGTCGAGGCCACCGGCTGCGCCACGCAAAACGTAAAAAGCACCACCTTTACCCCGATCGTGACGGAAGAGGCGCCCGTCGTGGAGGAAGAACTGCTGGATATCGGTATCGGTATTTTCCAGCCGGGCCTGGATGACATTCCCCGCAACCGGGAAGAGCTGACCTTCTCCGATGTGCGCATGGCCGAAACCTATTTCACCTCGTACCAGCTCGCCCAGGCCCTGCAGAACAGCGGCAACTGGGGTGTAGTCCGTGTCATGCCCGGCAAACTGGAAAGCTCGGATCTGGCCATCACCGGCACCATCCTGCAGTCCGATGGCGAAACCATGCGCCTTCAGGTGCATGTCGAGGATTCCACCGGCAAGACCTGGATCGACAAGGAATACGAGGAAGTCGTCAGCAAGTACAGCTACGACCCGCGCATGCGCCGCGCCGAAGATGCCTTCCAGGGCTTGTTCAACAAGATTGCCAACGACCTGCTGATTTACAAGCAGCGCAATGTGTCCACCCAGGAAGCCATGAATATCCGCACGGTTTCCAAGCTCCAGTTTGCCCGCGATTTTGCGCCGCAGGTGTTCGATGACTACATCGAGGAAAACCGCAGCGGCGTCCTGGAAGTGAAACGTCTGCCGGCCGAAAACGACCCGATCATGAGCCGGATCGAAAACATTCGTGAGCGCGACTACCTCTACGTGGACGCCCTCCAGGATTATTACTCGAACTTCGTGCGCTCGATGGAAACGCCCTACACCGAGTTCCGCCGCATGAGCTATGACGAAGTCATGAAAATGGATCGCCTGCAGGCTGATGCGCGCCGCAACATGATCATGGGTGTTGCCGCGATCATCGGCGGTATTGCCGCCACCCAGAGCAACAACGCTGCTGCCTACTATTCCTCACCGGTCATCATTGCCAGCGGTGGCTGGCTTATCAAGGATGCCTTTAACAAGGGTGACGAGCGCCAGATGCACATTGAGGCGCTGGCCGAGCTCGGCAATTCCCTGGAAATGGAAATCGCACCCCAGACCATCGAACTGGAAGAGCGCACTATTACCCTCAACGGTTCCGTGGAAGCCCAGTATGACCAGTGGCGTGAAATCCTGGCGGACATCTACGCCAGCGAAACCGGGGAGGCGCCCAGCTCGGATCTCTGACCTTGGAAAAGCCTGAGGCGATTTCACCCAGCACGAGCAGCAAGCCATGGCTGATTCAGATCACGACAAAATAACGCCAGCCGACATTAATTTTGGCGGTAATGCCCCACCACCGGATGCCAGTGAACCTGCCGCGCCGGAACTGGGTGTGGCGGAAGTTCGCCGCAGTGATGAAGAGAAAAAGCGCCAGACCAGGGTGCTGACAGGCATCTTCTTCATCCTGCTCTTTCTGGTCAGCGGTGTTATTTTCATCCTGCCGAAATTCATCTCGCCACCGGATCCTGCGACCAGCCGCGTCGTGGTGGTGGCCCCGCAATCCGACACTGCCGTGCCGGCAAACCAGGTGTCCCCGTTTGAGGAAGCGCAGAAACTGCGGCAACGTGAAGCGGCGCAGAACGTCCTGGCCGAACTGCTCGACCTGCAGGAGTCCCTGGAAGGCCAGCAGGCCCTGACCTGGGCTGCAGAACAGTTCGACCGCGTGTTTGATCTGGCTGCGGAAGGTGATACCGCCTATCGCGAGCAGGACTTTGTCGCTGCCCGCGCCCTCTACCAGGAGGGACTGGAAATCCTGCAGACACTGGATGCCAGCCGCCCGGCCATTTTTGAGCAGTACATGGCCGCCGGACAACAGGCCATTCTCGATGGCGATCCCGAGCTGGCTGAATCCTCTTTCAATATTGCCGTCCTGATCAATCCGGACAGCGAGGAAGCCGTCACCGGTTATGACCGCTCGCAGATTCTCGCTGAAGTACTGGGCATCATTGCCGAGGGACAGGCCTTGCATGAGCAAAACCAGTTCGAGGAAGCGCGCGAGTTTTACCGCCAGGCCCTGAACCGCGACCCCGACCATGAAGGGGCTGCTGAACTGTTGGCCAAGGCCAATCAGGATATCCTCGATCGCGATTTTTCTGCGGCCATGTCACGCGGGTTTGCCGCGCTGGGCAATGACAATCCCCAGCAGGCGGAAACCGCGTTCCGTGAAGCCCTGGCGCTGAAACCGGCATCGCCGGAAGCCAGTGCCGCACTGGAGCAGACTATCGGCCAGATGACACTGAGTGCCATCAATATCCACCTGGATGCAGCACGCGAGTTTGTTGCCCAGGAACAGTGGCAGCAGGCACTGTCGGAATATGACGCCGCACTGGCGATTGACCCTAACCTGGTCACCGCCCGGGAAGACCGCAGCCAGGCCAATAGCCGTAACAATCTGGACAACTACCTGGAAACGGTGAACAACGACCCGTTTCGGCTGGCAGAGAATGCCGTCTATGAGCAGGCCGTGGGCATTTACAATGAAGCAGTAAAGATAGCCGGCAACTGGCCCCGCCTGGACGGACAGCTGGGCACCCTGCGCAATTTGCTCGAACGCGCTACCGAGCCGGTCACCGTAAGATTGCAGTCTGATGGCATCACCCGGGTGACGGTCTACCAGGTGGGTGAACTCGGGCAGTTCATGAACGAGACGCTCAGCCTGACACCGGGCACGTATGTCGCCGTCGGCGTGCGTGAAGGCTATCGGGATGTGCGTGAGGAATTTGTGGTCGGCTTTGATGGCCAATCGCCACTGGTAACCGTACAGTGCCAGGAAGAAATCCTGTAGCCGTGCTGCAGGATACAGGCAGGATCAGGCATGGCTGACGACAAACACATTTCACCAAACTCCGGCGCGAATGGCGGTTTTGACGATCCCATCGCCCCGATCGACTTTACGCCGGTCGATGCCTCCTATGGCAAAAAGAAATTCCGGCTCAGCCCTGTCAAGTTTGCCATTGCCGGTGTGCTGCTGGTGTTTGCCGCTGCTGCCGCTTTCGTGCTGTCAGCGCGATCTGTCTTTATTGATGTGACACCTGGCACTAGCCTTGTCGAGGTCAACAGCCCGCTGGCCCTGAAAGTTGGCCCCCGCTATCTCGTGCTTGAAGGCGGACTGCCCATTGTGGTCACGGCTGAGGGCTATTACGACCTGGACACCACTCTGGAGATCACCAGCCAGCAGGCCCAGACCTTTGTCATCGATATGCAGCCGCTGCCCGGCTTTCTCACGGTATCCACCGAGGACGTTACCGGCGCCGCCGTGTTCATAGATGACGAGGAAGTGGGTGCCACGCCCACGACCGATTTTGAAGTGGCAGCCGGCACCCATACCATCGCCATCAATCTGCCGCGTTATGAGCCTTTCAACAGCACCCTGTTTATCGAAGGTCGCCAGACACGCCAGGGCTTGGATGTGGAACTGTTGCCCGCCTGGGCCGATGTCAGCTTTACTACCTCGCCTGCCGGTGCCATGGTCACCGTTGACGGTGAGGACCTGGGCATCACACCTCTGGTGGCGGAAATCCTGGAAGGCGAACACGAGATTCTGATCAAGCTGGCCGCACACAAGGCCGTTACCGACCGAATCGAGGTGCTGGCGAGACAGGACATAGTGCTGCCGCCAATCACGCTGGAACAGGCCGATGGCCTGGTGCTGCTGCAGTCCACACCAAGCGGCGCCAATGTCACAATGGACGGTACCTTCCAAGGCCAGACGCCGCTGGAAATCACCATTTCGCCCGGCACCTCACACCAGCTCACTTTCTTTCTGAACGGTTATGAAGCCACCAACCGTTCAATCACCACGCGCCCTGAAGAGGAAGCCTCCCTGCATGTCACCCTCGACCCCATCCTGAGTTCCGTGCAGATCAGTGCCGTGCCGGCGGATGCCGAGCTGTTCGTCAACGGCGAATTCAAGGGCAATGCCAACCAGACCATCGAACTGCTGGCTGCAACCCAGATCCTGGAGATCCGCCGCGAGGGCTACGTGCCTTTTGAAACCGAGTTCACCTCACGCCCCGGGCTGGCCCAAAAACTCGACGTCACACTGAAAACCCTGGAACAGCAGCGCATCGAGAACATCAAGCCGATGATCACCAATGCCGCCGGTCAGTCCATGAAGCTGCTTTATCCCGGCACCTTCCAGATGGGCGCTTCCCGCCGTGAACCCGGCAGGCAGGCCAACGAAGTACTGCGCAATGTTACCCTCACACGCCCCTATTACCTGTCGCTGATGGAAGCCACCAATGCCCAGTTTGCCCGCTTTGACAGCGAGCACTCTTCCGGCGTCGTGGAGGGCCGTACCCTAAGCAACAGCAATCAGCCGGTTGTGCGGGTCACCTGGGAACAGGCCGCCCGCTTCTGCAACTGGCTCAGCGAACAGGAAGGCCTGCCGCTGTTCTACACCGTCGAGGGTGACAGCGTGACCGGTTTCAACCCGGACAGTACCGGCTATCGCCTGCCCTCCGAAGCTGAATGGGCATGGGCGGCCCGTGTGGCCGGGGATCCGACCAGCCTGCTCAAGTTCCCCTGGGGTCCGGAACTGCCACCGCCGGCCAACCATGGCAACTATGCCGACATTTCTGCCGGCGTTTTCCTGGGCCGCATCCTGGCTGATTACAACGACGGCTACCTGGGCTCGGCCCCGGTGGGCTCCTTTGCGCCAAACAATAACGGTTTCTTTGACATGGGCGGCAATGTCGCCGAATGGGTGCATGACTACTACGGCTCCACCGGCCAGATCGGTGCGTCCACCGAAACTGATCCGCTGGGACCGACCATCGGCACCTATCATGTGATTCGCGGCTCCAGCTGGGCCCATGGCACCATTACGGAACTGCGCCTGTCTTTCCGCGATTACAACAACGAGCCGCGCGACGACGTCGGATTCCGCGTCGCCCGCTATCTCGAGTAAGCCATGCACAGACTGATTCGACTCGGGTTATTGCTCCAGGCCGTTATGATGGCGACCATGCTGTTTGCCGCTGAAAGTGAACGAACACTGGAGCTAGACTCCACGATTACTGACCAGGCCACTGCCGCCAGCGAGGAGCCGGACACCGTCCAGCCGCTGCCCGATATCGGCCTGATTGAAGAAGAACGCGTCGCCGAAGAGGACGACGAAAATTTTGTACCCAGCATCCGCATTACCGAGGACCTGCCCGTGGCATTTCCCGTGGATATCTGACGTACATCCCAGCAGCAAGGCGTGACTATGAAACAACAGGGAATTATTTCCGATTTTATCTACCAGGTGTTTGCCCTGATCATTGCCGTGATCGTGGTGCATGCCGTGTATGTGGCCGTGATTCGTCCCAACGCGGATGTAATCGTGCAGGAGCAGGCGGCCCTGCAGGCGGCTGATCCGGACTATGTGGCCGAACGTTCCCTATACGTGGTGATGCGGGATTTCGAACAGGAGACCTGTATCATCCTGATGCTCTGGGCCATGTCGATCATCGGCCTGAAGATCGTGCGCAACCGCCGCGAAAACCAGTTGCTGGACCGCCAGTTGCTAAAACTGTCCGAAGGCATGAGCATCCTGCCCGAAGATGCCCGCGACTATATTCGGCCGGTGCAGGCGC
>JBMTQX010000095.1:0-4898 GCA_049446715.1 Pseudohongiellaceae bacterium
CAGCGCCGCCTGTTCAGGGCATTGGTGAATGCTGCCCGGGAGAATAAGGTTAAGTGACCTCCTATATTTCCCTGTTTGCCGTGTCCTTCCTGGCCGCCACCATCCTGCCGGCCTATTCGGAAGTGCTTTTCGCCGCCCTGCAAACCCAGGGTTACGACCCCTGGCTGCTGCTGGCCTGGGCCACCGCCGGCAACACCCTGGGGGCCTGCGTTAACTGGGTACTCGGGCGCTATCTGCTGCATTTCCAGGACCGCAAATGGTTTCCGTTTCGCGAGGAACATCTTGGCCATGCCCAGCGCTGGTTCAACAAGTATGGTGTGTGGTCCCTGCTGATGGCCTGGGCCCCGATCGGCGGGGATGCCCTCACCTTTATTGCCGGTATGATGCGCGTGCGCTTTCCCGTCTTTGTGTTGCTGACGGGTCTCGGCAAAGGCGCACGTTATGCCGTAGTGCTGGGGCTGTTGGGCACCCTCTAAGCGCAAACCTGCCCCCATGCCGAATGCCGAGATGACCCGTATTTCCCTGCCTTGCGCACACCCCGGTATCTGGCGCGTTAGCGGTGCCTCGTCAGGACGGCTTATTGTACAGGTTGTGCAGACCGACATTGCTGATCAGCCGTTCACCGCACAACGCCATCGTGGTGTCGAGTTCCTTGCGAACAATTTCCAGCACTTCCAACACACCCTGCTCACCCCGGGCACCCAAGCCATAAACCAGAGCCCGGCCCATCCACACACCCCGTGCTCCCATGCACACTGCCTTGAGCACATCCTGCCCGCTGCGCACACCGCCATCGAGATGGATTTCGATCCGGCCACCCACAGCGTCGACGATTTCGGGTAACACGGTGATGGAAGACGGTGCACCGTCGAGCTGGCGCCCGCCATGGTTCGAGACCACGATGGCATCGGCACCGATGCTGACGGCATGGCGGGCATCCTCGGCATCCATGATGCCTTTCAGGATCAGCGGCCCGCCCCAGCGTTCCTTGATCCAGGCGACGTCATCCCAGCTCAGCGTGGGATCAAACTGTTCTGCGGTCCAGGAAGACAGCGAGGACAGATCCGTGACATTTTTGGCGTGCCCGACGATGTTACCGAAGGTGTGCCGTTTCGTTTTCAGCATGTTCAGTGCCCAGCGCGGCCGGGTCATCACCTGCCAGACATGATCCGGCGTGAATTGCGGGGGGGCGGCCAGACCATTGCGCAGGTCATTGTGGCGCTGGCCGAGAATCTGCAGGTCCAGGGTCAGCACCAGGGCGCTGCAACCGGCAGCCTTGGCACGATCAATCAGGCTTTCTGCGAAGGCTTTGTCACGCATGACATATAGCTGGAACCAGAAGGGCTTGTCGGTGTTGGCCGCTACATCCTCAATGGAGGCAATGCTCATAGTGGACAGCGTGAAGGGAATGCCGGCCTTTGCCGCCGCCCTGGCTGCCAGGATTTCACCATCAGCGTGCTGCATACCCAGCATACCAATCGGCGCCAGGGCAACCGGCATACTCGCTTCCTGACCCACCAGGGTGGTGGCCACGGAACGGTTGGACATGTCCACCGCCACACGCTGGCGGAACAGGATGTCGGCAAAATCCCTTTCGTTGCTGTGATAGGTGCCCTGGGTCCATGAACCGGAATCGGCGTACTGGAAAAACATACGCGGCACACGGCGCTCGGCAAGCTTCTTGTAGTCGTTTATGTCACATAACTGGGTCTTGGGCATGCGGGGATCCTGCCTGGTCAATCAAAGGTGCTAGTAAAGCAGAAAGCCCGAGACAGGTTAAGACCCCTGCCGGAAAGCCTTCCTGCAGACATAAAAAAAACGGAGCCTGAAGCTCCGTTTTTTGTTTCGGATGTTGCGTGTGATTCAGCGTGATGCCAGGCCCTGCACGATTTCCAGGGAAGTCATGACATTTTCTTCTGGGGACACCCCGCCGACAGTACCAACGATGGTGCCGTCCACATCCACGACGAAGGTATCACGTGAGGCAAAGCCATGACCGATTTCCACACCACGGGTGTCCTTGAAACCGGCTGCGCCTTCACGCACGTTCAGGTCATAGGCTCGGGCAATGCTGCCATCGGCATCGGACGCCACGGGCAGTTCACCGGCGCAGTATTCCGGGTCCGCAGAAAAATCATTCAGGCGTTCGATGCTGTCCAGGGATACGCCCACCACTGTGGCACCTGCGGCCTTGAACTTGTCCATGTTGATGGCAAAGGTATGAGCCTGGATGTTGCAGCCCTGGGTATAGGCCGAGGGGTAGAAATACACCACGGTAGGGCCCACCAGGTTCAGGGACTGCTGCAGGGAATAGGTGAATTCCTCACCGTCCATGGAGGCCTGGGTGGTAAATACCGGCGCCTTGGCACCGGTTTCCAGGGCGGCATGGGCAGACAGGCTGAACAGGCCGGACAGGATGGCGGTAGTAATCAGTTTGTATTTCATGGGGTCTTCCTCTCTCTCGAATTTATGTCTCAAAATGAAAACATTGTCAGCTACGTGTCCACATGGACATCAGTCAAGCTGGCTGACGGTAAACGACTTATTCGTGTTTGGTACGTGCTTGGTACGTGTTTGGTACGTGTGTGGTATTTCGACCTACGTGATTTCGACATCAAGCTCTTAGCTCTGATCGAGAAATCATGATAAGCGGGTGCTCTGACTACTGCAATGACCTGCCCATGGCCGATATCTTTCAATTCTGCCGATAATGCCCGGTATTTTTTCCGCGAAAGCCGCGTTTTGCCTGCCCGTGTTGACTGCACCAGATGCCCCACATACCATTCGGACTCATTTACCAAGTAGCCGATCATGACCAGACACTCTTCATTATTCATTGCCCTGCCCGTGCTGTTCACCGCCCTGCTGTTGCAGGCCTGCGGGGGCGATACGAACCAGTCACCAGCAGCGACTGTTACCGCTGCAACAGACGAAGCCTCCGCACAGCCCTTCACACCGACTCTGGATCCGCTGCTGGACAACCTGCCTGCTGACGATGACCCGGACAGCAAGACCTTCCAGACCCTGGACGGACGCGGCTTCGATGTCGAGTTGTTTGCCGGCCGCAAGGTGTTCGTCAATTTCTGGGCCACCTGGTGTGCACCCTGTATCCAGGAAATACCATCCATCAACAATGCAGCAGCCGAACTGGCCAATGAAAACTACCTTTTCGTGTTTGCCTCGGATGAAGACAGCGACACCATCAACAACTTCCTGCTTGATCGTCAGTTCCCCGGCAACTTCATTCGCCTGAACGATTACTTTGCCAAGTACGGCATCGGTGCCGTCCCAAGCTCGTGGTTACTGGATGAAAACGGCGATGTGATTCGCACCTGGGCCGGTGCCTATGAATGGGACAGCGCGGAAATGCTGGCAGAAATCAGAAGTCCTGCCAGCGCGGATGCTGCGACGGCACCGTAATCAGAAGATACCGTAATCAATGACGCGGTCGTGATAACCGGTCACGATCAGCGTGATGGTGACTTCATACTCGTTGTAGTTCAGCCAGTACCAGCCATGCTCGCCACGGAACGGCGCCACCAGCGAACCACTGCCACCGGCCCCTTCCTGCTGTTCGCGGTAGCGGACGAAAAAGTCCGGCCCGAATGACGCATCGTGGCCATGGAAATCGACATAGACATCGCCCTGGTCCACTGACCAGGAATAGACCGCCGCCTTGCCTTCACGCAGATAGAGTTTCACTTCCGTTTCCGCTTCCGGTGGAATGACGATTTCTAGGGTATCGGTACGCGGCGCCTCGTCCTCCTGCTGGAACACAGCGGGGTTCGGCAATGGCGTGGGTTCACCAAAACCCGGTATTTCCACTTCACGAATCACTTCGTTGCCACCAATGGTGTCGGTGATCTCGATAGTGACGGTCGGTTCTGCATTCAGTTCGGTCAGGCCGGTAGCCGATCCGAAACCGGTGGGATCAATACCATATTCGGCAGGCAGCACAACCAGCACCAGAATGACAGCGGCAGCTACGATGGCTATCAGTGTGGCTTTGACCAGGGATTTGCTGGAAGCGGTTTCATTGTTGGACATAGTGATAAGTTCTCTGTGGTGCTGCCGGCTCAGGCGATGAAGTATCCGGTCATCTGGTAGCCGAACAGCATGAAGCCGGCAGTCATGATGAGAAAGTTGGTCGTGAAGGCATTGCGCTCAAAACTGGGACTCTGGCGCCAGAACTGGAACAGCAGCAGCATAATGGTCAAGGCGGCCAACTGGCCGAGCTCAACGCCGATATTGAACGCCAGCATGTTCGGTACCAGGCCATCGCTGGAAATGGTGAAATCCTGCAACTTGGTCGACAGGCCAAAACCATGGGCCAGGCCAAACAGGAAGACGGCATGGCGGGTATTGATGGTAATCCCGAGGCGCTGGAAGCCGCCCATGTTTTCAAAGGCCTTGTATACCACTGACAACCCAATGATGGCATCGACAATATAGGCATCGGCGCGAATACCACCCAGCACGCCCAGCAGCAGGGTCACACTGTGGCCCACGGCAAACAGGCTGACATATAGGGCCACATCCTTCATGCGGTACAGGAAGAAAATGACACCGGCCAGGAACAGCAGGTGATCATAGCCCGTGAACATGTGTTTCGCGCCTAGGTAGACGTACGGCATGAAAGCCACGCCGGAGATACGCTGAATAAATTCGGCATCACCTTCGGCAACACCATGAGCGTAGGCCGCTGAAGCCGTAAACATCAGCAGCAGTGTGGCAATACATGCCGGAAATCTGGAATTAATGGTCTTGTCCCCCAAAATCGATGCAGCCAGTTTACTTGCCCGCGCTGACCAATGTAAACGAGTGAGCCGATGTGCTCATGTTTTAAATCAAACTTTCAGGCATTCCTTTGTTTCGAGCTTTGTTTCGAGCTTTGTTTC
>JBMTQX010000096.1:0-4530 GCA_049446715.1 Pseudohongiellaceae bacterium
CTTCAGGATGATTGTTCTGTCGGAAAGTCAGTGTACTCAAGCCGTCGTGAAACTGGACAACCCGAATTTTCCTCACTAAGCTTTCTGCAACATTAATCATATGATGATTAAAAAAACAAAAACAACCGCAAAGGTCTGCTTATGCTCACTGCCATCTCCTTGTTAACGACAACTTCTTCGTTAACAGCCCCCTCTTTATTAAAGCCGTTAAAGACCAGGCTTTCCCGCACCGCGCTGGTACTGGCACTGGCCTGTGTTCCCGTTTCCCACACCCTGGCTCAGGACGCCCGCATCAAGATCGACATCGATCGCACCATTGGTGACGTCAGCCCGCTGATCTACGGCAACTTCCTCGAGCACCTTGGCCGCGCCGTCTATGGCGGCGTGTATGAGCCCGGCTCGCCGCTGGCTGATGCCGACGGCCACCGCACGGATGTGATCCAGGCAGCAAAAGACCTGAATGTGACGCTGCTGCGCTATCCCGGTGGCAACTTCGTCTCCAACTATCACTGGCAGGACGGTGTCGGCCCGGTCGAGGACCGCCCCACCCGCATGGAACTGGCCTGGTCGCGACTGGAAGACAACCGTTTCGGGACCAACGAATTCATGGAGTTCACGCGCAAGATCGGCGCCGAACCCTACTTCGCCGTCAACATGGGCAGCGGCACTTTCGAGGAAGCCCAGCAGTGGGTGGAATACACCAACATCGCCGACGGCCCCTACTTTGCCGAGCTGCGCAAGCAGCACGGCTATGAAGAGCCCTGGAACATTAAATACTGGAGCCTGGGCAACGAGATGGACGGCGGCTGGCAGATCGGCCACCTGAACAAGGAAGACTACGTCAAGAAAGCCATCGAGACCGCCAAGGTCATGCGCCTGACGGACCCCTCCATCAAGCTGATCGCTGCCGGCTCCTCCGACTACCGCCCCGGCTCCGACCCCATGGGCTGGAACGGCTACGTGCTCAACGAGATGCGCAACGACATCGACTACATTGCCATCCATATGTATGTCGGCAACCCGGCGGACGACTATTACAACTTCATGACCACCCCCAACATCATGGACGAGCGCACCCAGCAGCTGCGCGGCCTGATCAACATCGCCATGTCCAATGCCAACCGCGGTGACCGCGATCCGATCTACGTGGCCTGGGATGAATACAACGTCTGGTACCGCGCCCGTGGCGGCGCCGACGTGGTTGGCGTGCGCGCCCTGGAAGAGCAGTACAACCTGGAAGACGTACTGGTCATTTCCGGCTTCCTCAACACCTTCATTCGCAACGCCGACATCGTCAAGATCGCCAACATGGCACAACTGGTGAACGTGATCGCGCCGATCTTCACGAGCGAGGAAGGCATGTTCCACCAGACTATCTTCTACCCGCTGCAGCTGTTTGCGCAGAACGCCCACGGCACGGCACTGGATGTGTTTGTCGATTCCGACACCTTTGACACTGCCGAGTTTTCCGCCGGCATGGCCGAAACCAGCACCCGCCAGACCGGCGTGCCCTACCTGGATGTGTCCGCCACCTATGAAGAGGACGGCAAGGTCATCATTAACGTGGTCAACCGCCACAAGGATGCCGCCATCAGCACCGATATTCTGGCGCAGACCGGCGAGTTCAGCGGCGCCATCGAGGTCTATGAAGTGAACGGCCCGGACGTGAAAACCAGCAATGGCTTCAGCGGTGAGCCGGTCAGGACCGTGCGCAAGGATGACATTCGCGCCCGCGGTGACAGCTTCCGCTACAGCTTCCCGGCCCATTCCTTCACCCAGCTCATTGGCCGGATCACTCCATAAGGACCGGCATTAAGACGCTGGCAACACGGGTTCGCGACTGAAGCCGCTCCCACCGGGAAAAGGCTGTTGCAGGAGCGGCTTCAGCCGCGAATCACGGAACAAGCATGCCCACGAGCCAATCTGCCCTGATAGTTCGATCCCGCTCTGGCATGTTTCCGGTTGTCATTTTTTCAAATGATCATATGATTGTTGCCTCGCCACAGCCATGCGCGCCTGGCGCCAGAATAATGACTGCAACTCGCTGACAGTGGCCTGCTCAGTACCGCAGGCAACCTGGTGTTTGGCGGCGGCCGAGAAGCGCATTTCTGTGCCCTGGATGCCACCACTGGCAAAGAGCTGTGGCGCGAAGCCCTGGGTGGCATGGTTGCCTCGGGCGCCATGAGTTTCGAGCTCGACGGCAAACAGCCTATTGCCGTGTCGGCCGGCGGCGCCCTGTTTGTGTTTGCCCTGCCTGAATAATTTTTCGGAGAACCTGTATGCGTAAGGTTGTACTTCTCACCCTGCTCCTGCTGCCCCTAGCCGCCCCGGCTCAGACCACCGACCAGGGCCGGACCTACTTTGACCTGAACTGCGGCCGCTGCCATGGCGGTGATGCCCGTGGCGGGGAATACGGCCCGTCCATCGTGCCCGGTATCTCACGCCGCACCGATGATGAACTGGCGGCCTTCCTGCGTGTCGGCAATCCGCAGCGCGGCATGCCGCCGGTGGTGTTGCCTGATGATGACCTCTACATCCTGGTCGGCTACCTGCGTGCGCTGGTCCCGTTTGGGCGGTCACCGCGTGCCATCGACCGCCGCACCCTGACCCTGGAAGACGGCACACAGATCAACGGTGTCGTGCTGGGCGAAGGCTATGACGACCTGCAGATGCGTGATGATGACGGCGGCATTCACCTGCTGCGCAAGACCGGCATTACCCGCTACCGCAAAGTCACCAGCCAGACCGACTGGGCCAGCTACAACGGCGATACCCGTGGTTACCGCCATACCGGACTCACCCAGATCAATAAAGACAACGTGGGACTCTTGGCTTCTGTCTGGAACTTTCCAATGAATGTGCCCGGTGCGGTGCAGAACACCCCCGTGGTGGTCGATGGCCTGATGTACATTTCCTCGGTTAACGAAGCCTGGGCCCTGGATGCCGGCAGCGGCCGCCAGGTCTGGCACTGGTCGCGCGAGCGCACCGAGGGCCTGATTGGCAATGCTTCCCTTGGCATGAACCGCGGTGTCGCCATTGCCGGTGACCGCCTGTTCATGCTCACCGACAACGCGCACATGATTGCGCTGGACCGCTTTGACGGCACCCTGCTGTGGGAAACACCGATGGCAGACTGGACCCAGAACTACAACAGCACCAACGCCCCGCTGATCGTGAACGACCTCGTGATTGGTGGTCATGCCGGTGGCGATGAAGGCGTACGTGGTTTCATCTCGGCCTACCACCAGGACACCGGCGAGGAAGCCTGGCGCTTCTGGACCATTCCGGCCTGGGGCGAACCCGGCTCGGAAACCTGGCCCAGTGCCGAGGCCATCGCACACGGCTCCGGCGCCACCTGGATGACCGGTTCCTTCGATCCCGTCCTCAACATCGTCTACTGGCAGGTCGGCAACCCCGGCCCGGACCTGTATGGCGTCAACCGAGAGGGCGACAACCTCTACACCGACAGTGTGCTGGCCCTGGATGCCGATACCGGCGAACGCCTGTGGCACTACCAGTTCACCCCGCACGACATTCACGACTGGGACGCCCAGGAACCGGTGGCCCTGATCGACACCGAGTGGGAAGGTACGCCGCGCAAGCTGCTGGTACAGGCCAACCGCAACGGTTTCTTCTATGTGCTGGATCGTGAGGACGGAGAACTGCTGCTGGCCAAACCGTTCGTGGAAAACATGAACTGGGCCGAAGGCATTGGCGAGGATGGTCGTCCCATCCTAAAGGAACTGGAAGTCACCCAGACCGGTGAAACTTATGTCTGTCCGGCCCTGATCGGCGGCACTAACTGGTACTCCACCGGCTATATCCAGGAGACTGGCCTGTACTACATACAGGCCCTGGAAAGCTGCAACCTGTTCTCCAACCGCTATCAGCAGTGGCAGGCCGGTGGCAGCTACATGGGAGGAACAGCGCGGGGTGTGCCCGGCGAATCCGCGGAAAAATTCCTGCGTGCCATCGACATCCACACGGGTGACATTGCGTTTGATATTCCGCAGGGCCCGGCCGGTTTTGGCTCCTCGGCAGGCCTGCTGACCACCGAGAGCGGCCTGGTGATCTTCGGGGAAAACAGCGGCCTGTTCATGGCCGCCGATGGCGAAACGGGTGAGGTGCTGTGGAAATACAACGGCAACCAGGGCTGGCGCGCGTCACCGATGTCCTACGAGTTTGACGGTCGCCAGTACATTGCGGTGGCCATCGGACGCTCCATTACGGCGTTTGCGTTGCCGGAGAGTGTGTTTCAGCCATAACCGACACCGATGTGCCCGTACCAACCGGTGCGGGCAAAGACCTCGTCTGAAAGTGCCAGCGTCATCCGATAAATCACCTGTCGACAAACGGCCCTGCGGGCCTATGCCGACCTACAACATGTTCAGAGGCAGGTTAGCCGTCGGGCATACTTTCAGGCTCGGGCAATACCTTCCCCTGCAGGCGACACTTTCGCCCCTTCCTCCTTTCCTCCCTTCCTCCTTTCCTCCCTTCCTCCTTTCCTCCCTTCCTCGAAATCCCGTGGAA
>JBMTQX010000097.1:0-4051 GCA_049446715.1 Pseudohongiellaceae bacterium
GCTGGGCCAGCCGGCCAGGGAGGGCCGGCTGAGCGGACCGGAGGCAGGAGGCCGACTGTCCGCGACCCGTCGCAAGACCGTGACCGCGAGGGAAGCCGAAGCCCGGGGCGCCCGGGCGGTTTTTTTTGGGGCACTTCTTTCCCAAAAAGAAGTGCCGCCCCTCCGGCAGGAGCAAGAAAAGCAAGAAGCGATTGAAGGTATGTGTCGGCAAACGACCCTGCGGGTCTATGCCGACCTACCACCCGCTTAGATTATGATTTACTGAACGTCTCAGCGACCTTGTCGCCAAAGTCAGACGTCGAAATCATGGTCACGCCCGACCCTTCCTTGGACAGATCCGGTGTACTGAAACCGGCCGCGAACACACTCTGCATGGCGTGCCACAGCTTGTCGGCTTCTTCTTTCATGCCGAAGGACATGTCCAGCATCATCGCCACGCTGCCGATCATCGAATAGGGGTTGGCAATGTTCTTGCCCGCGATATCCGGAGCGCTGCCATGGGAGGGTTCGTAATAGGCTTTCTCAGGACCCATACAGGCTGAGGGCATCAGGCCCAGGGAGCCGAGAATACCGCCGCCCTGGTCGGACAGGATGTCACCAAACATGTTTTCCATGACCATGGTGTCAAACATGGTCGGCTTCAGGCACAGGTAGGTCGCAGCCGCATCCACCAGGATGTTGATGACTTCGACTTCCGGATAGTCGGCGTGGACTTCTTCCATCACCTCGTTCCACAGCACGCTGGACTTGAGCACGTTGGACTTGTGGATGTTGTGCAGCACCTTCTTGCGTTTCATGGCGGTCTCGAAGGCCACCTTCATGATGCGCTTGATCTGGTCTTCGTCGTATTCCAGGGATTCGTTGACGTAGCGGCGGCCATCTTCGTTGATGCCGGTTTCCTTCTTGCCGAAGTACAAACCGCCCACCAGCTCACGAATCATCATGATGTCGATGCCGTCACCAATGATTTCCGGTTTCAGGGGCGAGAAATGGGCCAGGCCCTTGGGCAGGTACACCGGGCGGAAATTGGCGTAGGTGTTGTAGCGGCGGCGCATCGGCAGCAGGGCGCCACGCTCGGGCTGCTCGTCCACCGGAATCTTCTTGGATTCTTCATGGCTCAGGCCGATCGGGCCTTTCAGGATGGCGTCGGCGTCATCGGTGACTTTTTTGCTCTCATCGGGATAGGAGGAGCCGGTCTCGAACCAGGCGCTGGCGCCGAACGGGGTGTGGACGAGGTCAAAGGACACGTCATTGCGTGACTCGACCAGTTTCAGGATTTTCACGGCTTCCGCCATGATTTCGGGGCCGATGCCGTCGCCATCGAGCAGGGCAATTTTGTATGAGCTCATGAGTTTTCCCGGGTTTTCAGGGGGTTGAAAAAGCGCGCTAATGTACCACTTTAACCGATTGCTGACAAAAGCCATCGACGCCCGCCGGACTCACATCCCGTGCAATTGTGGATAACCCGGGAATGTCTCCTTTATTTCCCAGAAATTGCCCCTTGCCGGTACTCAAACCCGCCAAGAACGACTAAAATGCACCGCTTCAAAAAGTGGCTACCCGCCACGTCAAGCAGCGGAGTTGAACACCCTATGACCTCTACCCAGGCGCATACGAGTAACCAGAAACTCATCAACTGGATCGAAGAAATCAAAACCCTGTGCCAGCCCAGTGATGTTTACTGGTGTGATGGCAGCCAGCAGGAATACGACAGACTGTGTGAAGCACTGGTTGAAGCCGGCACTTTTATTCGTCTGAATCCCGAACTTCGACCCAACAGCTTTCTTTCCCGCTCCGACCCCCGCGACGTTGCCCGCGTCGAAGATCGTACCTATATCTGCAGCGAACACAAGAAAGACGCCGGCGCCACCAACAACTGGATGGCCCCGGACGCGATGCGCGGCACCCTGGACGGCCTGTTCGAGGGCTGCATGAAAGGCCGCACCATGTACATCATTCCGTTCAGCATGGGCCCCCTGGGTTCCGACATTGCCCAGATCGGCGTACAGATCAGTGACAGCCCCTACGTCGTTGTGAGCATGCGCATCATGGCCCGTATCGGCAGCAAGGTGCTGGACGTGCTGGGTGACAACGACTTCATCAAGTGCCTGCACTCCATTGGTTACCCGCTCACCGACGGTAAGCAGGATGTGCCCTGGCCCTGTGACCCGGACAACCGCTACATCGTGCATTTCCCGGAATCCCGTGAAGTCATTTCCTACGGTTCCGGCTACGGCGGCAACGCCCTGCTGGGCAAGAAGTGCGTTGCCCTGCGTATTGCGTCCGTGATGGCGCGCGACGAGGGCTGGCTGGCCGAGCACATGATGATTGTCGGCGTGGAAAACCCTGCAGGTGAGAAGACTTACATAGCCGGCGCCTTCCCGAGTGCCTGCGGCAAGACCAACCTGGCCATGCTGATTCCGCCCGAAGGTTTCGATGGCTGGAAAGTCCACACGGTGGGTGACGACATTGCCTGGATCAAGCCGGGTGAAGACGGCCGCCTGTATGCCATCAATCCTGAATACGGCTACTTCGGCGTGGCGCCGGGTACCTCCATGGACTCCAACCCGGCTGCCATGGAAACCATGAAAGCCAATTCCATTTTCACCAACGTGGCCCTTACCGATGACGGCGATGTCTGGTGGGAAGGCATGACCGAAGAAACCCCCGAGCACCTGATCGACTGGCAGGGCAATGACTGGACACCGGATTGCGGCCGCAAGGCAGCACACCCGAATGCCCGCTTCACCTCACCCGCCAGCCAGTGCCCGAGTGTCGACCCGGACTGGGAAAACCCGAAAGGCGTGCCCATCAGCGCATTCCTGTTCGGCGGCCGCCTCTCTACCACGTTCCCGCTGGTCTACCAGAGCAAGGACTGGGCGCACGGTGTCTACATGGGTGCCACCCTGGGTTCCGAGGCCACTGCTGCCGCTGAAAACCAGGCCGCCATCCGTCGTGACCCGATGGCGATGCTGCCGTTCTGCGGTTACAACATGGGCGACTACTGGAAACACTGGCTAAGTATGCAGGATAAGGTCGATACCCTGCCGGTGATCTTCCGCGTCAACTGGTTCCGCAAGACCGAAGACGGCGGTTGGTTGTGGCCGGGCTTTGGCCAGAACATGCGCGTGCTGCAGTGGGTGGTCAATCGCGTCAATGGCGCCGTCGATGCCGACGAGACCGTATACGGTTACGTGCCGCGCTACGAGGACATCAACTGGAACGGCCTGGCCTATGACAAAGCTACCTTCGAGGAACTGATGAAGATCGATCCTGCTAACAGCATCCGCGAAGTGCAGGACCAGACGGCCCTGTTCGAAAAGATCGGCGATCACCTGCCGGAAGAGATGAAGGTCATCCAGAAAGAAATGCTGGACGCCCTGCAGTAACATTGCCAAGGCAAACAACAAGGTAAACAAAAAGCCCGCTTCATGCGGGCTTTTTTGTGCCTGTCATATTGCGACGGTCATTGGGTGTTACTGAATACAGACGTATTGTTGATGGTGTTGGTAATGGCCTGCTGGTAGCGCGTCATGAGTGCCTGACGCCGGGAAGAGTCCAGGTCATGGTCCTCGCCATCCGTTGGCTGCCAGAAATCAAAGCCGGTGCTGATATAGGGGATGCGCAGTTTCATGTCCGCAGTTACCACTGCAATACTGTGCCAGTCGCTGACATTGATTGACTCTCTCGGACGCAGATCCAGCAGACTGAGGCCGAGGCTGTAATCCTTGTAACTGTGTGGTGCACCGAGCAGATCAAGCAGGGTGGTGGCAATATCCATATGGCTGGTGAGTTCACTAACCTGTTTTGGCGCCTTTCCAGGTATATGCAGCACCAGCGGTACATGCGTCTGTTCTTCGACAAATGTGGAGTTGTGTCCCCAGTTACCTTTTTCCATGAACTCCTCGCCATGATCGCCGGTCACGATGATCAGCGTGTCATCGAGCATGCCACTGGCTTCGAGACTGGCGATAATGCGTCCCACCTGTTGATCCACCCAATAGCCGGCATTGAGGTAGCGATTCAGAATGCCATCCACGTATTCTGCTAG
>JBMTQX010000098.1:0-3998 GCA_049446715.1 Pseudohongiellaceae bacterium
AGGGCCATAGCAGTGATTGGCTGCATGTTGTATTTAAAGACTTCTGCGATGATGTGTTTTAGTCTATTTGTTCCTGACTCAAGTGCTTTGCCGCTGACTTTTACATGCGCACGCTTCTTAGAAACACCACGTCCAAACTGCCCCCTTAACCTGCTCCAGTTAATGTCTGGTGCAAGCTGCTGGACGATGGCACGCTCCATAATGTTCTTAAAGAATCTACAGGTTTTATCTAGTGTCTCCCACTGCTGTGCATCTGCTATTGGCTGTAATACCTTTACTGCTTGCTGCATCGTTATCTCAGATACTGGATTCTTACCTATGTAGGGTAGGAGGTGTTTATCAACAAGCATCTTTTTCTTAGCAAGAGTTGAGTCAACATTCACTGTGCTTTGCTTATCCAGCCACTGGTCAGCGATAGCTTTGAATGTGTTGGCTTTAGCCTCTAGCTGACCTTGCTTCATCTGCTTCTTGTGGTCCGCAGGGTCAATACCTTGTGCTATGAGTGAAGCTGATTCGTCACGTTTGATTCTGGCTTGGGCTAGAGACATGGCTGGATACTTGCCCAGTCTCATCTTGCGCTGTTTATGGAGAGTGGGAGATGAGTAAAGCATTCTGAAGTACTTAACATCACTATGCTTATCCAAACAAACATACAGGCAGTCGCCATCAGAGAGTGTTTGGTCATAGGGTGCAGGCTTCAGCTTGGCTATGTCGTGATTCGTGAGCTTGTTCTTTGGCATGACGAGTTGCAACCTTTCGGACTTGAACCCATCTTAGCAAGAAAGTAATTGAAAAAGTAATAGTAAAAGTAATAGCTAGGGTGCTGGTCTGTGATAGGCACTGGAACCTTATGACAGGGAATGCCAAATAAAACCAGCTAAATCAATTATTTATGAAGTCTATTGGAAGGGTATGAAAGGTGTTGAAACTAATGGCTGGTACCGGAGGCCGGACTTGAACCGGCACGCTTTTAAGGGCATCGGATTTTGAATCCGACGTGTCTACCAATTTCACCACTCCGGCAGTATTGTCATGTCTCCAGCACACATCTGACTGGAGCGTGTATTATAGCAGTGCAATTTCGGTGTGCCTATAATGTCACCCTATTTCCGGATCGGTAACGCTCTTGAAGCTCAGCGACTTTCATTTCGATCTGCCAGACTCTCTGATCGCCCATTATCCGACGCCCCATCGTACGGACAGTCGCCTCCTCTGCCTGGATCGCCAATCCGGTGCGGTGGCACACCGACAGTTTCCGGACCTGCTTGGCCAACTGCAGCCTGAAGATCTCATGGTGTTCAACAATACCCGGGTCATTCCAGCCCGGCTGTTCGGCAGCAAGGTCACCGGCGGCCAGATTGAAGTGCTGCTGGAAAGGGTCACCGGTGAATACACCGCCGTGGCCCAGATACGGGCCAGCAAGTCGCCCAAACCCGGCGGTATTCTGCTGTTTGAAGCGGACGGCAGGAAATTCGAGGCCGAAGTCACCGGTCGGGATGAGGGCTTTTTCATGCTGCATTTTTCAGCCCCGGTCATGACCATCGCCGAGCTGGCCGGGCACATGCCATTGCCGCCCTATATCCAGCGCGAGGATGAAATGGCTGACCGGGAGCGTTATCAGACTGTGTACGGTGCGAAACAGGGAGCGGTGGCAGCCCCGACTGCCGGGCTTCATTTTGACCAGGCGCTGCTTGACGCGATTCGTCACAAGGGCGTGGAAACCGCCATGGTGACCCTGCATGTCGGTGCAGGTACTTTCCAGCCGGTGCGCACCGATACCATCGAGGAGCACACCATGCACGCGGAGTTCCTGGAGGTCAGTGAAGGGGTGTGTGACCAGGTCAGACAATGCCGCCAACGCGGCGGACGTGTGATCGCGGTAGGTACGACTTCAGTACGCTGCCTGGAAACAGCTGCCGCTTCGGGAGAGATCAGGCCTTATTGCGGGGATACCCGGATCTTCATCTACCCCGGGTACCAGTTCAACGCCATGGATGCACTGGTGACCAATTTCCATCTGCCAGAGTCGACCCTGATCATGCTGGTATCAGCCTTTGCGGGACGGGAAAACGTGCTGGCAGCTTATCGGGAAGCGGTGGCGAAAAAGTACCGGTTCTTCAGTTATGGCGATGCGATGTTTATCAGCTGACATTTCAGGTCATCATCGTAATGAGTGGGCGATGACTGGCTACGGGAACCATTAGAGTTTTCGATAAAAGGATGCGGGCGGGGCGTTCAATCAGACGTTGATCGAGAGTTTTGCCCATAGGGCGGAAGAGTCCGCAGGCCGTCATTCGGCAATACCAGCAAGGATCTATCCCGGCCTATGGCAATTACCCGTCAGGGTATGTAGCGTACCTGGATGCCGACGCTGTCCTGGTCGATCAGCAGGTCGGAAATCACCACCACGGTATCGCCTTTTACAAAACCCGCCTTTTCCTTCAGTTCCTTGAACGCCCGCGCCATGGTTTCCTCGGGTTCCTTGCTGAACTCAATCTTGAATGGGAACAGGTTGCGGTTGAGTGTCATCAGGCGGCGGGTCAGGCCGATGTTGGTAAAGGCATAGATCGGTGTGCCGGGGTGGGCGTTGGTGACGAAGTTGGCCATGGTGCCGCTGCGGGTCACACAGACAATACCTTTTACGCGCATGTCATCAGCCAGTTCAGCCGCATTGGCCGCCAGGTGCTCCTTGTCGCTGTTCTTGACGAGCTGTTCTATGAAGCGCAAGCCCCGCTTTGATTCGGTCGCCAGCGCGATGTCGTTCATGTACTTGACGCAACGGATGGGGTGCTTGCCGACGGTGGTTTCACCAGACAGCATGATGGCATCGGCTTCTTCATACACGGCATTGGCCACATCGGTCACCTCGGCCCGGGTGGGAATCGGGTTCTCGATCATGGATTCCAGCAGGTGGGTGGCGACAATCACGCGCTTGCCGTGTTCGGCGCACAGACGCACGATGCGGCGCTGCACGTTGGGCAGTTCGGCCAGGTCGATTTCCACACCCAGGTCGCCGCGGGCGACCATGATGCCATCAGAAACCGCGATGATTTCCTCCAGGTTTTTCAGGCCTTGCTGGTCCTCGATCTTGGCAATCACTTTCATGGCGGCGGCCCGCTCCGGATTTGCCTGCACCATCAGTTCACGCAGTTCGAGCACGTCCTTGGCTTCGCGCACGAAGGACAGCGCGATGAAGTCCACCTCGCGCTCCATGGCAAACAGGATGTCCTCGCGGTCCTTGGTGGTCAGGGACGGCAGGTTAACGCGGATGCCGGGCAGGTTGACATGCTTTTTGCTGCCCAGGACGCCGCCGTCCAGGACCTTACAGCGCATGATCGGCGGGTTCTTCTCAAGCACTTGGAGGTTGATGAGACCGTTGTCCACGGTGATCTTGTCGCCGACATTGACCGTGTCGATCAGCTCGTCATAGTTGATGCGGAAGGAGGATTCCTCGACGTCAACGCCGTCACGCACCGAAATGGAAATCTCGTCACCGGATTTCAGGTTCAGGTCATTTTCCAGCACGCTGGTGCGGATTTCTGGTCCCTGGGTATCAAGCAGGATGCCCACCGGATAGGTTGTGTGCTTGTTGAGCTCGACAATGTGTTCGATGATGCGATCCGCCCATTTATGGGTCGCGTGCGACATGTTGAGACGGATGATGTTCATGCCGGCCTTGTACATGTCCTCCAGCATTTCATAGTTGCTGGTGGCCGGACCAATGGTGCAGATGATCTTGGTTTTGCGCATGGAGAAATCCTTCGTGATGGGCGCGGCAATCATAGCATTTTTGGAGGCAGGAGGCAGGATGCTCAGGTCAGCATTAGGGGACAGTTTACTTATTGGCACAAACGGAGTTTGGGAACGAGTTTGGAGACAGTTCACTTAATTGGTCAAACGGTTATAAAGATTTGACGGTAAAAGGGTAAAAAATATTCATATGCTGTCTCCTGTCTCCTGTCTCCTGTCTCCTGTCTCCTGTCTCCTGTCTCCTGTCT
>JBMTQX010000099.1:0-3914 GCA_049446715.1 Pseudohongiellaceae bacterium
GTGTTCTATGTCATTGATGTGGCGACCGGGGAAGTGTTGTCAGCGGATTTGTTTGTGCCCACCGCCAACTGGATGCTGGGTTTCGATGAAAACTTCCGGCCCATTATCAATCCCGAGGCCAACTATGGTGCCTTCGGCGATCGCGGTTTTCATGTCGTGCCATCGGCCGGCGGCGCCCACAGCTGGCACCCGATGGCCTTCAACCCTGATACGGGCCTGATGTACATCCCCACCAATTACGGCAGCTTCCCGCTGGTGGCCGAGGCGGGTGCCAAAATGGGCAACCAGCTGTTGTCCATCAATGTCGGCAAGCGTCCACAAATGCCGGCACCGGAACTGGAGGGCTCGGGTTCCTACCTGCTGGCCTGGGACCCGGTCAATCGTGAACCGGTCTGGGAACAGCGCATGGGCAGCTCCCGCGCCGGCGTAATGACCACGGCGGGCAACCTGGTGTTCCAGGCCTCGGGGTCAACCTTCACAGCCTTCCGTGCCGATAACGGTGAGGAAGTCTGGAGTACCGAAACCCAGGCCGGCGTTGTCGGTGGAGCGGTAAGTTACGAGATTGAGGGCGAACAATATATCGCTGCGGTCGCCGGCCAGAACAGCCGCGGCGGTTACTGGGCGCCCAATTATGCCCGCCTGCTGGTGTACAAACTCGGCGGTGATGCCATGCTGCCTGAACCCATCACCTATACTCCGCCGGAACTCAATCCACCGGCGAATTTCGGCGATGAAGACATGCTGGCCCTGGGTGAAACCCATTACAACGACCATTGCGCCAGCTGTCATGGCAACAACGGCCGGGTCAGCAGCCTGTTTCCTGACCTGCGCTATGCCGCAGCCATCGGTAATCAGGCCTTGTTCAACGCCATCGTCATCGACGGTGCGCTGCAAAACAACGGCATGGTGTCGTTCAGTGAGTTTCTGGATGAAGAAGATACGCAAGCGCTGCGCGCGTATGTCGTGAGCCTGGCCAATAACCTGAAAGAGAACCCACCACCGGCCTTCGGCAGGCCACCAGCACCGGCGCCGGCGCCTGAACCCGAGCAGGCAGAGGAAGATGCTGAGTTGCACGAGTGATTGACGTCAAGTGCCCGGCCTTGCCGGGCACTTGTTTTCCAGCAAGATTCAAAAATCTGTCGACCTGAAAGTGACGCTACATGATCAAGGTGGTCAGCGTCGCCTGATTCCCGTTTTACGGCGCTGGCTGCGCCTGCCGCCAACAGCCTGGCTGTGAGCAATATCCTTTTACCCGGCGCTATATCCTTTCCGGCAGCACATAATAATAAACCGACACAAAATGACAGGCGCTACCGGCCAGGACCAGGCCATGAAAGATCGCGTGATTGAAGGGAATTTTTCGAATGCTGTACAAGATAGCACCGGTGGAATACAGAATACCGCCACTGAGCAGCCACATTAAGCCAGCGGCAGGCAGCCTGTTCTTCAATGGACTGAAGATAAAAACGACCAGCCAGCCCATCACGACATAAAGCCGTGTAGAAACCTCTTTGAAGCGGCCGGTATATAAAAGCTTCAAACGGTTCCTGCCAAAGCAAGCCCCCAGCTGATACCAAAAATCAACCACCCAACGCCGCCTTGCAAGGTGATCAGGGCAAACGGGGTATAGGTCCCTGCGATGAGCACCACAATAGTGACATGA
This sequence comes from Pseudohongiellaceae bacterium, assembly GCA_049446715.1. Lineage (GTDB taxonomy): Bacteria > Pseudomonadota > Gammaproteobacteria > Pseudomonadales > Pseudohongiellaceae > Eutrophocola. The sequence continues at coordinate 1,664 of JBMTQX010000099.1, forward strand.
TCAAAAATTCTGAACTTGCGTCGCATGACCGGATTTTGCACCGGTGATAGAACGTGGATGTGGCATAGAGTAAAACCAGGCTGGACCCGAATACCATAAAACTGACCAGTGGTTGTAAGCCGGGCTCATGAGAGGCACGTAAAATCAGCAGTACCAGCGCAATGATGCGTAACAGGGCACCAACAGCATGGTTGACAATATTGACCCGTTCCTCGGCCGGGGAGTAAACCGGGCAGTCGCTGGTGGTGGATGGCCTGGGTTTCATGGAACTCACCATGGCAGTATAGAAACAGTTGTTTTGAACCTGACCACCCAGGGCATATTCAAATGCCGGGCCAGTATCCAGTCATCACCAGCCTGCATGCAGGCTTTGACTGATAAGCCGGAATCCCGGCCATCAGTGCCATGAAACAGATGCCTTCAGTTCTTGGTGAACCTTTTTTCCAGCATCAATCCCACGCCAGCGGACAGCCCGGTAACGACAGGCCAATGCTGTCCACCTGGGCACACAGGGCGCGTGCATTGGCCTTTTGCTGATCGAGGATGCGGTGCACATCGGCAATCGGCGTTACTGTGCCATGGATCGGCACATCACGCTCTACATCAAGATTCCTGTAAGCCACATTGTCATCGTAGGTGTTGCCCCAGAAATACACTTCCCAGTTGCGATCGAACAGGTCACCTTGGATCAGCAGTTTGTGTTCCGGAATGTAGGCAAACAGGCCGTGGGCCATGTGAGCGTTACTGACGGTATGGAAGATATCGACGGTGAGATTGGCATCGGCCATCTGCAGATGGTCATCGACTGCCAGTGTGCGCACCGGCTGCGGGTTTCGGCTCAGGGCATCCTGGTAAGTCGTGACCTCGCGTGCACCTAGCGCTTCAAACCAGGCCATGTTGCCTTCATGCGCCACCAGCGTGATGCCTTCGGCCATGGCCTCGCGCAGGCCGCCGGTGTGATCGAAATGGTGATGGGAAATGATGACCTGGGTAATCGGTTTGCCGGGCACAGTCTGTCGCGCCTTTGCAATCACGGCCCGTGACCAGGCACGGTTGGTGGGCAGTTCAAACAGGGTGATGTGGTCCTCGAATTCAAGCAACACGGAATTGGCGCCGTTGTTGCCGGTCAGGTGCCAGACGTGGTCGGCTACAGGCTCGGCGTTGACGGTGTAGTTCGGTACCGGAGGCGCCGCGTTGCGCACGGCGGTCGGCGCCGCCAGGTTGTCGATGGCGCCATTCACGACATACCGGTCGATATGCAGGCGCAGCATCACGGTGTCGTTCCAGTCGGACACGGTGTTGATGCTCATCGGCAGCAGGACATTCTCGACCGGCAGCCAGCCGCTGTACTCGGCGCGCTGGGTGATCTCGCCCAGGTTTTCATGGGGCTCCAGCCAGCGCACCCAGGCCGGCAGGCCGGTGGTATTGTTCACCGCCAGGGTAAACCGGCGCGCATCCTCTGTTTCCACATCCACCAGGGTCAGATTGTCCTGGCGGCGGCGATTGCTGACACGACTGCCGACCTCCAGCGCTTCGCGCACGGCCACCGGGGCAAAGGCCAGCATGTCCATGCGCCGCGTCAGCGCCGCTTCCTCGGAGGCACGCCTGGTGCCGTCGTAGGCTACCTCGCCGTCGAGGGACTGGTTAATCGGCAGGCCTTTCATCATGGCTTCACCGGCAAAGATAAAGGCGCGGTAGAGGCGCGCCTGCACGCGGGTGCGGTCATTGGCCAGGTCAATGACCCGATGATAGGCCGTCATATTGGTCATTTTTTCCGGCGCGGTGGGCTCGGTGGTGATCAGGCTGCCGCCGTCCTGGTAGGCCTCATGGCCATAACCAAAGATTTCCAGGGTATCCAGGGACTGCACGGCACTGACACCGCCCATGGCGTTGGCGGCATCGACCACGACCTGGCGGGCAGTATTGTCGGTGGCGGCACAGCCGGTGAGAATGAGCAGAGCGAGCACTGAGACTGCCGCTTTAAATGAGTGAGCCATGTGGCGTTTCCCTTTGGTGTGCAAAGTCTGTAAATGACCGGAATGATGTGAGAGCGTTTATTATGATCGACCTGTCGGCATGCGGACGACGGTATGGTGTTTTCGCGCATTTCACTTCGCCGGATGACGACGCTACGCGCCTCTTCCGGCCTACGGGGTGTACAGCATGCACCGATGGCAGCTGAACAACCCGTTTATTCTTTTATCCTTTTATCCTTTTATCCTTTTATCCTTTTATCCTTTTATCCTTTTAT
>JBMTQX010000100.1:0-3746 GCA_049446715.1 Pseudohongiellaceae bacterium
ATTCGGTGAACCATATATATTTAAATCCCGGATTGACTTCCGCTCAGTAAACGAAGGTTAATAGCGCCAGTTGACGCCCCTTTCTCCCTTCCTCCTTTCTCCCTTCCTCCTTTCTCCCTTCCCCCTTTCCTCCCTGCCTCGCATCTTGGCAACCTGCTGCTTAGCGGAAAATGTATCGTGCCCTCAAAAAATACTTCCACACCAGAACAGACCGGGCCGCTGGACACTCACCAAGGACATCATCTGTTTCCAGGTCAAACTGATGTTTGACGGGTTCGGGGATTTTATTCTAGTGCGGTATCCATGGTTTTGGGCATTATCAGCCTGCTCAAACCCGGCAGAAAACCGGGCACCAGCTTTTATGCCCTGCTCCGGCTGGGCCGCCGCACGGATCACTGGATCAACCTGTTCAGTGCGGCCAACCGCCACAGTGAGCCCACTCCCACAGAGAAACCCGCCGCCGACATCGACGACCTGATTCTCAAGGCGGAGCAGTATGCGGTGGAAAAAGGGCGCAGCGAGGAACTCAGCCGCCAGGCCAAGAAACACTTCGACCAGATTCTGAAGACGTTTCGTTCGCGTCGCCCGTAGGAGCGGCAGGGGCCCTATTCCACCGTCACCCTGAAGGCACGGGCATTGAAATGTATCGGGCCGCCACTGCCTTCGGTAACCCGGTATCCCAGGAAGAAACGGTATAGACCCGGTTGCATGGTGCCTGAGAAGATCTCGACGTTCTCCGTCAGCTTCAGGTCACTGCGCAGATAGGCCGCATCCAGCGCAGACTTCAGTCCCCCGGTGATCGGTACGAAGGTGCCATCCAAGTCGCGATAGAAGCGGTCGCTGCCACTGAACATCACCACGAACACTTCCCCGCCAAAACCAATGTCGCCCAGTTGCGGCGACACCGAACCCCCGATGACAACTTCCTCACCCGCCGAAAACGTGGTTGCCGTGCTGACGCCGCCATCGGCACTGGCGCCGGCTGCAAATTGCGCCGTGGTCGCGCTGCCATTGGAGGCTGCCACCAGTTCCAGTGCATTGGTTTCGGCGATGGCATTGATTAAGACCGCTCCTGTCTTGGGTTCTTCGCCTCCACCGCCGGTATTCAGGGGCGGGCTGCTGCCGGCTACCAAGTAACTCTGCCTGATGTCGGCATCACTGCCGCTGTTGACCGGCAGGTTCACAGTGATGGCAATGAGGCTGCGAAAACCGTCACCGGCAGAGCTAGCGCCTGTAGCACTGCCGTCATAGCGGGTCGAATCATCAAGTAATTCCACGAACAGCGTATGGGTACCGGCAGACAGGAAGCTGATATTGCGACTGATGGTATCGCCATCACTGCCGTTATCGATATTCCCGCCGCCACGCTTACTGATGAAGTCACCATGCTGATGCCAGACAACCTGGATGGCATCATCTTCGGCATCCGTGACATCCAGGCTGACACTGATCATGGTGTTGGAGACACCGGTCACCGTCACATCGGCTTGCGGAGGCTTGTTGTAACTGGTGGTCGTATTCACAGTGAAGCGGTATTCCAGCAAGGTGGTGTTAGTGTCATCGTCCACCATGTAAACCGTCCACTCTCCGGGCACCGACTTGATCACATGGGTTTTCGTGATCGTCGTCCCGACGCCGCAGGAAAAATGCGGTTCACAGGAAATCTGCTGGTCCCTGCCTTCATACTGGTATCCGAAGGGATCGACCAGGACAAAGGTGGCATCAATCTCTATCTTGCTGCTGCTGGGTCCCATGGCATAGTAAAACCAGAGAAAGTTGCCGTCTTCGGTCTGGGCATTCACCTCGCTGACCGGGGTGTCAGAATCCAGCGCGATAAAGGCCCCCTGATCAAAAATGCCGTTGCTCTTGAACAACTTGGCGGTGGCACTGGCCGACGCAGCCGGCGGCGCGAAATAGAGCCACTGGCTGATCGGCTGGGTGACATCGGCAATGGACAGAGAGCCCTTACCATAGAGAGCGCGGGCCGCCAGAATGTCATCGGCTCGCGGATGATTGAGGAAGTTGTAGGGATTGGCATACATGACCGATGCGGGATTATCCGAATGCCCGAGACCGATTAAATGCCCCAGTTCATGGACCAGCACCGGCAGCAATTCAACCGTGGATTCCCATTGTTCACTGTTGCTGCTCAGTTTGACGATGCCGTCAATGTACGGGTAATACCCCAGGTCTTCGTTGTAGAAGTCACCTTTCGGGCCTGCCTGGCCAGCAGCACCCCCGGTATTGCCCCAGAACACGCGCACCAGGTTATCCTGGTCATCGGGCCTAAGATCGTCATCGTCCTGGATATTGCGATCCACGCCCACAACTGTCATCTGGATACCACTGACCTGTACCCATTCGGCCACCGCCTCTTCCAGCAGATCGATGACGACATCATCATCGGCAAACAGGGCAGGCGCATCATCCGGGTCGTAGACCAGGTTGATCTGGGTATTCCAGCGTCCGAAGGCTTTCCCGATACCCAAGGCCGGATCCAGGGCCGGGCGGTAATCAGACGCCTGTGGGTCATAGGCACGCACCGGGGGCACCAGCATGATTGCCACAGTCATGATGCAGACAGCGAAAAAAATCCGGTGAATGAAGAACGACTGGCAGGGACGGGTTTCCATACGCATTTCCTGAATACAAAGACCGCCGGGGGAGTCCGGCACCCGAAGGATAATAGCCCGTATAGCGATGCCTACCAAACGCGGTTTGTGCACCCCATAAAAAAACCGCGGCACCCAGGGCACCGCGGTTCAGTGGGATGGGGAGTCAACCGGAACTGCAGTGACTTAGAGACCCGGTTAGTCAGTCACACCCCGGTCTTCTCCCCAGAAAGAGGTCAGCACCTCACCGTCATGGATGAAGAAAACGGCATCATCCAGCAACACGGAGCGGTCGCTGTAATAGCTTAAAATCGGCGCGATCAGGCGAGTCGGCAGTTCCACCGGTATCGGTTCATCGTTGCCGCTGTCGGTGCTGTCAGCTTTGTCAGTACCAGTGTCCGTGTCTTCGCTCAGGTCGATCAGATGGTCATCCAGGGCAATGACAAAGTCATCGCCGTTGTCGACTTCACTGATCAGCCGGCCGGCCTGGCTGATGCCTAGGGCAGACTGTTCAAAGGAAGACTGTGCCCTCGGCGTGTAGTCATACCAGGCACTGGCATCACTGGCATCCCAGCTCTTCCAGGTCGGTATGTCTTCATGCAGCTGAACCGGAATCGCCAGGCGTGCCGCCTCCCCGCCATTGCCCGGTATAAAAGACAATGCGTGATGATCCCAGAGCACGGTGGACTCGGTGCCACGCTTGCCCAGCACCACGGCATCGATTTCACGCGGGCTTGTCGGGTCGCTGACATCGAACAGTGACAGCTTCACACCCTGGTACCAGGCCCCGCGGCCATTGAAGTCGGATGAGCCGTCACCGGCAATAGCGTCCTTGCCAATACCCATCAGGAGGGTGTCTGAAACCGGGTGCAGGTAATCGGAATAGCCGTCAATTTCCAGTTCGCCGACAATCTGCGGATTCTCCTGGTCACTCAGGTCAAGCACATAGAGCGGATCAATGAGCCGGAAGGTAACCAGGTAGGCACGGTCGACGTGCGTATTTCCCGCCTGCGTAAAAACTGCAAAGCACTCCTGACCAGCCCGAGCGCCTGAAAACCCTCTGGGGCAAAGGCTACCTCTTTGTGGACGATGCCTGCTAACACCACGCTTTCCGGTTGCCAGCCATGAACCAGA
>JBMTQX010000101.1:0-3715 GCA_049446715.1 Pseudohongiellaceae bacterium
ATCCTGCATCCTGCATCCTGCATCCTGCATCCTGCATCCTGCGCTTGTCCCTTGTCCCTGTCTTCGAGTACCTTAGCAGCAGACAAAAACATCAGAAAAGGGAATGCCACATGCGTCAACTCATCACATCTTTCCTGTTCCTGCTCGGCCTGGCGGTTGCCGGCAGCGCACTGGCTGCTGATATGGTGCCAGGGGACACACTCCAGGAATGTACCAACTGCCCGGAAATGATTGTCGTGCCAGCCGGCTCGTTCATCATGGGGTCACCGGCAAGTGAACCGGAACGCCGTGACAACGAGCCGCAGCATGAAGTTACTTTCGCCGAACCCTTTGCCATTGCCACCACGCCCGTGACCTGGGACATGTGGGAAGCCTGCGTTCGTGACGCGCGCTGTGATGGTGCCGGTGTCGAAGCTGCCCTGAAAATTCAGCTCGACGGTTCGGAAAACCCGAACTGGGACTGGGGCAGGGGTAACCGGCCGGTCGTTGGTGTGAGCTGGTATGACGCCCAGCATTTTGTCGGCTGGCTAAACTGGAAAACCGGTGAGGATGATGCCTACAGCCTGCCCGCCGAATCCCAGTGGGAATATGCCGCGCGTGCCGGCACCACAACCACCTTTCCCTGGGGCAACAAACTGGATTATGACTACGGCAACTTCGGCCTGCGCGAAAGCGGTCTGGGCGGCATGGCGGAAGGCAATGATGTCTGGGTCAATGAAACCTCACCCGTGAAATCATTTCCGCCGAATGCGTTTGGCGTCTATGACATGCACGGCAATATTTTCGAGTGGGTAGAAGACTGCTATGAAGCGGATTTCGCCAATGCCCCGCGTGACGGTTCGGCCAACAAGAATGGCAACTGCGCCAACCGCGTGTTCCGCAGTGGCACCTATCTCAGCAATCCATACATGCAGCGCTCTGCCCGCCGCGGTGCGCCATATCCCAACACCCAGCGAGGCCGTAACTATCTCGGCTTTCGCGTCGTCAAAGCGCTCTAATGCAACCTGATTGTCCAGCCCTGCCAGGTCTCTTTTAAAGACTTGCAGGGCTGGTATCATGTCCTGCCGCCGGCGCAGCTTGCCGGCAACCACAAAAACACGCCATTTTCCGGGGGAAAGCTATGTCTGTTAAATCGTTGATCCGCGATGCCAGCGGCCTGTTGCTGGCCGCATTCACGGGCCTGTGGACTATCATGGCCGCAGCGCAGGGACTGGACCGGGACCGCGTCGCGGTGATAGATCGTGCCATCCAGGCCGAAGTCGACAAGGGTCGTATTGCCGGCATGGTGGTTGCCGTGGCCCGCAACGGCCGCGTGGTGCTGAACAAGGCCTATGGTTATTCAGATCGCGAGAATCGTGAGACCATGACCACCGACCACCTGTTCCGCCTGTATTCCATGACCAAGCCGGTCACCAGTGTCGCCCTGATGATGCTGTATGAAGAGGGCATGTTTCAGCTCACCGACCCGATTGAAAATTACATTCCGGAATTGCGCGATCTGAAAGTGTTTGCTGGGTATGACAGCGGCGGTAACATGATTCTTGAGGAGCCGAAACGTAAGCCCACCATCCAGGATGCGTTCCGCCACACCATGGGCCTGTCCGGCGGCCTGGGCGGACACGCGGTCGATGCCATCTATCGTGAGCATGGCCTGCTGATGGGGCAGTTGGATTCCCTGCGCCAGGAAGTGGTCGAACTGGGCAAGGTGCCGCTGCGCTACCAGCCCGGGGAGGAATGGGTGTATGGCCTGAACCACGACGTGCAGGCCTACCTGGTGGAAGTGCTCTCCGGGATGCCGTTTGACCGGTTCCTGCAGGAGCGCCTGTTTGATCCACTGGGCATGAAAGACACCATGTTTGGCGTACCGGCCGACCGGGCTGATGATTTTGCCCGGGTGTATGTGCCCAACAGGGAAGGCGGTATCCAGCCCCAGGCAACCGACGGTTATGCCCGTTTCACCGATCATCACTTTGCCACACTCAGCCTGTCATCCTCGACCGGTGACTACCTGAAGTTTGCCCGCATGCTGCTCAACGGCGGTGAACTGGACGGTGTGAAAATCCTCAGTCGCAAGAGCGTGGAAATGATGAGCAGCAATCACCTGCCGGCAGCTGTTCCCTCGATCAACAATGGCCGCGGTGAAGCCGCCACGGGCTACGGCCTGGGTATGTCCGTCACCCTGAGCCCGGCCCTGAGCGGCAACATGGATTCCGTTGGCAGTTTTGGCTGGGGCGGCGCCGCCACCACCCACTTCCGCGTCGATCCGGCCGAGGACATGACCTATGTGATCATGGGCCAGACCTTCCCGAGCGACGGTGCCATGCTGGCCAAGGTGCAGACCCTGATTTACCAGGCGCTGGAATAAGCCGGCTTTCGCCAAACGTAAAAGCCAGGCACAAAAAAGCCGCGGTACCAATGAGGGTCGGCGGCTTTTTTATATCCTGTAAAAGATCAGTCGATCGCGAAACAGTAGAACTGGCCGGCACCCCCGGTGGGGGCCAGGGTTTCCAGGCTGCAGCCCTGTGACGGGTGCACGGCATTCCAGGAATTGACCACCGGATCACGGCCGCGACGGTCGGCATGCCCCAGCATGGCAGAGCTGTCAGCACTGCCGTCAGTCCAGTTGTTGCAGGTCTGTGGCGCAGCGGTGCCATCGGCATTGGTGCCGGTCAGCATGTCATGTTGCAGCGGCTGGGCGACATTGCCGTCAGCGCCGATGTAGTTCGGGGAATTGCCATTCTGGTCCAGGGCGGTCTCACTGGTCAGGCCGGGCGCATCGCCATGCAGTTCATCCAGGTTGCGGGCGATCATGACGCCGTTTACGTTGTACCAGGGACCGGTACCGATGCGGTCGCGGGCATCGACGGTGTCAGTGGACAGGTACGCACGCCAGGTCTTGCCCCCGGCACCCACGGTGGCCGCCAGTCCTTCACAATACCCGTCGGCCCCGGCGAGACCGCCCAGGTTGCCGCCATTCGGATTGACGCTGGTGACAAAAAAGCTCATGTCCTGGGCCATGCCGGTGGTGGCAACAGTGGCTAGGCTGAGTGCGGCTGCTGTTTTTAGTAATTTCATGCGTCTTCCCCTGCCTGATGTGTTTTTGTTATAGAGGTCCGCAGTGTAACTGTGGGCAGGGACAGGGAACAAGGGGGCCGCCTGCGGTGGATTACAGGAGCAAGGAGCAAGGGGGGGAATTTTCAGGATTTGCTTTTTGCCGTCAGGATTAGGGAATAGAGCATTTTGGAGATTTCACGGGATTCCTGCAGCCATTTTCTGCCGAACTCCTTATCAATAAGTCCTATTTCCAACCAATATAGATTTGGGGGCGGATTTCGCCTGTTGATCCCTTGGCGAATTTCAGGAAATAGGCTTTTTCTTTTGGGGAGTCTCGTTCATAGCCTTCGGCGATGTTTGAGGGGATGAAAAGACCTGCCCTTGTAATCTGGCCCCGAAACCCGAAATCTTTTACGTGAATCGTCGCTTTGTAGATATCAGCACACAGCCGGTAAGCTCTTTTCCATACAGCCAAATCTTCAAACTTGGCCACGCTATACTCTCCTAAAGTTAATTCGTTATCAGAAGACAGCATAGAAGTGAAAAGTTAAATATGTTGTGGAAACTCCTTGACAGGTAAGTGGCCAAAAAACATCCTGTCCTTGCTCCTTGCTCCTTGCTCCTTGCTCCTTGCTCCTTGCTCCTTGCTCCTTGCTCCTTG
>JBMTQX010000102.1:0-3656 GCA_049446715.1 Pseudohongiellaceae bacterium
AACAAAAACAGTCTCCGGGGTGATCACGCAGGATGCTATTATGAATTTCTATTGAAGAACGTAGCACGTAGGTCGGCATAGATCTGTGGGATCGTTTGCCGGCAGATGACACCTTTAGTGGTGCGAGGACACGAGAAAAGAAGGAAGAGAAAGAAGGCAGGCGGTGCAGGTAATGCCAAGCAATTACTGAAAGCCCTGTCTGCAAAAGTCCGGGATAAGTGCGTTCATAACTCGCTGTATGAACATGAGTTGCCGCGCTTTTCTCCTTTTCTCCCTTTCTCCCTTCCGCCTTTTCTCGATACACAAGTATATTTAAAATAACGAATCACCCATAGCAGAACCCAAAAAGATATTTCCATGGCCGGCCGCATCCCTCAATCCTTCATCGACGACCTCCTCGCGCGGGTGGATATTGTCGATGTAATTGATGCCTATACCACGCTGAAGAAAGCCGGCAAGAACTACAAGGGGCTGTGCCCTTTCCATACCGAGAAATCGCCTTCCTTCAGCGTTGAGCCGGACAAGCAGTTTTACTACTGCTTCGGCTGCGGGGCCGGCGGCAATGCCCTGGGCTTTCTGATGAATTACGAAAACCTGGACTATGTCGAGGCCATTGAAAAACTGGCCAGCCAGATGGGCATGGAAGTCCCGCGGGAAGAATCTTCGGTCGCACAAAAGTCACGCGAGCAGAACCAGGCCCTGTTCAACATCCTGCAGGACAGTGCCCGTTTCTACCAGGCCCAGCTGCGCCAGCATCCGCAAAGAAGCCGTGCCATCGATTACCTGAAAAGCCGAGGCCTGTCCGGCGAAATCGCCAGGGATTTCGGGCTCGGCTACGCCCCGCCTGGCTGGAACAACCTGATGGATGCCATCGGCACAGACGAGGCCCGGAAGAAAGCCCTGCTCAACGCCGGCATGCTCATCGAGAATACGGACAACAACAAATATTCCCTGTATGACCGTTTCCGGGACCGCATCATCTACCCGATCCGCGACAACCGTGGCCGCGTCATAGCCTTTGGCGGCCGCGTGCTGGGCGATGACAAACCCAAATACCTGAACTCTCCAGAAACACCTGTGTTCCACAAGGGGGAAGAACTCTACGGGCTCTATGAAGCCCGTCGCGCCACCCGCAAACTGGAAAAGTTTCTCATTGTGGAAGGCTACATGGACGTGATCGCTCTGGCCCAGCATGACATTACCTACGCCGTGGCTACCCTGGGGACCGCAACCTCCACCAGCCACCTGCGGCGCTTGTTCAAGCTGGTGCCTGAAGTGGTGTTCTGCTTTGACGGCGATACAGCCGGGCGCGAGGCCGCCTGGCGCGCCCTGGAACAGGTTCTGCCGTTGATGGAAGACGGCCGCACGGCGCGTTTCCTGTTTCTGCCCGATGGTGAGGACCCCGATACCCAGGTCCGCAAAACCGGTACCGAGGCCTTTACCCGCACGGTCAACCAGGCCACCCAGCTGGCAGAATTCTTCTTCCAGGCCCTGGGGGACAAGGTCGACATGCAGTCTCTGGAAGGTCGTGCCCGCCTGGGCAAGATCGCCCTGCCCTATATCGGCAAGGTGCCCCAGGGCATCTACCATCAGCTGATGCTGGATCAGCTCGCCGGCATCACCGGAGTGGACCCGGCCCGACTGGCCAGTATGGACAACGCCGCCCCACCTACCCCGCCCGCACTGGACACGGTGCCGGTCCGGGCCAAACCGCCTGCCCGCAATCGCCAGAGCGGACGCTCGGTATGCATGAAAGCGGTCAACCTGATCCTACTCAAACCCGATGTAGTCAGCGCACTGGACTGCGAAGAAGAGCTGGCGGAAATCGATACACCTGACATTGGCCTGTTGCTGCAGGTCATCCATGTCGCCAAGAATCATCCCTCAAGCTCGACCCCGGAGCTGCTGGGCCGAATTTATGCCACCCCACTGGGCAGCCAGCTCACGCAGCTGCTGAACCGGGAACAGATCACCCCCACCGAGGGCATCGCCCAGGAATTCAGCGAGATCATCACACACCTGCTGGACACCCACCGCCGCCGCCGCCACCACCATTCCTGGCTCGAGGAAGCCCGCCAGAAACTGCATTCACGTCGCCAGGGTGGGGAAACCGGGGCGGATAGCCCCGAAAAGCCGTGAAACTGCCCTGAAAATGGGTAATTTCCCTTAAAAAATGCGGTCTGAACCGCATATTAGGTGTTAAATAGCGCTGGCAAGAAGTCGTCTATTTCATTACAATGCGCGGTTATTTTCCGCCTCGCTTACCCGGTTAACACGGCCCAGAGCGCCTGTTAAAACACTGCGATTGACGCACATTGACGAGAGCCCGGAAAGCCAACGTAATGGCAAGCAAGTGAAGTAAAAAGCGCCCTGATCCACGACTCCTGACACCGAGGAATTGCACTGAACATGAGCAACGTCCAAACCCAACAATCCAGTCTGAAAGCTCTGATCGCCAAAGGTAAGGAGCAGAATTACCTGACCTATGCGGAAGTGAACGACCACCTGCCGGAATCCATTTCCGATCCTGACCAGGTGGAAGACATCATTCAGATGATCGACGACATGGGCATCAAGGTATTTGAAACCGCGCCTGATGCCGATCAGCTGTTGATGATTGAGAACGAGACCGATGAGCTGGCCGCTGCTGAAGCCGCCGCCGCCCTGGCCGCTGTCGAAAACGAAGCCGGTCGCACCACCGACCCGGTCCGCATGTATATGCGTGAAATGGGTACCGTGGAACTGCTGACCCGCGAAGGCGAGATCGCCATTGCCAAGCGCATTGAAGAAGGCCTGCGTGAACTCATGGCTGCCATGGCTTTTTTCCCGGGCACCGTCGAGTTCGTGCTGGGCGAGTACGATCTTGTCGAGAAAGAAGAAAAGCGCCTGGCCGACATCCTGACCGGTTACCTGGATATTGGTGAAGAGGAAATCCAGGTGGCTGAGGATTCGCCAAACAGCGATAGCGTTGACGACAGCAGCTCCAGTGACGATTCCAATGACGACGAAGAAGACGATTCCGGCAGCTCGAGCGATGACGACGATACCGCCAGCGGTCCAGATCCCGAAGAAGCCCGCATCCGTTTCGAGGAACTGCGTAAGCAGATGCGCTCTACCCAGCGCGCCCTGAAGAAATATGGTCGCGACCACGAGAAGGGCATCGAATCCCTGGAAAAACTGGGCGAAGTCTTCAAGTTCTTCAAACTGTCTCCGCGCCAGTTCGACCCGCTACTGGAACATATCCGCGCCTGTCTGAATCGCATCCGCCGCCACGAACGCAGTATCCGCAACCTGTGCATCAACTCAGGCCAGATGCCGCGCAACGTGTTCATCAAGAGCTTCCCGGGCAACGAAGTCAACCTGAAGTGGCTCGACAGCCACCTGCGCCGCAAGGACTACTCCGAGTCCCTGGCCAAGGTGAAGGTCGAGATTCTGCGCGCCCAGAAGAAACTCACGCTGATTGAAGAAGAAACCGGTCTGACCATCAGCGAGATCAAGGACATCAACCGCAAGATGTCCATCGGTGAAGCCAAGTCACGCCGCGCCAAGAAGGACATGGTGGAAGCCAACCTGCGTCTGGTGATCTCCATTGCCAAGAAATACACCAACCGCGGCCTGCAGTTCCTCGACCTGATCCAGGAAGGCAACATCGGCCT
>JBMTQX010000103.1:0-3526 GCA_049446715.1 Pseudohongiellaceae bacterium
ACGACATCAGCAATATGTTCAAGGGAGGTTGCCGCGTGCATTTAAACGTCGATTTAAAGAGAGTGCTTCGCAGATCCTGGCGGGTCGACACGGTCATTCTTGGCAGTGCGCTGGTATTAACCCTGTTTTACAACGTCGCCTTTTTCAACAATGTGTTGGCGATATACCCACTGGCGGACGGCAATATACTGTTCGTTCTGTCGCTCTGTGTATTCCTGTTTGCGCTGACGGCCTTCCTGCTGGGACTCCTGTGCAACTGCCTGACCGTGAAGCCGGTGTTGATGGTGGTTTTTCCACTGGCAGCAATGTCCGGTTATTTCATGAACCATTACAACATCGTCATCGATACCGCGATGCTGGGCAATGTCATGGCTACCGACCGGCGGGAAGTGCGGGATTTATTCAGCTGGCAACTGGTGTTCAGTTTCAGCGTGTTTGGGGTATTGCCGGCGCTGATCATCAGCCGTTTGCGTATTCAGCGCCTGAATCCCGGACGGGCACTGGTCAAGAAACTGCAGGTGACCCTGGGTTCGGTGGCACTGATAGCGCTGCTGGTCCTGACCCAGGGTTCCGGTTATGCCGGATTTTTCCGGGAGCACAAGGCGCTGCGCTATTACGCGAATCCGGTAACCACGCTGTATTCCCTGGGCAAGTTTGTCGAGGAAATGGCGCCTGAACCTGAACCCGGCCTGCGCACACCGGTGGGTGAGGATGCCCATATCCCCGCCACTGATACCGATCGTGAACTGGTCATCCTTGTCGTGGGCGAAACAGCCCGTGCCGACCATTTTTCCCTGCAGGGTTATCCGCGCCAGACCAATCCGCTGCTGGAAAACGCCAACGTACATTTTTTCCCGAACATGACCAGTTGCGCCACGTCGACGGCCTTGTCGGTGCCCTGTATGTTTTCGCTGGCCACGGCCAGTGACTTTGAAGTGGATGCTGCCGGCGAGTCGGAAAACCTGCTTGATGTACTGCACCATGCCGGTGTGAATGTGCTCTGGCGTGATATTAATTCCGATTCCAAAGGCGTTGCCGTGGAGATTCCCGAGGAGGATTTTCGCGGTCCGGACCGCAATCCGGTCTGCGATATCGAATGCCGGGATGTCGGCATGCTGGCAGGACTGGATGAATGGATCGAAGCCACCGAAAGCGGTGATGTTGCCATCGTTCTGCACCAGATGGGCAACCACGGGCCGGCCTATTACAAGCGTTATCCGAAGGCTTTTGAGCGGTTTACGCCGGTCTGTGAGACCACGGCCCTGGAAAACTGTACCGAGGCCGAAATCACCAATGCCTACGACAACGCGCTGTTATACACGGATTACTTCCTGGCCCAGGTCATTCACTTTCTGGAGCAGTACGACGACCGCTTCGAAACAGCCATGTTCTACATCAGTGATCACGGTGAATCATTGGGCGAAAACGGCCTCTACCTGCACGGGCTGCCTAACTTCATGGCGCCGGATGTCCAGCGCCAGGTGCCAGCCCTGATGTGGTTCGGCAAGCATTACGGCATCAACGCGCCTCTGCTTGCCGAGCGCCAGCAAGTGGCATACTCGCACGACAACTTCTTTCACACCGTGCTCGGCTTGATGGAAATCCAGACCAGTATTTATGACCCCCAACTGGATATCATCGGCGGTGCCCATACGGAAACCAGTATGTAATGGCCGGACCAGTTACTCGGGCAGGACGGTGAAGGTATAGTCGTCGGCCAGCATATGACCGTCGATGGAAATGACCTGGAACACCACCTGGTAGAAGCCGGGGGACAACAGGGGGATGTCGAGTTCGATCTCGCGGCCGAAGGCGGTGGACTGGCCGATGCGGTTGCGCGGCAGGCGTACGACGACAGTCTCACCGGTCGCTATGAGGTTGGCATCCACCGGCCGTATTCGGGCATTGGTAATGGTGACTTCACCGGGAAACTCGAAACGCAGCAGCGTTGGCGCCCGATCCAGCACGGCTTCATGGTCAGGCACCGTGGTGGCAATGCCGGTGTGGGCCCAGGCCGGACCGCTTGCCAGCAGCAGAAGGATGCGCAGTAATTTCACGAAAATTCGGTGACCAGCGGATAATGGGGGATTTTCAATCCCGTGATCATAACAAGCCTGGCCAAACGAAGTCGCCTGCCTGTTGTCAGCGGTAGGCCAGTAGAGTCAGCAGGCCCTGGCGCAGCCATGATGCACTCACTTCCATCGTCACCAGGCGGGTCAGCAGCGCGATGATTTCCCGAAGAAACTGTGATCCCGGCGCGGTATGCAGCCAGACCAGTGCGCCGGTGTTGGCCAGCAGCATGAGCCAGAAGACGATCTGGAAAGACAGTTTGCGGGTTTTATGCCGGAAACGCTGTTGACCGACCAGGGCGCCAGGCCAGCCGCCCAACAGGGCCAGGCCTTGCAGGGTGGCTTCGGGCACGCGCCAGGCCTGGCGCTCGGCAGCACGCTTGTCCCTGTAATAGGTCACGAGCGTGACAAGACTCACGAGCAGGTACCAGCAGGGCATGAACAGCGGCAGCAGGCCGCCCCACCAGGACAGGGCCAGCAACAGCGAAAAACTTGCAGCGAGCAGGATGCGCATAAAGGAATTCCCTTTCCCTCATGGATAAACACGAAATACGAAGGACCATGAACCGGGAAACCGGCAGCTTAACCGGTTTCCTGATGCCATGGTGTGATCAGAGTTTGATAAAGGCCAGGGCGTTGTTCGGGTTCAGCGGAATCACGAGTTGCTTCTGCACAGAGTCATAGCACATGGATGCCGCACTGGGTACGCCGGTGGCAATCACTTCCGGGGCCTGCCCGGGAACCACTTTGGAAACGCTGCCAAAACGCACGCTGCTGACATAGCGCGTGTTGTCTTCAGTCACCACCACGCCGTCATTACCGCCTTCTGCCGCATGGTCGATCTGCACAACATCGCCATTCGGGCTGTAGGTGATGACGGCATTGTCATTGATATTCACCACCACGATGTTGCCGTTGCGATCGATGGCGACGCCGTTGGGGACATTGAGTGGGGCACCTTCGGCAAACACGCTACTTTCACCATCCGGCGTCACCTTGTAAATCACTTCGGGGTCGCGCGAGTTGGAGATGTAGGCTATGCCATCTTCAGTCACACCGATGCCGTTGAGGATGGTGGCACCGGGTACGGGGATGTTGGCCAGCGGCCGGCCGGTGGCCAGGTCAAAGGAGCGCAGGTAACCAATATCCACGGTATACAGTTTGCCCCCGGCAATGGCACTGCCCAGCGGGTTATGCAGTTCCAGGCCATCGCGGGTGGCACCGATCCATTTCGCCGTGTGTACGCTGCCGTCGGGATTGATCAGGGACACGAACCCGTCCTGCTCCGCACCTTCAGCGCGGTTACCGGCATTCATGGCCAGCACCAGATTTCGGCCAGGGTCGAAGGTGCAGCTTTCGGTGAAGTTGAAGCTGCCGAACACCTTCACGTTGGCGGACATCGGCATCTTTACGCCAGCCTCGTTGGTGCTGCCCAGCGGTTCGCCGGCGACAAATTC
>JBMTQX010000104.1:0-2636 GCA_049446715.1 Pseudohongiellaceae bacterium
CGTATAGAAGGCCTGGAGTATGCCGTTCACTATGCGCCCAGTATTGGTGGCGGCGACTATTACGACATTGTTGACCTGCGTGATGCCAGGCGACGGGCGGGACTGGACAGTCCGGATATCTTCTGGGGAATCAGCGTGTTTGATGTCTCCGGCCATGGTCCCGGGGCTGCCGTTAAAGTGGCCATGTTCGATGCCATCCTGAGAACCTACCTGGACAGCCCCGGTAAAAGGCCGGGCGATGTCATCACGTATATCAACTGGCATTTTTCACGCGCCAGGGGCGCGGCGGATTTGTTACTGGCATCGTGTGTAACTATGACGCTGCCACGCAGGAATTCGTGTATACCAATGCGGGTCATTTACCGCTGCTCATCAAGCGCCGTAACGGCAGTCTTGTCGTGCTGGATGATCACCAGGGCACTCCCATCTGTATTGGCCGTGATTGCGAATGGGAAACCCTGTTCTTCTCCGTGGCCAGTAGCGACACCCTGCTGATGCTGGCGGATGGTGTTACCGAGGCGCGCTCGGAATCCAGGCAGGAGTTTGGCGTGAACACCATACAGCGTCTGCTCAGTGACCATGATTACCCCGATCCGCAAGCATGCATCAGGAAATTCACCGAGACCTTCACCGCTCACCTGGGGGCGGCGGCGCAGGATGACTAGACCCTGATTGCCATCCAGTTAACCCATCAGGCGGTGACCAAGTCTCGGGTATCGTCCTGATGCCTGCCCTTATCCAGTATCGACGCTGAGGTCGTTCAGGCCGACGGACTGGTAGCTGTAATGCCAGAGTACCCACCCAACAGATACCTCTCCTTGCATATCCGCTGATTCCTGAAAGTCATTCCGGATTGGTTGGCGTTGCAGGACTTTTAGCCGGCACTTGCCTGGCGCTGTTCTCGCTTTGCAGCAGCCGGCGCAATTCCGTGGCTGCGTCCTGGGCCGTCTGCATCATCGTTTTCTGGTCATCGCCCAGGGCCACCTGCTGTTCCATCAACCGCTTGTCGACTTCGGCAAAGGTATCCAGCATGGCGTTAGCATCCTCGGACCTGATGCCAAGCCCGACCAACACCTGGCGCACAAATTCCATGCTGGATAGCAGGGTTTCGCGAATCACGTAATGGACCTGCAGGTTGCGCAGGCGGATTTCGTGATGGCGGTTGCGGGCCCGGGCCATGATACGCAGGTTCGGATACAGCCGCTTGAGCTGACCGACGATATGCAGGCTGGCTTCAGCATCATCGATACACAGCGCCAGGATTTTGGCATCACCGACATGAGCTGATTCCAGCAGCGACGGATGGGACAGGTCGCCGTAGTACACCTTGTTGCCAAAATCGCGCACCAGTTTTACCTGGTTCGGATTGATGTCTATCGCGGTAAACGGAATACCTTGGGCGGTGAGAATGCGGCCCAGGATCTGCCCGAAGCGGCCAAAGCCGGCAATGATGATGTCGGGATTATGCTCGGCTTCTGCCTCGGCACCGGGCAGGCTCAAAGCCGTCAGTTCCTCTTCACTGGGACCCTGTGCATACGTTAGGCGGGTCACCAATTTCAGTACTGCCGGGGTCAGGGCCATAGAAGCGGTAACCATCATCACCAGCTGATCCTTCAACAGCGGACTCAGAATCTGGTGCTGGCTGGCCAGGGTAAACGCGACAAAGCCAAACTCGCCACCCTGGCACAGGTATGCCGCCAGGCGCAGGCTGCGCCGGGTATCGAGTCCCTGCAACCTGCCCAGCGGGACTAGCACGGCCATTTTCATACCCAGCAGCATGACCACACCACCGAGCACGAGCGGCCAGTGGTCAACCAGGATCATGACATTGGTGGACATACCCACGGCCATGAAAAAAAGTCCTAGCAGCAGCGCCTTGAATGGCTCGATGTCAGCTTCGAGCTGATGCCGGTATTCCGAATCGGCCACCAGCACACCGGCCAGGAAGGCGCCCAGCCCCATGGACAAACCGATGCTTTCCATTAGCAGGGCTGAACCCAGCACAAGCAACAGGGCCGTGGCAGTGAAGGCTTCCTGCACCCGGGTCCAGGCCACCAGCCGCAGAAACGGATGCAGCAGAAAATGACCGGCCACGATAAAGCCGCAAAAAATGATCAGCCCCAGCCAGCCAGGCAACACGGCATGGTCATCTGCTGCCCCGGCAATCTCGCCCAGTGCCAGCATGGGAATGATGATGAGAAAAGGAATGATGGCCAGGTCCTGGAACAGCAGGATCCCGAAAGCCAGCTTGCCCTGGCTGGATGTCAGTTCATTGTTGTCCGCCAGCAGGCGCAGGGCAAAAGCGGTACTGGACAGGGACAGGCCGCAGCTGATCACGGCTGCTGTTTGCCAGGGCAGTGCCGTGAACCATAGCAGCGCAAACAACAGCAACCCGGTACCTGCCAGCTGCAGACTGCCGGCTCCAAAGATGAGTTTGCGCAGGGCCCAGAGACGTTTCGGCTGCAGCTCCAGACCAATAATAAACAGCAGTAACACCACGCCGATTTCGGAGAAATGCAGGATGTCGTCAGCGCTGCTGACCAGCCCCAGCACACTCGGGCCAATCAGGATACCGGCCGTGACAAAGGCCAGGACGGCGCCGATGCGGGAGACTTTGCCAAACAGGGCGCCGATGG
>JBMTQX010000105.1:0-2481 GCA_049446715.1 Pseudohongiellaceae bacterium
GGCCCTGCACAGCGGCTACGCCTTCCTGCTCGGGATCCTGGGTTTACTACTGGTGTACGTACGCAATGAAAAACAGGAGATCAATCTCGACCTGCACCCCATTTCATCGCTCTATTCGCGCTTCTTTTCGCAGTCGGTATCGGCACGATATGGGAAATATTCGAATTCTTCATGGACCAGGTCTTCGGACTCAACATGCAGAAAAGCGGCCTGGTCGATACCATGTGGGACCTAATCGTTGACCTCATAGGCGCTGCTGTCCTAGCCATCCTGGGCTGGGGCTATATCAAGACCCGGGAAACCGACTCATTCCTTGAACGCATGATCGAGGAGTTCATCCGCAAGAATCCTTATCTGTTTATTGACCGCCAGGACGCAGCAGAAAAAGACTGAAGACATCAATCACCATAGAGTACAACCCGCATCCTGGTTGCACCGGTCAAGCGGGGGTTAGTCTGATAGTGATGTAGGTATTGGCAAAGGAAGCGGAATGAACGTGGAAAAAAAGTAGGATATAGCCGAGGGATGGAAGGCTATAACCACCCGTATCAGGCCGCGTTATTCATCGCCAGCAAGGCAATATGCATGATGATCATCAGGACAAAGACCCCGATCAACAAGGGATACACTCTGGAACGCTTGCGCGCCTCCCCTGAAATCAGTTGCTTGCGCTTGACCCGATATTGGTTATCGTCCTTGGCAGGAAAAAATAGTCGCTGTTCAGATTGTTGTTAATCTTTTTCAGTGCAGAGCGGATCCTGGCAGTCGCGCCCGTCATCGCCTTGGGAGATGACAGGCGTATCCATCCAGAGACCAGCGCCATTAGGCGGTGACGTCTATAACTCGTCGGCTATGGTGCTGATCAGGTCATCGCGGTTTTGCTCGACATTGGCCGCATGCACAGCCTCGTAGTCCTCAAACTGCACATCATTTTCCACCACGTAGCGGGCCAGGGTTTTCACAAACGGATTCGCCTCGGCACCGCCTACCGGCAAGGTGAAATCCGCTTCAAACATCAGGCCCTGGACGGGGAGTACGGCGACTAGCATACCGTCCGTATGCAGGTTGGGCACCGGATGCAGTTCCAGACGATTCATGCCGTCTTCAAAAATACCCACTCCTTCCACACCCATGACTTCGGCATTGAGAGGTTCTTCCCCCAGTAGGGTGCGTGGCGTATTTAGCGCCATATCGAGAAAGTCGACATTGTTCACGTGAGTCACCAGGGTGGCACCTTCACGAATAAAGGGCACCAGTCCTGCGGTATGGTCAGAATGCGGATGTGAGTTGATGATGTACCGTATTTCCTTGTCGGAAATATTGTTTCTGATCTGCGCCAGGATCTGCTCACCACGAGCCTGGGACTGACCGGACTCGAACACTGCCAGGTAGTTGTTGAACTCCACCACGAGAGAGACATAGCCGCCATTGACGAGCCAGGCACCCTCCCCCACGGCTTCAGTCAAGTCGGCTGGCGGCTCAGCGCCACCGGCACCGCCACCACCGCCAAAACCACCGGTAGATTCCGGCAGCGTCAGCAACTGGGACAGATTGGCAGGATTGGCAGAGGCGGTGCTGACACTGACGCCAAAGATGCCGCCACCACCGCGCTGCTGTTCAAAGGTCAGCGGCACCATCAAGCCGTTGAAGCTCATGTAGTCGTCAAAAACTTCGACAACATGCATGTCACCCAACAGGTTATCCTCCACCCAGGTTTCTGTCCGCACCACCAGGTTGTCAGCGTTGACGTAACCATTGACGGTATAGCGCATACCGGAAGGTGAGGCCATGGTCTCGGGCGACTGGAACGTAAATTTGGTGTAGGTCATGCCATCCATGGTCACGGAGCTGCTGTCAGCACCATTGCTCTGCGCTCCCTTCACAAAGCCCCAGGGTGTCAGCCAGACTTCCATCTGCTGGCGCCAGGATGAAGTATCAGCCGGGCTGCTGATGATGTGAGTTCCGGCCACCGGTGGCTCTAGGAACAGGTTGGACGCAAAGGTGTCACCCTTGCCCAACATGGCCGGCGTGCTGAAATCGACAGCCTGGGTCCAGTTGGTGATCTGGTCACGAGAAGGCCATGGCGGGCTGGCTGTGGGGGTCTGCTGAAAACTGTTACGAATACGCCAGGCTGTGCCGGTCAGCATCACCGACTCGACGCCGTCCAGGCCCATGGTCGTGGCCACAGTATCGATGGAGGGACCGTCAGGCAAGGACATCGTATTGGCAGTCTGGGCAGGCGCTTCCTGGTCCCCGGAACACCCGGCCAGAACACCGGTAAAAGCAAGAACGAACACTAATGAATTGCGCATAGATTTCCCCCGGCCGGATGACTGATCTTGTTGTTTTACCGACACTTATTCCTTAAAGAAAGGCCAGTATAGGGACAAACCGACCAGACCAGCAAGCGCCTGCGCAGAACACAGGCCAGGCCAGTGAAACGGCGTAAGGAATCAGGGTTTGGTGCCCGGGGCCGGACTT
>JBMTQX010000106.1:0-2183 GCA_049446715.1 Pseudohongiellaceae bacterium
TAGGTAGTCCTTGGAAAGCTCCGCATAGTTGAGAGAGGTGACGTACGGCGTTTTCAGTGCCTGTGCTTCCGGAAAGAAGTAAGGCGCATGTGTGGATTCGAAAAACTGGAACGCCATGACAGGCTGCTGGCGGGGTTGCTGCAGAAACTCAATGAGTGCAGTCGTGTTGCTCTGGTCGCGTTGCCAGGGAGACAGATCCGGATCGGCTTCGTGGTAGTTTGCCGCGGGCAGGTTGGCCAGTATGGTTCTGTCGAATTCCGGATAACTGAATTGTGCGCCGGTACGCATGTCAAACGCATAGTGCAGGGCCTGCAGACGGTCCATGAGCAGGGGACTCTGGCGGGCATAGAGAAAACTGTCCCAGTACGAGCCGTAAAGACCGTAAAACATGCCGAACATGCCTTCGCGGGTACCGTTGCCACTGAAATAGTGGTTCTGGTAATGCCAGGACTGCTGTGCCAGTCGCCAGGTGTTGGGCATGATCTCGGGAGTGAGCTGGTCCCAACGCAACGACTCCGCCACCAGCCAGACGATATTCGGTGTCGTTACCGCGTTGTTGAAGGTGACTTCATAGAGCGGGTATTGCAGCCGACTGCTATCCGCATGGGCAATGAAGCGACTGCTGTGTTCACTGGTGTAGCCAAGCTGGGCGGCCAGTTTGCGAAAGCGTACTTTCTGGAAGAACGGGTAAGCGTATGCGTGTTCGAGAACGGCCGGGTCGTTGGTAACGTCGCCAATGCCGTAGGTGATGCCCTGGGCCAGGAACAGGCCGAAAAAGCCTGCTATGAGGGCAGCAGGGCGTAGCCCGCTCGGTCGCCACAACAGGCCATGGCGATAGACGGCGAGGAAGAGCATCAGGGCCTGGATGATGAAGATCCGGACAACCTCTGTTGCCACACTGAGGTAAGTACCAGTGCTGCTGTTCAGTGATTCGATACCGCCATCTGTCAGCACCAGGTTCAGCACGAAGCGATTGATGTGGAAGGAATACAGTTCAAACACCAGACCGTCAGCCCAGACAAACATCAGCGTGGCGGTGCCAGTCAGGAGGGCCGCCATCTGGGCAAGCTGCTGCCGGTGTGGCAGTAATACTTTCAGTGTGCCGGCGACCAGCAGCATGGGCAGCAAGTACAACATCGCATACAACGGCCAGGCGCTGACATGGAACAGGGTGTTGGCGGAGAACCATCGAGCTTCAAAACCTGAGTGGAAAAACGGCAGCGTCATGCAGAGCATGTGGCCCCATGACATGAGCACATAGGCTTTCAGCCAGGATGGTGACTCGGGTTCTGAATGGCAGGCTGTTTTATCTTGCATCATCACATCTAAGGGTGATTCCGAAGCCTGCATACTAGAGGTTCAACCTTACCGCAACATTACCGCCGCTGAACCGAATCAGGTGATGAGGGTTCTTTGTTGTTGGTTTTACAAGGAAAAACAAGCCGTTGGCCCGTGTAGGCCACTATCCAGCACAACCAGGCCGTCCAGACATCATGGCTGAAAAAATGGGCGCCCCGTACTTGCTGGCCGATGCCGAATATCAGTCCCAGTGCCATCACGCCGCCCAGGATGGGCAGGCGCCAGCGGGGGAAACAGGCTCGGGCAAAGAAATAAGCGCCAAACCAGGCGTAACCGGCACTGGCATGGCCTGCAGGAAAACATTTGCCAGACGTTTCCGCACGTCCTTCCAGCAGACCGTGGTAAACACGGTCACCGCCGAAACGCACAAGGTCCCACGGGCAGTCCATGGCCGTGACACGTTTCAGCAGGTTGACCAGCAGGGCTGACACTATCGCGCTGGCCAGGACATACACGAGGCCGCGGCGATGTGGCCGCAGCTGTGGATGGATGCTGCCGGCCATGACACCCAGCAACAGCAGGGCGATGACGGCAACCAGCTGCCGGTCACCGTCATGGATCAGGTTGGAGGTCACCCAGGCATCCCGCCACTGCCAGGTGTTGTTACCCAGGCCATAGATAAGGCTGGCGAGACGGAAGTCCAGGGGCGTCACCGCACTGAAGCCTGCCAGTGCCAGAAAAACCACGGTCGGCACAATCACGTGAGATATGCGTCCTGGGCAGGGAAGTGCAGAGTACAGCTTGGGCATGGCAAGGCCTGGAATAAGGATCAGGTAAGTATTCGGTAAGTTTTCGGCACTACTATGGTGTCTAGGTCAGACTAG